>JAJYVU010000095.1 GCA_021791875.1 Acidobacteriota bacterium | reverse complement strand
GTTGCCGGCCTGGTCGCCATCACCCCGGCGGCCGGCTTCGTGCAGCCCATGTCTGCATTCGTCATCGGCGCCATCGCCGGAGCCTTCTGCTTCTTCATGGTCACCCGCGTCAAAGCCTGGTTCGGCTATGACGACTCCCTCGATGCCTTCGGCGTTCATGGAGCCGGCGGCACCATCGGCGCTATCCTCACCGGCATCTTCGCTTCCAGCACCATCAACCCGATCTTCAAGAGCGCCGCCGGCGCCACTCTGCCGTCCGGCGTCATCCAGGGCAACTGGCACCAGCTTCTCAATCAATTTGTCGGCGTCGCCATCGCATGGGGCATCTCTATCGTAGGCACGTTGATTATCCTCAAAGTGGTGGACATGACCATCGGCCTCCGCGTCAGCCCCGAGCACGAGGACGAAGGACTCGACATTACACAGCACGGCGAAGAGGGCTACGACTTTGCGTCGTAGCTTCCCCGCCAACTTCCGAGTATTCTGACTATCGATCCTTACTCTGGACGGAAATATGCAAAAGATTGAAGCCATCATCCAACCCTCCAAGCTCGACGCAGTCAAACAGGCGCTGCTCGAAGCAGGCATCGAAGGCATGACGATCCTCGAAGCGCGCGGCCACGGCCGTCAGAAAGGCCACACCGAGTTTTATCGTGGCCGCGAATACACCGTCGACCTCCTGCCAAAAATCAAAATCGAGACGGTCGTCGCCGACGAATTGCTCGACAAAGCCGTTGACGCCATCCTCTCGGCCGCCCGCACCGGAAAAATCGGTGACGGTAAAATCTTTATTTCAAAGATTGATGAGGCCATCCGGATCCGCAACGACGAGCGCGGTCCGACGGCCATCTAACCCGGCGGGCGTGCTGCTCCGGCGCCCGTTCGTCCTTCCCCCGGTCTCCGGCTGTCGCATTTGCCTATGAATCTTTCTGCCGAATTGCTCACGCAGTGCAGGAATCGTGTCGCCGCCGACCTGGCGTCGCTACGCATCTCCTTCGAGCGCTCAGGAGACGGCTCCGGCCTCGCCCGCCGCCGCGCCCACAGCGTCTCCGCCCGCCTGCGCGAACTCTGGGGAGCGGTCTTCCCCGGCAGCGAATCCTCCTCCATCACCCTCATCGCCACCGGCGGCTTCGGCCGCAATGAACTCTTCCCCTATTCTGATGTCGACGTTCTCTTCCTCATCGAGAACGACAAGGCCGCCGAACACTACCGGGACGCCATCCGCACCTTCACCCAGGCCATGTGGGATATCGGCCTGCGCGCCAGCCCGGCAACGCGCACGCTCAAAGAGTGCGACCGCATCTCCGTCGACAATCTCGAGTTCACCATCGCACTCCTCGAACGCCGCTTCCTCGTCGGCGACGAAGCCCTCTACAGCAAGCTCACCGCCGATATCATGCCCGCTCTCTACCTCCGGGAATGGCAGACCATCGTCCAGAATCTCCTCGAAATGGCGCGTGCCCGCCACGCCAGGTACGGCAACACCATCTTCCATCTCGAACCAAACGTCAAAGAGTGCCCCGGCGGCCTGCGGGACTACCACGTCGCGCAATGGCTCACCCTCCTCAACCGCCTCCACGACGAACGCACCTGGCCGCGCACCTCGCCCAGCTTTTTCTACGGCACCCACACCGATCTCGAATCCGCCTACGATTTCCTCTCCGCCACCCGCTGTTTCCTCCATTACCGCGCCGGCCGCGACGAAAACACCCTCGACTGGCACGGCCAGGACGAAGCCGCCGCCCTCAGCATCGGACTCGAATCCACCGGCACCAGCGACCCCGCCTACTGGATGCGCACCTACTACCGCCAGGCCCGCACCGTCTTCCGCCGCGCCCAACTCCTCATCGATGCCGTCCCGCCGCCCCGCCGTTCCTTCTACAAGGCCCTCCGCCGCAAACGCACTCCCATCGCAGGCACTGATTTCTTCGTCGAAGACGGCCGCATCGACCTCACCGAAGGAGCCACCGTCACCAGCGCCGAAGACATGCTCACGGTCTTCACGCATATCGCCCAGCACGGCCATCGCCTCAGCCAGTACGCCGAAGACCGCATCGCCGAGGCCCTCCCCGTCCTTGCCGTCCAGCTTCCCGAAGGACCCTTCCTCTGGAACGCTCTCCGCGGCATTCTGCTCGGCCCCTCCGCCGCCGACGCCCTGCGCACCATGCACGCCCTCGGCTTGCTCGAGTTGCTCATCCCCGAGTTCCACGGCATCGACTCGCTCGTCATCCGCGACGCCTACCACCGCTACACCGTCGACGAACACACCTTCGTCGTCATCGAAAACATCCACAAGCTCCGCCAACCCCACGAAGACTGGGAAAAACGCCTCGCGACCCTTCTCCCCGAAATCGAACGCCTCGATCTCTTCTTCCTCGCCCTCCTCATGCATGACACCGGCAAGGCCCGCCGCACCGGCAACCACGCCATCCAGAGCGTCCAGTTCTGCGAAGGCCTCTTCTCACGCCTCGAATTCGACAATGAAGAGCGCGAAACCATCCGCAAGCTCATCCGCCTCCATCTCGATATGTCCGCCGCCATGCGCCGCGACATCTTCGACGCGGAAACCATTCGCCGCTTTGCCGACAAAGTCGGCAGCCCCCAGCAGCTCAAAATGCTCGCCCTCATGACCTACGCCGACATCCGCGCCGTCTCTCCCGACGCGCTCACGCCGTGGAAGGCCGAGCAGATCTGGCAGCTCTACATCAGCACCTCCAACGTCCTGGACCGCAGCGTCGACGAAACCCGCTATCACGTCGCCACTGACCCCAGTGTTCTAGAGCGCATCCTCGTTCGCATACCCCAGCAGGCAGATCGACTCCAGTCATTCCTCGAAGGCCTGCCCCAGCGCTATCTCCAGACCCGCCTGCCCGAGCAGGTCGAACGCCACGTCTCCATGTGCGCCGCCATGCGCCAGGACCCCGTCCAGCTCGCCTACCGCACCGTCCGCCACCTGCACGAAATCACGCTGATCACCCACGACCGCCCGCTCCTTTTCGCAGACATGGCCGGAGCACTCGCCTCCTGGGGCATGAACATCGTCAAGGCAGACGCCTTCGCCAACGCCGCCGGCATCATCGTAGACACCTTCCAGTTCACTGACCCCTACCGCACTCTCGAGCTCAACCCCTCTGAAGTCGAGCGCTTCCTCAAAAGCCTCCGCGAGGTCATCGCCCACCAGACGCGGCTCAAGACGCTCATGACCGCCCGCCGTCATCAGCTCAAACGCACGCCCTCCAGGGTCCATGTCGAAACACGCATCTCCTTCGACAACGTCTCCTCCAGTCACAGCACCCTGCTCCAGATCACCACCCAGGACACGCCCGGACTCCTCCGCCAGATCGCCCTCTGCTTCGCCGACGAAGACTGCAACATCGAAGTGGCGCTCATCGACACCGAAGGCGAAATTGCCATCGACGTCTTCTACCTCACTCACAACGGCGCCAAACTTGACGAAGCCAAGCAGTGCACCCTCTCATTGGCCCTCATGGAATCCCTCGCCGAAGAGCCCGCCACCGCCTGACAGCACCTCCCACCGCCGTAACCATGGCAGCGGCTCGCGCTCCTGCACAGGTCGCGGTGCGCACTTTCATCGTCAGGGGAAGGAGCCGGCGTTCCGAAATCACGAATCGCGAATTTCCCACTTGACATCGACGAACAATCCACTACCATTTGGTTGTGAATACTCTGGATACAACATTCGCTGCTTTGTCTGATCCAACCCGGCGGGCGATGATCGAACGGCTCTCCCACGGGCCTGCCTCTGTGCATGGATTGACCGAGCCGTTTGAGCTCTCGCAGCAGATGATTTCAAAACATATCGCCTGCCTGGTGCGGGCAAGGATTGTGATCAAGACGAAGTGCGGACGAGAGAGTATTTGCACCCTCAGGCCGGAGGCGATCAAGGCAGTCAGCGATTGGGCGATCAGTTATCGCCAGTTCTGGGAAGAGAGTTTCGACAAGCTGGAAGTGGTTGTGAATCAAATGAAAAAAGCGGAGATGGAACATGACAAACAGCGCGGTGAATGAGTCAGAGCGGATGGTTGTGACAAGAGTTTTTGATGCCCCACGCGAATTGGTCTGGAAGGCGTGGACAGACCCGGAATACATCACGCAGTGGTGGGGGCCGAAGGGCTTTACTGCGCCCGTTTGCCAGATGGATTTTCGCGTGGGAGGAAAATTCCTCTGCTGCATGAAGGCGCCGGATGGGCAGGAGTTCTGGAATGCGGTCGAATACCACGAGATTGTTCCGCACGAGAAGATCGTTTCCTTGATGTACTTTTCGGACTCGAACGGAAACAGGGTTGATCCTGCGCAGATGGGAATCGAACACGAGGCCATAGAGGGTGCGTACGACGTGACTATCTTTGAGGATCTTGGAAACGGCCGGACGAGACTCACCTTCATTGGAAATGAACCGATGGAGAGCGCGAAAAATAGCGGTCAATTAGAGGGCTGGAACCAGATCCTCGATAAGCTTGCTGCGGTTGTTGAAGGGCTGGCGCAGGCAAAATAAGAAGTTGAAACCTGGATGACCGTCATGCGCGACATAGTGCACGCAAAGCGAACGCAGGTCCATCCCCCGCGCTCGCCCTCTGAGGGCCTGTTAACACTATTAGGGCGAACAGGCCCAGGTCGCCATGACGGGTCATTCTGAGCAAAGCAGCACGCGCCGGCGGCCTGATTTTGCCGAAGAATATGCGGCCCCATCCTTCCAGTCCCCGCCCAGCCACTTCATCCCCGTCTGCAAATCCTCAACACAAGCAGACTTTTCGGGAGTTATCAGCGTCAATGAGTGCGATGGCGATTGGGCGCCAACAAACAACCGATACGCCCACAGTGATCCTCAATCAGAACAGTTAGTAGGTTGCCTCGGTCTCTGGGTGCGGGGGGCCATCGAGAAAGATAGGCCGTTCTATTTGCCGTGAAACAAAGATTGTGTTGCGGCTTTTCAGATCCACCGGGCACTTTACATAGAAAGCGCTGAAAGCATTAAGATTTTCAACCTGCAATTGGGGTGTGACGTCCCAACCGCTCTTGAAGCGAATGCCACGGCGGGACGAACTTCATCTCGTAGCGAGAGACCCAACGCCCTGATGGATTCTGGTTGAACATCGATGGGAAGACCGATTCCGGCGCAATAGAAAACGGGAAGAATTTTCATTCTTCCCGTTTTGATTGATGCGGATGTTCTTAGAGAGCCTGAACGTTCTCAGCCTGCCAGCCCTTGGCGCCTTTGACGACGCTGAACTGGACGGCCTGGCCTTCCTGCAGCGAGCGGAAGCCGTTGCTGGCAATCGCGGAGAAGTGGACGAAGACGTCCTCACCGTTCGGTCTGCTAAGAAATCCAAAGCCCTTGGCATCGTTGAACCATTTCACTGTTCCCTGTTCCATATTTGTAGATCCTTAAATCATTTGAATGTATCGCTGAACTCTAGTGGGATTAATTGCGAGTCAAGCGATGACGCGGAACAGGCAAGGAAACCAAGTCGGATTCGACGATCTGGTTTAGTCTAGCATCCTTTTGTCTGATCTCATGACGATTCGAATGGAAGGCGCGAAAAGAGGGTACACTGGATGTAGTCACGATCTTGCAAGTGGATCGTTCTGCACTTCTCAGCCAGCCCTCGATCGCTCACCAGACCTGCACTGATTCGCAACGACAGGTCTGAGCTCACCGACAGGCGCACCCACCTTGGGTGCATGCATCGAGTCGCGCTTTGGTAGCCAACGCACCACGACCCCGAAATGAGGTATTCATGCGCTCTGATCTGGTTTATTCGGCCGGACGCAGCATCGAGAATCGCTTTCTTCTTGCGACAGTGACCAGCCGGATCGTACGGAAGCTGCACGTTGACTCGACGCGAACCCAGGATACGGCAAGCCGCGCATTGTCTGATATTTCGCAGGGCCTTTATGCGCCGATGAATCTTCCCGAACCGGCTCGCCCTGACTTGATTGAGCCTTTGCTTATTTCTCCGGCACTGTGAGCCGAGGCGGCTGTGCTAATGGGAAGGTCTGGATTTGGTCCTTTCCGCCACTGGCAACTCTCCCCAACGACAGCGAGGTTAAATGCAGGCGAACTCCTATACTCCATATGTTTTGAAAGACATGTACCAGACGATTGATTTGATTGATCGCAAGATTGCTTCCAGCCAGAGCTGGGAGACGTTTGAGTCTCAGGATGCGCGCGAAGCCCACCTGCGCAAGCTCTCCACAAAACGCGCCGCGCTCGTCAAAACGGCTCTTGCGCTCACAAATCTGGGAGTCCACTGCGACCCGAAGTTCCTGCCCCGTTCGTTCGTCCAAGCGGTGCCGGAAGAAACCATTCCCTTGACAAGTAGTTCCGTTGCGATGGAAGCGGAGAAAAAATTCAAAAAACCGGCTAATATCCGGAAGAGAAAGAGCTGACTTTGGCATCACGCAGCAGGGCCACTTTTGTAAAACGGCAAAAAGAGAGTGCTCGCCAGGAAAAACAACAGTCCAAACAGGAGCGCAAGCTCCAGCGCAGGCTGGAAAAGCACGAATCTCCGCTGTCCCCGAAATCCAGTGAATCTGGACGGAGCACGGAAATTGCATCTGATTCTGTAGCGCTTTCCAACACCACAATGAATTCCTCCGGAACAGAAACAATCGAAAGAGAACTCCAATGAAGAAGCTTTACGTGGGCAATCTGTCCTTTGACGCCAGCGAAGATGAACTGCGTCAGATGTTTGAACGGTACGGTAGCGTGGAGAGCGCCAAACTCGCCACTGATCGCGACACTGGACGTACACGCGGCTTCGGCTTTGTGGAAATGGCCAGCGACAGTGATGCACAGGCAGCCATCGAGGCGCTGAATGGCGCCGAAGTGGGCGGTCGTGCGCTGATTGTGAACGAGGCGAGACCGAAGACTTCCGGCTTTGGCGGTGGACACTCCCGCGGCGGTGGCCGCGATGGCGGGCGTCGTTCTGGCGGCGGAGGCCGTGGCGGGTCGCGCTGGTAAACAAACGGCCTTCCCCTACCCAAGCTTCCGACGGAAGGGCTCAGTCCCAACTCCCTCGCCTTCATTACACTTATGGGGCCGGGTGATCCCGTCTGGGCGATACATTCTGAAAAACGGGCTCCCATCCACCCACTCCTCTGTGGTCTTTGCTGCGAGCCGTCTTTGCGCGCAACGCGAAGCCCCCGCCTGCGCGGCCTCCGCCTGCCGGAAATTACCCCCAAATTCGCTAGAATAGAAATAGAGACCAAAATGAAAACGGGGCCAGCCATCCAGCCGGCCCCGTTTCTATTTCCTCTCTCCGGTCAGAATCTCCCATGCTGCGAATAAATCGACCATTTATACGACTTCAATCGTATAGAGCGTATTGCTTCGTAGTATTACCCGCGCCCGCAAAGCATATGATTAAAAAGACTTACAAGACTAATGTCCAGTAACGGCAATAATATACTTGACAAATCAATCGAGATTTACGATACTGGATTCATGAGAGAGCCACGCACACTTCAGGAAGCCATTATTTACTTCGCCAGCCCAGAAAACTGCATGCGGTATCTGACCGAGCGCCGTTGGCCGAATGGCGTTTCATGCCCTACCTGTGGTCGCGCCGATGTGTCGTGGCTGGAAAAGCAGAACAAGTGGCAATGCAAGAGCGCGCATCCAAAGCGCCAGTTTTCGGTAAAAGTCGGGACCATCTTCGAGGATTCCGCTCTCGGTCTTGAGAAGTGGCTTCCCGCCGTGTGGCTCATTGCCAATGCGAAGAATGGCATCAGCTCCTATGAACTTTCCCGCTCTCTGGGCGTGACTCAGAAAACCGCATGGTTCATGCTACATCGCATCCGAGAAGCTCTTAAATCCGGCTCCATTCTGAAGACCGGAGGACATGGACGCGGCCCTGTTGAGATCGATGAAACCTTTGTGGGCGGGAAAGCAAAGAACATGCACGCGAAACGCCGCAACAGCCTCAAGCTGGGCCTGAAGGGCGAACACAAGACCGCCGTCATGGGGATTCTGGACCGTGAGACTCGCCAGGTTCGCGCCAAAGTGGTTCCCAACGTCAAGCGCGAAACCCTGCTGAACGAGATTCTGGAGAATGTTGAGCGCAAGTCGAAGGTCTACACCGATAACGCCAACGCTTATGATGCTCTGGACGTTCGGGATTTCATTCACAAGACCGTGACACACATCGAAGAGTATGTGCGTGGAGAAGTTCACACTCAGGGCATAGAGAACTTCTGGAGCCTGTTGAAGCGCGGTCTGCATGGAACCTATGTTGCAGTCGAGCCTTACCATTTGGACCGCTACGTCGCGGAGCAGGTTTTCCGGTACAACCTGCGCTCCACCAAAGACAATCCGCTGAATGACTCAGACCGCTTCGCTTTTGCTCTGACTCAGGTCGCTGGCAAGCGGCTGACCTACGCCGAACTGACCGGCAAGACCACTACGACGCAAGCCTAATTCTTACCGGAAGAAGCGGGGGCCTAAGCCCCGTGCTAAGATTCCGCGATGAGCGAGAATCCGAGCGTCAAAGTCCTCTACGATATTCAGCGTTCGCAAATTAACAACAGCATAGCGTTGCTGGAATTTGCTGAACAAATTGCTGCGATTAAAGCGGCTCTTTTTTCTCTGGACTCTCGGGCGCAAGCTCTATTTGAGTTGCGCCTGAAGGAGATGCGTTCAAGCAATCAAGAGAAGCGCGAAGAGCTGAGTTTACTACTTCAGATGCATGATCCAACCGGAGGTAATGTTCATTAGTGGAAGCGCGCCGCTTCGCTTGGGGTTTCCGTCCGCGCTTGCGCTCTCCTTTTGCTGCGCGCTCCTTGGCCTGTTCGCGGCTCTCTTTCTCCATCGCGTCTTTCACCGCTTTAGGATCGGCGCGGAGAATGCGGTCCATTGCGGAATCGAATTCTTGATATTCGGAATTCCTTTTCACTAAAAGACCCCCATATTCAAATTGTTATAGGTGATCGGCCACAGGTTCACAGAAATAACGAGCTTCACATTGTTTGGGTCAGAGTCTTGCAAAAGCAAATCGGTGGTCACGGAGAGGTGATTGATTAGACTGTCATCTTGAAGCAAGCAATAAAACGGGTTAGCGCCACTGTCGGGCTCTTCCGCTACTTCTCCTATCTTTGGCATCCTAAGAGCGTCGAAAAGGGTCTTTAATCGGTTATCAATATCTCCGCCGCGAATCAATGTTTGCCCTGGAGATTCAGGCCGTAGCATCAAAATATCCAGTCTGCACGCAACTCCTAGGCCGTCCCATGAAAGAGGAACATAGCTGACATTGTTGTGCTTAAAATGCTCCGCGAGTCTGTCACGCATACTTCGGCGCCTATTCATTTCCCAACTGGGCCATTGATCCAGAGCGCTATTCTTTTCCCATAAAACCTTTAGTTGCTCATGAAACACCTTGCGGATGGCGTGTTTGTGATCGGAGCGATTTTTGGTATTGCTCGCGCCCAAAAGCAGTCCCTCGTAAACCAGACGAAATTCCACGGAATCCTCCGGCTTCAAATTGTAAGGGTCAGCCAATAAGACCTTTGCCCCCATCTCACACCCTAATCCTTCCCACTTGATTTCTCAAGTATATTATTGCCCCAGTAACATCAAGATTCCATGACACTTACAGGACGCTGCTCCGGCCACTAAAATTCGTAGGGTATAGCCCCGAATAACGGCGTGCTGTCGCCGTTCTTACTTGCCGCTCTATCCCCGACTGCCTTTCCCCTGGCCGCTGTACCGCCGCAGCAGAAAAATGATGGAATACAAACCCCTCCAGACTGCGGCGCTCCGCCCCGTTACGCTGCCCCCCTGGCGAAACCGCACCAGTCGCTCCGGCCTGGCCGCAAAAAACCCACTCAACCCAATGGAATCAATCATTTCCCCACAAAAATGCCGAGGGTTAACGCATCCATGATGGGTATTTCACTCAACAAAATCAGCCACTTACGCACAAAAGCCATGGGAGCCTCCCATGGCTTTTCAAATGCAAAACCAGGCCCCAGCGGGGTTGCTACCCGCTCACCGGCGTCACCGGCTGCCCGCACTGCGCACACCGCTTCGCAGCCATCGGAATCTCGCTCAGGCACTCCGGGCACGGCCGCGTCGAAGGCGGAACCGTCGGCGGC
>JAJYVU010000094.1 GCA_021791875.1 Acidobacteriota bacterium | reverse complement strand
GTGCGCTGGATCGGGCACAGGGGCCGCGCATTTGGCTGGCCGTGGAAGCGACCGACATGCGCTGCGGCTTCGATCGTCTTGCCGAACGGGTGCGCGCGGTGGTGGGCCAGGACCCGATGAGCGATGGCCTTTTTCTCTTCCGTTCGCGTCGCGGAGACCGGTTGAAGGTCCTACTCTGGGACCGCGACGGATTTGTGCTTTGGTACAAGTCGTTCATGATCCTCCGGCTCACCAAGATGGATGAAAATGTGGTCGAGTGAATTATCGTAGGGCTGGATGTTCTTCGGCCAAAGTCGTTGCATGCAGTGGGCTGCAAATCCCGCGTACTAGTCTGACTGGGAGGTCCTGAGGCACCAAGGATTGTTGCTGTTGCGAAGCCGCAAGCACGCGAGAGAGACTCTCATTCCGGGACTTCCTGCCGAGGATATCCAGAAGGAGGTCGAAGAATGCAGGTTCTGTATGCACGTTGTGCTGGACTGGATGTTCATTGCAAGACGGTAAGTGTATGCGTGAGTGTATGCGAGTCTCCGGGCAGGAAGCGCCAGAAGGTGCGGGTGTTTTCTACTTTTACCCGCGATCTTTTGGGGATGGCCGAGTGGCTCAAAGAGGAGCAAGTGACTTACGTGGCGATGGAGGCGACGGGGGTCTACTGGCGGCCTGTATGGGCAGTGTTGGAGGACCAGTTCGAACAGATGCTGGTGAACCCTCAACATATGAAGGCTGTCCCAGGACGAAAGACGGACACCAAAGACTGTGAGTGGATTGCCGACTTGTTGCAACACGGCCTGCTCAAAGGCAGTTTCGTTCCGCCCGCCCCCATCCAGGATTTGCGTGACCTGACGCGCTATCGGGCGCAGCTAAGACAGAGTCAAGGACGAGCCGCCAACCGCATTCAAAAACTGCCTCCTCAGCAAAATCTGTGGGCGGTCTCCGGTTCTGGCAGTCGCCCAAGCGCATGATATAGAGCCATTTCTATCGCTTTGAAGGTACGAAATCCGTACGACCTTCTAGTGATCACTCGGACTTTGTTGTTCAGGCCCTCGACGGCGGCACTCGATAACTCGCCGCGGGCGCGGAACCAGTTCATCAGCAGTTCCTCGTGATTGCGCAGCATACGCGCCATCTTCTTCATTGGCTCCAGACGGCTGCGCATGGCGCGTTCGCACCAGGCGTCCAGAAAGCCCGATGCCCACAGCACAGACTTATACTTCCAGAACTGCGCGAAGACCTCCTTCAACTCCCAGGCCCGCGCCGTGGCCAGCGTGCTGGCCACGAGCGCGTTGAGCCTCTGCCGCGCTTTGCCGCGCACCCGGCTGCCCTTGCGCAACAGCGGCTAGCGCATCTTCTTTAACTTCTGCGCCGCTTCGTGGCTGTGCGCGCGCAGGCGGCTCATCTCGGCCCGGCGCACCTCATCCACCGCCTGGTTCATGTGCTGGGTGATATGAAACCGATCCAGCACATGCAGCGCCTGGCCCGCCTCGGCGGCAAGAACGTTGAGGCAGGGCCGCCACATATCACTGCAGACAAAGCGCAGCCCCCGGGACCACCGCCGGCCCCAACGCCTCCAGGCCCAGTCGAAGCGTCTTCTCCGTCCGCCGCTTGCCGATCCACAGCAGCCGCCGGCAACCCGCGTCAATCTGATAGATGACCGTCAGGAAGTTATCGGCCTTCAGGCCGTGGCCCCAGTGAATCTCATCGACGCCGATGGCTTCGATGCCGCTCAACACGCGGTGAGCAAGACCCCACTCGACAAACCACTCGACCGACCGGTACACCGATTCCCAACTGACTTGAAAGACCTCGGCCGTCTCCCGCCAACTCAGCCGACGCGCCCAACGCGCCAGAAAACCCATCATCGCCAGGGTCAGCGGACGCTTGCCGTCGCTCCACGGGATACGCTCCACCACCACCCCGTGCTGCGGGCACTCGACCCGCCGCGGCGCATAGACAAACCACACCGGGATGTTCCACAGAGGCACAAACTGCCAGCGCCGCTGCTCCAGCCGGTCGTAGCCTGGGCAAGCAACATGACACTGCGAACAACGCCCTCGCATGCTGCTATGGGCCGCCACGCGGACCTCGATCGCTTCCGGCTTGCTGGCTCCCAACATCCGCACTTCCTCATACACGAAGCCGACAAACCGTTGCACTTTATTCAGAATGGTCTTAACTTGAAGTTGAATAGCTGGTCCCTGTCTTTCGATGTTTTTTGTCTTCGTAAACAAAGACTATCGAAACAGACGGGATCGGCCATTCTTCTCTTTAGCCGGTGAAGCGGACGCGGGCTCCGGTGGAGACCGACCCGTGGAGGAATAACCGGCCGCGACTCATCGACACGGTGAGCAGCCGGAGACGGAGCAACCAGACGCTCAGTCCCCGGCCTAAATATCCTCACCGGATGGATAGATCGCCATCCCTCAGAAAACTCATCCGTCCTGACGCGGCGAAGCCGCATCCATATATGCTTTTCTGGACGCGGATACCCACAGATTGTGCGGAAGAGCCAGAAATTCTGGGGAAAGTCTTGCGAATAAATCAGGATTTTCCCCAGAATTCTGATGCGCATATCGCTAAGATTCAAGAAATACGACACTTACACGTTCCGACAAACGGACGACCACAAGTTTGGACTACTGCTTTCAAAGGGCCGCGATTGCTGCCTCTCCGGATGGCCAGTACCAGCTAAGCTCGACGTGAAACCGCGAGTTCCCTAAACTTTTCGCGTTCGCTCCCCTTTTGCAATTGAGCCCCGCGCTCCAACTGAGGCCCAAATCAAGGCCCGGCGGCTCGGATGGCTAGAAAAACGGGGAAAGTCCTGCGAAAAAACCGAACAAAACCCTTGACAGTGTCCGAAAGAGAAGAGTACAAAACCGACGAGTCGAAATCGTTTCCCCTATGGAATCCGAATTGACCTGTTCAACCAATCCATACTCGTGTGGCAGTAAAACACGGACGGCTTTTCTTACGCGCAAAGATCAACGTCATGGAGGCTCCCAAATGCATTCAGAACATCTTCAGCATCCCAATCCAGAGGAGTTCATCCTGAACCACCGACTCACAGGATTCACCCGCCGCTTCCCCAATGCATGGCGCTACCTCGCATTCCCGCTCGTCTGTCTGCTGGCATTCTTTTGCTGCAATCCTGCCATTGCGCAAACCATTGGCACCGGCGCTATCCAGGGAACGGTTTCAGATAGTCAGGGTGCAGTCGTATCAGGCGCTGTGGTCACCGCAGTGGATCCAAAAAATGGATATACAGCCAAACAAACAACATCCCACGCCGGAACCTACCGGATCAGCATGCTGCCACCCAGCACGTACAACGTCACCGTATCGGCGCCCGGGTTTAGCAAGGCGGTTCAAAGCAATGTGGCTGTCGATGCCATGCAGATCGTAGGGCTGAACTTGAATTTGGCGATAGGCTCCATGCAAACGAGCGTGAACGTCTCTGCTCTACCCCCTCAGTTAGATACCAGTGATGGCTCGTTGGAAGTCACCATGTCCAATGAAGCATATACCGCGCTGCCATTGGAAATGAATGGTGGCCCCAAGAACCCTCTCGGGTTTGTCACTCTCCTGCCTGGCGCCCAAGGCGGTAACTTCGGCATCGACAATCTGAACGGAGGCGTGGGGCAAAGTTCCTTCCTCTATATCAACGGTATGCCGGTCGTCACCTCAGAGCTTCAGGGGGACGCACGCAACATCAAAACACAGACCTCCACTGAAGTTGTTGATCAGTTCCAGGTCATCACTAGCGGCGTCCCTGCTTACTATCAAGGCTCCGGCGTCACCAACCTCATCATGAAATCGGGCACAAACCGGTTCCATGGAGATATCTACGAAAATGTTCGAAACACTGTATTTGACGCAGCAGGCTATTTCGCCAGCAAGACCCCTGTTGAACAGCAAAATGAGTTTGGCGCATCCCTCGGCGGACCCATCATTAAAAACAAGCTCTTCTTCTTCTTCAACTATGATGGCTACAGATTCAAACAAGGGGCCAATCCCTCTTACTATAACCTTCCAACTGCAGCGGAAAGAACAGGTGACTTTAGCGCCTTATTGCCTCTCGGCGAGATCATCTACGATCCCGCCACCACCCAGTGCAATGCCAATGGCGTTTGCACCCGCCAACCGTTTCCTGGCAACATCATCCCGAGCAACCGCATCTCTAGCGTCTCGAAGAATCTCGAATCGTTTCTCCCACCGACGATAAATAACAACCTGCAGGACAACTTTTTGGGTTTTCTCACTGGCGGCGTTGATCAAAATATGTACTCAGTCAACGTCGACTATCAGCCTTTCCAGTCCAATCATCTCACTACTCTCTTTCAACATGGCAGTAATCCGCCCGTAGGCCTGCCTCCAAACGGAGGGCCACAGCTTCCTCTGCCGTACACAAGTTCCAGATATGGTGAAACCATTGTAACTGTCGCGCAAATCACGGACGCTGACACGATTACACAACACCTTGTGAATGACTTTGGATTCCAATTCAATCGATTCGAAACACCATTTACTAATCCAACTACATCGGGGGACTATGCAGAAAAGGCAGGCCTCCTCAATTTGCCTGTCGGTGAACCCCAAACCGAATTTCCACCCGTAAGCTTCGGTGGTCCTGAATCTCCAACATTCTGGGCCGGTAACAACTTCACTCAGTCTTTTAGTGAAGCCGCAAACACATTCACCACACAAGATAACCTTGCATGGAACAAAGGCCAGCATAATCTTACCTTCGGCGTTCAGTATGTCAAAGAGCAGGAAAACACGAGCTTCCCAAATGTGAATAGTGGATTTAATTTCAGCAATAATGAGACGGCCGGCTTCACCCCAGAAGGCACCATCAACGAAACAACAGGTAACTCGTATGCCAGCTATCTGTTAGGCGAAGTAAACTCCATAGGCATCACAGACACAACGGTGCTGACAACCGGAGCTAGATACAGCAGCTTCTCCGCGTATGTCCAGGATGACTGGAAGGTCAATCCCAGTCTGCTCATTAACGCTGGTCTCCGCTACGATATCCCTAAGCCATTTGAAGAAGTTCTGAATCGTGTGTCGTGGATGAACGCAACCCAGCCAAACCCCGAGGTAGAAGGATACCCCGGCGCACTCCAGTTTGCCGGCAATGGCACGGACAGTTGTGGCGGCTGCCGCACACCGGTAAAAACAGATTACAAGGAATTTAGCCCACGCATTGGCTTTTCGTATAGTCTGAATCCTAAAATGGTGCTCCGAGGATCTTTTACGCTCATGCACTATAAGGCTGGCGCCCTTGGAGGAAATGCGAATTCGCAAGGCACAGGCCTCCTAGGATTTAGTGCTAGCCCAACGGCAGTGTCACCAAATAATGGCATTACGCCTGCGTACCAATGGAACAATCCTTTCCCGGCATATACACCTCCACCCTTCTTCGACCCTACCCTCAACACTGGATATAACACCACCACGGGCCCCACTGGCGGAGGGATTACTTATCCAAGGCCGAACACCGGCGGTATCATGCCAACGACTTACTACTGGAACGTGACTTTTGAACAACAACTGACGCCAACCACCGTGTTGTCGATCAGCTATGCTGGAAATTTAAGCAATCGCATCCCAACTCCTGGCGGATATGGAATATATTCGGATCAGCTTAACCCGAAATACATGGCGCTTGGCAATTTGCTGCAGGCAACCGCATCTCCTACCACGCTCGCTGAGGCCCAGGCAATAATGCCTGGACTCCAACTCCCCTATTCCAACTTTTCTGGATCCATCGGTCAGATGCTTCGTCCGTTTCCTCAATATGCTGGCGTCGGGGACCCCTATGCAGATTTCTCCCACGCGAACTACAACTCCTTGCAGGTATATGCACAGAAGACAATGTCGAAAGGGCTGCTTTTCCTGCTCTCTTACACCTGGAGCCAGGAACTTGATGACTCAGGCGCAAATGTTATAGAAATTCTAGGCGCACCCAGGTCGGCCTATAATCTAACGCAGGAGTATTCCAAGGACGTTGGCAATTCGCCGCAAGTAATCTCGCTCAGCTATGTGTATCAGCTCCCGTTTGGCCGCGGTCGGGCCGTCGGAACTAACATGAGCCGTACATTGGATGCTGTGGTTGGCGGCTGGCAGTTGTCAGGCATTGACAACTATTCTGCAGGCACTCCATTGGGACCGATCGGAGCAGCCTGCGACGTGCCCTATACAGGTGGATGTTATGCCAACTACAACCCAAACTTTACTGGCCGTGTCCGTATCAACGGCGCCTATGGGAGCGGAAGTCCCAAGGGTGTTGGGGGAGCGCCGACAACCTATATCAATGTGAATGCATTCGAAAATCCAGAGCCATTCACCTTTGGCAACACACCCCGTACGGCGCCCTTTGACCTGCATAATCCGTGGTCTCTGAATGAAGATCTGGCGGTCCAGAAAGTGTTCGCATTGCCCAAGGCAATGCAACTAAGCCTGCAGGCAGACGCGTTCAATCTGTTCAACAGGACAATTTACGGTGGCATTAGCACAAACATAACAGCGACGAATTTCGGTGAAGTCACAGGACAGGCCAATGCTCCGCGGCAACTTCAATTCGAAGCATATTTTCGCTTCTGATTGTCTCTTCGGATAGCTGCCGTGTGACTTGTCTGATCACTTGTTGGTGTTCGAGGCGCCAGGGCGACCGATGTGCCTTGGCGCTTTGGATCGAACGTCGAAGCTATTCGGCCCGGACAGAAACTTCGTCACGTGCCGCCAAGGCTTCGCAATGGCTCCTCGCGTGAAGCCCAAAGATCGACGTCTACACCGTCAGCGGAGCGCTGCCGATCAATGTCAATCGAGGATCTGTCCTGAAGACCCAGGGCGAGCTCAAGTTGGTTGGGCGTCATCAAAAACTACCGTGCTATGTCTGGTCGCATGCTGGATACCGTCATGCCTCATGCGAGGCAACAGCCGAGAGGAGCGATAATGAGACGGTTAATCATCACAGTATTAATGGGCTTCTGTGTGATCTCGTCATCAGCGCAGCAGCAATGGGATAACTTTAGCGATACCTGGGTAGCAACCGATGCACTCGGACGCCATGTCTCCTACCACACTGACCCCAGACCCGACCGCAAGGTCATTATGTTCTATTTCCTTTGGCTTGGCCCCGAAGCACATGGTCACGGCCCATATGATGTCTCCCGGATCCTGTCGATCGATCCAGATGCTATGCAGAAGCCCAACAGTCCGTTGTGGGGGAAGCTAGGAGAGCCCCATCATTGGGGGGAACCGCTCTTCGGCTTCTACAATACCGCCGACCCATGGGTTCTGCGCAAACATGCGGAAATGCTCGCAGACGCTGGCGTGGACGCGATCGTCTTCGATAATAGCAACAAGGCAACCTACCCAGCGCAATATCTGGCATTGATGAAGGCCTTCAGTGCGGAGCGCGCTGCCGGCAATCGCACCCCCGATATTGCCTTTCTCACCCCCTTTTGGGATCCGGCATCGACGGTTACAAAACTCTATACGGATATCTATAGCAAAGGACTCTACAAGAGCCTCTGGTTCGAAGTAGATGGCAAACCGCTGATCCTGGCAGATCCTGCCAAAGTGGATCCAAAGCTTCGTAGCTTCTTCACATTCCGAAAGCCGCAGCCAAGCTACTTCGTAGGTCCCACGGGTCCAGATATGTGGAGCTGGCTGGAGGTCTATCCTCAACATGTGTTCCGGAACGATAAGGGCGAAAAGGAAGAGATGTCCGTCGGCGTAGCCCAGAATGCTGTAGACGGAAAACTGAATGCTATGAGCAATCCTCGTTCCTTAGGCCGCAGCTATCATAATGGTCAGTTGGACAGGAGCCGCGGTGCTGTATTGCATGGGTATAACGTTGCCGAACAATGGGAAAGCGCTCTCAAGCAGGACCCAAAGTTCATCTTTGTGACAGGATGGAATGAGTGGATCGCCGGGAGGTTCAATGAGTTTGCCGGCTACAAAGCTCCTGTAATCTTTGTCGACGAATTTGACGAAGAGCATAGTCGAGACATTGAGCCAATGAAAGGTGGATTTGACGATAACTATTATTATCAGCTCGTGGATTACATCCGTCGATACAAGGGATCGAGAAGACCACCCGTCGCGGGCCCGGAACAGACCATCGATCTCAACGGCGGATTCCAGCAGTGGAATCAAATAAAGCCTGAATTTAGAGACGAGATAGGTGATACCTTTCATCGGGATTACCCTGGCTACAACACAAGTACAAGGTATGTGAACAATACCGGCCGCAACGATCTGGTATTGATGAAAGTCGCTTGGGATGACCAGAACGTATATTTCTATGCGAGAACCAAAGACCCAATCACGAAATATACAGATCCAAACTGGATGACCCTATTCATTGATATCGATCGGAATCACGCAACGGGTTGGGAGGGCTATGACTTCCTCATCAATCATCATGTAAAGAACGATCACACGACAGTTCTTGAATTCACCAGAAATGGCTGGAACTGGGAGCCGATAGCCGAGATCCCGTACCGTGTGAAAGGGAACGAAATAATGATCAGTGTTCCGAGAAAGGTGCTTGGTCTCGCTCCTGGACCGTGTGAATTCGAATTCAAATGGGTCGATAACTGGCAACGGGACAACAGCATCGATGAGTTCACGATCAATGGAGATGCTGCGCCGCCAGGGCGATTCAATTACCTGTACACGACAAAACAAAGATCAGTCCAGACCCCGTAAAGTGGACGTTAAGGAAGAGTAACGTATTTTCCCTCTAGCAATCCAGCAAACACCTGGAAAGAGCCCGAAGGAGAACCGGCAGAACGCTTAGCGGGTCGGCGGTTGTGGTAGTACGGAAGACATCCTTCGCTCATTCGACGGAAGAAAGCTGCTTGTAATAACCTCTAGAAGTAAACCGGTCGTCGATTAAGGTAATCGCAAACGTTATCTCGTAATATGGCCTCTTCAGCAGAATCTGTGGGTGGATACCGGTTCCGGTAGTCGTCCGAGTGTGTGATAGAGGGCCATTTCCATCGCTTTGAAGGTGCGAATGCGACAGGATCGTCTGGTTATCACACGGATGTTGTTGTGGAGACCCTCGACTGCGGCGCTGGACATCTCTCCTTTGGCGCGGAACCAGTTGAGCAGCAGCTCCTCGTGATTACGCAGCATACGGGCAACGTTCTGCATCGGTTCCAGGCGGCTGCGCTGGGCGCGGTCGCACCATGCATCCAGAAAGCCGGCTGCCCAGAGGGGCGACTTGTACTTCCAAAAGTGCAGGAATGTTTCCTTCAGTTCCCAGGCCCGGGCCGTCTCCAATTTGCTGGCGATCAGCGCGTTGAGCTTCTTGCGAGCCTTGCCGCGCACCCGGCTTCCCTTGCGCAATAACGACCAGCGCATATTCTTTAGCTGCTTTGCCTCTTCTTTGCTCTCGGCTTTGAGGCGGGTTCCCTCCGCCCGGCGCACTTGTTCCACGGCTTGGTTCACGGCTTGGCTCACGGCTTGGTTCATGTGCTGGGTGATATGGAAGCGATCCAGCACATGCAGCGCCTGTCCCGCTTCGGTGGCAAGAACGTTCAGATAGGGCTTCCACATATCGCTGCAGACCAAGCGCAGCCCTTTGACCACTGCCGGCCCCAGCGCCTTCAAGCCCAGCCGGAGTGTCTTTTCCCGAGCGTCGCTTGCCGATCCACAGCAGCCGCCGGCAGCCGGCGTCGATCTGGTAGATCACGGTCAGGAAGTTGTCGGCCTTCATGCTGTGTCCCCAGTGAATCTCGTCGACGGCAATGGATTCGACGCCACTGAGTTGGCGATGCTCCAGACCCCACTCCACGAACCACTCCACCGAGCGATAGACCGCTTCCCAACTGGTCTGAAAAGCCTGCGCCGTCTCCCGCCAGCTCAGCCGTCGCGCCCAGCGGGCGAGAAAGCCCATCATGGCCACGGTCACCGGCCGCTTGCCGTCGCTCCAGGGAACGTGTTCGACCACTACCCCGTGCTCAGCGCACTCCACCCGCCGTGGCGCATAACGGAACCAGGTCGGTTTCCCCCAAAGTGGCACAAACAGCCAACGCCGCTCGGGTACACGGTCATACCCAGGTGCGGGCTTCCGGCACAACGAACAGCGAGCGCGAATGCCGCCATGCGCGGCCACGGTGATCTCGATCCGCTCGGCATGGCTCTGGCTGTCGAGGCAGAGGTGCACGTCCTGATAAACAGAGCCAACAAAGGCTTGT
>JAJYVU010000093.1 GCA_021791875.1 Acidobacteriota bacterium | reverse complement strand
GCCGACTACGCCTACATCCGCGCCGGCTATCGCATTCACGAGAATCTCGGCCAGGTCTTCACTGCCGATCACCACAGCGAAAAGATCTCCGGCCAGCAGATTCTGGACTGGGACTCTCTCCTCGGCCAGACACTTTCTCTCTCCGTGACTCCGCAGCTCTACGACCCGGCCTTCCCCGAGTTTCAGCAACAGCTTCGCAACTTCTTTCACACCTACTCGGTGGACGGACTGCTCACGATTCCTACTTCCTGCTGGATCGACGCCGGCCGCATCGGCCCAGCCTGAAGCCGGCACGCCCTCAGCACTCAATCACATTCAGCGCCAGCCCTGCCAGGCTCGTCTCCTTGTACCGTGACTGCATATCCATGCCTGTCCGGTACATGGTCTCAATCACCTGATCCAGGGAGATCTTGTGCTCTCCCTGATCATGCATTGCCAGCCGCGCTGCGTTTACGGCCTTCACCGCGCCCATACCGTTGCGTTCAATGCAGGGAATCTGCACCAGCCCTCCAATCGGGTCGCAGGTCATGCCCAGGTTGTGCTCCATGGCGATCTCGGCGGCGCTGGCAACGGTGGCGTTATCCCCGCTGAAGGCGGCCACCAGTCCACCGGCGGCCATGGAGCAGGCCACGCCCACCTCACCCTGGCAACCCACCTCTGCGCCGGAGATCGAGGCATTCTCCTTGTAGAGAATCCCGATTGCCGCCGCGGTCAAAAAGTACCGTAGCAGCCCCTCCCTGCGCTGTTCCGCGCTCTGCGCGGCGGCAGCATGATGCACGTAATAATAAGCCACGGCCGGAATCACACCGGCAGCGCCGTTGGTGGGCGCCGTCACCACCCGTCCCCCGGCTGCATTCTCTTCATTCACCGCCATGGCCACCATGGTGACGGTGTCCAGTGGAGCCAGCGGATCGGTGGCGGCGTTCTTTCTCTCAAGCTCCGCCTGGCGCCGCGCCAGTCCGGAAGCCCGCCGCCGCACATTAAGCCCACCCGGAAGCACGCCCTCGGTACGAATTCCGCGCTGGATCGAGTCCTCCATCGCCTGCCACAGGGCCAGGATCGCGGCCTCAATACGCTCAATACACTTCTGGCCGGAGAGCGTAGCCTCGGCATCACCGCCAGCCGCAGGAGTCGCTGCCCGCCCCAACCGCGACGGACTCAGGATCCGGTCGATCCGGCGCACGATCTCCGGGTCTTCGAGCAACGCGACCTCATTGGCCAGCACCATCTCGGCGATCGTTAACCGCTGTTGTTCACCCAACCGCAGCAGCTCCTCGGCGCTGGAAAAGGCATAGGGCACGGGACGAGCCTTCACACCGTTCGCGCCGGCCGCAAACTCCTGGGCAGAGAGGATGAAACCGCCGCCGATGGAGTAGTACACCTGCTCGAACAAGAGATCTCCATTCTGGTTGCGGGAGGAAAAGCGCATTCCATTCGGGTGGGTAGCCACCTCGGGGTCCGGATACATCTGATCGCGATGCAGGCGCAGATCCACGGCGGGATCAAAACGCACGCTGTGCCGGCCTAACAGCTTCAGGGTCCGGGTTGTCCGCAAAGACTCCAGGCGCGCGTCGATGGTATCCAGATCCACCGTATCCGGCGACTCCTCCAGCAGCCCCATCATCACGGCGCGGTCGGTTCCGTGGCCGATACCTGTGAGCGCCAGTGACCCATACAGATCCACCGTCAGCGCAGAGCCAAACTCGCCGTGCGCCGCCATCTCACGCACAAAACGCAGTGCCGCGCGCATCGGCCCCACCGTATGCGAACTCGAAGGTCCAATTCCAATCTTGAATAACTCAAAGAGACTTGTGTTCATCACTCCCGCCGGCATGACGCCGCTACGATTGTAGTCTCCGCACCGCAGGTTCATCGACCGCAGAAGAAGACTGAGGGATGTTGGGCCGATTTGAGGTGATAGCGCCGTTACGCAGCCCACCGTCCGCGCGAATGAACTGAGGCGTCAAGCATTCAGGCAGCATCTCAATCCACGCGCCCCGCATGGGGCGCGACGAGCGAACAGTTCGCAAACTCCGCCTGTTCGCCACCAGCCGGCGATCCCTCAAAGACGCTCGGGCGACCTCTTACCGCAGAAGCCCCTCCCCGCCCCAATCCCATTTTCTCGGCCGCATCGAATCTGAATCGCCGCACATGGCGGACAACTGCAAACGCCCTGAACCGTCGCCTCTCCGTGAAGTCGGACGGTCGATCGCCAGCCATCTTATTGCGTGCGGTCGGACCCAGCGCAGATAGTAGCGCTCACCCGCCCCTGCGAGTAGCTCGACCAACCCCTCGTGCGTGTATCCTCACCTGTTCACGGACGGCGCCACGACCGTTCCTCATTACGGTCCTCCGGTAAAAGGCGGGACAGCCAGATCCCCTGGTGCTGAACCGAATCGCCACCCGGATTTCAGCTACAGTTAAAACATCCTTGCAACGCCCCTCGGAGGCGGTTTGCCGATCGACTGGAAACACATTCGCGCTCTGAACGGCTCAAAATCCGAAGGGTTCGAGGAGTTCTGCAGCCAACTGGCCGGACAGCAACCCATGCCAAAGGGTGCTAGCTTTATCCGCAAGGGCAAACCGGACGCCGGAATTGAGTGCTACTGGACCCTGCCGACGAACGAGGAGGTCGCTTGGCAAGCAAAATACTTCCTATCCCTGGGGACCTCCCGATGGGCTCAGCTTGACGACTCCGTCAAGACGGCGCTCGAAAAGCACCCGAGGCTGATTCGCTACTACGTGTGTGTGCCGATGGATCTGCCCGACGCTCGGATTCCCGGACGAACTACCGCCTCTCAGGAATGGTCGAATCGCGTCGAGAAATGGAAAGGCTGGGCAGCCGACAGGGGAATGTCGGTCGAATTCGTGTGGTGGGGTAGCCACGAAATGCTCAACAAACTGACACTTCCCGCCAATGCGGGACGGGCACAATTCTGGTTTGAAGCCGCAGTCCTCGACTCGGACTGGTTCAACAGACGCCTTCAGGAAGCCATTGCCGCAGCGGGGCCGCGTTATACACCTGAAGTCAATGTCGAACTGCCCATTATGGAGGACTTCGACGCGTTTGGAAGAACAAGCGCATGGGTGCGTCGGCTTAGGAACCTTGCCAGTCAGATTAGTAAAGTAAGCCGCTTGGCGAGCTACGACCGCGACAAGCTCGGCGCGCAAAGACAAGCAGTAGAAAACGTGCTCTCGCAGGTCGATTCTGCGATCGCAACAATTCGGGAGATCGCAGTCGAACCCGCATCCCCGATATCTTTCGGAGCGGCCCTCACTCGGATAGGAGAGGCCGAAGCTGCCATCCGCTCCGCATCCAACAAATTAAGCGAAAGCGAAAACCTGGAAGATCAAAAGCTGAGCGAGGCAGAGGATCGCTCGTATCGGGAGAGCCCGTTTCGTTCGTCCCGGCTCCGCCTCTACGGCGTGGAACGAGCCCTGAGCGAAGCTGCCGATACCCTGCAGCACACCGAGATGCTCGCGAAGAGTAGGTTGTTGCTCCTCAGCGGGACAGCGGGTGTGGGTAAGACGCACGTGCTATGCGATCTGGCGCGCAAGCGTCTGGACGCTAGCTTGCCAACGATCCTGCTCATGGGGCAATGCTTCCGGTCGTCTCCTGAGCCGTGGACACAAGCTCTACAGCAACTGGATCTGGCACGGTGGACTGCCGACGATTTCGTTGGCGCCCTGGAAGCTGCGGCCCAGGCGAGCAACGCGCGAGCCTTGGTGATGATCGACGCCCTCAACGAAGGTGCGGGCAGAGAACTTTGGCCGGACCATCTGGGCGCATTCCTACAGCGCATCGCAAGGTCCCCCTGGATCGCCGTCGCGATAAGCGTCCGAAGCAACTACGAGAAGCTTGTGCTGCCTGATAGCGTCATCAGCTCGGCAGCCAGGGTGACACACGACGGCTTTGCTGACCACGAATTCGATGCTTCCAAGACGTTCTTCAGCCACTACGGCATTGAATTGCCGTCCACACCCCTGCTTGCGGCAGAGTACCGCAGCCCACTGTTTCTGAAGAGCATCTGCGTTGGGCTGAAAGAGGCCGGACACACACGTCTGCCACGCGGCTTTCACGGAATCTCCCAGGTATTTCGTCTTTATACGGGGGCAATTAACGACCGCCTCGCAAGGTCGCTTGACTTCGATCCGAAATCGCAGCTCGTGCAAGAGGCGTTGAAGTCGTTCGTCGCTGCCTTCCCGTTCCCACAAGAGCAATGGCTATCCCGCAGCAAAGCTATGACGCTCGTCAACAGCCTCCTTCCGAACCAGACTTTTCAAAAATCCTTGTATCAAGGTCTCGTGGGAGAGGGTTTGCTTGTTGAGAACCTAGCCCGCGTGGACGACGAGAATGAGGGCGAGTACGTCTATTTGGGATACGAACGATTAGCCGATCACCTCACAGCCGAATCCATCCTGGGAAGGATCAAACAAACAAAGGGTCCTCAACAATCGACAGAAAACGCACTGACCGAAGATGACACGCGCCTGAGCCCCGGCGTGCTTGAGTCCCTTTTCATTCAATCGCCCGAAATGCTCCAGCAGGAGTTGATGGACTTCGCGCCGTCGGTGCTGTCGCACTGGCAGTGGCGGGAAACCTACCGTCAGAGCCTGATTTGGAGGGATATTAAGGCCTTCTCCGACCAAACGCTCAATTGGCTCAACGGCTCGCTTGATCGAGAAACAGATAGGATCCATGCAGTTGAAATACTCCTGACGTTGGCCAGCGTTCCGGGTCACCCCTGGAACGCCGACTTCCTCGACCGCCAGTTGCGGAAGAGAAGCATGCCTGACCGCGATGCATGGTGGACGCTCAAGCTGCATGACCTCTATTCGAAGAAACACTCTGCTATCCGTCGCATGATTGACTGGGCTCTCTCCCTAAAACATTCAGACGTGGTAGAAGAAGAGTCCGTCCGACTTGTCTCGTTGGCTCTGGCCTGGCTCCTCTCCAGTTCGCACCGTTTTCTTCGCGACCGAGCAACGAAAGCTGCCGCGAACCTCCTGAACGGCCGCGAGACAGCCACGGCCGATCTTGTGCGCAGCTTTGCCACCGTTGACGACCTGTACATTCGGGAGCGGATTCTCGCCGTCGCCTACGGGGTAGCGATGCGATTGAGCGACCCTTCGCGCATTCGACCCCTTGCAGATGCTGTTTTGGACACGGTCTTCGCTAAGCCTCCCGTTGTGGCGCACCTTCTGCTCCGGGATTATGCCCGAGGAGTCATTGAACGGCTGCATGCCTTAGAGCCACAGACGGAGGATGTCTTGAATCGTGTCCGGCCGCCTTATCGCAGCAAATGGCCAAAAGTCCCTTCGGGGGCGACCATCGAGAAATTGGAACAGTCCCTGAAGGCAGACGGCAATGAGGCGTGGGGTGCGCGCCGCATCGTCTTCTCCGTACTGCATGACGACTTCGGGCGCTACGTAATCGGCACGAATTCTCGGTCCACGCACTGGCTTTCCCTTCGGCTCGACCAACCGGCGTGGCGCACCTACTCTGAGTGCCTGAAAGATTTTCAGGCGGGGTGCGGTGCGGAGATGTCACCGCTGTGGGACGCATACCGCGAAGCAGAATCGAAACTCTTAGATGTATCCGCCAAGAGAATGTTTGCGGAATTTCGCTCGCTGGATATGGAGAATCGCGGCTCAACTACAGATCTCCAACAGGCGATCGACGAGGCAAAGGGAGTTCTGTCCAACGCTAAAAAGGCGCTATTGCATGGCCTCAGCCCAGAACGGGCCCGTGAGCTAAAGAGCCTCTGGAAATTGCATGGATTACCCAAGGCCGCAAACCCGCCGCCATTCGATCTACATCTGATCCAGCGATACGTGGCCAAACGAGTCTTCGAACTGGGATGGACGACTGAACGATTTGAGTACTTCGACAACTACGTCATTAGACACGACGGCAGGAACACAGCCAAGGCCGAAAGGATCGGCAAGAAATATCAGTGGATCGCCTATCACGAGATCTGCGCCCTGATAGCCGACAATTTTCAGTTTCGAAACTCGATGGGGAACGCGGGGGTGGAGTATGCGTACCAAGGGCCGTGGCAGGACTTTTTCCGAGACATTGACCCCTCCCACTCTTTGATCTCCACTAGGGGAGACGCCGCGTCTAGCCAGGGATGGTGGGCGCCTCAATTTGAGCCTGACTGGGGCGACAAATTGGACGGGTTGTCGTGGGCCGAGGATTCCTCAGACTTCCCGGACCCCACAAAATTCCTGCAAAAGGTCGACCCTGAAGGCAACTCCTGGTTCGCCGCTGACCTGTCGTTTGATCGTGAACGCCCCGTGCCGGAGGGGATGGACCGAGAGGTGGTCGAGGCTCGCAAAGTCTGGTGCCATCTCAGAAGTTTTTTGGTTCACAACGAAGACGTGGAAGCGTTCATGAATTGGGCTGAGGGCGTGGATTTCTACGGGCAGTGGATGCCGAGAGTGTCCTCATCGCACAGGTTGTTCTTGGGGGAATACATCTGGTCGCCAGCCTGGAAGACCTTTGACAACCCCTACTACGTAAATGAAGGCTGGGTGCAGCCGGGACACGGCTGCCCGGTGCGGATTCGCACCTCTTCATTCGAATACCACCAGGGGTCCTCTGGCTTCGACTGCTCCGTCGATTCGGGTTTTACTTTGCACCTTCCTGACTCTGAGATTGTGAAGGCCATGCAGCTTACCTGGATCGGAGTCGCTGCAAACTTCGGCAACCGCACCGGCCAGGTTGTGGCCCAGGATCCGAGCGCACTTGAGAACGGCCCCGCAGCCTTGCTCCTTCGTCGCGACTTGCTGGAAGGGTTGGCCCGAACCTGCGGACTGAGCATCTGCTGGATGATACTTGGAGAACGGATGGCGTATCTCCCCCGCCAAATGAAGCGCGTTGGATTCACGCATTATTCAGGTGCCTGCGCGTTTATGGGTGATAGACTCCACGGCTTTTTGCACCTTAGAGGGGATCGGGCGGAGGGAGACGGCCGAAGACCTATCCTCTCGGCGAAGCGGTTCTAACAACTCAGCAGACGGGCAAAATCAAGAAGAATTGGTGCTGAGCTCGTCTCGCTCGCTCTTGAATGCGGAGAAGCTGGTCAGGACGACTCCGCCACGCGATCCTCTCACTGCCGGTCACCGCGGAGCAAGGATGCCTTCCGCGGTCGATAAATGACGGTGGCTCTTCTTCAAAAGTGTGGCAATCCGATTTCTCAAGAGCCTCGTCAAACCGCCGCTCGACCCTCCACTACGGGCGGGACGTCCACTGGGCCTTCCCGCTCCCCAACCAGAAAGTTTCGGTCTGCTGCCGTCTCTCGATGCCCTTGCCAGACATACTCCAGCGCCTAAGGCAGCGTCTCCAGCCGGACGCCGCGGTCAACGTGGCCGGCGTCCTCCGCAAAGACAAACTGATAGCGATAGTGCTTCTCAGCCAGCACGCGGTGAGCGCTCAACAAACGGGGCCGCCATCGAGAAGATTCAACAACAAAAACCCAGTGATTACCAGACGACCCTCAGGGATTCGAATGTGCAAGGCCATCGAACTCGCTCCTTATCAAACACTTAGGTCGCTGCGCGAACCGGAATCCACCCACAGATTCTGCCGAGGGAGACAGGAATCCCATTTTAAATAAAAGTGAGGAGACCCGATTCCTAAGAACCCAGGTCTCCCCTCCGCATCATTCGCAACTCCATGCGGGACACGGAAATTAGCGAGCCATCATACTCGTTGCTCCCTGGCTGAGCTCTACTACCGTGTTGGAGTTATCGTCGTTGAAGAAAATCTGCTGCGTGGCCAGAGTCGTTCCTTCCGTTGCGATGCCGAAGATAGCTCCCGCATTGCCGCTGTCCACTGACATGGTTCCAACCACCATGCCGGTTGCTGGGTTCACCTCCACCATATTGTTGTCCCCGGTATTGCCTACAATCAAATCTCCGTTGTACAGCAAGGCGGAACTGATCGGATAGTTGAGCGGCGTCCCTGAGTACAACACCCGCGCCTGGCTGGCGGCCGCACCGCTGAAGGTCAGGCTCATGGATGTCGAGGTTCCTGAGCTGTAGTAGCCACCGGAGCTCGTGCTCATCGAGCTGGCCGCTACGGTGATTCCGTTTGCTGGAACGGTGGACACCTTCGAGATGGCCACGATCGAGTCTGTGTCGGAAGAGATGATGTACAAGGTGTCCGAGTTCGGATCGTAGGTTAGCCCGGCGGGTGCGAGAATCCCATATTGTTTCGAGACTGTGGAGGGAAAACCACTGATGATTTGCTTAAAGACGAAACCAGTGCTCGTGATTTGTACGGCAACGATGG
Organism: Acidobacteriota bacterium; assembly: GCA_021791875.1. GTDB lineage: Bacteria > Acidobacteriota > Terriglobia > Terriglobales > Acidobacteriaceae > Acidobacterium. Next base: position 2,061 of record JAJYVU010000093.1, on the reverse strand, counting down.
ATCCGTTAGTGGCTTGAGAGACATAAAAAGTAGGGTTTGCGGTGATACCGCTGGATGTGGATGGAGAAGCGAAGATCTGCCCCCATGGCTGATCCCAGGAATAGCTGGTCGCCAAAGTGGACTTGACCGTGCCCGTAGGTTCAACAATTGGATTGTCATTGGCTGTATAGGCCGCAACCCAAACGTTGTCCGTGGGGTTCAGCGCCAGCGCGTCGCATCCGGCAAGGTCGGAACTCTGCGCGATCCGCCTGGGCATGGAACCTGCGGTGGGCGCCAGATCCTCTATAGTCGTTCCCGCGCCGGGTGTTCCAGAACTGTTGTTGAAGTTACAAACAATCAAGTCTCCCGCGTTGATGGGCCCTGAGGCCGCCGGTGCGATGGCAAGACCATATGGATTGTTATCTCCATTGTCTGGGTCGACTGTGGATCCAATCGTCGTTTTGGCGGTGAGTTGACTCAAAACGCTCGGAGTTGACCCCATCATCCCAGAGCTGCCTGACATGGAATTAGATGACATGCAGCCAGTAAATAACAGGCCGCAGCAAAGTGTTGAACAGCATATAGCAAAACCGGAAACATCTTTTGAGAACATCCGCACACCCCATTTCCCTATGAAGTCGTTCGCTGGCCTCTGTTTTGCTTTGGTTACGCATCGAGCTGCCAGAACTTTGACAACAATTTTCTTTGTCAGTTTAGGGAAAGCTTTGCGCGCTCAAATCGGTTAAGAGTGGTCATTCCAATCTCCCCTTAACTTGCAGGCAACAACCTCCGGCTCGAATTGAGTGATGGTAAAAGGTGATGTTAGGCGACTTGTGTAAAAACGCAGGGTTGCCTACTGTGAGGAAACATCATCCTCGCAGAAGTCGTTGTCGACGCGCTTGACGACGTAGGTGCTCTCAGTGGCGATGCCGACCTCGAAATCGAACATAAACGCAGCTAATTCCCTACCGTCGATGAGAATGACCTTCGTTTCAAGGCTGCTGGCGTACTCGCGGGCGTCCTTCGTAAAAGTAGAGGTTGTAAGAAAGATCCCCTTCCGTGCCCGTTTGCCAAGTAGGGCACCGACGAACTTCTGAATCTCAGGACGGCCAACACTCGCGTCATCCCTTCGCTTCGCCTGAATGTAGATCTGTTCGAGTCCGAGCCTGTCTTCCTTGATAACGCCGTCAACGCCGCCGTCGCCTGACTTGCCAATCGCCTTTCCAGCGTCGGCCAACGTACCGCCATAGCCCATGGCCGTAATCAGCTTTACCACGAGCCTCTCAAAGAACTCTGGTGAACAGTGCTTGACCCGTTCAAGCGCGTCTTCTTCAATCTGCCTCCGCCGATTCAAGTAGCCGGTCGCCATCAAGTCGTCGGGGGTGTCCGTTTCAACATTCAACGCAGCGGTTTCGCTCTCCTCTGATGCTGCCGTTCTTGAACGTTTCTGGAATTCAACAACCTCAGAGAACCTGCGAAGAAAGACGCTGTCGATTCGCTCGGGCTTCTCTGCCAATACCTGTTTGCCGCGGTCGGTAATGCGGAACTGGCCGCGCTGGACGTATTCGATGAGGAGGGCATGTTTGATGTAGGTCCGCGCCCATCCAACCCGGTTGTCGAAAATCTCTTGCTTGCCGCTTGGAAGCAGCTCCTTTCGTTCCGCCCCAGCGAGCCCAAACTGCACGGCGAGTTCGGACACCGCATCGCGCTTGGTATGTATTTTGCCGTTACCGGCTATCGTCAGCAGCGGCAGCATCAGGGCCTGGTAGTCGGGTATCGGCATCGGCTGTCCGTTCTGCTTGACCCAACGGATCGAGGGCGATTTCGGCACACTCAGACCGTCAGCGTCGACAGAATGGCCGCACGGAAATTTTCGTCCCGAACCGATGCAAGTCGTGATTGCTTGTAGGATTCTAGCTGGCTATCGCTCCGCAGCATAGACCGTGGGTTTGACTCGAAGATCTGGTGATGGGGCTCAACGAAGAGCATGTCCCGCCGCCAGTTGAAAGTTGAGCGGCGGTTAGGTTGATGGTACTACGCGACCTTGCTGCTGGCGGTCGCAGTGGGGTTGAGGATTGCTTC
>JAJYVU010000026.1 GCA_021791875.1 Acidobacteriota bacterium | reverse complement strand
TACTGAGATCCGCCATCGAAGCGGGGCTCATACTTGTCGTCGAAGCCGCCACGCTATTTATGAGACCAGTTCTAAAGCTTGCGAGCCCAGCGCCGATGACTTCTGTGTCGCGAATCTCGAGCATTTTCACTGAAGGTGTAGGGAGAACGAGGAAGTTGGCGTGGACCTTCCATCAAAGAACGACCACACCGGATCGATCCAGGACACCTCTTAGCATCAGTGAAAAGGCTCTAGGTCATGGATTCGCACCTCGCACAGCCTCCTCGCATCGCCTCCCCGGCATGCAAAAAGGGCAGAGCCGCAAGCTCTGCCCCAACTTTTTTCAACTGCCTTCCCCTTAGGCATCTGCGCCGTGGCACTTCTTGTACTTCTTGCCCGAACCGCATGGGCAGGGATCGTTCCTACCCACCTTCTCGCCCACGCGCCGCGTCGCCACACTCTCGCCGCCATCCGCAACGCCGGCCATTCGAGCCTGATCCAGTTCGCGCTTCTTTTTCCGCTCAAACTCACGCTCAATATCATCGATCGTCGTCGTTGGCTGGCGCGTCGGAATCGTCACCGTCGAGGCCGCCTGTTCCGCCACCGCCGTCATACCGTCGTGGCTCACGTGGCGCACCGGAGCACCTCCGCCAGAAAGTGTCATCGGTTCGGCTTCGCGCTGTACCCGCTTCGGAATTTCCAGCGGCTTCCCATCCGGTCCAACAATCTGCATCAGGTAAAGATACCGGACCGTGTCTTCCTGGAAGCGATTCATCATCGCCTCAAACATGTCGAACGACTCGCGCTTGTACTCCACCAGCGGATCCTGCTGGCCATAACCGCGCAACCCGATGCCTTCCTTCAGATGATCCATGTTGAGCAGATGGTCTTTCCACAAACCATCCAGCACGCTCAGCATGATCATCCGTTCGTGATACCGCATCGGCTCTTCGCCAATGAACTGTTCCTTGGCCTCGTAACGTTCCTTTAACGCCTCAAACAGATGCTCGCCCAGCTCGTGCCGCGTCAGGTCGACAACGTCCAGCTCCTCTGCCTTGTAGTCGAAACCGAAGTGGCTTACCAGCTTCTCGTGCAGTTTGTCCCAGTCCCACTGGTCGGCATGCAGCTTTTCCGGAGTTGTCTCGTCCAGAATGTTACTCAGGATATTCGGAACATAATCCTCGACGATCAGTTCCTTCTGGTCCAGTCCTTCCAGTAGTTGGCGCCGCAAACCGTACACGGCCTCGCGCTGCTTGTTCATCACGTCGTCATATTCAAGCAGGTGTTTGCGGGCCTCGAAGTTCTGTCCTTCCACCGCCATCTGCGCCTTCTCGATGCGGTTTGAGATCATCTTCGACTCAATCGGCACGCCTTCTTCCATGCCCAGCCGCTGCAGCAGCGTCGAAACCCATTCGCGCGCAAAAATGCGCATCAGGTCGTCTTCCAGTGACAGATAAAACCGCGAAGCGCCGGGATCGCCCTGGCGTCCCGCGCGGCCTCGCAGCTGGTTGTCCACCCGCCGCGACTCATGCCGCTCCGTGCCCATGATGAACAACCCGCCAGCCGCGATCACTCCCTCGCGTTCCTTCGCGACCGTCTCGTTGTGCTGCCCCAGGGTCTTGTCCCACGCCTCCTGCGTGGTCTCAAACTCCTGCCCCTGGTAGTAAAAACGCAGCATCCCCTGCGCCGCCATCGGGTTGATCGCGCCCTCTGCCGGACTGATCGAACGGGCCAGGCCCTTCTTCATCAGTTCCTGCTTGGCCATGAACTCCGCATTGCCGCCCAGCAGAATGTCCGTGCCGCGGCCGGCCATGTTCGTTGCGATGGTCACCATTCCCAACCGGCCTGCCTGCGCCACAATCTCGGCTTCGCGCTCATGGTACTTCGCGTTCAGTACGACGTGCTTCACGCCCTTCTTGGCCAGAATCTGCGAAATCACTTCTGACTTCTCAATCGAAGTCGTACCCACCAGCACGGGCTGCCCATCCTTGTGCAGCTTTTCAATGTCATCGGCAACCGCAAAGTACTTTTCCTTCGCCGTCCGGTACACCACATCCGGGTGCTCTTTCCGCAGCAGCGTCCGGTTCGTCGGAATCACCACGATCTCCAGCTTGTAAATCTTGTCGAATTCTGCCGCTTCGGTCTCCGCCGTACCCGTCATGCCCGCCAGCTTCTTATACAGGCGAAAATAATTCTGGAAGGTAATCGTCGCCAGCGTCTGGTCCTCGCGGCGGATATTCACACCCTCCTTGGCTTCCACCGCCTGATGCAAACCATCCGACCACCGCCGGCCCGGCATCAGTCGTCCCGTGAACTCGTCCACGATGATGACTTCTCCGTCTTTCACAACGTACTGCACATCGCGCTTGTACAGCGAGTGCGCCTTGATCGCCGTTTCGACGTGGTGCTTCAGTTCCCAGTTCTCCGGATCGGCAATGTTGCCAATACCAAGCAGCTTTTCAATCTTCTCCCAGCCCTCATCGCTCACAGAGATCGTCTTGTGCTTCTCATCAACGACATAATCGCCGGTCAGAATCTTCTCTTCGCCCTTCTCAATCTCCTCGCCCTCTTCCAGCGATGGAATGATCCGGTTCACGCGCGCATACTTGTCTGTCGTCTGATCGGTCGGCCCGGAAATGATCAGCGGCGTTCGTGCTTCGTCAATCAGAATCGAATCCACTTCGTCCACTATCGAGAAGTAGTGCCTGCGCTGCACGCAATCCTTGAGGTCGAACTTCATGTTGTCGCGCAGGTAGTCGAATCCGAATTCGTTGTTTGTCCCGTAAGTGATATCCGCGCCGTACGCCTGCTTGCGCTGATCATCGTCCAGATCGTGCACGATCACGCCGACTGTCAGCCCCAGAAATTCGTAAATCTTGCCCATCCATTCGGCGTCGCGCTTGGCCAGGTAGTCGTTCACCGTCACCACATGGACACCGTGTCCGGCCAGCGCATTTAGATAGCACGGCAGCGTTGCCACCAGCGTCTTACCTTCGCCGGTCTTCATTTCAGCAATCTTGCCCTGGTGCAGAACAATGCCGCCAATCAGCTGCACGTCGAAGTGCCGCATCTGCAGCACGCGTCGGCCCGCTTCGCGCACCACCGCAAAGGCCTCCGGCAAAATCTCGTCGAGCACTTCCTTCTCGACCTTCGCGCGTTCGTCCTCGTCTTCGATGCCTTCCAGTTCCTTGGCAATCCGCGCCCGAAATTCCTGTGTCTTTGCCTTCAGCTCTTCGTCCGAGAGCTTCTGCATCTCCGGCTCGAGCGCGCCTATTTCCTGCACATAGGGCACTAGCCGCTTCACGGCCCGCTCGTTGCTGGTTCCGAATACTTTGGTGATTGCGCTACCGATCAAAACGATATTTCCTCATCTTCTAGTGTAACCGTTCAGGCAGAATGCAGCCCCGACGCTGGCCCCGTCTGTCACGCTATATCAAACATTTCCAAGCAAGAGCCCTGAGTTTCTGTTGAATCGGCAGCTATTGGCGAGCAATCGTGCCACTGTCACCTCGCCCGCGGATGCGTCCGGTCGTACACCGCCTCCACCTGCCCTACCGTAAGTTGCGTATACCGCTGCGTCGTCGAAAGCCGCTCGTGCCCCAACAGTTCCTGGATCGCCCGCAGATCCGCACCCTCCTCCAGCATGTGCGTCCCAAAGGCATGCCGCAGCGTGTGCGGATGCACCTCCGCAGGCAGCCCCTGCGCCACCGCCAGCCGCTTCACAATGCGCCCCACGCTACGCGTCGTCAGCCGGCCAGTCCCTCTGCCGCGCGCATTCAACAGCAACGCCGGCGAATCCTTCCCCATCGCCGCAAGCTTCTGCCCGCGCTCCGGCAAGTATGTCCGCATCGCCTCCGCCGCCGCATCGCCCAGCGGAACATACCGTTCTTTGCGCCCCTTACCGCGCACCAGGATCACCTCATTCGCCCACTGAATATCCTTCAGATCAATCCCCACCAACTCCGCGTTCCGAATCCCGCACCCATACAGCAGTTCCAGAATCAGCTTGTCCCGCGCCGGCCACGCCGCCGCCTCATCAGCCCTGGCGTCGACCATCCGGTTCATCTCTTCTATCGTTGGAACCCGCGGCAGGTGCTTCGATAACTTCGGCGTCGCCACCAGCGCCGCCGGGCTTTGCTCCATCTCCCCATGCCGCGCCAGCCATTTGCACCATGACCGGATCGCCGCCAGCGCCCGCGCCACCGACGCCTTCGACAAGCCCCGCTCGTACAACTCGCCCAGGTATGCCCGGATATGCGTATGCTCCAGCCGCCCCACCGTTGCATCCTCGCCCAGCAATCTCTGCGCAAACGCCGTGAAGTCCTCCAACTCCCGCCTGTAGGCTCGCAGCGTATGCGGCGAGCAGCCCCGCTCATGTGCCATCGCCGCCAGAAAAGCATCCGCCCGCAGCGCCATCGCCCCCCGCACCTGTGCCCTTTCCTCGCTCATCGCCTGCCTCGCGGATGAAACTTCCTGTGCTCCGCCTTCAGATGCCCCAGCGCAACGTGCGTGTACACCTGGGTCGTTGAAATATCCGCATGCCCCAGGAACGTCTGCACCGTCCTCAAATCCGCGCCATGTTCCACCATGTGCGTCGCCGCGCTGTGCCGCAGCATGTGCGGACTCGCCCCATACCGCCGCACCAGTTGCCACACCCATCCCCGCGTCAGCCGCCTCCCGCGCGCCGACAGAAACAACGCGCTCTCCGCCCCGCGCCCATGCCTCGCCAGCACCGGCCGTCCGCGCTCCAGATACTCCGCCAGCGCTTGCACGGCCGGCTCGCCCAGCGGAACCACCCGTTCCTTATCACCCTTGCCGCGCACCAGCGCCCGGCCTGCATCCAGGTTCAAATCCGCCACCCGCAGCCCCGTCAGCTCTGAGACCCGCAAACCGCCCGCATACAGCAGCTCCAGAATTGCCCGGTCCCGCAGCGCCGCTGCGTCCGCGCCAGCGCGCCCCACAGGATGCTCCGCCGCCAGCTTCGCCTGCTCCAGCATCGTGGCCATCTCTTCCGGAGCCAGCGCCTTCGGCAGCACTTTCCACGCCGATGGCGAGTCCTGATGCAGCGTCGGATCGCGCGCAATCCTCTTGTCCAGAATCAGCCACTTGTAGAACCCGCGCAGGCAGCTCAGCTTCCGCGCCGCCGACCGCGACTCCACACCATGTCGCCCTAAATGCTGCACAAATTCCGAAATATGCTCCGGCCGCGCATCCAGTAACCCCGTATTCACACCCTCCAGATACTCTGCAAACTGGAGCAGGTCCCGCTCATACGCCGCGCAGCTCAAAGGCCGCAGCCCCTTCTCCACGCGCAGGTAGGTCATGTATTCGCGAATCAATTCGGTCGTGCGAGTCGCCGCCACAGCCTCATTATCGAAAACTTCGCCAGTCCCGTCGCTCATTCCCGCGTAAACGTACCAACTTCGACAGCCCAGACTCCCCATGCCCGCCGCGTGTGCATTTTCCCTCCCCATCCCGCAAAATATAAGCAACTGGAGGAGTTTTCCCACTTGACCGATTCCCCATCCAATTCCGCCATGCCCGCCCGTCTCACGCCCTTGCAATTCGAAGCCGAAGTCCTCGCCGCCCAACCCCGCACCGCGGTCTTTGATTGCGACGGCACCCTCTGGACCGGCGACGCGGGCATCGGCTTCATGACTTGGACCATGGACGTAGGCCTGCTCTCCCGCAACGCCTCCGACTGGATCGACTCCCGCCATCGCCTCTATCGCCAGGGCGAAGTCTCAGAGCTGGCCATCTGCGGCGAAATGGTCCAGGTCTACAACGGCCTCCACGAAGACGAACTCCGCCGTGCTGCTGCCGAGTACTTCCGCACCCATATCGACGCCCAAATCTTCCCCGAACTCCGGGCCCTCGTCACAAAACTCCAGCAACAGGGCACGGAAATCTGGGCCGTCAGCTCTACCAACAACTGGGTCATTGAAGAAGGCGTCAAGCGCTTCGACCTTCCCGCCAGCCGCGTTCTCGCCGCCTGCGTCGAAGTTGAAAACGGCATCGTCACCAGCAAACTCATCGACGTCCCTACCGACGAAGGCAAGGCCGAATCCCTTCGCCGCGCCGGCATTCCCCACCCCGACGCCGTCTTCGGCAACTCTATCCACGACGCCGCCATGCTCCAAATTGCGCGCCGTGCCTTCCCCGTCAACCCATCCCCGGCCCTGATCGATATCGCCGCCACGCACGGCTGGCCCGTCTTCTACCCCGAATCCGTCTGGACCGACCACAGAGCCTGAAGTAGATCAGCGGAAGCCACCTCGAATCCTCTCGTCCTCCGCCATACGCCCAATCTGCTAACTTGCTGGCAGTGCGTCTGCTCTCGCTTCAGCCCAGCATCTCCGTCATCCTCAACCGCCTCGACCGAGTCGACTACCTTTGCGCCTGCACCAAATACTGTCTGGAAGTCGTCCCCGCGCTCGCCTCTCGCAATCTCCCCGTCGTCCACGACTCCTGGTCCACCAAGGCCGAGGAACTCCTTCCGCTCCGCCCCGATCTTGTCCTCACGTCCGTTCCCTACCGCCAGGAATCCCTTACCGCCATCCTCCAATCCGGCGTCCCCGTCTTGCTCCTCGCGCCTCATTCCCTCGCAGACATCTACAACGACATCCGCCTCATCGGTGCTCTCTCCAACGCCTCCACACAGGCCGAATCCGTCATCGCCGAAATGCAGTCCGCCATCGCCTCCGTGCGCACCCGCGCCGCTTCGCTGGCCCGCCCGCGCGTCTATTGCGAAGAATGGGGCAAACCCCTCATCCACTCGCAGTTTTGGGTCCGCGAACTAGTGGAAGCCGCCGGCGGCGAATTCATCGGCTTGCCCGGTGCCACGACCACGCCCGAAGTCGTCGCCGCTGCCGATCCCGACGTCATCCTCGCCGCTTGGTGCGGCGCCGGCTCTCGCGTCCCCCTCGAACGCATCGTCGAGCAGCGTCACTGGCACTCCCTCCGCGCCGTCCGCAATCGCCGTGTCTATTGCATCCGCGACGAATGGCTCAACACACCCGCGCCCACGCTCCTGCGCGGTCTCCACGCCATCGCTGCCGCCCTGCACCCTGACGCTTTTGATCCGCCCAATTCCCCCGATGACCTCCGACGCCTCAATATGCTGTAAAAAAAGAACATAAAGTTTACAGAGGATCTCGCTTTGACCGAATACGATGCCAGCCGCAACGCCAACCGGACCATCCGCTACGTGGTGGCCGCGTTGATCCTGCGCGGCAGCGAAGTGCTCGTCTGCCAGCGCCGTCCTGATCAACCCATGAGCCTCAAGTGGGAGTTCCCCGGCGGCAAAATCGAACCTGGCGAGTCCCCGGAAGAAGCCCTCCGCCGCGAGCTCGACGAAGAACTCGGCATCCGCGCTTCCATCGGCGTCCGCGTCGCTCATGTCCGACACAACTACCGCAACGGCGGCGCGGTCGATCTGCAATTCTTCGCCGTCCACAGCTTCGAGGGCGAGCTCACCAATCGGATCTTCCACGACTTCCGCTGGACCCAGCTCCACACCCTGCCCGAATACGACTTCCTCGCCGCCGACCGCGAGCTCATCCGCGACCTCGCCGCCGGAAAGCTGCTCTAACGCTCAACCCATCCGAAGAATCCCGTCCCCTCACAACCGAAATGCGCTGAAAGCAGGACTGCTTGCGCGCCGAGTCCCCAGATGCCGAATGAACCACGCAGCCGCCGCCTCGGCGACAGCCTCCAGCGTTCCCGGCTCCTCAAACAAGTGCGTCGCGCCCGGAATAATCTGCAACTTTTTTTCGCACCTTAGCCTGGCAAGAGCTTCTTCATTCAGCCCGATCACCACATCGTCCAGTCCGCCCACCAGCAGCAGGGTGGGCACCTGCACATGTTCCAGCGCATCTCCCGCCAGATCCGGCCTGCCACCCCGCGAAACAATGGCCCCCACCTTGTCCGGCAGCTTCGCCGCCGCCACCAGTGCCGCCGCCGCGCCGGTGCTCGCCCCAAAATACCCAAACGGCAGATTCCGGCTTCCTAAATAGCCCTCCAGCCACTGCGTCGCGCCCTCCATCCGCTCGGCCAGGAGCGGAATATCAAACCGGATCCGCGCCGTCCATTCATCCTCCTGCTCTTCTTCGCGCGTCAGCAGGTCAAACAGCAGCGTCCCAATCTGCCTCTGCTGCAACACCTTCGCCACGTAACGGTTTCGCGGACTGAACCGGCTGCTCCCGCTCCCATGCGCAAACAGCACCACCCCGACGCAGTTCTGTGGCAGATGCAGCACACCCTCCAGCGTCAGGCCACCCATCTGAATCCTTACTTCCGTCTCCTCGCTCTTAGCCGCTGGCGGATCATTTTCCGCCGCATCTGCCAGCGCCATCGGATTCGCGCCTGCATCGGTCGCAACTGTCTCCTCTGCCTTTTTCATCAGATCGATTACTTCCTCATCCGAAACCTGCGAAAAGTCTCGGTAAAACTGCCCCACCGCGAAGAAATCCGGCTCTTCTTCCAGGCACACCACCTCGTCCACTTCTCGCCGCAATCGCGCAGAAATCCCCACGGGAGCAACCGGAAACGCAACCACCAGCCGCGCCGGTCCCATCTTTTTCAACATCTGCACCGCAGCCTCCATGCTCGCTCCCGTGGCAATCCCGTCGTCTACCAGGATCACAGTCTGTCCCGTCACATCCAGCGGCCCACGACCAGCCCGAAACCGCGTCTCGCGCTCCCGCAGTGTCTTCAACGTCGCGGATGTTATCCGCTCCATCTCCTCATCTTCGATTCCCGCCACTGCCACGATCCGCTCATTCACGTAACGGCTTCCGTCCGCCGCCACTGCCCCGAACGCGAGCTCCTCCTGCCCTGGAACACCCAGCTTCTTCGACAAGAAGATATCCATCGGCACACCTAGCGCCTGTGCAACCGGAAACGCAACCTCCACTCCGCCGCGCGGAATCCCCAATACGATCACGTCCTTGCGCCCTGCATACACGGCCAGCTTCCTGGCCAGTTGCCATCCCGCATCTTCACGATTCTTAAAGACCATCTCGGCCTCCGCACCCATCCCGGCGCCGTTGCATCCCTCTCCCTGCACCCCGGTGCCACTCGACAATTGAACTCTTCCTGTCGCGACTTTCCGTCCAACTTTAATCCCGGGCAGTGATTACGGTCACCGAGGTCTTTGTTCTACGTGCCCGCATGTGCACCGGACCGCGCTGCCCAGCGCACCTCACCGAAATCCACTCCCTCAACGCATCAAACTGATTAGACGGGTGTTTTCGGCTCTTCTCCTCCGCGGTGAGGCGATCTTATGGCAAGGCAACTCGCGCAACTACATTCCAACCTCACTGAATCCGAACGAAAACGCCTCGCCCGTATTGCCGAGACCCTGCGCCGTCTTGCCAGAGAAATGCTCCGCTTTGAGGCCTCGCTCTTTCGGCGGCCGCTCTCCGTCCATCCCCAACATCTGCGCAGCGCCCGCAATCTCGCCCACTATCTTGTTCTCCGCCGTCACGACCTGCGCGAACTGCAAGCAGAGCTCGCCGCGTTCGGGCTTTCTTCCCTCGGTCGGTGCGAAGCTCATGTCCTCAACACTCTCCAGCATGTCCATCGAATGCTCTGCTCCGCTATCACCTGCAACAGCCACCTCCCAGCCGTCGAGCCGCCAGTCCACATCGGTGAAGGCGCCGCTCTGTTAGCCCGGAACACGCAGTCGCTCCTGGGCCCGCTCCATGCTCATCGAACCGTCGGCATCATGGTGACGATGTCCACCGACGCCGCCACCGACTACAATCTCGTCCGCAACCTCGTCCACAACGGAATGGACTGCATGCGCATCAACTGCGCCCACGACAATCCCCGCATCTGGCTCAACATGATCCGCAACCTCGATAAGGCGCGTGCAGAAACCGGCCGCCATTGCAAAATTCAAATCGACCTCGCCGGACCCAAACTCCGCACCGGCCCCATTCAACCCGGCCCCGGTATCCTGCGCTGCCGCCCCCAGCGCGATGCCTTTGGCCGCGTCATCACTCCCGCGCGCCTCTGGCTCGTCCCTGGCAATGGCATACCCCCAGGCGACGACCTGCCCTCGCTCTTCTTACCGGCCGCCTTCGTCGCCCGCCTGCGCCACAACGACCGTATCGAATTTCGCGATGCTCGAAAGTCAAATCGCTCCCTCAGAATTGTCCGCGCACAAGACGGCTGCTTCCTCGCCGAAACCCGCAGAACCTGCTACTTCGTCTCGGGAATCCAATTCAGCCATAGACCAGCCCTCGATCCCAGGCAGCCCCACAAGGCTCGCCTTGGCACCATCCCCCCACAACCCCAGCGGCTCCTGCTCAAACCAGGAGACACGCTTCGCCTCGACCGCTCCTGCCGCCCAGGCCTGCCCGCGCACCAAACTGTCCATGGCCGCCATGCATCGGCCCGCATCGGCGTCAATTTACCCGCCATGCTCGAACACGCAAAACCCGGCGAAGCTATCTGGTTTGATGACGGCAAAATTGGTGGCCTGATTCGCTCGGTCACAGCCTCGCATCTCCGCATCGAGATCACTCAGGCTCGGGTCACAGGCGAGTGGCTGGGCGAGGCCAAGGGCATCAACCTTCCAGGCACCCGCATCACCGTGCCGGCACTTTCCGCAGACGATATCGAAAACCTCAAATTCATCGCCGCCCATGCCGACATCCTTGGCTACTCGTTCGTGCGCACACCTCGCGATGTCCGCCAGTTGCATGAGCATCTTCGCGCAATCAACGCCGAATCTCTGCCCATCGTTCTGAAAATCGAGACCCGCCAAGCCTTCGAAAACCTGCCCGCGATACTCCTGGAAGCCATGCAGGTCCGTGGCCTTGGCATCATGATCGCCCGCGGCGACCTCGCCGTCGAATGCGGCTACCAACGACTGGCTGAAGTGCAGGAAGAAATTCTCTGGATCTGCGAAGCCGCCCACCTGCCGGTCATCTGGGCCACTCAGGTGCTCGACGTACTCGCCAAGAAAGGCATCCCCTCGCGCGCCGAAATCACCGACGCCGCCATGGCTGAGCGCGCCGAGTGCGTCATGCTGAACAAGGGCCCATACATCGCTGAAGCCGTCCGCGCCCTCGATGACATCCTCACCCGCATGCGGGCTCATCAGGAGAAGAAGCGTTCCATGCTCAGGCGCCTTCAAATCGCTGCCGACTTTTCACTGAACCTCAAGCCAAAGGCAGCACCTGCGCGCCGTGTCCGGGCTGGGAATAAAAAGCCTCAAAGGGATAACGACCCACGGTAGCCCCACTCGCCTGCTGCTCACCGATCCATGGACTCCGGTCAATTTCAGCTCTGCTCGTCCGCCTGCGCTCGCTTCGCCCGGAAGAACTCCCGCAGCAACTCCCCGCATTCCGCGCCGAGCACGCCCGTCGTCACTTCCATCTGGTGGTTCAGCTTGGGATGATTCACCACCTCCAGCACCGAACCTGCCGCACCCGCCTTGGGATCAGCCGCCCCGTATACCAGCCGCTTCAGCCGCGCATGCACCATCGCCCCGGCACACATCGCGCACGGCTCCAACGTGATATACAGCTCACAATCTGAAAGTCGGTAATTTCTCACGACTGCCGCTGCCTGTCGCAGCGCCACAATTTCCGCATGCGCCGTCGGATCCAGATCGCGCAGCACGCGATTCTGCCCACGCCCCACGATGACCCCATTCATAACCGCGACTGCCCCTACGGGAACCTCGCCCGCTCTTTCAGCCGCGCGCGCTTCTTCTATCGCCGCGCGCATCCACATCTCGTCCTGTGTTCTGGGGTCCGTGTTGGGCATCTTCACCGGATCTGCAGTCTCATCCGCTCTTCCGCCTGCGAAACCGGATGGCCTGGCGTGTCTACCCATCTCCTGAATACCCCGATGATCTGCTCCAGCTTCCGCGGATCACCCGCGCCCTCAAACCGGTCCGGCGAAATCGAACACGCAATCCAGTCCCCGCCCGAGCTGTCAAAGCTCAACCGCTGCGGCTCCGCATTTTCCGCGCTCGTGCCCGTCAGGTTAATCGTCAACTGCCAGCCCCGCTGCTCCAGCGCCTCAAGCTGCACGCCCCGGCGGTGCTCCCACTCGCCGTTGCACTGTTGCTGATACCAGCTCTCGAGCCATTCCAGATTGTCGATGCCCATTTCCATCTGCTACTCCGGTTGCTGCTGGGTCATGCAATGGAGTGCGCCCAGACCCCAGATAAAGTCCCCGCAGTGGATCCCCACCACGTTACGATCCGGAAACACTTTCGCCAGCGTGTTCAGCGCTCGCCGATCGTTCGGGTCGTTAAAGGTTGGCACCATTACCAGACCATTGGCAATGTAAAAGTTCGCATAACTGGCAGGCAGTCGCTGCCCTTCAAAAATTACCGGCGCAGGCATGGGCAATGTCACAATCTCAAACGGCTTGCCCTCCGGATTCCGCGCCTCGCGCAGCCGCTCCAGATTTTCCTTCAGTGGCTCGTGGTTTTCATCCGCCTTGTTCGGCTCTACCGCCGTTAAAATCCGGTTCTTCCCTACGAATCGCGTGATGTCGTCTACGTGCCCGTGCGTGTCGTCGCCCGCCGCGCCCCGTCCCAGCCAGATCACCTGTTCGATTCCCAGGTAATCCCGAAACGCCTTCTCAAGCTGCGTCTTGCTTACTCCCGGATTCCGCTGCTGCACCTCGCTCAGCAGACACTCCTCAGTTGTCAGCAGAACGCCCTCGCCGTTCGTATCAATCGACCCACCTTCCAGCACCACTGGCTGGCCATTGATCTTCGGCGACCAGCACGGCGCGTCCAGCAGATTCGCCACCCGCACTGGAATTTGATCGTCCAGCTGCCAGTCCGGATACTTCGCCCACGCGTTGAACTTCCAGTTCGTCACCGCCGTCGACGGCTCACCCTTGGTTTTCTTCAAAAATATCGGCCCGGAATCCCGCGTCCACACCCGGTTCGTCGGCCAGCGATGGTAATGCACATTTGCCTGGTTCACACCGGCGCGCTTCAGAATGCCCCGCACCCGGCCCTCGGAAGGCGCATCGCTCACCAGGATATGCACCGTCTCCACCCGCGCAAGATGCCGCACGATATCGGCATACACCCACGGAATAGGCTGGAACTTTCCCGGCCAGTCATTCGGATTTCTCGGCCAGGCGATCCACGTCGCCGCATGTTTCTCCCACTCGGCCGGCATCCGGTAGCCCTGTGCTCGCGGAGTTCCTGTCATCGAGCGTTTCGGCGTTGTCATCTGGACGACTGCCATTATTTGCCCCCATCCAGAAACCGATGCACGATCGGCTCGTACGAATCGACCCGCCGGTCGCGCAAAAACGGCCAGTTCCGCCGCGTGTCTTCCAGCAGTTTCATGTCGATTTCGCCAATCAGAATCTCTTCCTTGTCGTGCGATGCCTTCGCCACCACCCGACCAAAGGGATCCGCCAGAAAAGACCCGCCCCAGAATTCCAAACCCGGACCATCCACGCGATTCCCGCGCACATCGCCGTGCTCGTGGCCCACGCGATTCACGGCCGCCACGTACACGCCGTTCGCAATCGCATGAGCCCGCTGCATCGTCTGCCACGCCTCATACTGTGCTGTGCCATACTCCTCTTTCTCTGCCGGATGCCACCCAATCGCCGTCGGGTAAAACAGCACCGTCGCCCCCTTCAGGGCTGTAATTCGCGCCCCCTCCGGATACCACTGGTCCCAGCACACCAGCGTGCCCACGCGGCCCACCGGCGTATCAAATGCCTGGTACCCCAGATCGCCCGGCGTGAAGTAGAACTTCTCGTAATACAGCGGATCGTCCGGAATGTGCATCTTGCGGTAAATTCCGCCCAGCGTTCCATCCGGCCGCAGATAGGCCGCCGTGTTGTGGTACAAACCCGCTGCCCGCCGCTCAAACAGCGACGCAATCACCGTCACCCCGGCCTCGTGCGCCACCTTGCCGATCGCGTCCGTGCTCGGCCCCGGAATCGGCTCCGCTTCGTCAAACAGAGCGATGTCTTCGCGCTGGCAAAAGTACTGGGCCCGGAACAACTCCGGCAGGCAGACTACCTCGGCGCCCTGCTGCGCGGCGTCGCGCACCCGCTCGACAGCCTTTTCCAGATTCGCGTCCGGATCGGGCCCGCAGCTCATCTGAATCAGGCCTACCCGGAAATTCTTTGTTTTCATTGTCTTGATCTCGACTCCCACTTTCTATCGTTTCATCCCGGCTCTCGTCTGTGCGGCGGCTCACATTTCCCGCGTAAAACTCCCCGGCAAAAACCGAAGGGCGCGAGCCTCAAGCCCGCGCCCTCGTCTGCTACGGAAGCTTCTACTCGAAAATCAGAATCGCCGCCGCGATCGTTGTCGTCCACAGTCCGCGTTTGTCGCCAATCGCCGACTGCGTCACGTTTGCCGTGCGCACAATCTTGTTGGAAATCCGATAGATTTCCTTCTTCTCGTCCCAGCTCTTGTCCGGGTCGAAATCCACATCCAGCGTCGTGGCCAGCATCTCGGCCGCAAGCTCCTCGGCATACTCGCCGGCCTGCTCCTCGGTCTCGCCAAAGCTGTGATGCTCGCTCAGGTAACCATACGTGTTCCGATCGCTCGGAATCGCCACGCCAATACTCGACGCTACCAGGCGATGTGGCTCGCGGGTCGAATTCTCCGCCACCACCGCAAACACCACCTCGCCCGGCGAAAGGTACTTCAAACCATCCTTACGCGGCACCAACTTCGCCTGCGGCGGAAATATCGACGAGACCCGAACCAGGTTCTGAGCCGCTATGCCCGCGTCGCGAAGCGCCAACTCAAAGGACGTAAGACGTTCCTTATGCTTTCCGACGCCCTTTGTGAAAAATAGGCGCTTCGGAACCATGCTTTTACCCAATTTCTAATTCCTCCGGAGGGGGTGCTGATCGCGCTTTCCGTCAAAAATAAGCGCACAATTCGCAACGTATCACAAACCGGGGCCCCATCGAGCCCCACGCGCAAAATTTACCGCGCTTTTATTCAGATAACCCCTCCGCCCCCACCGATGCAGAATCTTTCCATCCGCTGGCGCTCCAACTTGCGCCGAAGCCGCCTTCACCCGAATCAAGCGCGCCGCACCGCCACCACCACTCCGCTAGTCCAGACCATCGGCACGAGCGTGAAATCTGTGCGACCGGCCAACACATCCATCAACACCGGAATCTTCGCCGCATGCCCCTCCGGCCAGTTTGGCTGCGGAAGCATGTCGTCAATCACATAAAATCCGCCGGGCTTCACCACCGCCAGCGCATGCTCGCAGCCCTCATATTTTCCGGGCACCGCATCCGCAAATACCAGGTCGAAACTCTCCGTTGCCTGCTTATTCAGAAACTCCATCCCATCGGAGATCACCAGCGAAAGCCGCCCATCATCGCCCAGGCACTCGGCCGCAATACCCTGCACCCGCTCATCCGTATCCACTGAAACCAGCGTCGCATCCTCGCTCATCCCGCTCAACAGCCACGCCGTGGAAATCCCGGTCCCCGTGCCAAGCTCCAGAATCCGTCCACCCGGCTTTGACGCCGCCAGCGTTTGCAGCAGCGCGCCCAGCAACGACTCCGAAGCCATCGGGAATTCCACCGCTTGGGTCTTCTCGACAATCCGCTCCAATTGTACCGGCGCTCGCAAATATCTCAGATCTTCCATCTCATCACCCTCTTCAAGTTGCCCTCTGGCAACTCAATTTCACCTTAATGGAACGAAGCAACAGGCCAGTCCTCACGCCTCGCTCAGCCCATACCGCCGCTGCCACGCCTCCTGCAGCCGCCGCCGCACCAGAGCCCGCTCCGCTTCCGTCCCCTCCGGACTCTTCACAAACTGCGCGGCTACCTTCTTCGACAACTCCAGCAACTCCCGGTCCCGCAGCAGATTCGCTACCCTGAAGTCCGGCAGCCCCGCCTGCCGCGTTCCAAAAAACTCGCCCGGCCCACGCAACTGCAAATCCAGCTCCGCCAGCTCGAATCCATCCTGCGTCCGCACCATCGCCGCCAGCCGTTCCTCGCCCTGTGGAGAAATCCTCTTACCCGTTACCAGCAGGCAATATGACTTCGCAGCGCCGCGCCCCACGCGCCCGCGCAACTGGTGCAACTGCGCCAGCCCGAACCGCTCCGCATGCTCCACCACCATCACCGACGCATTCGGCACATCCACGCCCACCTCAATCACCGTCGTCGCAATCAGCACATCGATCTCGCCCCGCTGGAAGCGCCGCATCACCACATCCTTCTCGTCCGCGCTCAGCCGCCCGTGCAGCAGCCCCAGCCGTAACCCCTCCAGCGCGCCCATCCTCAGAGCCTCATACATATCGGTCGCCGACCGCAGCGGCGTCTTCGGAAACAAGGACGCCTTCTTAGCCCTCCCACCAGCCTTCGCCGTCGTCTTCGCGGATACCTTTACGCCAGCCTTCTTCTTGCTGTTGTCATCCTGACCGGGGCGCGGCACGCGCGCAGCGGAGGAGCCTGCAGTTTCTTCCTCATCCTCGTTCGGAAAATCCAGCTCCGGCTGGTCATCCTTGGGCCCCTCAATCACCGGATACACCACATACGCCTGTCTTCCTTCACCCACCTGCTGCCGTACAAACGCCCAAACCTCGTCCGCGCGCTCCTCCGGAACCTGCTTCGTGACAATCGGCGTTCGCCCCGGCGGCAACTCATCGATCACGCTCAGGTCCAGATCACCATACAGAGAAAGCGCCAGTGTCCTCGGAATCGGCGTTGCCGTCATCGCCAGCACATCGGGCTCTGCCTGGTTCGGCTTCTTCATCAGGCGGAAGCGCTGCAGCACCCCGAACCGGTGCTGCTCGTCCACCACCACCAGCCCCAGCTTTTGAAACTCCACCTTCTCTTCAATCAGCGCGTGCGTGCCAATCACCAGGTCCGCCTCGCCCCGATAAATCTTCCCCCGGTTCACCCGCTTCGTGTCTTCATCCAGCGAACCCGTCAGCAGCAGCACCCGGTACCGCTTTTTCGACCGCTCCAGCAGCCGCCGTGCCGCAAGATAGTGCTGCGTCGCCAGAATCTCCGTCGGTGCCATCAGTGCCGCCTGGTAGCCGTTCTCAATCGCAATCACCATCGCTTGCAGCGCTACAATCGTCTTGCCCGAACCCACATCGCCCTGCAGCAGTCGCCGCATCGGCCGCGCCTCGCGCATATCGCCCACAATCTCGCCCAGCGCCCGCTTCTGCGCCCCCGTGGGATGAAACGGCAGAATCGCCCGCAGCGCACCCCTCACCCGCTCGTCCGCCACAAACCCTGTGCCCAGCCGCTCGTGGAATTTCCTCCGCTTCAGTTCCAGCCCCAGCTCCAGGTAAAACAGCTCCTCAAAAATCAGCCTGCGGTGTGCCGGCGTCGCCGCTGCCTGCAACGTGCTCATCGAAGTTCCCGATGCCGGGAAATGCACCAGTCGCAGCGCCTCCTCGCGCGACGGCAGCCCCAGCCGCTCCACCAGCACACGCGGCAGCGTCTCCGGGATCCGCCCCTCCAAATCCCGGAGCACGTGGAAAATCACCCGCCGGATCCATCTCGACGAAAGCTGGCTCCCGCCCAGCGACTCATACACCGGCGTAATCCGTCCCACCTCAATCAGCCCATCCTCGGCGTCCGTCAGCCCTTCGCGTAATACTTCAAACTGCGGCTGTATCATCTTGAAATTCTTGGTTGATCGTGACGGCTCTACCTTCCCAAACAGCGCCACCGTCTGCCCCGCCCTGAACCGGTCCTTCAGGTAGGTCCCGTGGAACCACATGCACTTCATCGAACTCGTGCCCTGTCCCACCGTCATCTCAAAAATGGGCATGCTTCGCGTCTTCAACAGCACCGTGCCGCGCACCTCGGCAATCACGCTCGCCATCTCGCCCGGCATCAAATCGATCAGCGCCCGGGGGTTTTCCCGGTCCTCATACCGGAACGGCAGATGCAGCAGCAGGTCCTCCACCACGAGAATCCCTTTCGCCTGCAACTGCGCGGCAATTCGCGGACCCACACCCTTCACAAACTGGATTTCCGTTCCAAGCTCGAGCACAAAGCGATGCTATCAGGCCCCGATGGAACCAGATAGCTCCAGCCTGCGTACTCTAACTAGGCTCCTAACTTGCCGTTTCACCGGCCATTTGCCAATCCCTGCGCTTTGCGCCGAAGATGCCTCCACCTGAACGGCAAGTCCACCTGTTACACTACGCCCAACTTAGAAGCAGGAGATTCGCAACCTATGTCCGATGTCGTTGCTCTGGACTCCATCTCCAAGTCCTACGACCAGAAGGTCGCCGTCCACGACCTTTCGCTCACGATAGAGTCAGGCTCCATGTTCGGCCTTCTCGGCCCCAACGGCGCGGGCAAAACCTCCAGCATCCGAATGATCGTCGGCATCACCATGCCAGATTCCGGCCAGGTCAATCTCTTCGGTCGCAGGTTTCATCGCGACAGCCTCAAGCGAGTCGGCTACCTTCCAGAAGAGCGCGGCCTTTACAAGAAAATGGTGGTTATGGACCAGCTCATCTTCATGGGGCAGCTGCGCGGTCTTACAGAATCCGTCGCCACTCAGCGCGCCAAATCATGGTGCGACCGTTTCGACATCCTTGATTCCACCTCTAAAAAGACCGAAGAACTCTCCAAAGGCATGCAGCAGAAAATTCAGTTCATCTCCACCATCATGCACGAGCCCGACTTCATCATTATGGACGAGCCATTCTCCGGCCTCGATCCCGTCAACACTTCGCTCCTGCAGGACACACTCGTCGAGCTCAAAAACAAGGGCAAAGCCATCCTCTTTTCCACGCACCGCATGGATCAGGTGGAAAAACTCTGCGACACCATCTGCCTCGTCAACAAAGGCGAGGCTGTGCTCTCCGGCACCATGCGCGAAGTCAAATCCCGCTACCCCCGCAACCGCGTCGTCCTTCAATACGAGGGCAGCAATGCATTCCTCAACTTCCCCGGCATAGCCGATGCGAAAAATTACCCCGGCTCGGCAGAAATCAAACTCAAACCCGGCGCCTCTGCGCAGGATCTTCTGCATCTGGCTGCCGCCCACGCCACCATCTACAAATTCGAGCTGGCCGAGCCTTCCCTCGAAGAAATCTTCATTGAAACCGTCGGAGGCCGGATCGATGCGTAATATCTTCCTCATTGCCAAGCGCGAGTTCCTCGAACGCGTCCGCAGCAAAGTCTTCCGAGTCACCACCGTGCTCGTGCCGTTCGGCGTCTTGTTGGTCGCCACAGGCGGTAATCTTGTAGCGAAAAAAGCAGGCGGACTCAGCCATCTCGCTATCGCCTCCAATAACGCTGCGCTCGCCACCACCATGAAGGAGCAACTCGCCGCCAGCAGCCATCCTCCGCAATCCGTCCAGATCGTCTCGCCCGCTACGCCTCAAGCCCGCACCCAGCTCACCAACGAGCTCACAGCTGGCAAGCTCGACGGCTTCCTCTGGATCACCGGCAAACCGGGCCAGACACGCCCAGACGCTACCTACTACACGCGCAACGGTTCTGACCTCTTTTCCCAATCACTGCTGCAAAACAATCTAGGCCGCGCCGCCCTGCGGCAGGCGCTCATCAGCCGCGGCATCTCGCCGCCCGAAGCGCAATCCCTCGTCAAGCCAATCAAAATCACCACCCTCCAGCTCAAGTCCGGCCAGGCCGTCAAAACCAACGTAGAGCGCAGCTACATGGGCATCTACGCTCTGGTTGTTCTTCTCTATGGTGTCGTGCTCATTTACGGCACGAATATGGCACGTTCCATCGCCGATGAGAAAAGTTCGCGCATTTTTGAGGTGCTGCTTTCCTCCGCGCCAGCTGACAATCTCATGATGGGGAAGCTCCTCGGCGTCGGCGGCTCCGCCTTGCTGCAGGTCGCCATTTGGATCGCCATCACTCTCGCCTTTGCCGGCACCCACCTTGCTGCGCAAATCGGCGTCAATGGCCTCTCGTCGCTCGGCATCAATCTTGCTGAGCTTGTCTATTTTGTTGTGTACTTCGTACTCGGTTTCTTCCTTTATTCGGCATTCAGCGCCGCCCTTGGGTCCACCCTCAACTCCTCGCAGGAAGTGCAGCAGTTTGCCTTCTTCATTGCCTCGCCGCTTATCGTCAGCGTAATGCTGATGGCCTACGTCATGAGCCACCCCAACTCCCTGGCCTCGACCGTTCTGTCCCTCTTTCCGCCATTTACGCCCATCATCATGTATCTGCGCATCTGCTCACAGACGCCTCCCTGGTGGCAAATTGGGCTCTCCATCGCCCTGCTCGCCGGCGCGATCTGGGGTATGATCTGGATCGCCGCACGCATCTACCGCATCGGCATCCTCATGTATGGCAAGCGGCCCACGTTGCCGGAGATCCTCCGCTGGCTCAAATACAGCTAATGTCGCACATCATCGCTAGAATGACGAAGTGACCCGTCCGAGCTTCACCTTCGGCCAGCGTATCGCCATTGCCATCGTTCCCCGCCTTGCCGCGGCGATCATTGCGATCATCGGCATTACTCTGCGTTTTGAAGTCATCGCCGAAGAGGGAACCATCCCCGCCACGCCGCCCCCTCAAGGCATCTTCTGCTTCTGGCATCAGTGCACGTTTCTCTGCTCGTGGTATTTCCGCAAGTACCGTTGCTCCATCCTCATCAGCCAAAGCCTTGACGGCGAACTCATCGCCCGCACCCTCGGCCTGCTCGGCTTCCACAGCGTGCGCGGATCCAGTTCCCGGGGCGGAGCCGCCGGCCTGCTCGCGCTCGGCAGTGTGCTCGGCAAGGGCGAGGCTGTCATTTTCACGGCGGACGGCCCGCGCGGCCCCATCTATAAGACCAAAATTGGCCCTGTAAAACTCGCTCAGATGACCGGCGAGCCCATCGGCTCGTTTTACCTCTTGCCCGAAAAAAAATGGACCCTCAACTCCTGGGACCGTTTCTTCATCCCCTGGCCATTCTCACGCGTCATCGTCAGTTGGGCGCGCCCCATTGTGAACATCCCCGCCGGCGCCGGCCCCGCCGAACTCGAAACCCACCGTCAGCAACTCAACGACGCTCTCGAACGCGCACGCCTCCAGGCCGAAACCCACCTAGCCAACACCCGCCGCTAAAATCAGTAGCAGTGCTCGTCTCCGAATTCGATTTCGAACTCCCCCCGGAACTCATCGCGCAGGAACCCCTCGCCGACCGCGCCGCCTCGCGCATGCTCACCCTCAATCGCGCCACCGGAGCCGTCGCCGACTGCAACTTCCGCGACCTTCCCGCCCTCCTCCAGCCCGGCGACCTCCTCGTCTTCAACAACTCACGCGTCATCCCCGCGCGCCTCTACGGCCAGCGCACCGGCCTCCACACCCAGCCCGGCCATCACGCCACCGGCCGCGTTCAGGTCATGCTCACCGAGCAACTCTCCCAATGGGAATGGCTCGCCCTCGTCCGCCCCGGCCGCAAAGTCCTCACCGGAGAAGTCATCCGCTTCGGAGACAGCGGCCTGCAGGCAGAAGTCATCGCCCACGGCGAGCACGGCGAGCGTACCATCCGCTTCCAGCCTGTCCCCGACTTTTACACCGCGCTCGATCGCACCGGCCACATCCCGCTCCCGCCTTACATTCACCGCGAAGACCGCCCCGAAGACCGCGAGCGCTACCAGACCGTCTACTCCCAGCAGCCCGGCTCCGTCGCCGCGCCCACCGCAGGCCTCCACTTCACGCCGGAAATCCTCGCAGCCCTCGCCAACCGCGGCGTCCAGACCGCCTACGTCACCCTCCACGTCGGCCTCGGCACCTTCGCCCCCGTCCGCGTCTCCCGCGTCGAAGACATCCATCTCCATCGCGAGCGCTACACCCTCCCGCCAGAAACCGCCGCCGCCATCAACGCCGCCCTCCGCGAAAACCGCCGCGTCATCGCCGTCGGCACCACCACCGTCCGCACATTAGAACACTGCGCCGCCGCCGCCGTCGCCGCCGCCGAATCCACCGCCCAAGCACCTTCAGACCCCGTCCAACTCACTCCCCACTCCGGCGAAACCCACATTTTCATCTCTCCCGGTTACAAATTCCGCGTCATCCAGGGACTCCTCACCAACTTCCACCTCCCGCAGTCCACCCTCCTCATGCTCGTCAGCGCCTTCGCCGGCCGCGAACACACCCTCGCCGCCTACCGCCACGCCGTCCACGAGCGCTACCGCTTCTTCTCCTACGGCGACTGCATGTTCATTTATTGAGCCCTTGAATTTCGCCTTTTATTCCCCTATCATGCCGGACTATGAAGCTCAACAACGATCTCAAATCAGTTTTGAATGAAACTGACACGACGCGAGGCAACTCGCCGTTTGGATATCCGGAGTATTGGGCCAAAATCCACACTCAGTTTGAAAAGCAACTTGGCATCATCCACGAACTCTTCACTCTCTGCGACCAAGCAATATGCGAAGCAGAAAGCCACGCAACACTCCCGGTTCAGGAGGTTGTCTGCTTTCTCACTCGCGCCACCATGGCCGGCGCCTCCGAAGCGATCATTCTGTCAGGAAATGGTTGCGGAGCCGGAGCGATGAAAATCGTGCGCGGTATGTACGAAGCTCGGTGGACAGCGGAATATCTACGCCGACACCCCGAGGAAATCGAGGACTATTGGGAGTTCGGCAAAGTAATAGCGTGGCGCAGGGTTCAGTTTTTGCAAGAAAACTTCCCCGGTCGCGTCACAGAGGAAGCTAAAAGAAGGGTCGAAGACGAATACAACAAAGTCAAGGGACGGTTCACAGGACACGGAGGGCGGGTGCGGCAGCAATGGTCGAATAAGCCCCTCCGAGCAATAGCTCAAGACATTGGCTGTGAAAAGGAATATGACCTTCCTTATGCCATGGCGTCCTCAATTCACCATGCGAATTTAGAAGGGCTATTGACTCACTTCGACTTCAACAACGAAGAGGCAATGCCATCGCCCCCTCCCTCACTCGCCTGGGTTGAGCGAGCCCTACTTGCTGCACACGGAAACTTGTACTACGCCATCGACACCTTAACCAAGTGCTGCAACATTGATTTTCAGCAGCAGCTCGAGGATGCCCGCCAGAAATACATCGATGTCTGGAGCAGTAAGGGCATTAAGGCAGAGAACTAGGCGGAAATCGCCAAGAACACTCCCACCCACCTTTGCGCTCTTTGCGAGCTTTGCGGTGAATCTTTTCCTCTTCCCGGCAGCGCAGCACGCCGCCCATCAAATCCTCTAAACTCAACCCGTGGCCACTCCTAACGACTCCAACAAGCCCGCCGTCTTCCTTCTCGACTCCATGTCGTTCATCTTTCGCGCCTATCACGCCATGCAGCGGCAGCGTCCCATGTCTACGCGCTCCGGCGTGCCCACCGCGGCCACCTATGTCTTCGTCAACATGATCAACAAGCTGCGCCGCGACTTCTCGCCCCACTACTTCGCAGCCGTCTTTGATGTCAGCGCCCCCGTCTTCCGCGACGAGCGCGCCAAACAAATGGGCACCCTTCGCCGGTGGAACGCCAAAAAGCAAGCCTTCGACGAAATTGAATACGCCGGCTACAAGGCCAATCGCGAAGAGATGCCCGCCGACCTCGCCCAGCAGCTCCCCTACATCCGCCGCGCGCTCGAAGCCTTCCGCATCCCCATCCTCCAGGCCGAAGGCTTCGAGGCCGACGACGTCATCGGCACCCTCGCCCACAAGGCCGCTGCCCAGGGCTACCCCGTCTTCGTCGTTTCCAACGACAAGGACATGATGCAGCTCGTCACCGACGACGTAAAAATCCTCAACCCCGTCAAAGACAACCTCGTGCTCGACCCCGCCAAAGTCGAGGAAACCCTCGGTGTGCCTCCCGAAAAAGTCATCGACGTCATGGCCCTCCGCGGCGACGCCATTGACAACATCCCCGGAGCGCCCGGCATCGGCGACAAAGGCTCCGTCGAGCTCATCCAGCAGTTCGGCAGCCTCGAAGCCGCGCTCGATCGCGCAGAAGAGGTCAAGCGCAAAACCTATCGCGAATCCCTCCAGAACAACCGCGACAACATCCTCCTCAGCAAAGAGCTCGCCACCATCGACCAGAACGTCCCCCTCGACCTCAACCTCGACGACATGCTCACCCAGCCGCCCGACACCGAGGCCTGCCGCGAGCTCTTCACCGAACTCGAATTCACCTCGCTCCTCAAGGAACTCGCCCCCGCCAAGACCACCGAGGAAGCCCACTACCACCTCAAGCCCACCGAAAAACAAATCGCCGCATTCGTCGCCCAGGCCCGCACCCACGGCTTCGCCTTCGTTCTCGATCTCTCGGCCGCCGCATCCACACCCGACCCCGACTCCGAATCCTCCGACGAAGCCGAACCGCCGCCCGCGACCAACCTCCAACTCAATTTTCTAAATCAACCAGAAACAGCCCACCCCGGGGCTGCCAAACCCACTCCCGCTGCCGAAGAAATCCTCCTCGGCGTCGCTGCCGAAAACACCTCAGCACTCCTCCTCCCGCTCGCAACCCTCCGCCCGCTGCTCGAAGATACATCCATCCCCAAGCGCGTCCACGACCTCAAATCCATCCTGCACACGCTCACCCCGCTGGGCGTCGCCCTCCGTGGCGTTACCGACGACGTGATGCTCTACTCCTACCTCGTCAACCCCACCCACACCACGCATCGCCTGGCCGACGTCACCGCCCGCTTCCGCAACTACCCGCTCCAGACCGAAGGCGAAAACGCCCTCCCGCAAGCCGCGCACGCCATCTTCACCCTCGCACCCACCCTTCGCAAAGACGTCGAACGCGAAGGCACCCTCCGCGTCTACGAAGACATCGACCTTCCCCTCACGCCCGTCCTCTTCGCTATGGAAGAAGCCGGCGTCCGCATCGACACCGCCGTCCTCAACAAAATGGGCGACCGTCTCGCCGCCGAGATGCACCGGCTTAGCGAGGAAATCTTCTCGCTCGCGAATCACCGCTTCAATCTCAATTCACCAAAGCAGCTCGGTGACGTACTCTTCAACAAAATGGGCCTGCCCAAGCCCCTCAAGTACGGCAAAGGCAAAGTCGTTTCCACCGCGCAGGACGTCCTCGAAGAACTCGCCGAACACAATGACGTTCCCCGCCTCGTCCTCGAATACCGCCAGCTCGCCAAGCTCAAATCCACTTACATCGATTCGCTCCCGCTGCTCGCCGACCCCAACGGCCGCGTCCACACCACCTTCCAGCAGGTCGGCACTGCCACCGGACGCCTTTCCTCGACGAATCCCAATCTCCAGAACATCCCCGTCCGCACCGAGCTAGGTCGCGAAATCCGCGCCGCCTTCATCGCCGCGCCCGGCCGCGTCCTGCTCTCCGCCGACTACTCCCAGATTGAGCTCCGCCTAATGGCGCACTTCTCTGAGGACCCGCTCTTGCTGCGCGCGTACACCACCGGCCAGGACATCCACACCCTCACGGCATCAGAAGTTTTCGGCGTCCCGCCCGAAGCCATGGACAAGCAAACCCGCAACCGCGCTAAGGCCGTCAACTTCGGCATCGTCTACGGCATCTCGCCCTTTGGCCTCGCCCAAAATCTCGGCATCGAGCAGAGCGAAGCCCGCCACTATATCGAAACTTACTTCGCCCGCTATCAGGGCGTCCGCGCCTACATCGACCGCGTCATTGAAGAAACCCGTCGCGACCAGAAAGTCCGCACTCTCTTCGGCCGCGTCCGCCCCATTCCAGACATCCAGAGCCGCAACGCCAACATGCGCGGATTCGCCGAGCGTACCGCCGTCAACACACCTCTGCAGGGCACCGCTGCCGATCTCATCAAGCTCGCCATGATCCGCATCGCGAAGCGCCTGCACGAAGAAAAACTCCACTCCGTCATGACTCTCCAGGTCCACGACGAGTTGCTCTTCGAGGTCCTCGAATCGGAATCCGAAACCCTCCGCGCCCTCGTGAAGCACGAAATGGAACACGTCATCGAGCTCAAAGTCCCCATCGTCGCCGACATCGGCATAGGCCCCAACTGGCGCGACCTTAAGTAGAGCTGATCGTCAGAATATTTTTTGATTTGTCATCCTGAGCGAAGCGAGGGATCTGCAGTATCTACCGCCATTCAAGGATTGCAGCCTCACGGGCAAACACCCCTCACAACGCCCCTTACACCCCAATCGCCTCGCGAATCGCCCCCGCGATCCGCTCCGCGTGCTTTTGCATCAGCGCCTCGCTCTCGGCTTCAATCATCACTCGCGCCAGCGCCTCCGTCCCCGAATAGCGCACCACCACACGCCCTCTGTCTGCCAGCTCCTGCTCGGCTTCCGCAATTGTCACAGCAACGGTTTCAATTTCTGCCAGCGGCTTTTTCTCGCGCACCCGCACGTTCACAATCGCCTGTGGAAACACCTTCAAATCCGCCACCAGCTCATCCAGCCGCTTGCCCGAGCGCTTCACAATGTCCAGCACCAGCAACGCCGTCAGCAGTCCGTCGCCCGTCGTCGCCAGCGCAGGAAATAGGATATGCCCCGACTGCTCGCCGCCCAGCGCCGCGCCTTCGGCCTGCATCCGCTCCAGTACATACTTATCCCCCACCGGCGCACGCAGCATGCGAATGCCATCCCTCTTCAGCGCCGCTTCCAGCCCCATGTTAGACATCGTCGTTGCCACCACAACATCCCCGGCCAGCTTGCCCTGAGCCTTCAGGTCGCGCCCCGCCAGGAGCAGCACCGCGTCGCCGTTCACTACCTTGCCGTTCCTGTCGGCAAACAAACAGCGATCCGCATCCCCATCAAACGTGATTCCAATATCCGCACCCTTGGCCTTCGTCTCTGCGGCCACCACCTCCGGATGCAGCGCTCCGCAATCCGCATTGATGTTCCGCCCATCCGGCTTCGCGTGCGTCAGCGTCACCTTGCCGCCCATCCCCGCAAACAGCTCGGGAGCAATCGCGGAAGCCGCGCCATTCGCGCAATCCAGCACCACGTGCAACCCATCCAGCGTCAGTCTCGGAACCGCGCCCCGCAAAAATACCTCGTACTCCGCGCGATGGCTGTCCTTCACTGCCGGAGCCGCGCAGATCTCGGCATCCGGCGCCGAAACCTTCTCCAGCCGGCTGAAAATCTCTTCTTCGATTCCCAGTTCCACCGCATCCGGCAATTTGTAACCATCACTGCCGAAAATCTTGATCCCGTTGTCCTGCCAGGGATTATGCGACGCCGAAATCACCACTCCCGCCGCAAAGCCATGATTCCTCGTCACGTAAGCAATCCCGGGAGTGGTAATCACTCCGGCGTTCTCCACTGTTACGCCGCCTTCCGTCAGCCCCTTCGTCAACACGCCCGCAATCCAAGCGCTCGACTCGCGCGTATCCATCCCCATCACCACGCGCTTCTGGCCTCCGTTCATACCAATCTGGTGCGCCAGCGCCAGCCCCACGGCATAAACCGTCTTCGCATTCAGCGGGCTCTCGCCCGCCACCGCCCGAATACCATCCGTACCAAAAAGCTTTCTCATGCCTTCTCAATTCTGTCGATCGTGCTCGCCACGCTGCCGTCCGCAAGCCGCGTCGTCATTCTCTGTCCTTTCTTCAAATCCCTCACGCCGCGCACCAGTTTCCCATCCGCGTCAAACACCAGCGCATACCCACGCTCGAGGACACCCATCGGCGAAAGCGCCGCCAGCCTCCCGCTCAACGCCTCTAGCCGCTCGCGCCGTGTGCTCACATATTGCCTCCCCGCGCCGGCCAGTTCCCCCTGCACCCGATCCACACGCTCCCACATCACCTGAACCCGGTGCCCTACATCCTGCCGCGTCAGCGAATTCTGCGCATGCCGCAGCCGCTCGCCATAGCGATACAAATCCTCCAGCAGCGCCGACTCCATCCGCGCCCCCAGCTCGTCCACCCTCTGCTGCCGTACGTGAATCAGATCCATCAGCCGCACCGTCATCGACTCCACGCGCACCCGCTCCAGCGCGTGTCGCGCCTGCATCATCCCATAGCGAATCCCGCGCTCCAGCCGCACCGCCAGATCCTCGAGTTCCTCGCCCACGCGATACTGGGCCGCTGTCACCAGCTCCGCCGCGGCCGAAGGAGTCGGCGCCCGCAAATCCGCCACAAAATCCGCAATCGTAAAATCCGTCTCGTGCCCAACGGCGGAAACCACCGGCAGATCCGACGCCGCAATCGCCTCGGCCAGCATCTCGCTGTTAAACGGAGCCAGATCCTCCAGCGATCCGCCGCCCCGCGCAATCACAATCACATCCACTTCGCGCGTCTTGTTGAAGTACGCAATCCCCGCCGCCACTTCCGCCGCCGCGCTCTCGCCCTGCACTACCGCCGGATACAGCAGCACCTCCAGCCCGGCATGCCGCCGGTGCGCCACATTCACAAAATCCCGAATCACTGCACCCGAAGGCGACGTCACAATCCCCACACACTTCGGATACCTCGGCAGAGGCTTCTTCCGCTCCGCCTCGAACAGTCCGCGCGCCTTCAGCTTGGCCTTCAGTTGCTCAAACGCCAGTTGCAGCGACCCCGCGCCCAGCGGCTCCATCGTCTCGCCCAACAGTTGCATCTGCCCGCGCTGCTCGTAGATCGTAATCTTCCCGCGCACCAGCGCCTGCAAACCATCCTGTGGCCGAAATCGCAGCAGCGACGCCTGCCGCCGGAACAGCACTGCCGGCAGTTGCGCATCCCCATCCTTCAACGTGAAGTAAATGTGCCCCGACGGGGCCACGCGCAGATTCGAAATCTCGCCCTCAACCCACAGGTCCGCAAATCTGCCCTCCAGGTGTGTCCGCGCTTCAGCCACGAGATCTCCCACCTTCCAGATGCGGCGCGTATCTTCCACCTTCGCAGGCGATTCAAACAGCAGCCCCATCTGCGCATCATCGGGTTCGGATTGTCCAGAGCTTCGGCGCACCACTTCTGAGTCTACCGCCGCCAGCGCGAGATCACCCACAGCAGCAACGAAAGCAGCACGCTCAACAGCAGCGAGGTCGCCAGCGGAAAGTAAAACGTAACATTCTTTCCGCGATAGCGGATGTCGCCCGGCAGCCGCCCCAGCGGCACGCCGAATTTGCCAAACAACATCACCAGCCCGCCGGCCACAACCAGCAGCAGCCCTAGTCCAATCAGCATCCGCCCCAAACTAAACATTTCTCCTTCAGTTTAGAACCCGCTCCCTCGCGGTTGACGTGCAACCCAATCACGTTTAGCTTCATGAGCAATCCGGTCTTCAGGAGAACCATGACCAGCCTGAGCCTTGCCGCCGGCATTCTCTGCCTCCTCTACGCGCTCCTCGACGCCTTCCAGACGGTCATCCTTCCGCGCCGTCCCAGCGGTGCATTTCGCCTCACCGGCGCCTTCTACGTTGCCACCTGGACCCCCTGGAAGTTCTTCGCCCTGCGCATCCACCATCCGCGTAAACGCGAAACCATGCTCAGCATCTACGGACCGCTTTCGCTCGTCCTCCTCATCGCCGTCTGGGCTGTCGCCGTCATGGTGGGCTTCGCGCTCATCTTCTACGGCCTCGGCTCGCCCTTTCACGATCCCCTTCTGCTCGAACCCCTGCACTCTGACTTCTACGTCAGCGGCACCACGCTCTTCACCCTCGGCCTCGGTGACGTCACCCCCATCACCTGGCTCTCGCGCGGCCTGCTCGTGCTGGAAGCCGGCATCGGCCTCGGCTTTGTCGCCCTCGTCATCGGGTACTTCCCCGTCCTCTACGGCGCATTCTCCCGCCGCGAAGTCAACATCTCGCTCCTTGACGCCCGCGCCGGTTCGCCACCCAGCGCCGCCGAACTCCTTCGTCGCCACGCCTTCCCCGGCGGCGAAGACGCTCTCATCCAGCTCCTCGAAAAATGGGAGAACTGGTCCGCCGAGCTCCTCGAAAGTCACATCTCGTATCCGTTGCTGTGCTATTTCCGCTCCCAGCACGCCAACCAGAGCTGGCTCAGCGCGCTCGTCGCCATCCTTGACGCCTGCGCCCTGCTCATCTCCGGCATTCAGGAAAAACCCGCCCGCCAGGCCCAGCTTACCTTCGCCATGGCCCGCCACGCGCTCATCGATCTCACCCAGATCTTCTCCATGCGGCCCTGTACGCAGATGCCCGACCGCCTACCGCACGAAAACTTCCAGCGCCTCCACGATCAGCTCTGCGCCGAAGGCGTCCGCATCTGCCGCGATGGCGATATCGAAGCCCGCCTCCGCAAAATGCGCGCCCTCTACGAAGGCTATGCCCACCCCCTCGCAGACCATCTCTGCATGGCCTTGCCGCCCTTCATCACAGACCACCCCCGCAAAGACAACTGGCAGAACGTCGCCCGCCTCCGCGCCGAAGCCGAAGGCAAATTCGCTGCCGAACCTGAAAGCCCCAATCCCGTCCGTTACGTCGAAGACTCCGATCACCTGTTCTGACTCCCGCAGGAATCTCTCTGCCCCTTCCGGCTCAGCTCTTCGTTCGCACAATCTCCCGCAGCTCGCTCAGCAGCGCGTAGATCGTCTTCCCGCCCGCGCCACGCACATGCCTCGGCATACCCACGAGCCGCTCAATCGTGGACGCAACCATGCTGCCGCGCCTCAGGCCAAACGTCCCCAGCACGCCCGCCAGTTTGTGCGCCAGATCCCTCGCAATGATAGGCGCCGCCCGATCCTCTGGAACTCGCAGCCACCGCCAGCATTCGCGCTCCAGCATGTCCAGGCGGTTCAGCAGCATCGCCCGGTTCTCCCTCCACAGCGCATTCATCTGCACTTGCACGTCGGCACACGGCTCGTCGCGCCTCGACCTCACACTCTCGTTGACCGCTATCGCTGACTCCATCCCGCACCTCGGCTCTTGGCCTCAACGCGTTCATCGGAGGAAATCAGAGGAACTTGAGAGCGCCGGCCGCCTGTTCCCGCGCTATTCCCAAAATGAATCAGGGGAGCCTATCCGGGCTCCCCTGACTCCACTGCATATTGATTTCCGTTTTACGCCGTCACCGGCTCCAGCAGCCGCGCCCAGCGCCGCTCCCCGCGCGCCGCATGCGCCTGCTTGTGATACGCATAGCCCGCGATCAACGGCAGCGCCAGCGTCGCTTCGCTGTACACCATCTGCTCAAAGGTCGTGTCCACCTTGCCCCACGAGCTCGCTTCCTTCAGCGTGCTCGATGATAACGCCCCGTCCCGCACATCGGCCACCGTCACCTGTACGGCGTACTTGTGCATCGGCGCTTCATTGCCCAGTACATCAGCGGCAACCACAATGTCCTGCGCAAAATTCTTCGGAACGCCCCCGCCAATCATCAGCAACCCGGTCGTCGGATTCGCAATCTTCAGCTGCGTCAGCTCGTAAAAATCCTTCGCCGAATCAATCGAAACCCTCGGCTTTCCCTGCCGCGCATGCTGGTGCGCCACCAGTCCAAAGCCTGCTGAGCAGTCGCTGAAGGCCGGCACGAAAATCGGCACATCCTTCTCATACGCCGCCAGCACGATGGAATCCACGCCGCCCTTCGCCGGCGTCTTGCCTTCCTTTTCCAGATATGCGCCCATCGCCTTGATAAACTCGCGCGAGCTATACGGCCGCGGCTCCAGCGAGTTCGCAATCTTCTCCGTCGTCTCGTCGCAGATGCGCAGCTCTTCCTCATCAATCAGCGTGTCGTAGATGCGGTCGATCATCAGCTCGCGCAGCGTGGCGTCTTCGGTGCCCTGCTTGAACAGATCATCGGCAATCCAGTGCTGAAAGCCCAGTGCCTCGAAGAAGTCCTGGTCCACAATGTTCGCGCCGGTCGAAACCACCGCGTCCACCATGTTGTTGCGAATCAGATCGATGAAAATCTGCTTCAGCCCGGCGCTGATCAGCGACCCGGCCAGGCACAGAATCACCCCGCACTCCTGGTCGCGCAGCATCCGTTCGTAAATCCCGGCCGCACG
This sequence comes from Acidobacteriota bacterium, assembly GCA_021791875.1. Lineage (GTDB taxonomy): Bacteria > Acidobacteriota > Terriglobia > Terriglobales > Acidobacteriaceae > Acidobacterium. The sequence goes on along the minus strand of JAJYVU010000026.1, from coordinate 12,223 downwards.
CGCCAGGTCACGCGAGCTGTAGGCCATATGCTCCATCGCATCCACCAGCGGCACCACGTTGTGCTGCTTGATGTCGATGTGTTGAATGGGGTGGGTAAGAAGTTCTTTTTTCGTAGGCATATCCCTTTCAGAATACCAATTTCAGGGCCATATTCCGGTGAATTTCCCGCTCCGGAACACCGAATTTTCCCACCCCCGGAAACCGGTTCCCAGCCGCTCCGTTCTTGGCCGCCGCTTAATCTCCGCCGCGTATACTCATGCCCATGAAACTCCACCGTCTCGCCGCCCTTTGCCTCATCCCGCTCGCCGCTGTTCCCGCCTGCTTCGCCTGGGGAGCCAAAGGCCACCGCATCATCAACCACCTCGCCATCCAGACCCTCCCCGTCAGCGTACCCGCCTTCCTGCGCTCCCCCGCCGCCCTCGATGAAATTACATACCTCGGCCCCGAGCCCGACCGCTGGCGCTCCCCCGCCGAACCCGAACTCGACGCCATGCAGGCCCCCGATCACTACATCGACCTCGAACTCGCCGACCGCATCGCACCGCTCCCCCGCGAGCGCTATCAGTACATCGCCAAACTCTACGCCTACATGCAGACCCATCCCGGCTCCGAACAAGAAATGCAGCCCACCCACATCGGTTTCCAGCCCTACATCACCGAGGAAGTCTGGCAGCGCCTTAAGTCCGCCATGCGCGACTACCGCCAGCTCCGCGCCGAGCACAAAGACCTCATGCCCGTCGAACAGGCCATCATCTTTTACGCCGGATGGCTTGGCCACTACGTCGGCGACGGCTCCCAGCCACTCCACACCACCATCGAATACAACGGCTGGACCGGACCCAACCCCCACCACTACACGACCAGCCACCACATCCATTCGCAGTTCGAGACCGAATTCGTCAACGACAACATCTCCATGGCCGAGGTCCGCCACTACATGAAACCCCTCGCTCCCATCCACGACGAGTGGACAGACTACCTCGCCTACCTCCACCACACGCACGGCTATGTCGACGAGGTCTACCAGCTGTGGAACGAGCACGGCTTCGAAGGCGCCGGTACTCCCGCCTCACGCGCCTTCACCGCCCGGCGCCTCGCCTCCGGAGCTGACATGCTCCGCAACCTCATCGTCGCCGCCTGGGTCAAAAGCGCCGAACCCGTCCCCGAATGGCGGCCGCACCAAGCAAACTAGACAGGCTACAGGTGCCCCATATCCCCCGAGGGACGTGGGTTTGCGTGCAACGCACCCCATCTTTTGACTTAAGTCGACTGCCAGGCTGTTCCAAAGCCTTTCACATACAAGGAATACTCCCAATTTTCGGTGCTAGACTGACAGCCATGCTGCGAACCTCGCTTGTCGCAGGACTCTTGTCTCTGCTGCTCCCGGCACCCGCTCTATGGGCACTTTGTCAGTACCCACAACCCCGCTTAGTCTGCGCCGAAACCACATACAGCAACGCCGTAGTCATCGCACAAGTCGAGCGCGCCAAGTACATCCCCAACAAAAACGATGTGGACGTTTCCATCTACACCCTGCGGCTGGAGCACAAACTGCGCGGAAAGATCTCTCCGGTCTTTCGGATCAAAGAGCCGAACGACAGCGGCCGCGCCCCTTTTTACTGGCGTGCTGGTAAAAGCTACCTTCTGTTCTTGAACAACCACTGGTACCCCGGCTATTGGGCAGTAGACGGCTGCGGAAACTCCGGTCCCCTCAACAAATCAAAGCCCGTGCTTGCCGCAGTGGAAAAAACGCTGCGCTCTCACCGGGATCCTCTGCTCTCAGGGCAGGTAACAACAGATTCCTGGACCACCGGAATTGCAGATGTATTGGTTACAGTCAGGAGCAAGGGTAAAGTCATCCACCTGACAACTTCAGCAAATGGACGATTCCAACTGCACGTACCATCCGGAACATACACAGTCTCAGCGCAGCTCCACGGACGGCCGATTCCCCCCAATCCGTTAAGTTACGAAAATCCCCGACTATTGAATCTCAAGAGAGGCACGTGTACTCAGGTCGCTTTTGCCGAGCACTAACCAGGATTCCCCCACGGATTCACCCGGTCCTAGCCTCCGGCCATCCCAAACACTTGCGAGTTCCTTGCTCGGATGAACCAGCGATACTTCTAACGCACAATTACAATCAATAGCACTGGCATTTCCTTGCGCCGGAGGCACGTTTACCCGTGCGGCAAGCACCGCCGAACGCGCGTTTGCCAAGACAACCAGTTCCGCCGTAGGTACTGGTCTGCAGCCAACTTCAGAAAGGACCACGATGGATCGCCTCCTCGACGGCTACCGAAAATTCCGCGCCGAAGCCTTCCCCGGACGCAAAGACCACTTCCGCCTGCTCGCCTCCAGCCAGGCTCCGGAAGTACTCTTCATCACCTGTGCCGACTCACGCGTCGTCCCCGACCTGATCCTGCAATCCGAACCCGGCGACCTCTTCCTCTGCCGCAACGCAGGAAACGTCATCCCTCCCGGCGGAGAAATGGCCGGTGGCGTCTCCGCCACCATCGAGTACGCCGTCGAAGTTCTCAAGGTCAAGCACGTCATTGTCTGCGGACACTCCGACTGCGGCGCCGTCAAAGCCGCCCTCGACCCCACTCGCGGACTCGAATCCCTGCCACTCACCGAGCAGTGGCTGCACTTCATCAAATCAGCCTGGGACTACATGCCGCCCGACGTCCCGGACGATCCAAACGAGCGCCACACCGCTCTCATCCACGCCAACGTCATCGCGCAGCTCAATCACCTCAAGTCCCACCCCGAAATCGCCAAGGGACTCGAACGCGGCACCCTCCAGGTGCACGGCTGGTACTACGACATTCTTACCGGCGACCTCGAAGCCTACGACCAAACGCAAAAGCGCTTCATCCCTCTCGAACAGTACGCCGCCGCGCTCCCCGCCATCCGCTGACGCAATTTCCGCAATGGATGGGGGCCCCACCCAACACAACGGAGTCATTCTGAGGCGAAGCCGAAGTATCCCGATGAACCGCCGGCTGGGAACACCGCTTCAGGCTTCCCCACAACTCCTATCCACTCCAGCTTTTCTTTGCGTCTTGGCGGTGGAATTTGCCTTTGCGCCCAAGGTGCGTGTGCCCGCGCGGCCAGCACCATCAATGCGCGCCCGCCGGCGCTCGCCCGTGCGCCACCTTCTTGAAGAACCATACCAGGATGACGCACGCGGCGCTCAACAGCGCTGTCCATCGAAACACATCGATAAACGCCCACAGCAGCGATTGCTGCTGCAGCATCCCATAGATTTGCCCCTGCGCTGCCCCTGCCGCATCGGCGGGATTGGTCTGTCGCGACAGATACCCGTTCAACGCATGCAGTCTCTGCTGCAACCACGTCTGCCCCATCGGCAGGTAATTCGTAAGGTTCGTCTGGTGAAAGTCGCTCCGCCGCACCAGTTCCGTCTGCGTCAGTGAAATCCCAATCGATCCGCCCACGTTGCGCATCAGGTTAAAGATGCCGCTCGCATTACCCATCTGCTCGTTGCGCAGCGTTCCGTAGGTCTCCGTTGCAATCGGCACAAACACAAAGCTCAGCGCAAAGCCGGTGATGACGATCGGCCACAACAGCGTCGTCGGACCAATCTCCAGGTTCGAATTGCCGAAAATCAGCGACGTCACCGTAAACACCAGGAAACCAAACGTCAGCAGTATCCGCGCATCGATCTTGTTGCCGATCAGCCCGATCACAGGCATGCCCAGAATCGACCCCACGCCTCTGGGAAACACCACCAGCCCCGCCGAAAACGCCGTATACCCCAGCAACTCCTGGAAGTACAGAGGCAGCACCGTGATCATCGAATAGATGCAGATGCCGAACGCAAAAATCAGAGTGCATCCAATCGCGAAATTCCAGTCCTTGAACGTCTTCAGGTTCACCAGCGGCTTGTCCTTCCGCCACGAGTGAACGACGAACCATATAAATGCAATCGTGAACACCGCAAAGGTCCAGCGAACCCAGTCCGCGCCAAACCAGTCCGCCTCTTGTCCCTTATCAAGCATGATCTGCAGCGTGCCGGTCCACAGTGCCAGCAGGCCAAAACCAATCCCGTCGAACTTGCCCGGATTCGCCTTCCGCACATAATGCGGATCGTGTACGAAGCGGCTGATCATGATCACCGCCAGGATGCCCACGGGAATGTTGATGTAGAACGCATACCGCCAGCTGTAGGTATCTGTCAGCCAGCCGCCCAGCGTCGGACCAATCACCGGCGCCACCACCACGCCAAAGGCAAACACCGCCATGGCCGCCGCGCGCTTGGCGGGCGGAAAACTCTCCATCAGAATCGACTGCGACAACGGCTGCAGCGCCCCACCGCCCGCGCCCTGAATCACGCGCGCAATCAATATGAATCCAAGCGTCGGCGCCATCCCGCAGAAAAACGACGAAATCGTAAAAATGATCACGCACGTGATCAAAAACCGCTTCCGCCCAAACCGCAGCGCAAACCAGTTACTCGCCGGCAGAATCACGGCGTTGGACACCAGGTAGCTCGTCAGCACCCAGGTGGCTTCATCGGTCGTCGCCGAAAGCGATCCCGCAATATACGGCAGCGCCACCGACGCAATCGATGTATCCAACACCTCCATGAATGTCGCCAGCATCACAGAAGCGGCAATCAGCCATGGATTCACCCCTCCTGTATCTGGTGTCTGCGACTCAATCTCAGCCATTCAGTTCTTATCTTTTCGTTCGGTCGTTCGTCAGGCGTTTGCGCCGGTTTGCATTCCCGGTTCCGTGCTCAGTCCGGCGTTTACGTTAGGAAAATCTGCGCACATCCGTACCCTTCAGCGGCTATGCGCGCCATAGAAAATAGTTTCGGCGGAAAACTCTCAGCGAAACACTTCCATTGGATACTGTTCCACTCGGTTCGGATGCAGCCTTTGCCTCGAATTCGCTCCCGCGTCGGCCCCTCACGCCACTCCTTCATTTATTTTGCCTGTTTTTCATCTCCACACTGGTGGCCGCAAGGCGGCGGGTCAGGTATCCTGTTGCGCGAAGTCCAGAAGTCCCCCATATTCACTCCAAACGCAGAAGAGGACATTCATCTTATGGCGATCGCACGGCAGGTCATCACTTCGCTTCTACCAGACGGCACTGACATGCTTGGTACCAAGCATATCGCTGTCAAAATTGCAGACGAAAGCATCGTCTCCGGCTCCCTGCTCACCGTTGAAAGCAACCATTTCTGCGTACTCAAGTCCCGCGGCGCTGTCCTCCAGGTCTACGAGACCGGCCAGTATGCCATCACCACTCCGGACAAGCCTCTCCTCGGTTCCATAGCCCAGGGCTTCTTCGGCGGCAATTCTCCATGGGTTTATGAGGTCATCTACGTCAACCGCTCCAAGCTCCTGCTCCGCAGTGAGGGTATCGCCACCAGCGAAGAAATGGCAGAAATGGCCTACCAGGTCGACTACTACATCCACGTCGACAGCAAGGAAGCCGCACTCGACCTCATTACCCACCTCCCCTTCAATGGCCACTTCATTGACACAAAGGAAGTCGCCGACTACGCCGGCCCCGCCATCGAGCAGTCCATCAACCAGATCGTCCAGGTCACCAAAATGGAGGACATCAACGAGCACATCGGCGAAGTCCGCGAACTCGTCAAAAACCACCTCACCGAATTCCTCCGCATCTACGGCATCACCCTCAACGATCTCAAAATCCTCATCATGCCCAAGGACGAGCGCATGCGTGAGCTCATCTCGCTGCAGGCCATGGGCCTTTCGCCCATTGAGGCCGTTCGCTACTACCTTGCGCTCCGCATGGCCGACCGCGGCCTCATCTCCGCGCCCAACGCCGCCGCCGGAGTCCCTTTCTCCATCGGCGGCCAACCGACCGGCTTCTACGACATCAGCAAGGACACCGGCACCACCGCCAACCGTATACCACCCCTGCCCGAGGTCAAGTAATGGCCCTCTTTGACTTCTATGACGCGGGTCCCATCCGTCAGATCGCGACCAACCTCTTCTACGGATGGGGCTACAACTTCTACCGCCTCGAAAATCAGCTACGCGCGGACGACCAGCTCGTCCGCGCCAAGGCGGCCTGGCTTCTCGGCCGGGCTCTCTCCTCGGTCGAAACCGCCGAATCCGACTACCGTCGCGAATTCCTCCCGCCGCCCAGCCGTCAGCATCCGTTTCCTGACGCCTCCGCGGTCGCCTCGGCCCAGAAGATCGAGCGCCTCGCCGCCTCCATCCGAGCCCTCGAAGCCGCCATGCAGGAGCAGCCCGTCCCCGAGAACGACCGCATGACCCAGCGCTATCGCAAAGAAGCTCCCACCCTCCAGGCCCTCATCTCCCAGGACGAACTTCTCGTCGGCCGCTGCGAAATGCTGCGCTCCATTCTGGAGGGCCAGTCCGCCTCCGTCATCCTCGAAAGAATGTCCTCTATCGAGAACGGCCTCACCTCCATCCGGGAAAATCTCCGGCAGCGCGCCGCCATCCTTCTGCAACCCGCCTGATGCGCGGGCAGCACGCAGACGGTGCCCCGCACCGTCTGCATCGTCTATCCCCTCCTTCAGCTCGCCACTGCCTCCTGCTGCTTGCGCCACGCCTTCGCCTCCGCGGAGTTCACCCACTCGCCCGCTACCTGCCGCGTCGCAATGTTCACGCGATTGAAGAAATTGATCATGGCAATGGAAAACACCAGTATCGCCAGCGCCTGTTCGTCATAGTGCCGCGCAGCCTCATCCCACACATCGTCGGGCACGCCGATCTCGCAGCCGGCCTTCCCCCTGCGGCAACCGAACTTCGCGGAGCCGAACACTGGGCCAGGCAGGCCATCACCTTCGCCCGCGACGCGGTCTTCGCTCGCCCTGCTCTCATCGACGGTGCGGCCGGCGTCGTCATTGCGCCGCGCGGACGTCTCTTCCGCGCCCTGCGCTTCACGCTTCTCAACGGCAAAATCGCGGAAATCGACGTCATCGCCGACCCTTCCCGCCTGCGCACTCTGGAGGTTGCCTTGCCTGCCCTCGAATGAACCTCTCAACTCCCGCCCGTCGAAACCTCGGCAGTGCCGTCCTTCAGCTCTTTGAGTTCGCGCATCCGTTTGCCCCGAATCGCCCCGATCGTCATGCCCGCCCCGCTCAACAGCAGCATGGCAAACGCAAGATCCACCAGAAAATTCCACGACGGTCCCCGAACATGCACCACCCGCAGCGCCAGCACCACCGTAATCAGTCCTCGCGGATGCATCCAGAAGGCAAGCTCCCGCTCCAATCGGTGCGCATCTGGCCACAGCAGACCGCTCATCACGATGGACAGCAACCGCGCCACCAGGATCGCCGCGAAGATCACCAGAATCGGAAGCCATTCGCTCACAAATCCCTCGAACCGGATGTCCATTCCCACCAGCACAAAGAAAAACGTCCGTACTAGGAAGCTCAGCTCCGCGTGAAACGCCAGCAGGCCGGCCTGCTCGGCGCCGGCTTGCTCCGCGCCTGCCTGCATTCCCAACCCGGCGCTGAGGTAATGCCGAGCCAGCGGCAAATTGGAAAGCGCCAGGCCGAAAATCAGCACCGCCAGCAAATCCCCGCCGCCGGCCGCGTCCGTCACGGCAAACAGCACCAGCACCGCGCCAAAGGTCAGCACCTGCCAGAAGCGTCGGTCAGAGAGACGCGGCAGCAGAAATGCCCAACCCACTCCGGCCACAACTCCCAGCGCCAGGCTGATCGAAAGCTTCACCGCAAAGCCTCGTATCAGCATCGCCACGGGCACCGTCCCGGCCGGTGCATTCAATAAACCGGTCACGGTCAGAACCGAAAGAATATCGGCCATCGCCCCCTCGACCGTCAGAATCATCTTCAGACCCGGCCGCAGCCGCATCGTCTGCATCACCGGCAGTGACACCGATGCGCTCACACCCCCCAGCACCGCCGCCACGATCAGCGATGCCTTCCACGGAAGCCCCATCAACTCGTGCACCGCCACGCCAACCAGCACCAGGCAAAGCAGGTAGCTCATCACCGCCAGCACAATCCCCGCAGGGAAAAACCGCAGCATCTGCCGCAGATCCAGATCCAGCCCGGCTTCCAGCAGAATCAGGATCAGCGCCAGGGTTCCGAAACCCTCCCTCAGCCCTTGATACTTTGTCAGGTTCATCAGGTGCAGGCCCGGTCCCAGCAGTACACCGGTTCCCATCAGCACCAGTACGTCAGGAATCCCTGTCTTGCGCGCCAGCAGGTTCGCAAGAAAGGCCAGCACCAGCAACCCTCCCAGCAGCCCGAAGAAAAGCGTCAGATTCAAGATGGCTCCTATTCCCGCCGGATAATTCCAACTTATACGTTCGCGAAATCATTCATCGAACACTGATCTGCCTCCCGGGCCTCATCGGCAGAGCTTTTATTCTCCTTCAGATGGCCGGAACCTGCACCGCGGTCCTTCCCGGACGCACTCCTGTTCCTCCCTTTCCCTCCACCGCGTTTGACCCTTGCCACGTTGCCTCCGTACCATAAAGCAGGTCGCCATTTCTGTTCTCGCCCGCCCTGTTTCCTCGCGGCGTCGAGTGACCAACTCCTTATCGGCGACAATCACTTGGAAGGCACACGTTGACTGCGACAGATACCATCGACAATCACCAGAGTCCTCAGGAAGAATCCATCGCTGCCGAGCAGCATCACGAACATGACGGCCACGATCATGACCACGAACACGACCATCCGCACGGCCCTACCCTGAATCCGGCCTGCACCCGCGAAGTCGAAATCGAAATTCCCGCTGACGAAGTCGGCAAGGCCTTCCGTGCCGTCGTCAAGCGATACCAGAAACAGGCCCGCATCCCCGGCTTCCGCGTCGGCAAAGTGCCCGAGTCCCTCATTCGCGGGCGCTTCCACGATAGCATCCAGCAGGATGTTGTCGAGACCATCATCCCCACCCACTTCCGCACCGCCATTGAGCAGCAAAATCTTCAGCCCGTCTCCCAGCCTCAGGTCACTGACCTTCATCTGCACGACGGCGAACCCCTTCGCTTCAAGGCTGTTTTTGAAGTACTGCCGTCCTTCTCCGTGGAGGGGTACCAGGATGTCAAAGTCGAAAAGCCCGACACCGCGCTGACTGACGCTGAATTCGACCAAGAACTGAAGCGCATCATCGATTCCCGCTCCACCATGGAGCCCGTCACTGAAGACCGCACCCTCGCCGACGGCGACTTCGCCCAGATCACCTTCAAGGGCGAACTCCACTCCCCCGAACCCGAAACTGAATCCGAATCCCCGGCCCAGCCCATCGAAGGTCAGGACGTCCTCGTCGAAGTCGGTGGCTCCAATACTCTGCCTGCCTTCAATGAAAGCCTGCGCGGCGCAAAACCCGGCCAGGAGCTCAAGTTCGAGGTCGACTACCCCGAGGACTTTGGCGAAAGGCGCCTCGCCGGTAAGACCGTAGCCTATGATGTCACCGTCAATGGCATCAAAAAGCGCGTCCAGCCCGAACTCAATGACGAATTCGCCAAGGAACTCGGCGACTACCAGTCCTTCGACGAATTCAAGCAAAAACTCCGCGAGCACATGGCGTCGGAAAAAGCCCGCCGTGTCGAGGCCGAAACCCGCGACAAGCTCGTCGAAGCGCTCTCCGCTCGCTACGAAGTTCAAGTCCCCGAATCGATGGTCCAGAATCAGGTCGACGCCCGCCTCGACCGCGGCCTGCGAGCGCTCGCCGCACAGGGCATGCGCACCGAAGATATGCGCAAGCTCGACTTCACCCGGCTCCGCGCCGCTCAGCGCGACTCCGCCGTCGCTGAAGTCAAGGGAATGCTCATTCTCGATCGCATCGCCGACGAAGAAAAAATCGAGGTCTCTGAGGATGAGCTCAACGAACAGCTTTTCCTGCTCTCCATGCAGACTCAGGAACCCGTCGATGCCCTTCGCCATCGTTTGACCAGCGAGGGCAACCTCGTTAGAATCCGGGAACAAATCCGGCGCGAAAAGGCCGGAAAGTTGCTGGTTGACAGACTAAGTTAAGTAGGAAATCTCGGCCGTGCGCGACCTTTTCGTCGCGCCGGCCATCAACTCTTTACCAGCACCGAAGCTTTCTGGCTTCGAGGAACGGACAGAAATCCATGGCACTTGTACCTATGGTCATCGAGCAGACGAATCGCGGCGAGCGCGCCTACGATATCTACTCCCGTCTGCTGCGCGATAACATCATCTTCCTCGGTACTCCCATCGACGACCAGATCGCCAATCTGATCATCGCCCAGTTGCTTTTCCTGTCCGCAGAAGACCCCGATAAGGATATCCAGCTCTACATCAACTCGCCCGGCGGCTCCATCACCGCCGGTCTCGCCATTTACGACACCATGCAGTTCATCAAGAACGATGTCGTCACCTACTGCATAGGCCAGGCCGCCAGCATGGGCGCATTTCTCCTCATGTCCGGCACTGCCGGAAAGCGTTTTGCCCTGCCCAATTCCCGAATCCTCATTCATCAGCCCTCTATGGGGGGGTTATCTGGTCAGGCTACCGACATCGATATTCATGCCCGGGAGATTTTGCGCATTCGTGAGATTACGAATAAGCTTATGTCTAAGCACACCGGGCAGACCCTTGAGCGCATCGAGCGCGACGTGGAGCGCGACTTTATTATGAATGCGCCCCAGGCCAAGGAATATGGCATCATTGACGACATTATCGACCGGCCGCGCGTCTAGGGTTCCCCCCACCGTTCCTCAGGCTTTGGTCGATTTCCAAGGAGCATCAGGAAAATGAAGACGCGCACCGGCTCGGACGACACCCTCCGCTGTTCTTTTTGCCACAAATCCCAGGATGCCGTGGCCAAGCTCATCTCCTCGCCCAGCGACTACCCACGCGCATATATCTGCGACGAGTGCGTAGCCGTCTGCAACTCCATCCTTGAGGATGACCGCGTCGAGACCCCCGCGGGTGCACCACCCACCCAGCTCCCCAAACCGCTCGAGGTCAAGGCTTTTCTCGACGAATACGTCATCGGACAGGACCAGACCAAGAAGAAGCTCGCCGTCGCCGTCTACAACCACTACAAGCGCATCCAGATGAACCGCATGCGCGGCAACGATGTCGAACTCGCTAAGTCCAACATTCTGCTCGTCGGACCCACCGGCAGCGGCAAGACCCTGCTGGCTCACACCCTCGCCAAGATGCTCGATGTCCCCTTCGCCATCGTCGACGCCACCACCCTCACCGAGGCCGGCTACGTCGGCGAAGACGTTGAAAACATCATTCTCAAGCTCCTTCAGGCAGCCGACGGCGACGTCGCCCGTGCCCAGACCGGCATCATCTACATCGACGAAATCGACAAAATCGGCCGCAAGGACGAAAACCCCTCCATTACCCGCGATGTCTCCGGCGAGGGTGTTCAGCAGGCCCTGCTCAAGATTCTAGAAGGCACCGTCGCCAACGTCCCCCCGCAGGGTGGCCGCAAGCATCCCCATCAGGAATTCACCGCCGTCGACACCACCAATATCCTCTTTATCTGTGGTGGCGCCTTCGTCGGCCTCGAGCGCGTTGTCGGCCGCCGCGTCGGCAAAAAAGCCCTCGGCTTCAAGGCCATTGCGGAAAACGAGCAGCGGGAAGACGGCCAGCCCGTCCGGCCACAGCGCGATGCTGAACTCCTCCGCCTCGCCGAACCGCAGGATCTCATCCGCTACGGCCTCATTCCCGAATTCGTCGGGCGCCTGCCCGTCATCGGAATCCTCGATGAGCTGGACGAAGCGGCACTGGTCGAAATCCTCACCAAGCCCCGCAACGCCATCCTCAAGCAGTATCAAAAGCTCTTCGAGTTCGAAGGCGTCAGCCTCGTCTTCTCCGATGAAGCCGCCCACGCCATCGCCCTCGAGGCTCTCGACCGCAAAGTCGGCGCACGCGGCCTCCGCATGATCCTCGAAGAGCTCATGCTCGACCTCATGTACCACCTGCCCAGCAATAAGCGTGTCAGTGAGCTTGTCATTTCGGCGGAAATGGTCAAGCGACGCGACCTCTCCCTCAGCCTCCTAGACAAAGCCGGCTGATCTCCCGCCAACTCCCAGATCGTCGTCTCCGTCATGCCAAGTCCCGCCCCCGCGCGGGACTTGGCATTGATTTCCTTGCATTTACTCTTCCTCTAACCCTCATTTCTCACAGGCAAGTTGTCGAGAGCGGCGGGTGGAATGAAGAAAAGTGATTGGAAAGGCCGTCATTTCATGGCATAACTGCGTTGTCAAAGCGTAGTTGGAGCCAAAGAAGGGCGG
>JAJYVU010000025.1 GCA_021791875.1 Acidobacteriota bacterium | reverse complement strand
CTTGCGATTTCGGTCAGTCAAGGAGGCGGGATGAGGTCGTTTGCATGGTTGTGTGCGGTGGTCAGCCTGAGTGGGAGTCTTGCGATTTCAGGTTGTTCGGGGTCCAGCGTCAGCACGAAATCCGGTACCGGTGGCTCCGGAGGCTCAACCTCAAATGCCATTACTGTGTCCATCACAAGTCCCACCTCATCGCCCACGATTCAGGCGGGGCAAACTGTGAGCATCACCGCCGCGGTAGCAAATGACTCATCGAACCAGGGAGTTACATGGGCGGTTTCGGGTGGCGGAACTCTATCCAACGAGACGACCACCGGAGCTACCTACAACGCGCCTGCTTCCGTCTCGTCCAACACTGATGTCATGGTCACTGCAACCTCCGTGGCGGACACCTCCGCCTCTGCAACGCTGAAGATCACTGTCACTCCCGCACCCGCAATTTCTGTGAGCATCACGAATCCGATTTCCACCATCACCGCCGGATCATCGGCCGTCACGCTCAACGCCACGGTACAGAATGACTCCTCCAACAGTGGCGTGACCTGGACTCTCACGGCGGGTGGAAGCTCCTGCTCACCCACCTGCGGATCCCTCAGTAGTGCAACTTCCTCCAGCGTGACCTACACGCCCCCGAGTACTGCCCCAGCTTCTCCTGACAATGCTCCCACCATCACTGCAACTTCGGTCGCTGACACCTCAAAGTCGGCTACCGATTCCTTCACCATCTCAGCACCGGTAGTCCAGCCCATCGTGGTCACCATCACCGATCCAATCACTTCCGTCACGGCAGGATCCGCGACTGTCACATTGAACGCGACCGTTCAGAATGACTCCTCCAATAGCGGCGTGACCTGGACTCTGACGGCCGGGGGCAACTCCTGCTCGCCTGCCTGCGGTTCCCTCACTGGAGCAGCCGCCACCAGCGTCAGCTATGTCCCCCCAACGAGCGTGCCGGCAGCACCGGACAATGCGCCAACCGTCACAGCCACTTCGGTTGCTGATACCACCAAATCGGCATCAGACGCCTTCACCATCACATCGTCAACCGCCACCAACAACGACGCGATCTTGAAGGGCGAGTATGCGTTCCTGGTGGCTGGCCAAATGAACGCAATGACAGCCAGCATCACGACAGATGGCAATGGCAACATAACCGGCGGCGAAGAAGACTGGATTTCCGGCTCGGACCTCAATGCTGCCATCGTAAGTGGCTCATATACAGTGCAGTCGGATAATATAGGCACCCTGACCTTCACTGACGCCAGCGGCAATACTTTCACCTTTGCGATCGCAATGGGCACCCTGTCGAGCGGAGTGGCGACCGAGGGGCAGATGATCTCCTTCACTGCAACCGCTGGACTCATGGGGCCGATGACCGGTGCTATCGCGCTGCAGAATTCAACGGCCTTTTCCACCTCAGCGCTGAGCGGGGCCTACGCTTTTGGCTTTCCCGGCTGGGATGGAAATGGGAATCCATCCGTTTCCGTCGGTAGCTTTACGGTGAGTTCAGGCACCGTAACCAACGGGTTGTTCGATGAGAATGACGACGGCTCGGTGAGCACCTCCGTCGTGTTGACGGGGACTCTCGGAAGCGTCGATGCCCATGGCCGCTTTACTCTAATGCCGACTGTCGGAGGAAGCTCAGCTTTGCCCATACCTTGCTATGCGGTTTCCGCTGGCAAATGGTACTGTGCGGCATTTGAAGGCAACACCGCAGTTACTTACGGGACGGTGGTGCAGCAGACAGGCGGGCCTTATGCCGCTGCGTCCCTCAATGGCAACACAATCTATGAGGAACAGTCGGAGACTGGAGTACCTTCGCCGCATGCAGACCTCGGCATATTGACCTTTGATGGTACCGGTTCAACCACTGCCTCGCTCGATGTCGATGACGGAGGCGGAGCCGATCAAACACTGACAGCGACCGCAACTTACACTGTCACGTCAACTACAAACGGGCGAGTCGTCCTCAATCCCGCCGGGGCTAGCCCGGTTGTCTTCTACATGATTGCCCCGGACCATGCATTTAGCCTGGACGAAAGCACGACTCCAGGTTTCGGCACTCTGGAAGCTCAATCGGCAGGCCCCTTCACCAATGCATCCCTGAAGGGAAGCTTCTTCATCGGAACTCTGCCGCTGGTCGGTCAGTGGGCGCCCGGAACCGGTTCCATCGGAGGTCCGACGCTGACCTACAGCGCAGGCGTGTCAACCGCCACCGGTGCAGGCAGCGTAACGGTGACCACCGACACGTATTCATGCTCCGCCGGCTCATGTGGCGTATTGACAACTGGAACACCGGCTACGGAAAGCTATTCCGTGGGTTCGAACGGACGCGTGACCTTCGGCAATGGCGGCTCAACGATTCTGTACATCGTGTCACCCACCAGATTCTACTTTCTGACAATCCCGTCAGGAACAACAGCCAATCCGACGATTGGCCTGGGACAGCAGTGAGTTTTGGATGACGCGACCATCCTGGGCCGGTCGGCTGGCCGGCCTTTTTTCCCGCCGATGCTCCCCTCGCGGTGCATTCGTCTTATATCCTTGACAACTGGCATCCTGCGCGCTTAAGTGTTATCAACTTTCTCCCCCCACAGGTAGCAATGCCAGATTCGAAGGAATGGGACCGAGTCAAGGAGTTGTTCCTTTCGGCACTCGAAGTGGAGCCCTCCCGCCGGCACACCTACCTGCATCAGAAAGCACCCTCTGCCGACCTGCGCCGCGCGGTGCAGGAACTGCTCGACGCGCATGAGCAGGCTGGATCATTTCTGATTGAGCCTGCGGCTGTTGAATTCGCCGTACCTGACCTTTCAAACGAGCATCGCTTCACCTCTGATGAGATTCTGGCAAACAGGTTCCAGATTGTCCGGTTCATCGCACGTGGCGGAATGGGCGAGGTCTACGAAGCCATCGATACGGAATTGCAGTCGCGCGTTGCGATCAAAACAATCCGGGCTGAGATCGCCGGCGCCGCGCGCGCACTCGCTCAGTTCAAGCGAGAAGTTCAGCTGGCGCGTCAGGTCACCCACCCCAATGTGTGCCGCATCTTCGATCTGTTCCGCCATCAGACGTCGTCGAATTCTGGTGGCGTCCTCTTCGTCAGCATGGAACTTCTGCACGGAGAAACCCTCTCAGAATATCTCCAGCGAACAGGTCGGATTCCCGCCGCATCCGCGCGCAATTTACTCATGCAGATCGCTCAGGCGCTCTCCGCGGCGCACGAGGCAGGCATTCTGCATCGCGATCTGAAACCGGCCAATATCATGCTGGAACCTCTGCGCGACGGCAGCCTGCGCGCCGTCATCACAGACTTTGGACTCGCTTGGACTCCAGGTCCAACAGACGACACAGCCTCATCATCCACAAATAGGTTCAGCTTCGGTACACCGGCATACATGTCTCCTGAGCAGATTGAAGGCAAGCCGCTGACCCCCGTTTCAGACGTCTATTCGCTGGGCCTCGTTGCTTACGAGATGCTTACCGGCGTCCGCGCATTCGCCGAGGAAAGCCCCCTGCTTTCCGCACTGCGACGGCTCAAGGAAACTCCTCCGGCGCCAACAAGACTTGTCCGCGAACTCGGATATGCGTGGGATTGCCTGCTCCAACACTGCCTTGATCCCGAACCCGGCAAGAGATTTCCCACAGCCCGCCAGTTTTGCGAGGCGATTGAGAAACTCCCAGACGATACCCATGCAAGGAACTCGATCATCGGCAGGTGGACCGAACTCCTGTGGCGCAGACACCTGGTGAAGCTCGCGGCGATTGCGTTGGCCGGGGCGGTTCTCGCCTGTGGAGCTTTCCTGCTCGTGCCCTTGCGCATTTTCAGGCGCCAAACACGAACCTCGCCTGACTCCCTGAGTCTTGTTCTTGCGGATTTTGTCAATACAACAGGCGAGCCGGTTTTCGATCACACGCTCAATACGGCTCTTGCCGCAAAGCTGCAACAATCACCTTTCTTGGATCTGATGCCGCAGTCGCGAATCGACAACGCGCTCCAGTACATGGGCCTGTCCCCAAGCCAGCGGCTCACGAGTGAGATCGCGCGCCAGGTGTGTCAGCGGGAAAGCGCAGCGGTTGTCCTCCAGGGCATGATCATGTCCGGCGACAACGGCTATAACCTCGAACTCAAGGCGACGGATTGTGACTCCGGAAAGATCATTGCCACGGATACGGATGAGGCCCCATCGCAGCTTCAGGTTCTGGCAGCTCTTAATCGCATCTCTGACAGAATGCGCCGTAAGCTCGGTGAGTCATCCCGCTCCATTCTGAAGTACAGTGTTCCAATCCAGAATGCATCCACCTCTTCGTTTGGCGCGCTCGCCGCATATTCTGCTGGGATTCAGGTGAGCGTCAAGGAAGGCCAGTATGCTGCAAGGCCGTATTACCTTCGCGCAGTGAAGCTGGATCCCAACTTCGCGCTCGCCTACGCAAAACTCTCCACCATTGACTGGAACCGCGGAGATATTGTCCGTGCACGCCAGGCGGCAACCAGGGCATATAACCTTATCGATCGTGTCACCCAGTGGGAGCGATTCTTTATCGCATCCAATTACTACGGCATCGTAACCGGCGATATCTACAAGGAAATGCGGATTTATCGCCAGTGGTCGAAAATTTATCCCCATGACGACCGCTGGCCGCTGGAGCTCTCCGTGGATGATTCCTACTTCGGACGTTACCGGCAGGCCAACAGCCTGCTCCGCCTGGCCCTGCATGACAATCCAGATCTGGCCATTGCTGACGGAAATCTTGGCCTTGACTACCTCAATCTCGAGCGCCCGGACGAAGCGCGGGCAGTCATCAATCAGGCTGCCGCCGCACATCTCTTTGAAGTCAACCTGGACTGGGACCGTTACTGGCTTGCGTTTTATAACCACGACCACGCTCAGATGCAACAAATCTGCGCAAAAGATTCCAACTACCCTGGGGTTGCGATTACGCTCTTGATCCAACAGGCGAGAACAGCAGCCTACTACGGCCGCCTGGATGCTTCCCGCCGTTATGCGTTCGAAGCCGCAGATGATGCAACCGGCCCGGACAGACAGGAATTTGCCCCACTGAGCAGAGCTGAGGAAGCACTTTGGGAGGCTGATTTTCTGAAAACCTCTACGGCGGAACACGATATCTCTAAGGTGCTCGAACAACCCAATGACAGAACCAGTACCGATCTTGAGGTTGTGACAGCGCTCGTGCTCAGCTCCCTGGGCCAGGAGCACCGGGCAGATACAATGATCGCCGCACTGAAACAACAATCCCCGCATGACACCTTATTGAATCAGTATTGGATCCCTGTCATCGCCGCTCGAATCGATCTTCATGAGCACAGGCCCCGGAAAGCATTACAGGTCCTCAAATCATCCACACCCTTTGAAACCGGAATCTTCAACCCCCTCCCATGCATGTATTCCGTTTATGAGCGCGGGCAGGCGCACCTGGCGCTTGGCGAGGGCGAATTAGCCGCTGCCGACTTCAAAGAGTTGCTGGCGCATCGAGGCATCGTGCTCAATTGCCCCACGGGCGCGCTGGCAGAACTTGGCCTTGCCAGATCACTCGCGCTCACCCGGAATATCCCTGCAAGCCGAGCTGCTTATCAGAATCTCTTTGCGTTGTGGGACCATGCAGACAAGAATCTGAGCCTGATGAAGGAAGCAAAGCTGAAATACCATAAACTGCGGTAGGATCAAAGCGCGAACAAACACAGGTCATCACTGCGTCGAACTTTCGCTGATGAAACCATGGAGACATCACCCGCAGAAGTTACGGCCCTGTTGAACAAGCTCGCCGACGGCGATAGCTCCGTGCTCGCGCGGCTCATGCCCCTCATCTACGACGAACTGCATCGCCGGGCTGCGGCTTATATGCTTCATGAACGCTCCACCCACACTCTCCAGCCAACAGCACTGGTCCATGAGACCTATCTCAAGCTGGTGGAGCAAAACAAAACCAGCTTCAAAAATCGCGCTCACTTCATGGCCGTTGCTGCAAAATTGATGCGCCGGATTCTCATCGATCGCGCCCGCGCACGGCTGTCCGAAAAGCGCGGCGGAGGGCAGTTTCCCGACTCCTGGAATGGATCATTTGCTGTCAGCATCAATTCACAGGAGGAATTGCTCGCTGTCAACGACGCGTTGCAGACATTACAGGCGATGGATTCGCGCCAGGCAGAAATTGTCGAGCTGCGATTCTTTGGCGGGCTCACCGTTGAGGAAACGGCTGAAGCACTCGGGACCTCAACTCGTACGGTCGAACGAGAGTGGACTGTAGCGCGCGCATGGCTCTACTCGCAACTCTCTAAACCAGAATCAGGCAATGAACTGTAGCTGCCCCTCATTGCGGGCAGAGAAGTCTCACTACGGATCGCCTGATTGGAGTTTCAAGACCCTCATCTAAATTCCTGCCGCCTTTACGCAGGAAGAGGAAAGCTTTCCTGATCGCTCATAACGATTTCTGATTAGTCACGCAGCTCTGCCGATGTAACTCTGTTGCTTCCAGCAGACAGAGGGAGAGTTCGCGGAATGCAACCCGGCGCCACCGTTCAGAGAGAAACCAAGGCCGAGAAGGCAGAGCGCATCAAACGCGCGAAGAACCCATGGGAAGCGCTCGATGAGATTCGTCATTTTGCCCGCACCGGGCACAACAGCATTCCCGAAGAATGGATTTCAACTTACTTCAAGTGGTGGGGAATCTATACCCAGGGCGATGGCCACGGAGCCATGGGCCAGGCGTCACCGTATTTCATGCTGCGCGTGGGGCTTCCAAATGGATGGCTGACTGCACCGCAGGCCCTGGCCATTGGGAAGGCCGCACAACAATACGCCCGCGATCGCGCCGCGATCACAGTCCGTCAAACCATCCAGTTCCACTGGGTCACCATAGAATCCATCCCCAAAATCCTCGACGAGCTCCACGCTGTGGGATTGTCCTCCAAGGGCACCAGCGGCGATGCCCTGCGCGGCATCACCGGCTGTCCGCTGGCCGGATCGCTCCCCGATGAAATCCTGGACACCTCGCCGCTTGTGGCGCAGATCGCTCGCGAGCTCACGGCTCACGCCAGCTTCTACAACCTTCCTCGCAAAATCAAGGTATCCGTCACCGGCTGCCCGGCCTGGTGCAGCCATCCCGAATTCAACGACCTCGGGCTGACAGCCGTGCGGCGCGGCGACGAAATCGGATACTCCCTTCGCGTGGGCGGCGGACTCGCGCGCGAGCCACATCCCGCCGTGCGCTTGAATGCCTTTGTCCGGCAACCGCAGGCGCTCGACGTCGTGCGGGCCGTCATGGAATTGTTCCGCCGGCAGGAAGGTCTGCGGCAACGACGGGAACAGGCCCGGCTGAAGCATCTCTTTCTCAAACAGGGCTGGACCGCCGATCGCTTTCTAGCCGAACTCGAATCGATCCTTGGCTACCGCCTAGATCCCGCCGTCCCTGAAATCGTTCCGGCCGAGTCTCATCGCGACCACCTCGGCATCCATCCGCAAAAACAGCCGGGCCTCGACTTCGTCGCCGCCACGGTCCCGGGCGGCGAGCTGTCTGGCAGTCAGCTGATCGCTCTCGCCGAGCTGGCCGCAACCTTCGGCTCCGGAGACCTCCGCCTCACCACGGCGCAGAATCTTATCCTTCCCAATGTGCCGCACGCCTCCAGTTCATTACTGGCAAAGGAACTGGAGCAGCTTGGACTCGCAGTGGAAGCATCCCCGTTCTGCAAAGGTATCGTCTCCTGCACGGGGCGGGAATTCTGCAAGCTCGGCATCGCAGAAACAAAATCCTTTTCGCAAAAATTGATCGCCGCCCTCGAACAGCGCCTGCCGGATTTCGCGCAGCCCCTCAGAATCAACGTGACAGGATGCGGCAATGGCTGCGCCCATCACCACCTCGCCGACATCGGCCTGGAAGGCAAGAAGATCAGGCAGGGCGGCCAGATGCAGGACGGCTTCAGCTTCCGCATCGGTGGCGCCCTGGGGCAAACGCCGGTGCTCTCACAACTTGTCGGCTATCAATGCACCGCCGACGCCGTTCCCGATGCCATCGAGCGCCTCCTGCGCGGATATCTGTTCGGCCGTCAGCCAGGCGAATCACTGCACGAGTTTCTCGCGCGCAGCAGCAATGACCAATTACTCCTGCTGCTCACCGGCCAGCCCGCTCCATCTCCTGTGAAAGCGGCGGAGTAAACAGACCTCGCATCCTCGTCAATCTCCGGATGGGCCCATGCCGCTCATCTCCGTTGTCCTTGGGTGCATCTCCCGATCCAGCTGTTTCACCTTGTCCTTGGCCGCGCGCACATCCAGAAACAGCTTCAGTTGCTGCTTTGCCTCATCTTCCAGATGCAGCCTCTTGTCCAGTTGGAAAAGCCTGTAGTGAGCCTTCGCGTTAAATGGATCTTCCTGCACGGCTTTGCGAAGATACCCCGCTGCCTGCGGATACTCTTCGCGCCGCTCCATGATCTTCGCCAGGCCCAGCGCAGCTTGTGCACTGTTCGGATTCATCTTGTACGCGCGCTGATAATCCCCCAAGGCTGCGCCCATGTGCGATTGCAAGAGTGCGATCCGGCCCAGCTCACACTCCACGTTGGCGCTGTCGCCGTCAATCTGTATCGCCTGCTTCAACTGTGCTTCCGCGTCTGCCTGCGACGTGGGATCTTCTGGAGATGCCTCCATCAGCGCCTCCGCCAGTTCAAAGTGCACTCCCGGCAGGCGAGGGTCAAGCTGCAACGCCTTCTCGTAGTGCATCGTCGCATCCTTCAGATCGCCTTCGTTGATCAGGCGTTCGGCGATCAACTGTTCCATGCGGGCCGATCCGGGAGCCAGCACCGCCAGCTTGTTCATCGTTTCATTCGCCAGTTCGCTGTAAACACGCTGCGCGAAAAACAGGAAATTCACGTTATCCGGCTGCAAGTCCAGCAACTGTTGCAGCACATTCGCGGTCCTTTCCAGATCTCCCTGTTCGTAATACAAATTCGCAAGTTGAATTCCCAGTCGGGCCCGCAGCTTCGCATCCTTCAATTTCTCAAAAGCATTCTTCATGTCCGCCTGCGCCTGTGGCTGCCCAAGTTTCATTTCGCAGACTGAGAGCAGCGCTTCCATCTTGGTCAGGCTCGGGTCGCCCGCAATCGCTCCGCGAAAATACGGCTCGGCAGCAGCGCAGTCCCCGTGGAAAAACGCCATCACACCCAAATTGGCCTGTGCTTCCACGTTCGCGGGGTCCAGCTTCAGCGCCGCCTCAAACATCTGTTGCGCTTCGGCGGCATTCTTGGCGCGCAATGCGGCCTGCGCCCTTTCGAGATCTGCCCTCACCGCTGCCGAACCCGCCGTTTGCATCGCAAATGCTGGCGCAAGAAGCAGGCTTGCGCACGCCAGCGCGACGGGTATTCGCAAATATCCAGCTCTGGATCGCAAATTTCTCCGCACGCGCAGCCGCGGCTGCATGGTCCTCAAAGCTCGCAACAGGAATACCCATCCCCGTCGCGCTTTACGACGGATCACCGAAAAAAGTGGCATAAAGAGACTCGTGCGCTCATTGTAGGGCAATCGATCCGGTGTTGGGACCACCTGCAAAAGTGCCGGGCCGAGGTGGCTGCACGAGACGCCACTCCGAACCCGGCTCAAGTCAGGCAAGGACAAGTCTTAGAAGGTGAATCTGCCTCCCAGCTGCATGCTTCGCGCCCCGCTGGCGCCAGTGATCACGCCGCCGCCCACTACGCCGGTTCCCGTCGCGGTGGAAGGCTGCGCAAAGTTGGGATGATTCAGCACATTGAAGGAATCCGCCCGAATCTCCAGATCCATCCCGCGCCGCACTTGGAACGTCTTGCCGAGGCTCAGGTCCAGATCGCGCCAGGCAGGCCCAATCAGCGTATTGCGGGCTTCGTTGCCAAACGTTCCCGGTGTTGGAGTGGCGAACGCAGCCGGATTAAACCACTCGTTGGGCGAAGGATTGGAAACGTTCGGATTCCCGACGACATTTGGCAGCCATGAGTATCCGCAACCGCACTGGTTGGCCCCGGAGCCGCTCAAATCCTGCCCGTTGTCCGACGTTCTTACAGTGAATGGAATGCCGCTGTGCAATTGGAATACCCCCGTAAGCCGCCAGCCTCCCAGCGCCTGATTCGCAAATCCATGCAGGTTGACCAGCTTCCCACGGCCAAAGGGCAGCTCATAAGTGACTGACCCGTTGATCATGTTCTTCGTATCCAGCGTCGACAACCCGTAATTCGCCGCAACATTGAACGCGTTCTGCCACACGTCGACGCCCGCATTGTTTCCGGACCCTGTGCCGGTATCCATCGTCTTTGAGTAGGCGTAGTTGAAGATGAAGCTCAGCCCGTTCGAATACCGCTTCTGCACACGGAACTGGAGCGCGTTGTAGTTCGAGTACCCGTCAAACAGCACCGCGTCAATCGAGCAGAAGAGCGGGTATGCCGTTGGAGCGTTGTAGCAGTTGGTGTATTGCGTCATGTCCTTCCGGGGAACCTGGTTGATATCCCGGCTGAACCCCATGTGGGTTCCCTTCGTGAAGACATAACTAACATCCACCAGCATCTGACCGGGCAGCTCATGCTGCACCGAAAGCAGAGCCTCCTGATAATAGGTAATCGGGCGATGCCTCGGATAATAGCTCACGTTCTGGTAATTAAATTGCGAGTTAGACAGGTCAGAAAGCTTCGGGTAAATCACCGCACCCGGCCCGGGTCCGTTCTTCAGCAAAAATGCAGCGCTGGAACCATATCCCTTCGAGCCCTGCGGATTCAATCCAACACCATAGGCTGCGCTGTAGGGATCCACCGCCCACGGCTGATCCGTAATACCATAACTTGCCCGGAACGCCCAGTTCGGAATCGGCGACCAGGAAAGCCCAACCCGGGGCGCCCACTCATTCACGCTATCCTGAATATCCTTGCGCCCATCCTGGCCGCCGTAGCTCATCGCGCCCAGCGTGTTCGGAGGAGCATACTGCCCGCTGTTCACTATGTCTGGATTGAACGTGCCCCAGCGGTTGTGTACCTCGCTCCATCCACCCTGGAATTGATAGCGCAGTCCGATGTTGATCGCCAGATGCGACGTCGCCTGGTAGTTATCCTGCAGGAACGCCGCTCCACTCCGGGAGCGTGCACCCGTTTCCGCGTATTCGTAAACGTACCATCCGTACACTTCACCCAGCAGGAAGTCCGCATACGGTACGCCCGTCGATACGCCGTCGAATGCGAAGTTGCCGGAACTCACGTCTCCCCAGCTTGTGTAATTCTGATAGCTCCTGTCGTATTCGCCGCCCATCTTCAGGGTGTGCCGTCCCTTGATCAGCGTCAGAACATCGGAAGCGACAATCGAACCATCCGCAAGCTTGGCGTGCACGCCGCCGTTGATCGAGATCGCCCCTATCCCGCCGCCATTGCTGATCGAAATGCCCGGGAAGATGTTGCCCGGAGCATCGCTACCGTAAGTCGGCTCAAGCCCGATCGTAGTCGGATACCCTTTGTCATAGGTGGGAGGAATGTACTTATCCAGTTCCCGCACTCCGCCAATGTGCGCATCGTTCACCACGTGGGAATTGATCGTCCACACGTCGGTGATCTGAGCGTCTTCGTTGTAGTTGTGACCTTTGGTGCAGTCAAAACCAAGGGAGCAGAAGGCGTCTACGCTGTTCACCAGACTGATGGGGTAAATCATGTACGAGCCGGAAATATGCTGGCGGTCGCTCGGCGTGTAATCCACTTTCCCCACGTACCACTGCGACGTGCTCGGATTGGTCTGTACGACCGAATAGTTATTTAGGTAGCCCGGCAGATTCGGCGCAGGAAAGTACTTCTGAATTTTGAGCGCCACCGGATCGAATCCCGATGAAATGCAGTTGCCCGGATACGGCTGGCCGGTGGTGGGATCCGTCACCGTTGTCGGAAAGCAACCAGCTTCCATGTTCGTCGTGCCGTTCGCGCCGCGCGTTGGCACCGTCGCAAAGTAAGTGGACGATGATGTAGCTGGATTGTCCTGGTAGGTGAAGAAGAAGAACAGCTTGTTCTTGAGGATCGGCCCGCCGATGCTCCCGCCGAATTCATTCCAGCGCAGCGGGGCGACCGGACTTGGCGGCCGGTTGAAGTAATATCGGGCGTTCAGCGCGGAATTCTGCGAAAACTCAAACGCTGATCCGTGGAACCGGTTCGTCCCGCTCTTCAGCATCACGTTGAAGTTGGCTACGCCGCTTCCGTATTGCGCCCCAAAGTTCGAGGTCTGCACGTTCACTTCACTGATGGCGTCGATCGGAGGATAGTTGTCGCTGGCGTTCGAATCCCTCGGCTCCGTGGCAATCGAGCCCTCGATCAGGAAAGTGCCTGAATATCCCTCTGTGCCGTTGACGCCAATTCCTTGCCCGGAAGCGGCCTGCCCGCCTCCGCCATTCACACCCGGCAGTTCATTGGTCAGCTCGTTGTACCAGATGCCTCCCACAATCGGCGCATCCTTCACCTGCTTGGTATTGAAGGTCATGCTCTGGCCCGAGGACTCCGTTTGCAGCAGCGGCGCGGCCGCGGTGACCACTACGCGCTGCGTGGTGGCGCCGACCTTCAGCGTTGCGTTTATGGCAATCGTCTCCACATGCAGCGTGATACCTTTGCGAACCGCGCTGCTGAATCCCTGTTTGCCAAAGCTAAGGCTGTACTCGCCCGTTGGAACCGACGGCACATCGTAGAGCCCGTCGGCGTCCGTCGTCGTGTGGATCGCGACTCCCGTCTGCACGTTGAGAATCGTCACCGCCACGCCGGGAATCACCGCACCGGTCGTGTCGGTGACTGTCCCTTTGATTTCTCCTGCGTTGGCGTTCTGCGCCTGGGCATAATGCGCGCCCGCCGCCACCACCGCCAGCAAGAGAATCAAAATAATTCTTTTATAAACCTGCTTCATTCAGTACGCCTCCGTACAGTAGCTTTCGGAGCAGTTGCCTCAGGCCTGAATCCCTCTGCCTGCGCGCACTCCACCTCAAACTTTTCTCAGCACTCTCAAAAAATCTCTTCTTACCGCTCGTTCATGAAGTTCATGCAATACGGCTTCACCGATGACACCGTGTGTACAAACACGCTTCGGGCATGGTCTTTCATTCCGTCGTGCATACTAAGCCTTTCAGCAAACGGCATGAATCAGACGAAAGTCGGATTGGACAAATTTTTCCTGAAGCCGCTCAGATAACCGCCTCGCGCCGCGAAGCGTGGCCTTTCCGGACCTCACTCTGAGCCGCCGCATGAGCAGCGCTCCCCTATCGCTTCACCGTGACCTCGTACCACATGGTCACCGGCTCGCCCAGCGGCAGCACCCATCCCGCACCTGTCTTCTTCGTATCGATTGCCGGCCCATCCGGCTGTCCTGCGCCGTTGATCGGTTGTAGCAGAACCGCATGCGCTCCATCCAGATGTCGCAAGGTCAGCGTGCCCCGCACCTGGTCGATCAGCGTCGGGGGCCCACCCCAATGCGTCAGTCCGGTATCCGCCGTATTCCAACGCTCGCCGGTATTCTCGACTCGCCCGCCGGCCACCAGCAGCATTTTTGACGATTCCGAAATCGGCTTCCCATCCATCGAGGTCAGCCAGATCGTACAGAATCGGTTCCCGACATCTGCCTTCAGATGGCTCACCGCCTTTCCGTTCGCGCGCACAAACCCCACCAGCGCCTGCGTGCGCGGGGCATCCACTGTCACCAGTCCGTTCTTGCCTTGCGATGTGTACCACGCCAATTGCCCCGTATCGGACACAATCGGATCCGGCACCGCTTCATCGCTGAACTTCCGCGTCGGCGGCCCATCAAACGATGAAATGCGAACTTCATGCTCCAGCGGCAGATACAACGGAAATCCCGGCGTAAAGTACGGCGCCTGCGTCGCCGCAGGAAGAATCATGCTGTCATACACCTGCTTTGCCGTGTAACTGCGTGTCACCGTACTCCGCGCCGGCGCCACATCGCCGCCCAGAAATACCAGCGCGCCTTCGGCCAGCTCCGCCATCTTCACCGGATCCTGCGACATATCGAACGGATCGCCCACATAAGGCTTCCACTCCGGATCGGCCTTCGGCTCAAAGGTGTACCACATGATCGCGTCCCAGTTCTGCAGGAGCCCGTAACTCGCAAGAATCGGAATCTGCTCGCTGTCGGAGTTGTTCGGAAACGGCTCGTTCACCTCGCTCACAGTGTATGGTTTGCCCGCAATTGCCGACCGCGACAGCTTCACCACCGTCGACTGCAGCGGATCATTCACCATCGGCGACTTCCGCACATACTTGTCCGGATGCTCCCAGTAGTCATGCCCGTCAATCACATCCATATGCTCGGTTGCCTTCAGCATCGGGTAGCCGCTGTGCAGATGCGCATGATCTGCCGTCGCAATCACCAGCGACTTCAACCCCAGCGTCTGCTTCAGGTAATGATCCATCTCGGTGAAGTAATGGCGCTGCACAAAGTTGTAAAACTCAGCCTCCGCGTAATAGCGCGCCCGCGGAGCATAGGGAGCTTCCCACGGCCCCTGCATCAGCGGTACCGGCGCGGCGCCCTTGACCCCGGTAATCTCGCGCAGGCGGGCAATCTGCTCCGGCGAGCGATGCTTCGCCAGCCACGCGTTATACATCGCGGTTAGTTCGTGCAGATAAAACGGCGACGGCGCGCGATAACCAATATCGATGGCATCCTCATTGTTGATTTCCACCAGCGCCACCCCCGGATCATCCACATACTTCCGCCCTGTGTACGAATTGCGATGGTCCAGCAGTTCACGCGCATATTGCTTCTGTAACTCAATCAGTCGCTTATCAAACAGCGATGTCCCTTTCGCGCCCTGCCCCAGCTGCTTTGCATCCACCACACCATCCGCATCGGAGAACGGACGCCCCACCAGCAGGTTGAAGTCGATGTAAATGCCGCGCTTTTCCAACTGCGCAATAAAATAGTCCTCGCGTTCCAGCTGTGCGGGATCAAACACCTCTGTATTCGCATACTTGTCGCTGATCAGCCCTCGCGGCTCGCGCAGGTCCAGAAACTGGAACCGCACGCAGTTCACCCCATGTCGCGCCAGCGTCGCCGCCCAATACGCCGCATACTTCTTGGCCGGAATCTGCCGCGAACCCGGACTCCAGTCCGTGATATTCACTCCCCACAACCGAATGCGCCTGCCCCTGCCATCCGCCAGATGACCATTCTCCACGCGGATAAACCCATCTTTGCCCGCCGGCGCATCCAGCAGAAATGACATATCCACCGGTGAGTGTTCACGCGCCGCCGCCGGATCATTCAGCGAAAACGGCTTCATGACCGAAGTTGCCTGACCGGAAACAGCACTGGCAGGCAGAAGTAATGACAGAGCAGCGACAGCAATATGGAGTCTCATGGATGTCCTTTCTACCAGAACCCGTGGAAGAGGGTTTCGTCGCAGCAGACTTCGCGCTTCCGGAATCCGCGCACAAATCCCGCTCACACTCTATGGGACCATCCCTGTTCCACGAATCCGACAAAAGTCGGATTCCAACGCTCTATCGGTTGTGTTCTGATGCTCTATCGCACACTGGCGTCTCCCATACACGCTCGAGTCCCCGTGTGCCTCGAAGCAGAATCTCCAGCAGCCAGAACCCGGTGAGCCAGCCGTCCGACAGACTCGATCTCGCATTCCCCCGCCGCACCGGCGACAAGGCGCCGCATCGCAATGTCTTTGATGGACCATCCCTCGCCGTCGTACAATCCACCCAAAATGCCGGCCTCATCCGAACCACTGCCACGACTCCAGGAATCTGCTTTCGAGCCGCTACGCTGAATTCACATGCCGCAGCGTGATCCACGACAACCCGCTCGCCTCTGGTGCGCCCGCTCGTGCGGCGCTCATCACAAATGTCTCCTGTCTTGTCTCGGCACATTGCTCTTTGTGCTCTTTTTTGTCTCCACCACATGGGCCGCCGCCAAGTCCCCGGCACAGTTCACTCGCAGCGTCTGGCACATCCAGAACGGCCTGCCCGAAGAAACGGTGCAGTCCCTGGCCCAAACCCCTGACGGCTACCTCTGGGTGGGTACCACTGGTGGCCTTTCCCGTTTTGACGGCTCGCGGTTCATCACCTACAGCCGCATGACTAATCCGGAACTCCCCGAAGACAGCGTCTTCTCTCTTCTCATCGCAAAAGACGGCACTCTCTGGCTCAGCACGGAAGGCGGCGGCCTTGTGCATTACGTGCATGGAGCCTTCCATGTTTATTCCACGAAGCAGGGCCTGACTGACAACTTTGTCCGTTGCGTGATGCAGGACAATGCCGGCCACCTCTGGATCGGCACCGACAACGGTCTCTTCCGCATGGTCCACGGCGTCATCCATCACATTGACACTTCTCAGGTCGCCCCCGGCCTCGCCGTACACGCCATCATTCAGGACCGTGAGCATCGCGTTTGGGTCGGCGGGTCACGTTTGCTGCGCTTCGACGGCAACAGCGTCCGCGAGTTCAAGCTGCCCGGCGCTTACAGCCAGAATCGCGTCAAATCCATTCTGCAAACCAGGGATGGCACCATCTGGGTGGGCACTGTCGGCGGCTTGCAGCGCCTGGTCGGCAACCACTTCGTACGCATCCCCGGAATCAACGGAACCGTGCGCACTTTGCGCCAGACCTCCAATGGCACCCTCTGGATCGGCACCATCGGTCACGGCCTCTACACCTGGAGCCACCATACCCTCCGGAAAATCAGCGTGCGCGGACTCCTGCCCAGCAACACCGTCCTCGACATCTTCGAAGACAACCATCATCAGATCTGGATCGGCACGCAGGATGGTCTCGTGCGCCTCAGCAGGACCCCCGTGCGCGTCATTCCCCTGCCCGGCGGCTCCGATCCCGATTACGAAACCGTCTCCTCTGACCCGGACGGCACCATCTGGGATGTCGCCACTCGCGTCTATGCCATCCGCAATGACCGCGCCCGGCCATACACCTTCCCCGGCATGCCGAAGGTCTCGGTCCGCAACGTCTTTCGTGACCGCGAGGGTACCTTGTGGATAGGCACCGATGGCAGCGGCGCCTATCACCTCACTTCGCACGGTATCGTGCACTACTCTGCACCCAAGACGCTGGTCAACAACTTTGTCCGCGTCTTTCTCCAGAGCCGCGACGGCTCCATGTGGATCGCCACCGATCAGGGGCTCAGTCACATCGTGCACGGCCACACCTACAACTACGGCATGCGCAATGGCCTTGCATATTTCAGCACCCGCGCGCTCATTCAGGATCGCAAGGGCAACATCTGGATCGGCACCGATCAGGGCCTCAGCTGCTGGAATGGCCATCGCTTCGTGCAGAACGCCGCAACCCGCCGCCTTGGCCGCGAAAAAATCTGGTCGATCCTGCAGGACCCCAATGGCGTCCTCTGGTTTGGCACGCGCGACTACGGCCTCTTCCGCTATCGCGACGGAAAGCTCACGCAGTTCACCACCAGGCAGGGGCTTGCCAGCAACAGCATCTATCAGATCCTCGCCGACCATCACGGCCGCTTCTGGATGAGCAGCCCCAACACCATCTCTTCCATCCCGCTCGCCGCGCTCGACAATGCTTCGCTCACGCCCGGCCTGCATCTGCCCGTCACCATCTACAACATGCCCTACGACGCCGACGGAGCGCAGCTCTACGGCGGGCGCCAGCCTTCCGGCTGCCTCGGCGCAGACGGCGGAGTCTGGTTTCCAAGCAACAAAGGCGCGGTCCACATCCTCTATCAACCCACCCCGCGCGAAAAAGCCCCAAGGCTGTTGCTCACCGATGTGGCCGTCGACGGCAACCAGATGGCACCCTCCCATTTCCACCTGCTTTCCGCCGACGCTTCGCGGCTTGAAATTGCCTTCGCTCCACTCTCGCTGCGATCGCAGGATGATATCCGCTTCCGCTATCGCCTTGTCCCTTTCGATCGCTCCTGGACCTACGCCGGCTCCAATCACGTCGCGACCTATACCAACCTTCCGCCCGGCCACTATCACTTTTACGTGGTCGACTTTCCGCTCAATAATCCCTCGTCCACTTCTGAGGCCGTCCTCTCATTCCGCAAGGAACCTCATTTCTATGCCACCTGGTGGTTCCTTACCATTGCCGTTCTGGCGCTTTGTCTTGCCAGCCTCCTCGCCTATCGCTGGCGCGTGCGCTCCCTGCAGTTGCGCTTCAAGGCCGTGCTCAATGAGCGCAGCCGCCTCGCGCGCGAAATGCATGACACCGTCATTCAGGGCTGCACCAGCATCTCAGCGCTCCTTGAGGCCATTTCCAGCCTGGAACGCGAAAATGAAAACCTCCGCGAAGAACTCCTCAATTTCGCCCGCACTCAGGTCCGCACCACCATCGATGAAGCCCGTGAAGCAGTCTGGAACCTCCGCCACGGCGACGAGCCCCGCCAGAATCTCTCCAACTCCGTCACCCTGCTGGCCGAACAAACCAGCAAGGAATTCGGTATCTCCATCGAATGTCAAAGTGAAGGCCAGCGCTTTCTCATCCCCACATCCATCGCCCACGAAATTCTCATGGTCATTCGCGAAGGTGTCTACAACGCCGCTTTGCACGGCAAACCCTCCCGTGTCTCCATCGAGCTCTGCTTCGGAAAAGACGACCTCAAGGGCAAAGTCAGCGATAACGGCGCCGGCTTTGAACTCGGAACCATGCCGGCTGACGGCAAACCCCACTACGGCATCGCGGGCATGCGCGAACGCATCGAGCGCCTCAACGGAAAAATCGAATGGACCAGCGCACCCGGCCAGGGAACCTCGGTTCGCTTTCGCCTGCGCCGCTCCTCGCTCTTTCCAGTCGGAGAAAAGGTAGGAATATGACGGATGCAGCAAATCTGAAAGTGCTCGTCGTCGATGATCATCCGATCATGCGCTACGGCGTCGTCGCCATCATCCAGGCCCGCGGTGATATGTCTGTCGTCGCCCAGTGCGGGACCGCCGACGAAGCCGTCAAATTATTCCACGAACACAGGCCAGACATCACTCTGATGGATCTGCGCCTCCCTGACCGCGGCGGCGTTGAGGCCATTCGCGAAATTCGCCGCTTCGCCCCGCAGGCGCGTTTCATCGTGCTCACTACCTATGAAGGCGATGAGGATATCCATCAGGCCCTCGAAGCCGGAGCGCGCGGCTATCTCATCAAAGGCATGCCTCACGAGGCCCTCATCGACGCACTGCGCAAGGTCCATGCTGGCGGACGATTCGTTCCACCTCCCGTAGCGCGCGCTCTTGCCTCGCGCCTCCCTGGCACCGAACTCAGTTCTCGCGAGCGCGAAGTCCTATCCTTGCTCGTGCGTGGCAGAAGCAATCGCGAAATCGCCGAAGAACTGCGCATCAAAGAGGCCACCGTCAAATCCCACGTAAGCGTCATCCTCATGCGTCTCAATGTCACGGATCGCACGCAGGCCGTTATCGCCGCTCTGCAGCGCGGCCTGGCTCATCTCTAGGGCCTGTGAACTCTATTAGGGCAACAGGCCCTGCCATCGGCATCCGCTCCGACTTTTGTCGGATTCATCCCACCTATCGGATTGCATATAGTACGGAGGACGTTCTCACCGCTGGACGCGGTCCATCCAATAGGACCGCGTCCGCGTGAATCAGGTGCCGTCAGCCATACTCACCGCCGATGAGGTGCTCTCTGACTCTGTCTCTCCGTTTCCGCTGCTCCCTCGTCGCGCTCCTTCTCGCCGTCACCTCTGCTTCCGCATCGGCACAGAATATCGTGCCTATCAACGCCGCCACGCCCGCGCCCCCGCCCAGACCGGTGCAGGCGCAGCTCGGCACATCCAAAGCGGCAGACGGCCAGACGCTCACCGTTAATTCCCGCTATCTCGCCCTCAATGGCAAACCGTGGCTGCCGGTCATGGGCGAATTCCATTACTCCCGCGTCCCGGTCAGGGAATGGGAGCCGGAAATCCTCAAAATGAAAGCGGCCGGCGTACAGATCATCTCCACTTACGTCATCTGGATCCACCAGGAAGAAGTGCAAGGCCACTTTGACTGGTCAGGACGCCGCAACCTGCGCCATTTCGTCGAACTCTGCGCCAAAAACGGCATGTACGTCTATCCCCGCATCGGTCCATGGGCACACGCCGAAGCCCGCAACGGCGGCCTGCCCGACTGGGTCCTCAAGCGCAGCCCCGTTCGCACCAACAATCCCATCTATCTCGCTGAAGTTCGCACCTTCTATGACCAGATTGGCCGCCAGCTCAAAGGTTTGCTCTGGAAAGACAACGGCCCCGTCATCGGCGTGCAGATCGAAAACGAATATCACCAGTTCGGCCCCGGTTCCGGAGACGCCCACATTCGCGAGCTCAAAAGGCTTGCCCTTCAGGCCGGCATCGACGTACCGCTCTACACCGTCACCGGCTGGGACGGCGCCGCCATCCCGCTCGATCAAGTGTTGCCCGTCTACGGCGGCTATCCTGCGGCCCCATGGGATCGGCATCCCGGCACGCTCTCACCCCGTGACGTCTTCGCCTTCCGCTTCCATAACCGCGCCGCCGGAGCCATGTCTGCAAAAGGCGGTCACGGCCAGAACAGCGCCTCTGCCTATCGCGGCACGCCCTTCCTGACTGCGGAAATCGGAGGCGGCATCGAAGACACTTATTATCGCCGCCCCGTCATCCGCCCCGATGACATCGCCGCGCTCGCACCGGTCATGCTCGGCTCCGGAGCCAACCTCCTCGGCTATTACATGTTCCAGGGCGGCCGCAATCCGCGAGGCAAACTCACCACGCTCCAGGAATCCCAGCGCACCGGCTACCCCACCGACGTGCCCGTCCGTTCCTACGATTTCCAGGCGCCCCTCGGCGAATTCGGCCAGGAGCGCGCAACCTTTCGCCGCCTCAAGCTCGTCGACTATTTCCTCCATGATTACGGCTCCCTGCTCGCGCCCATGACTGTCGCTGCGCCGGTCGAGCAACCCACCAGCCCTGCCGACCTGTCCGTTGCTCGCGTCTCCGCGCGTGTCTCCGGCAACCGCGCCTTCCTCTTTTTCAATAACTATGTGCGCGGAGCCTCCATGCCGGCCCGCCCTGGATTTCAGATCCAGATCCACCTGCGGTCACAGAACCTGCAAATCCCCAATCGACCCATCACCTTGCCCTCCGGCGCTTATGGCATCTGGCCCGTCAATTTCAACCTCCACGGGCACAATCTTATCTACAGCACCGCGCAGCTCTTCAAGCACGCCCGCCTGCAAGGCAAGAACTTCTACTTCTTCTTTGCCATTCCCGGCATCACCCCTGAATTCGCCCTTGCCGCCTCCGAGCATCCGCGGTTTCCTGCCCGTCATGTCACCGGCACCCAACGCCACGGTGTTCTTTATCTCCGCTGCCACGCCGGCAATAGCCCTGTCGTCATCACGCTTCCCCACTCGCCCGTCCGCATCGTGTTGCTTTCGCGCTCTGCCGCCGAACAGATCTGGACGGTCGATGGCTCGCCCGACCTCGTTCGCACGCCCGACCAGTACTACTCCGGCCACGCGACCCTGCACCTGCTCTCGAACGGCAATCCCGGCTTCCGCTTCGGCCTGCTCGGACCGGATATCCCTCCGTCGCTCACGCCGATCCACACATCCCCAGGCGATCTTTTCCGCAGCTATACGGAGCGCGTGAAATCAGCCCAGCCCAAACTGAGCGTCACATTCCTGCACTCCGCCCGCCCCCTCACACTGTCTGCCGCGCAGCAAATGCGGCCTGTGCCATTCGCCCCCACAGGCAAAGACTTCTCCCACGCCGCCGCCTGGACTATCCACGTCTCCTGGCCCTCCGATGCCGACCTCAGCAACGTGTTCCTCAATATCCGTTACACCGGAGATGTCGCACGCCTCTACAGCGGTAAACGGCTTCTCGACGACAATTTCTGGAACGGTACGGCCTGGCAGCTCGGCATGCAGCCCTGGAAGGCACTGATCGGCAAAAAGCCTTTGCGCCTCTTGATCTTGCCAGCGCCGCAAAAGTCCGCCATCGGCTATACCGGCGAAGGCACCGAGGCGCTGCGCCACAAAGCCCAGCTTCTCGGAATCACCGCGGCGCCGCAATACCGGCTTGATGTCTCCCTCACGCATAGTCCTAATTGACCCCTAACCTCCCCAGGCCATCGCAAGCAGTGATCCTCAGCCAATCCGGTAAACCCGCTCCTCGTTGGAAGGCGCAACTCCCACCTGTGCTCTCCGGAACATCTGTTTGAATTCATTGGCCAAGCGTAGTAAAAGGTTATTGTCGTAACATGAACGCTCAAAGCCGCATCGTAAATTCTGGAAAGCCGTCGATGGGCATCTGAGATTCGTCATCTGACACCGCCTCCGAAGAGGTCGCCCTTCGGACCAGAATCACGTTTGATCTCGATTGCAGAGTGGAGCCCTATGCTGCAAATGAGAACTCTTCCCCCTGATTCCGTCTCTTCTCCAGAGTCTGCACCCTCGTGACATCTGTGATTGTGATCACATTGCATCATTGTCAGCCCATTTACTATCCGTTCTGTCAACGCATATCGCTCATTTCTTGGGACCCGTAACGAAGCACGCCTGAAAGCATGCTTCGGAAATTAGGAAATGAGGCGTTGACGTAAGAAAGAATGGACGATTTTGAAGGTGGCGGATTTGCTATCTTCTTGAGCCGTCATTCAGTACGAAAACAACAGCAATTCGCAGAGATCGCAATGGTGTCCGCCCGGAAACACCCTTTGTCTCCTGACGGGCAGTAAGCCAATAAAACCCTGCACGCAATGGGCAGATCATCTGCCACTACGGAGGTTGAAAGACGCCAATGAAACACATAGTCAGATTAGCGGTAATCGCACTGTTGCTCAGATGGACCATGCCCGCGTGGGCTGTGCCCAGCTTCGCCCGTCAGACGGGGCTCTCCTGTAACGTCTGCCACTACGATCCACCCGAACTGACTGCCTTCGGCAGGGCTTTCAAGCTCAACGGCTACACCCTCGTCAGCAACAAACCGAAACACACCATTGGAGATGGAAAATCCCTCCAGCTGCTCAACAATCTCCCCTTGGCGGTCATGCTGCTCGTCTCCGACACCGGACTCCAGACCAAGGAGCCGGGCACCCAGAACGGCACCGTCGAATTCCCGCAGCAGTTGAGCCTCTTCCTCGCCGGCGCAATCGCACCGCACTTTGGCGTCTTCGCACAGACCACCTACGACCACCAAAGTGATCACTTCACCATGGACAACACCGATCTCCGCTACGCCAAGACCTCCAAGCTCGACGGCAAAACGCTGCAATGGGGTCTGGACCTCAACAACAATCCCACCGTCGAAGACCTCTGGAACAGCACTCCCGCCTGGGGCTTCCCCTACATTTCCGCCGACCAGACCCCCGGCTCCATCGCGGCGCCTGTCATCGACGGCGGACTCGCGCAGGATGTCGCCGGCGCCGGCGCCTATGCCATGTATGACAACCACCTCTATGGTGACGTCACCCTCTACCGCTCCGAGCACGCTGGTGGCCCCGCACCCGCGGACGGCCAGAACTTCAGCTACAACATCTCCGGTGCGGCTCCCTACTGGCGCCTCGCCTGGCAGCAATACGCCGGCAAGAATTACATCGAGGTCGGGACCTACGGCATGTACATGCAGTCCTACCCGGGCGCTGTCACCGGACCGACTGACAACTATACGGATCCGGCCTTCGACTTCACCGTCCAGCGCCCCTTCGGCTCCAATGCCCTCACCGTGCATGGAACCTATATCCATGAGAGTTCCACCATGCAGGCCACTTACGACCAGGGCGGAGCCGCCATGGCCGATCATACCCTCGACGAGGGCCGCGTCAACGCAACCTACTACTGGGGCAGCAAGTACAATCTGACTGGTCAGTACTTCACTCTTGTAGGAAGCAACGATCCGGTTCTTTACGCACCCGATCCCATCGATGGCAGCCGCACCGGCAGTCCAAATACCAGTGGCTATATCGTTCAGGGAAGCTACTGGCCTGTTCAGAACATCGACCTGTCGCTCGCTTACACCGGTTATAGTCACTTCAACGGCTCCGGCGTCAATTACGATGGTTCCGGACGCAATGCATCCGACAACAACACCGTTTACGCGGCGGTCTGGTTTAACTACTAAAGGCAAATCAGGCAGGAGAATAAAAAACCATATGGAACAGCATCACCCCGCTCCCGTCCGGGAACTTGACAGCAACGTCATCGTCATCAGCAGGCGCTCCTTTTTTGGAGCCCTGCTGGGGGTCGGCGGCGTCGCGATGAGCGCACTCCTGGCGATTCCCGTTCTGCGCTATGTGCTTTACCCCCTCTACGCGAACAGTGCGTTATCCAAGTGGTCTAAAGTCGGCATCGTTGACTCACTCCCTCCCCAGGGCAGTGGACCCGTCCTCAAGCAAATCACCTTTCGCAGGCTCGACGGCTGGCGCGAAACCGTCACCACCGAATCTGTTTATGTCGAGCGCACACAGGATGGCAAAATCCGCGTGCTCTCATCGATTTGCCCCCATCTCGGCTGCACCGTGCAATGGCGCGCTGCCAAAGGCGACTTCGTCTGCCCTTGCCACGGCAGCGTCTACGGCGAGGATGGAAAACTTGTCAAAGGACCTGCGCGCCGTGGCATGGATCCTCTGCCCACCGAACAAAAAGAAGGAGAATTGCTCGTTCACTTCGAATTCTTCCGCGAGGATGTTCCATACCGCGAAGTCGTGAGCTAGCTCATACGAAGGAGATTTGATGTCGCAACAGGAAAATCCCACTACTCGTACGCAGAAGCTCCTCGGCTGGCTCGAAAGCCGCACGGGCATGAACCTCATCCTCCGCGTATCCCTCGATGAGCCCATCCCCGGAGGCGCTCGCTGGGCCTATGTCTTTGGCTCAGGACTTCTGTTCATTTTTATTTCCCAGGTCATTACCGGCCTCTGCCTCGCGCTCTACTATGTCCCCTCGGCGCAAAATGCGCACGTAACCGTCGCCTATATCAGCAAGCGCGTGGCTGCCGGAGAATTTCTACGCAGCCTCCACGTCTACGGCGCCAGCGCCATGATCATCGTGCTGGCCCTGCACTTTCTGCAAACTTTTCTGTGGGGAGCCTACAAAGGACGCCGCGAACTCCTCTGGGCCGCGGGTGGCGTGCTCGCCATCCTGGTCCTCGCCATGGGCTTCACCGGCTATCTCCTGCCGTGGGACCAGAAAGCCTACTTTGCCACCGCGGTCGCCACCAATATCGTTTCTACGATTCCATTGATCGGCCCCTGGACCGCGCACCTCATGCGCGGCGGCGACACCATCGGCACGCTCACGCTCTCCCGCTTCTATCTCATGCACGTCATCATTCTCCCGGCGATCCTCTTCGCCTTCGTTGCCGTGCATATTTATCTCTTCCGCAAGGCTGGCGCGGCCGGGCCCATCAACGAAGACCCGGTCGAACCTAAACTCCCGCCGGAAAGCTTCTATCCCAAGCAGGTCCTCATGGACCTCGTCTTTTCTCTGCTGCTGGTCGCTGGCCTCGGATTCCTCGCTTACTTCCATCCGGTCACGCTCGGACCTCGCGCCAACCCGGCCTCCACCACCTTCATCGCTCGTCCTGAGTGGTACTACCTGCCCATCTTTGAATGGCTCAAGTTCTGGGAGGGCCCGGCCACTGTCTTCGGTGTCGTGATCGCACCGGGCATCGTCGCGCTGCTCTTCTTCCTTCTGCCGTTCCTCGATCGCAGCCTCGAACGCCGCCCCTGGCGCCGTCCCATTCCACTGCTTGCGGTTTCCATCCTCTTCGGTGGACTGCTCTATCTCGGCTTCCTCAGCCACTACCAGGACATGCATAATCCCACCGTGCGCATGCAGTTAGCGCAGCAGGCAGCTCAGGAAAAGGCCTATTCGGCGGCTCCCTTCCAGCCGTTCCTGCAGTCGCCCGGTGCTCTCAACCTGCTCGCACCCGGAACTTACAACCCAGAGGTTGCCCGCGGCAAAGCGCTCTTCCAGCAGAATGGCTGCTCCAGCTGCCATGGTGCTCGAGGCCGTGGCGCCGTCGGCCCGTCCCTGGTCGGCATCGGGAAGAAATTCAACGATGCAACACTGGTATCGATCATTCATGATCCGTCCCCAGCCTTCCGTAGCGCAGGCATGCCCGGCGCACCCAGCCTGCCGATTCCTGAAGTCGAAGAACTGATCGCCTATCTGCATGCTCTCGGCACACCGGAAGAGAATGTCCCGCCGGCCATGAACCCAACGCCCGCAACCGAGGCGAACGGTGCGGCTCCCCAACCCAATGGCGCGCCTCAAGCCGTTCCGGCGGCCGCGGCCGTACCGGCTGCATCGCCCTCCGGCAGCGCCAATTCACCGCTCATTGCACAAGGCCATCAGATCTTCCAGACCCACACCTGCATGGCATGCCACGGACCCACGGCCCAGGGCACCGCCATTGCGCCGCCCCTGGCCGGCATCGGTCATTACCTCTCGGAATCCACCTTCAGCTCGCTCGTGCATCATCCCAACGCCGCCATGAGGGCGAAGGGCATGCCGGCCAACCCGTTCACCAACCAGCAGACCCAGGCGCTCTGGGCCTACCTCAACTCCATGCCGCCTCCGGCGCATCGGGCTCCCGGCGTTCCGGCCGTCGTCATCTTCAAGACGGCTGGATCCGCACCCGCACATGCTGCCGCTACGGCTCGCACAACAAGGACAGTGGCAGCTGCGGCTCCTCCGCCACCGGCCGCCAAACCGGCGCCTCAGGAAACGGCCGCAACCTCCACCACAGCGCCGGCGGGCAACATTGCCGCCGGTCATGCACTCTTCCAGCAGCACACTTGCATGGCCTGCCATGGACCCACGGCACAGGGCACCGCCATCGCCCCGCCCCTGGCCGGCATCGGCCACTACTTCCCCGAATCCACCTTCAGCTCGCTCATTCATCATCCGGTTGCGGCCATGAGGGCCAAGGGCATGCCACCCGCTCCGCTCACTGACCAGGAAACCAACGATCTGTGGGCGTTCCTCAACTCCATGCCGCCCCCGGCGCATCGCGCTCCCGGCGTACCGGCCGTCGTCATCTTCAAGACCACCGAGTCTGCACCAGCGTCAGCTGCACCCGCCGCGCCAACGCATGCCGCTGCTCCGGCCCCTGCAACGGAAGCCAAAGCCGCGGAAGCCCCTGCGCCACCGGCCGCCAAACCGGTGGTTCAGCAGACCGCGCTCACTGGCCTGGCGGCAGCCGGTCAGCACATCTTCGATACCCGCGGCTGTACCGCCTGCCACGGCGTCGGCGGCGTGGGAACCCCCTTGGCCATCTCGCTGATCGGCATCACCAGGACGGTTCCCCACGACCAGCTCATCGCGCTCATCCGCCAGCCCAACGCAAAGATGAAGGCCGGAGGCATGCCGACCTTCGGATTCGATAACACCCAGCTCAACGAGGTGGTTGCCTACCTGGCCACGCTGAAGAAGCCCACACCGGGTATAGCCAAAGCCGCGGCGGCTGTTGTGCATCATCCGCCGCACAAGCTCACTCCCCTAGAACTGGCGGGCCAGCGCGTCTACTTCAAGCAGCGCTGCTCCACCTGCCACGGCGATGGCAGCATGCAAGGCACGGCAGCCGCTCCCTCGCTCACTGCCACCGCCTCTGAGCTTCCTCCGTCCATGATCGAGCACCTGCTCCTTCATCCGTCGGAACTCATGCAGTCGCATGGCATGCCCGCGATCGACCTGAACAAGACCGACATGAAGGCTCTCGTCGCCTTCGTCCGCTCCCTCAGGTACAACCGCTAACCCCGGATGGCTGCCGGCTCCATCTCTGCCGGCAGTCATCAGCTCCCAACAGTTTCAGCCGTACAAAGGCAGGTTGCGGCCGGAAAACTCCCTCCGGGATTCCGAATCGCAACCTGCCGATGTACTTTTAGCGCACCAAATCCCCGCTCCCATCCCTTCTTACCTTCGGCTCGTCCTGCGCGCCAGCGCCCGCAGCACTTTGCCCCTAATGCCTGAAAACGCCGTGTCCAGCACCATCTGCGTCGCCAGCATCTGAATCCCGCTGTTGTATGTCGGATACGGATGCACCGTCGAAGCCAGATCCTTCAGACTGATGCGGTTCCGCATCGCCAGCGCGATCTCCGTGATCGCCTCGCCAGCGCGCTCGGCCATCATCGTCGCTCCCACAATCTCTCCGCCGCGCGTCGCATGCATCTTCACCATGCCCACTCGGTCATCCTCATTTACTGCCCGGTCGATCTTGCTCAGGAGCATGCTGCGCGTCACCAGCTCATCCCCATACTTCGCCCGCGCCTGCGCTTCGGTCAGCCCCACATGCGCCACTTCCGGCGAAGTAAACGTCACCCGCGGCAGCACTTCCGCCTTGCCCTGGCTCTTGCCCGGCATCATCGCGTTCCGCACCGCCTGGAATCCCTGCCATCCCGCCAGATGCGAATACTGCGGCCCTCCAATCACATCGCCCGCAGCATAGATATGCGGAACCATCGTCTGCAGTTGCTCATTCACCACAATCCCGCGCTCGGAATACCGCACCCCGGCCTGCTCCAGCCCCAGTCCCTCCACCGCCGGAGTACGCCCCACAGCCACCAGCAGCATATCGCCTTGCATCCGTCGCTCTCCGGCTCTCACTTCCACCGCGTCACCCTCCCCGCGCACTTCCTCCGCCATCGCTGGCACAACTTCGACGCCTTCGCCCTCGAAGACTCCGCGCAGCATCGCCGAAACATCCTCGTCCTCCGCCGCCAGCAGTCTTGGCGCAATCACCGTCACCCTCGCTCCCAGCCGGCGGTACGCCTGCGCCACTTCACACCCCACCGGACCTCCGCCAACCACCAGCAAATGCTCCGGCAGCCGGGCATTCTCAAAAATCGTCAGGTATGTCTCGTATTGCACCCGCTCGATTCCCGCAATCGCCGGCGCCTTCGGCGTTGCGCCCGTCGCAATCAGGATCTTCTTCGCCTCCAACCGCTGCTCGCCGCACTGGAGCGTATGCGCGTCCACAAACTTGGTCGGCCCCACGCACACATCCAGTCCACGCGCACGCAGCGACTCCGGCTCCGTCGGCGCATAGATCTGTGCAATTGTCCTGCGCAGGTATTCCCTCACCTCGGCCAGGTTCACTGGCTCAACCTTCAGCCCCAGGCCAACCCGCTCCGCCAGTTTGGCCATATGCGCCACACTCGCCACCCGCAGCAGCGACTTACTCGGGACGCAACCCGTCCACGTGCAGTCCCCGCCAATGCGATCCTTCTCCAGCATCACCACCCGCACGCCCAGCCGCAGTGCAAAATCCGCCGCAATCAGCCCCGCGGCGCCGGCTCCCACAATCGCAATGTCATATTGCTCCATCTGCCTGCCCCTCCTCGGGAACGCGCGCCCAGCGCAGCAGCACCAACGCTCCTGCTCCCAGGACCGCCGTTCCCAGCAACAATCCATCCATCCGCAGCGCCTGACCAAGCGCACCCGCCAGCAGCGAACCCGCAATCGCTCCCACGCTCAACAGCACCGAATACACGCTCATCGCCGCACCCTTGCCCGCACCTCGACCCAGCGATTGCGCCA
The DNA here is from genome assembly GCA_021791875.1 of Acidobacteriota bacterium. Classification (GTDB taxonomy): domain Bacteria; phylum Acidobacteriota; class Terriglobia; order Terriglobales; family Acidobacteriaceae; genus Acidobacterium. Next base: position 14,971 of record JAJYVU010000025.1, on the reverse strand, counting down.
GCCACGCCAGCGCGGCAGGAGTGAATCCGCTCTCCACCATCACCAGCAGCGCCGTCGCCACGACCATCGTCCACCGTGCGGCATCCGTCATCGCCGCCGAATGATTCAGCACATACAGCCCGCCGCACACCGGCAGCATCGCCCACAGGGAAATCATCATCGCCGTCCGCACCCGCAACCGCGGCAGCACAAAGCTCCACACCGTCACACCCGCGCCAAACACCGCCGAATATCCCAGCAGTAGCCAGCCCACACGCGTCGGCGCAGCGGCAAAAATCCCATCCAGATACTGCCCGCCCGCCGCATGCCGCGTCAGCAGAAACGGCAGTGTTGGACCAAGCCACATCCCCACCACCGCATTAATGCACAGCCATACCGGCGCCAGATGTCTTACCGCTGGATCCCGCAACGCTTCCTTCAATCCGTGCAGCGCTGCGTTCCCGCCATGCGCGGCTCCGCCCCGTACCGCACCATAAAACAGTGCCGCACACGCCGCGTATGCAACCGCAATTGTTGCAAATCCATGCGCGCCCTGCCGCTGCCACAACTCTGTCGCGACAATTCCGCCCAATCCCAGCCCGCACAGCAGCGAAAGCTCAAAAAAGCTCATCACCCGCGCCCGCAGTCCGGACTCGTATTCTGTTACCTCTGCCAGCCATGCCAGCAGCGGTGGAGTGATCGCCGCCGCGCCCACTCCCTCCAGCACGCGGCTTAGCACAAACACCGGCACGCGCGGCGTGGCGCCCATCAGCCACGTCGCAAATCCCGCCACCAGCGCGCCCGCCACCATAAGGCGCCGCGGAGATATCGCATCCGACAACGTCCCCATCGGCACTGACGTCACCAGTTCCGCCCCAAATGACACCGCGCCCAGCACACCCACAAATTCAGCGCCCACATGCATGCCGCGTCCGCTCAGCGCGGCGAGGTACACGCCAATCAGTACGCCGCTCGCCGCGCCCGCAACGCGCGCCAGCCCATGCGCAAATATTCCAGCTCCTAAATGTCCCTTTCCTGCGCCGCTCAACAATCCCTTCCCAACAGGTATACGATGGCCCTGTCGTGAATAGGTTACGCGCCGTAACCTTCTCTGGTCCCGACGATCTAATCCGTCAGGGATGCCTCAACCCACGCGCACCCTGACTCTGGAGAATCCTTTTGGCTCAGTCACCCGTCAACTCTCCTCTTGCTTCCGCCAGACCTGCTCCCCGCAAGCACGATGCCGACTACATCTTTTACGAGCTCACCCGCAGCATCTGCCCGGAATGCCGCAAGGTCATCGACGCCCAGATTCTCCTGCGCGACAACAAGGTCTACATGCGCAAGCGCTGTCCCAACTGCGGCTCTTTCGAATCCCTCGTCTACGCCGACGCCCAGGCCTATACCACCTTCGCCCGCTACAACAAACCCGGCACCATCCCGCTCGCGCACGGAACCGAAATCGTCGACGGCTGCCCACACGACTGCGGCCTCTGCCCCGACCATCAGCAGCACACCTGCCTCGGCATCATCGAGGTCAACAGCAACTGCAACATGGACTGCCCCCTCTGCTTTGCCAATGCGCAACCCGGCTACAGCCTCACCCTTGAAGAAGTCGAACAGATGCTCGACGACCTTGTCCGCACCGAGGGCAACCCGGAAGTCGTCCAGTTCTCTGGCGGCGAGCCTACCATCCACCCCCAGATCCTCGACTTCGTACGCGCCGCTCACGCCCGCAATATCCCCTACGTCATGATCAACACCAACGGCAAGCGCATCGCCCACGACGACCGCTTCCTCGCCGAACTCAACCACGTCCGCCCCTCGCTCTACTTCCAGTTCGACGGCTTCGACTCGGAAACCTACCGTATCCTGCGCGGCGAGCCGGAAATCCTCGAGGAAAAACTCCGCGCCCTCGATCGCCTCGCCTCCATCGGCCTCCACGTTACTCTCGTCCCTGCCATCGAGCGTGGCGTCAACGAGCACGAAATCGGCCGCATCATCGACTTCGCCATCCAGCACCCGGCCGTGCGCGGCATCAACTTCCAACCCGCCTTCCACGCCGGCCGCCACTCCCACCACGATCCCATGAAGCGTATGACCATTCCCGACATCATCCGCCTCATCGAAGAGCAGACCTCCGGTAAATTCCTCGCCTCCGACTTTGTCCCCGTCCCCTGCTGTTTTCCCACCTGCAACTCCGTCACCTACGCCTTCCTCGACGGCGACACCGTCACCCCGCTCCCGCGCATCATCAACGTCCACGACTACCTCGACTACATCACCAATCGCGTCCTCCCCGATTTCAGCGTCGAAGTGCGCCGCGCCCTCGAAGGCCTCTGGTCCTCAGCCTCCGTGCCCGGATCGGACAAATCGGCCCGGCAGGCCGCCTTCTCCTGCGAAACCTGCGGCATCCCCGACGACATCACCAAGGGCGACTTCGCCCGAAACATGATCATGATCATGCTCCAGGACTTCATGGACCCGTGGACCTTCAACCAGAAAAACCTCATGAAGTGCTGCAAGGAATTCCTGCTCCCCGGTGGAAAGCAGATTCCCTTCTGCGCCTACAACTCCATCGGCTACCGCGAACAGGCCCGCCGCCAGTTGGAAGCCATGGAACCCGAACGCCGCAAAGCCCGCGCCGCCGGTACGCCCTACGTGCCGCGCTCTGTTGACTTCCACTTCCCCAGCCCCAGCCTCACGGAGATTCAGAAGTGAGCGCCGACCCAGCCGCCGTCAAGAAATGCTGCGCCAATCTCTACCAGACCGAAGCCGCCCGCCTGCTCCTCGGCGACTCTTTCCACCCCGGCGGCCTCGCCCTCACCGAACGCCTCGGCGCATTGCTTGAGCTCAACCGCTCATCTCACGTCCTCGACGTTGCCGCCGGCACCGGCGCCAGCGCCATCCATCTCGCCGGACATTACCGCTGCCGCGTCACCGGCGTCGACCTCAGCGCTGAAAACGTCGATCGCGCCAACACTGCCGCTCAATCCAGCGGCCTCGCCGATCGTGTCCATTTCCAGGTCGCCGACGCCGAATCGCTCCCGTTTCCTGATGCCTCATTTGACGCGCTTCTCTGCGAATGCGCCTTTTGCACCTTCCCGGCCAAGACCGTCGCTGCATCCGAATTTGCCCGCGTCCTCCGGCCTGGCGGAAAGCTCGGCATCAGCGATCTCACTCGCGCCCCGCAGCTTCCTGAAGAACTGCAAACGCTTATGGCCTGGGTCGCCTGCATCGCCGATGCGCAGCCCCTCGATCAATACCACTCCCTGCTGCAATCCGCGGGTTTCACGCTCGCTGTCACCGAGCCCCACGACTCCGCCCTCGACGACATGGTCCGCCAAATTCGGACTCGTCTGCTGGCCTTTGAAATTGCCCGCGCACTCAAGAAAATTTCAGCCCCCAATTTCGACCTCGCCGCCGCCAAACAGATGACCCTTGCCGCTCAGGATGCCGTCCGCCAGGGCCGCCTCGGGTACGTCATCATTACAGCGACAATATCGGGCACAAGTTACGAGCATTCCTGAATTCCCGGATACATATGCGGAATCCTGCCGGAAATCATCCGATTATCTGTAACTGTCTTTGATCTTTTACTGAAAAAATGATGCTCTTCGGGGCGGTCTCTTGGCCGCCTCACGAAAGCCAGATTCTGATCAGGGCTTTTGGCATCTGTGGAAAAGCCCGAAAGTTACAAAAAAATAATATGCACTGGTTTCACAGCGGCACTCGCGGCAAATGTAAGGCTTTTCAGGTATTGAAGAGCTGGAACACCCATCCACGAGCCCACGACGCCCTGCATTTTGCATCGCCCGACTCTCGGAGTTTCATTTTCCACAAAGCTTTCCACAGCTCGTTGCGACTCGTTTCACAACCCGAAGCGCATTAGCACACTAATTACTGCCTATAACTAAAAGTAAAAGGGCTCTCCATGCAGGAGAGCCCTTTTATCTACGACTCGCGTGACCGGTTCTTATTTACCCGGTGCGCCCGGCGTCGGAGCGGGCGGCGGAGGCGCCGGCACACCCGACTTCTGGTTGTATGCCGCAATCACTGCCTTTGTGATGTCGGTCGTCGGGCTGGCCCACAGGACCGGGCTCTGCGCAGAACTCGCGTCCAGCACAATGCTGTACCCGTGCTGCTGGGCATACGCGGTCATCACAGCTCCCACTTTCTGTGCCAGGCCGTTGAACGCAGATCCCATCTCGTTTTGGAAATCCGACCGAGCATCCTCGACCTGCTGCTGCAGGATCTTTTCCTTGTCCTGGATCTCGCTGACCTTTTCCTGACGTTGCTCGGGGGTCAGGGTCTTCGCATCTGCCTGCAGCGACTTCTGCAGCGTTTTGATCTGGTCGCTCTCCTGCTTCAACTGCTCGTTCTTGGGGGCAAACTTCTTCTCAAGGTTCTGGAAGTCCCGCTGTCCTTCATTTGTGCGGGCCACTGCAGCCTGGAACATGATCACTGCGATCTTTTCGTGCGAACCTCCCATTCCGGGCGCATTCGGAACGGAATGGCTGGTCTGAGCCATAGCTGTCAGGCCAAAGCTGGTAATCATTACACAAACAAGTGACAACGAACGCTTCATTCGGTTTGAGAACTCCTTCAGTTCTGTATGTGATTTCGCCCGCTGTGCTCGCGGAAGCGAATCTTCGCTTCCCTATACTGCTTCTCCGTGGGCCAGACGTGCACCCTGTAAACAGGTCAGCACGCTCAGAACAACGGGCCGAAGACATTTTCAGGAACTGAGCGAATTATAGGGTTGCCCCCTGACACAGTCAATCCGCACAAAGGGGGAAAAGGCTTCGCCCTCACCCCCCTGCTGCGGCCATTCTCTAAAACGACGTCGTCAGACTCAACCGGAACGTCGCCTTCGGTTCACGCAACTGATACAGCCCGTTGTACAACTGCTGTGACAATGCATAAGTGTAATCGCCTGCATTACCCGATGGGAACATGCTTCTCGTAATCAGGTTCTGCCGGTTGAATTGCGTTTCCAGTCGCGCCGGATTGTAGGCATAGTACAGGGTGAATGGCGCGTTGATGATTGGCACCATCACGACCAGTGCTGCACCCAGCGAATCTCTCGGCACGAAATTGGTTCCCGGAATAATGTTGATCGTATTCGAGAACTTGATCGGCACCCCGCCCTGGCAGGCCCCATTCACATAGTTCGGGCAGCCATAGAGCGGCGAATCCAGTGCGGCAATGCCCTCCGGGCTCTGCAGCAACTGGCTCTTGACCAGCGCCATGTCCAGGCCGAAGTCATCATAGAACTTGAAGGCCACGCTCCGCGCATAGATCGGAATGGTGTACTCCACGTTCGTGATGATGCTCGTGTCGCCGCCCACCGGCGCAATACCGTAAACCGGCAGCGGCACCTTGATCGGCCCTTCGCTCGGATCCGACGGATTGCGGGGCACCGTCGACCCATCCGGGTTCGTCAGGTTGAACAGCACCCGCGTCGGCACAAATCCATATGGCGTCCCCGCGCGAATCTGGAATCCGCGAAGCTCGTTTTCACCACCCTGGTAAGCGCGATCAAATGGAGGCGCCACATCGCCACTGATGCCGCGGATGTAGGAAACCATCACGCGGTATCCGAGCGTATTGCGCCCTTGCGGGTTCAGCCTCAACCCCTTGATCGGGAAGTACTGCTCCCACTGCACCAGCGGACGAATATACCGGACGCTGCCCCAGATACCCGCTATCTGCATTGCGCTCGAGAACTCGTAACCCGTATGCGGCAGGAACAACGCATCCAGCTTGTCTTCTGACAGGCTCAGCGAAGCTTCGCTCGTCAGAATGCCTTCCAGCGCATTCTGCCCCTGGATGCCGCTCCGGAACGCCAGCGACTGGAACAGGTTCTGCGAGGCCGGGCTGTAAGTGGTTACCGAAGCTTTGTTCCATGAGTAGGTAAGGCCGATTCGCTTGAACGAGTGCGGCAACTGGTAGTTCGCGAAAAACGTGTAACCCAGGCTCTGCTGGTTATAGTTCTGCAGCAGCGAGTTCGTCGCGTTGCTGTAGTTCTGCGAAACATGGCCCGTCAGACTGTAGTTCTTTGACGCGTTGTAATCCGTCTTCTGGTCGACGATCTGGAAGCCCAGTTCCAGCGGCTTGTTCTCCACGTATGGCTCGGTAAACCCGAAGACGAAGTTCTTCTGCAGATCGCCGCCGCTGGCCTGCACCGTCAGCGTTTCGCCCAGTCCTAGGAAGTTATTCGTCTGGTAGTTCAACCCGATAAACGAGCCCGACAAGCCACTCACACCGCCGTTCAGGCCGATCGAGTTCTTGCCCTTCTCATGCACCCGCAACAGCAGGTCCACGGTGCCCTTCTGCGCGTTTTCATGCGTCTCCGAGTCCTGGCTCACCTTCAGCGGGTCAAAGTAGTTCAGCTGGTTCAGCCGCATCAGGCTCAGCTTCCACAGGTTGCTGTTATAAACCTGCCCTTCCTGCAGCAGCAGCGCGCGCCGGATCACGAAATCGCGAGTCACCGTGTTGCCGCGGAACTGAATCCGCGACACATAGAACGGCTTGCCTTCATCGATATCGATCTTCCAGTTGATGGTGTGCGTCTTCTCATCGAAGGTCGGCGTCGGATTGGCCACAAAGTTGATGTACCCCAGCGTCCCGTACGCTTTGCGCAGATTCTTCAAACCCTTGTAAAAGGTTGTCGCATTGAAAATCTGCCCCTTCTTCATGTCGAACTGGGCGCGCAGCGCCTTCGTGTTCGTAACCGCCTTGTTGCCGCTGAACGTGATCGTGCCCAGCCGGTAGCGTTCGCCTTCCTCAATCGGAATGTGAATATCGATCCGCTTGCCCTTCCTCGGCCGGAACGTGAACAAGGACAGACCCGACTCATTGCGCAGATGCGTGATCGGCTCGCCCACGTTCACCCGCTCGTAACCGCGGTCGCGGTAAGCCATCATCACGCGCTCGGCGTCCTGGTCCAGCTTGCTGGCGTCATAGGTCCGGGCAAAAAGATGCTCAAAAATAATCGAGTGCGGAATTCCGATCGGCCGCAAATCGACCATCGCATTCCGCAGAGTCCGTGACGAAACGTGATTGTTGCCGCTGAAGGTGATCCTGCCCACCTTCACCTTCGGGCCTTCCTTCACGTCGAACGTAATATCCACTCGCGCCGGCGGAACATTCTTGATCACGGGCTTCACCGTCGCAAACTGGTGGCCATGCTCGGCCTCCAGCTGCCGGATCGACGTGATCGCTCCGGCAATCTGCGTCGGATCGTACTGATCCTCCGGTGACAGGTGCACTTTGTTCTTCTTGTACCGCGTCAGAATGTCGGAGACCGTGATCGAGTTGATCCCCTTGTAGTGGATCTCACTGATCGTCGGTTTCTCCTTTAGATACACGTTCAGAATCACGCCAGTAGGCGTGTCTTCCTTCTGAATACGCACATCTTCGAAGTATCCGGTGTTCCACAGCGAGTTGAAATCCCGCTCCACCGTCAACGGATCATAAGGGTCGCCGACGCGACTGAACATGCGCGCCAGCACCGTCTCCCTCGGGATGCGGCGCACGCCGATGATCCGGATCTCGCGGATAATGTTCTGCTGCTGAGCCCACGCCGAAATCGCCGTGATCGACAGCATAAACAACACCAGCAACTGCAAATAGCGGCGATGTGAACGCAAAACCTTGCTCAATTCCTTTGGGGAGCTTTCGCTTCCCTTCGTTGCGGGAAAAATAGGCACACCCTCACAGCTCAAAATCGGCGGACTCTCAGGAAAAGCCGATTATATGTGACCGAAGGGCAGTCCCGAAACCCCGGCCACAGGCTCATCTCCACCCGCGCAACTTAAAACTGCCGCTCGCGGCGCGTTCCCCTTGGTTTGGGTGGAGTTTTTCCGTACCCAGTCTAAATGGATTACGGCATCTTTCACAGCATCTGATTCAAACGATTTCGTCAGGAACCTGCCGGACGCACTTCCACCAGCACCGAATAAAACGCCGGCCCCCCTCCCATATCGGCCAGATGCTGCCCCGTCAGCAGATTCACATTGTGTCCACTTGTGGACAGTTTGTTCCAGTGGAGCCGTGCCGCCACCACCCCGCACTCCACCTTCCGGCTTAGCTTCGCCACCAGCGGCAGGCTCCCGCGGTCGTTCCACACCGTCACCGTCATGCCATCCTCAATGCCCCGTTCCTCCGCATCCTTCGGGTGCATCTCCAGCATGCCGTTATAATCCGCCTCCATCGCCTGGTGTCCCGGCAGGTTCGCAAAGGTCGAATTCATGTAGTGGTCCGCCTTCCGCCCCAGAAACTCCAGCGGATATCGCGAACCCTGCCCGCCGCGTCTCGACTCCTTCGGAGGATGAAACGTCGGCAGCGCATCCAGCCCTTGTGCCGCCATCGTCTCGGAGTAAAATTCGATCTTCCCGCTCGGCGTCGCAAACGGTCCCTCCGCAAACGGCAGCCACGGATGGCCGTTTTCCGCATCGTCTTCCGTTCCGCGCAGCCGCTGCGTGGGATGCTCCTCCAATAGCTCCAGCGTGATCCCCTTCAGCGGTTCCGGCTGCTTGCCGTCCTCATGCAGCGCCTGCCGGATCATCTCGTCCACCGAATCCCGGAAGCACCCCTCGGTGAACCCCATCCGCCGCGCCAGCTCCGCAAACAGCCACACATTCGGCCTTGCCTCGCCCACCGGCTCCATCGCCTGCTTTGAAAGCTGCACGTAATAGTGCCCGTAGGCGCCCTGGATATCCTTCTGCTCCAGAAATGTCGTCGCCGGCAGCACGATATCGGCGTAATCCACCGTATCGGTCAAGAACTGCTCGTGCACCACCGTGAACAGGTCCTCGCGCGCCAGTCCCCGCAGCACCGCACCCTGGTCCGGCGCCACCGCCGCCGGATTCGAGTTGTACACAAACAGCGCCTTCACGGGATTCTCCGTCATCTCCAGCGCCTGTCCCAGCAGCACCATGTTGATCACCCGCGACGGCCGCCCCAGCGGGCTCTGTTCCATCAAATCCGGCCGCTCCAGCCTCTGCTTGTTCCACGGAAATCCTCCGCTGGTCGAGAGCTGCGCGCCGCCGCCCAGGTACTTCCACGCACCCGTCAGCGCCGGCAGCATCAGAATCGCCCGTGACGACGCCCCGCCATTCTCCGAGCGCTGCACCCCATAATTCATCCGGATCGCCGCCGGCTGCGTCTCCCCGTACATCCGCGCCAGCCGCTCCACGTCCCCTGCCGCCACACCGGTCATCTCTTCTACGCGCTCCGGCGTGTACGGCTTCACATGTTCCGCAAGCTGCGCAAAACCATGCGTGTTTTCCGCGATATACGCCTCATCGCACAGCCCGTCCCGCATCAGCACGTGCATCATCCCCAGCGCCAGCGCCGCATCTGTTCCCGGACGAATCGAAATATGCCAGTCGGCCAGCGCCGCTGTCCGAGTCCGGTAAGGATCGATCACCACCAGCTTCGCGCCATTCCGCCGAGCCTCTTCCACAAACGGCCACAGGTGAATATTGTTCCCGTGAATATTCGCGCCCCACGCCAGAATCAGCCGCGAGTGCCGGAAATGCTCCGTATCCGTCCCCAGCTTCTGCCCGTACACCGAAACGTAAGCCTCGCCGCCCGTCGTCGAGCAGATCGTCCGGTCCAGCTGCGAAGCCCCCAGCCGATGAAAAAATCTCCGGTCCATCGACCCATACGTCAGCAGCCCGATGCTGCCCGCATACGAATACGGCAAAATCGACTCAGGCCCGAACTCATCGCTGGTCGCCCTCAGCCGGGCCGCAATCTCGTCCAGCGCCTCATCCCAGCTGATCCGCTCAAAAGCCCCCAGCTCCTGTCCCGGCCCCTTCCGTGTGCCTTTGCGCCGCCGCATGGGATAAAGCAGCCGCTCCGGCGCATACACCCGGTCCAGATACTTCGCAACCTTGCCGCACAGAAATCCCCGTGTCACCGGATGCGACGGATCACCCTGCACCCGCGTCGCTTTTCCAGCTTCATCCACCGTCACCAGCACCCCGCACGAGTCGGGGCAATCATGCGAGCAAACTGTATGAACCGTATGCGTAGCCATAGCCTGATTCTAGGCCCGAAAAAACACCTCGGGTGCCCCATTCATGCGCGATTTTTGCGCATGAGTGGGGTCCGATACGCCTATCCCACAGAAGGGTCATTTCGAGCGAAGCCCAAAGGGCGAAGTCGAGAAATCTGCGGTTATCCATCCGCCGGGTGCCCCATACTTTCTCTCCGCGCACTTCGGAGAAAAAGTGTGGGCCTCATCGCCCGCCAGGGCGACCCAGCCTCGGCACGCCTGAGATTGGCACAATCAAATCCCAGCCAACGCCGGGCGGCTGCGCCAAAATAATCTTCAAATCATTGAACCATCCGCCACCCATCTTCGACATATAAGACAAATGGCCAACGAAAATTCCGAAAGGCTCCAGTTCGAGTGGCTCACCCTTCGCTGCCAAACCGGCGAACCGGGCGCATTCGCTGACCTCATCGCGGCCATGGAAAGGCCTTTGCTCTATTACGCCACCAGCCTCACCGGAAACTCCGACACCGCGCTCGATGTCCTGCAGGAGGTCTGGCTCAAGGTCATCCGCGGCATTCGAAAGCTGAAAGATCCCGGCGCCCTCAAGCCCTGGCTCTACACCATCACCCACGGCGTCGCCGTCGACCGCATCCGCCGCGACTACAAGCGAGACAAGGCCGAACAGGCCCGACTCGACGGCTTCCTCGACGCCGAAGAACCCTCCTTCGACCACGAAGACGCCACCGCCATCCACAACGCGCTAAACCACCTCAGCGTCAAGCACCGTGAAGCCCTCGTTCTGCACTTCTTACAAGACCTTTCCATTACGCAAATCGCCAGCGTCGCCGCCTGCTCCGAGGGCACCGTCAAATCACGCCTCCACTACGCCAAACGCCAAATGAAACAGATTCTCGAAGGAGAAAAACATGGCACAACCATCCGATAACCTCCGCGACCGCCTCCTCGCGGCCCTCCCCCAACCGGAAAACCTCACCGCCTACCGCGAAGAAACCGCTTGCGCACTCGCCAAGCACCACCGCGCCCTCCGCTGGGACAAGATTCTTGCGAACACAATCATCTTGTCCGCATGCGCCGTCACCGTGGTATTCATCTTCAATCCCGGCTTTTGGCACTTGGGCATGTCAGCGCTTCACAGCGTTGAACTCGGCACGGCCTTCTTGTACGGAGTGGGACTGTTCCTCCAGGTGCAATACAAAATCTACGAAAGCGAAATCGCCAATCTAAAGGAAATCAAGCAAGTCCAGCTACAAATCCTCGAGCTGCAAGCCTCACTGCAAAAGGAGCCATAACCCGCCTCCCACCCCTCCCCGAACCTGAGCATCGCGGAGGCGAAGTTGGAGTGGAATTGGCGTGCGAAGCACGCGTTTCGTTGGACGCGCAGTCCCCTGGACAGCCATTCCTAGTTATGCATTCCCGACTGATCCTTCGCCGGATACACCACCACATAATCAAACGGCGCTGGCTCGCCACCCTGCGGATACCCGATCAGCTCCAGCCGGTCGCCCGGCTTCAGCTTCACATTCCGCACCAGCTCCCGGATCGACGTATCCCCGTCGATTCTGTAGCCCGGCAGCTTGCGGTCCGCCGTCCAGTGCGCAATCTCCCTGCCGTTCAGCATCAGCTGGAATGTCGCCTCGCCGGTCCGCAGATCAAAATACTGCACGCCAATGTAGTAATTGCCGGCCTGCCGGTTCAGCACCGTACTCGCCGTGCATTCCGCGCGATGCAGACACACCTCCGCCTCGCCATGCGACGCATCCTCCCACGGAGTCACCTTCACCGGCGTATATCCATCCAGCTTCATCTCCGCGCCCGTTACGCGGCCCGGATAATGCCCCACGCGCCCCTTCGCATCCGGAATCCCGGACTTTCGATAGAAGTACCGCGTAATTGCATCCCGCCACACAATTGCATACGCCGCCTGGTACCGCTGAATCTTCAGCACTTTCTCATATCGCTCTGGATCAACGAGTCCCTGCAGCGTCTTCCACTCATCCACAAACCTCTGCGCATCGATCGCACCCTGGTAATGCGAGTCGTAGATGTACTGGATCACCGTCTTCCCGTCATGCAGCCGATAGGTATACGGCACATGATGCATGAACAGCAGCAGATTGTCCGGGCACGTCTTCAGCGATTCATACATCGCCGCCACCTCCGGCGGATACTGCCCGATAAATCCCGTCCCCGTTGCGGTCGTCCGGTCCATCCCCACGCCCGTCCGCGTCGCCCGGAACCACTGCCCCCATCCATTCCGCTCCTGCGACTGCGGATCGGGCCCGTAATGCGGCCCCGTAATATCCGTCAGCGTCTGCAAGCCCAGCGGCCCCGTATAGTCCTCATACACCCGCCACGACGGCATCAGGATCGCATCCACCGTCCGCACCACCTTGGGATTGTTCCCAAACGTCAGCCGCGTCCAGTTCTGCGCAATATCCTCCGCGCTCTGGTTCGGATTCCACGCCAGCTGCGCATACCCCCACAAATTCGCCATCGCCAGCGGATTCCGCAACCAGTTCGTATCCATCCCCACACCGGAAACCGCCACAAATCCGCCCAGCGGCCGATGGAACGTCTTTCCAGTAACAATGTCCTTTACCGGCGTGTGCCGCCCTTCGGCGCGCATGTCAAAATCCAGCGTCTTCTTCCACATCGGAACCAGGTACACGGTCTGCCGCTGCTGCCCTAGATACTCCTGCGTCACTTCCAGCTCAATCGCCTCGTTCGTGTGGTGCAGCCCTGCAAACAGCGGTGATGCCGGTTCCCTCACCTGAAAATCAATGGGGCCGTTCTTGATCTGGATCACCACATTCTTCGCGAACTTCCCGTCCAGCGGGTGAAAAATGTCATACGCCGCCTTCGCCCGATCCGCCTTCAGGTCATTCCAGTTCAGGTGGTTGTTGTAGACGAACGCGCGGTACATCACGATCCCGCCGTGCGGAGCCAGCAGGTGCGCCAGCATATTCGCCGCCGCCGCCGGCGTCAGCCCATATTGCGACGGTCCCGGCTGGCCCTCCGAATCTGCCTTCACCGTGAAGCCCGCAAAATCCGGAATCGCCTTGTAGATCGCGTCGATCTTCGCCTTCCACCACGCAATCACCTGCGGGCTCTTCGGATCGAACGTCTTCATCCCGCCCAGCGTCTCGGGGCTCCGCAGATCGACCGACATGGCCACCCGCACGCCCCACGGACGCAGCGCATCCGCGATCCGCGCCAGCCCCGCAATCGTCTCCGGCGTCAGCATCTGCGGGCTCGCATTCACGTTATTCACGTTGCAGCCGTTGATGCCCACCGAAGCCAGCAGCCGTCCATACTCGCTCACCCGCGTCAGGTTCGCGCGCACATGCCCGTCGTTGAAAAAAATCGACCGCCCCGCGTACCCGCGCTCAATCGTGCCGTTCAGGTTGTCCCACTGGTCCACCCACCGGATCGGCGACGATGGCGAAGATTCAATTCGAAACTGCGAGAGTTGCGGATCTTCCCCCAGCTTCTCCAGCAGCGCAAACGCCCCGTACAACACACCACGCGGCGTTGTCCCCGCAACCACCCAATCTGTATGCCTGTGGATTACAAATGTCTGGATCACGTAACCGTCAGGCGCACTTTTCCCGGTAACATGCCATCCGGGCAGCGCCCGCTTCACTTCGCGAAAGGTCCCCAGCACCAGCGTCGGCTCGTCATCGAGGCTCTGCGCTGTCGCCAGATGATCTCCCGTCATCGAGAGCAGCCCGCGCTGCAACTCCGCGGCCGCGCTCTTCACCGTCGCGGCATCATCCAGCATCAGCATCCGCCGCGGCGGATTCACCGCCAGCTTCACCGGGGCATACCTCAGCCATCCCGCTGCGCCATTCTCCGCGTGCAGCGGCAGCCCAAAAAGCAGGGCGGCTGCGCCTGCCAGCGCAACCGCCTTCTGTTTACAAATCACCTTTGTCGGCTCCTATTCCGGTAGCTGCTTCGTCCCGTGAATCGAGAACTCCACCGTCTGCGCCCCATTCCCTGTCGGCTGGCTTCCGCCCACAAAGATCTGGTACTTGCCCGGCTCCACCTCGCGCTGCCCGGCTTCGTTCACCAGGCTCAGTTGCCGCGCGCCCAGCGTAAAGGTCAAATGCCGCGTCTGCCCCGGAGCCAGAGACACGCGGTCAAAGCCCTCCAGCGAGTGCAGCGGATTCACCCCGTTCTGCGGCGCCACCACGTACACCTCCGTCACCGCCGATCCATCCATCTTGCCCGTGTTCGTTACATCCGCTTCCACGGTCAGCGGCTCGCCCGCCTTCACGTTCTTGGTCGAAAGATGCACATGCGAGTACTCAAACGTCGTGTAGCTCAGCCCATACCCAAACGGAAACAGCGGCTGGCCCGTAAAGTACCGGTACGTCCGGTCCTTCATCGAGTAATCCGTAAACGGCGGCAGTTGATCCACTGACTTGTAGAACGTCAGCGGCAGCTTCCCGCCTGGATCATTCACCCCGCTCAGCGTCTCGCCGATCGCCGTGCCGCCCGCCTCGCCCGGATACCACGCATCCAGAATCGCGGTCGCATGCTGCGCCGACCAGTCCAGCGCCACAGCGTTGCCGGCCATCAGCACCACCACCACCGGCTTGCCCGTCGCTTCCAGCGCATGCAACAAGCTCTGCTGTGTCTTCGGCAGTTGCAGTTTTGTCAGGTCACCCCCATCATATCCGGGTACCTTGATCGGCATTTCCTCGCCCACAAAGTCCGGCGACAGGCCCATCACCGCCACCACCACGTCCGACTTTTTCGCCACGTCCACCGCCTGCTCGCGCAGCGCACTCTCCGGCGGATACCAGTTCAGCGTGATCCCCGCTCCAAATAGCTTCGACTTGTGCGAATACTCCAGTTGGAACGTATGCGGTTTCGTGTCCGTAAACGTCACGTCGAAGACCGGCATCCTGCTCGAATGATGCGGTGCACTCTCCTGCGTCGCACCCGACGACACCT
>JAJYVU010000024.1 GCA_021791875.1 Acidobacteriota bacterium | reverse complement strand
CCCAAGAAAACGTAACTTCTTCTTCATGACCGGTTCCTCCGCTTGTGGCTCTGATCTGTGTACCGCTTCGGCTCACAGCTTAACCCACGGTCAGCGCAGTGGACCGGTCACTCCATGATGACTAGTCGGCGGAGTGGCTGTGCTGGTTGAGACGGATCATGCGTATCATGCGGAAGTTGATGAGGAGGAAGCGGAGGATCTGCCAGGGCAGGAAGGTGCGCAGAAAGACGGTGAGGCGCGTGGGGCGAGTGGCGTACATGGATTCCTTCATGTACGAGGGCAGGTTGTTATCGGGTTTGGCGGTGGTGGGCATGGGCTACTCCGGGATGAGGTGCCAGCCGGGGCGCAGGCGGGCTTTGTAGAGGAACATGTAGTGGAGGAGAAGCTTGATCCAGTGGCCGGCGAGGCCGATTTCGCCCATGGTGTAGTCAAGTTCGCGGCCGTAGTCGGGGAAGCGCCGGAAGTCCGGGACGATGGGATAAACGGTCATGACGGCGGCGGTTCCGGAGAGCAGGCCGGCGCCGGTGGAGGCGACGCAGGCGGCGCCCATCTCTGCCATGGAGGCGGTGTGGAGGGGATTTTTGTGTCCGAGGATGGTGTTGGTGATGGTGTGGGCGACGGCCTTGCCGATGGTGGCCGAGGGCATTCCGGTACGCGGCGGAGCGGCAAAGATGGGGGTTCCGTCGTCTGCGAATCGCGGCCGTGAGATGGGATGGGGCGGGGCGAAGGCGATGCCGACGGCGAATATGTTTGCGTAGGCGGGGCTGCGGTAGACGCGGGGCCAGTCGGCGGCGGTCCAGTCTTGATAGGGCCTGTTTTCGTAGTTGGCGTCGACCTTCATGAATCCATTGGGAGCGAAGAGGTTGCCGGTGATGTCGTCGCCGTTGCGGGCGAAGGCGCGGAGGCCGACGCCGGAGAAGGGCGGCAGGAGCATGGCGAAGTCGAAGGCGAGGTCGTGCTGTTCGCCGTCGAGGGTTTTGTAGTGGAGGCGGTCAGGCTCGACTTTCTGGACGTGGGAACGGATGATCCAGTCGATGCCACGCTCGGCGAAGAGGGATGCGGTGAAGATGCTGGTGGGCGTGATGTAGCCGCCACGGCGGATATGCGCGCCGCCCATGCCGAAGTCGCCGAGCTGGTACTCGTTGGAGAGGTAGATGACCTGGGCACGGTCGCGGACGCCGTGACGGCGGAGTTCGTATTCGAGATTGACGACGTATTCGAGGGCGGCGCCTTCGCAGGTACAGGTTCCGTGGCCGGTTCCGACGAGGAATTTGCGGGTTGCGCCCTGCTTCATGGCGTTGACGTGGTCGAGGAAGGAGCTGGCGGTTTGCTGGGCGTGGTCAGCGGTGCAGACGGAGAAGCTGTTGGCGTCGGGGCCGAGGCCTTCGGTGGCTTCAAATTTGAGTTTGGGGCCGGTGGCGTTGATGAGGAAGTCGTAGGCGACGAGTTCGCGCGAGCCAGTGATGCCGGGGAGGGTGGATTCGGCTTCGACGTGGGGGGTGTTGAGCTGATCGCTGCCTTCGGGGTAGATAGCGATGGCGCGGGCCTGCTTGAAGGTGATTCCGGCTTTCTCGTAGACGGGCGCGAGGGGAACGAGGACGTCTGAGGGCGCCATGCGGCCGAGGCCGACCCAGATATTGGAGGGAAGCCAGTTGTAGTCGGGTTTGGGGGAGATGACGGTGACGTCTGCGTCTTTGCCCAGCCAACGTTTGATGAATGCGGCAGCGGTGTGACCGGAGACGCCTGCTCCGAGAACGACGATTTTAGCCATGACGACCTCCAGCGTACTTCGCCCTTCATGGATAAAAGGCGGTGGAGGCGGGGAGTGTTACAGGCGGGGAGAATTATTTTTTGGGGGATGGCGTGCTGGCTGCACGGGCGGGCGCGGCTTCGCCGCAAAAGCGAATACCGACCGCAAAGACGCAAAGAGCGCAGAGAACCTGAATAGATGCCCGTTTCAGAGTGCCTATCCGATTGGGCAAGCCCAAATAGCTGTGGGTGAGTGGTTTGGGCTGAAGGCGACAGTTGAAGTCCGAACTTGCCTAGCCGTTACGTCGCGGGTGGCGCCCGGTCGACCACGCAAAACCAATCGTTAGCTCAGTCAAACGCAACTGAATCAATCTCCGTCTTCACGGAAAGGAGTTCATCGCGCGTTGTAGCAAGAAGTTCAAAAGACGGTTCGATCGCGTCTGCCCTTATCCGTGCGGCAACTTCGTTGAGAACGGCAAGATTTCTGGCCGAATCTTCAAAATATTGTGAGGAATCTTGACGGACCTGTTCGACCAGACCAAGATAGGCTTCGCGTAGATCGGAGTAATCTGATGAGATTTTGCGAAGCGAGCTTAGTGTCTGTCGGGCGCGCGCCTGCCAAGCATCCGAGGGCATGTCGAGTGCTTTTACATAAATCTTTGTTAGTCGAACCGCGATTACTTGCTCGTTTAATGAGTTGAGGCTTAAAGTGCTTAGTTGGGTTTCTATTGAAGTCCTCACATCATCTTTCAGCTTGACGTGTATTTCCTCGCGGGTTCGGGCAAGCAACTTCGGAGCGTTTTCCTTCGCTTTAACCGCGAGAAGGACAATTGCTTCGAGAAGCAAGCCGGAGCCTAAATTAACCAACACTTCCCCCCAAAGGGAGGCTGGCGCTGGATAGCCGTTGTGATAGTAAGCAAAGCTGCCACAGGCATAAACTAAGGCTGTGATTGCGAAAGCGATCGCATACCGCTTCTGCCGTGCTCTTCGCAGGAGTGTCAGGCCCGCGTCACACTTCGTTCTTGCCGATACTATAAAATTCGCGACGGTTACGCTTAACCCGCCGCAGAACCGATCAACCTCGCTCTGCAGCTCATCACGGAGTTCAGCCTGGAAATTCTCCCGTGCTGAAGCGATTGCGCCCTCCAAGACTGACTCGTTGCTCTCTGGCCGGTCGATGCGGATACCCCGTGCCTCTTCAATTGCTTGTTGGGTGTTCTGCGCAATCTCTCGTCCATTGCTTTCGGCAGATTGAATGAGATCCTGTGCTCCGGGAAAGAGATCGCTTGCTGCGCTGGTCGCGTATGCCTCCTGATCGTCCTCCGTGATCTCTGTTTCCAAGGTGTCTAGCTTGTGCCCAATTCCAAGTGTTGCGATCGATTCCTTTGTTGTGTGTGAGAACACCCCGCTCCGGTAGAGTTCCACGTTTTGAAAGAAATTGCCGAGGTCGGCTCTCAACGAATCGGTCGCGCCTTTGATTGCGCGCTCCGGGCTAGTGAGGAAGGCGCACTGGCCCAATTGTTCGTGCAAAATGTTGAGCGCGCGGCGTAAATCCGCCGCGTGTTCGCGAAGTGCATCCGCCTCCGTTTCTCTCAACTCATCGCCTTGTCTCAGGAGAGGCTTCAAGGATTGCATTTCGGCCGACGATGGAAGCACGATCGGAGGAGGTTGTATGGAGGAATGAACCTGGGCACTCAGCTCTTGTAGAGGTGTTTCGGCGATCTGTTGTTGAACCGTATAGAGGTGCTGTTGCAGGGTTCGGTGTATCTCAGCCTTTGCACTACTCGCTATACTCCCAGCGTGATATTTGGCGCTTCTATTTATGTCGTTAACTAGGTCTGCTCGTTTTCCGGCGACAAGCCGGAACTCCGTGTACTGCTGCGGCAGGGCATTCGCTGGGCGGACGGTATCCGTGGTCTTAACTGCCGCAGCGTTAATGGTTGCGGCATGCTCCATCCACGTCCTGGTGAGATTGCTATTCGATATCTGTACCAACTGTTGATATTTGTCTATATTCTTCTTTGCCGCTTCGACGATTTTCGTTAATTCGGATAGTTTCTTGTCGACAATTCCGGAGAAGAAAACTCTGAGGGACTTCGCACTCGAACGATAGAAATGCAGTTTATTCAGATGCATCGCCACGTGAGCTTGGGGGTTCGATGAGTTACAGCGTGCGAGCAAGGAATCTCTCAGCTGCCCTGTACGAAATTGGCTTCTATTGTCGATAAGTGAAAAGCTAGATGCGAGGTAAACATCGGGGGTCAGAAGCGCATTGACTCGTGCCACGACTGTGTTGAGAAATTTCTCGGCCGTACGTGGATCGAGGTTTTCCTCGGTCAACGGAGTGTCATGCCTCGTCCGCAGTTCGTCTACTCTTGTCACGACGAAATGGATTGGCACAAACGGAAGGCGCTTGTGTAACTCAAGGAGCAAGGGCACATCGCTTTTATCAAGCGGATTAGTTGCGGAGAACACAAAGAGTATGAGATCGCAAATTGGGAGGAAGTCGCGCGCAACCTCCTCGATAAACTTCGGGTCCCCAGTTCCAGGAGTATCGACTAGGACAATCTCGTCAAGTAGGGGGCTGTCGACCGGTTCTAGTCTGATTGTGACGTGCCCCTCTCTTATGACCCCAACAAGTGAGGACGCGTTTTTTTCCTGGGTAATCAACGTGATTGTTGTGTCGGTGGGGTTCAGATCTGTGACGCGCTCGTGCTTGCTATTCCAAGTGTCGAGTATCGAGTTGATGGTGCTCGACTTTCCGGCTGAGAAGTGCCCCAAAACCCCCACGTAGAACAAGGATCCGTTACGTTCCAGGTACTGAAGCAGGCTCTTGTGGAGGCGCTTGAGAACATCGTACTCTTGCGCCGCGGTTGCATTTCTACCAAGTTCCAAAGCACCCGTGGCAACCGGGTTTTCTAATAACTCTTGGAGCTTTGTGAGTCCTGCACTTACGGATCGCGCTTGAAAATCCGTGTCCTGATTCATATGAGTGAGTTTCTAGCAGAGCAGCTACGCTGTCAATGACAGATAGCGCAGGCAAGATGCTGCACTGCAATGGTTCGCTGTCCGCCACAGCGGTAAACGTTGCTCAGCCGAGCGGCCATGGCTGACACCGCCGCAGCTGGCCCATTATCGCCGCCAATGCACTCATCGAGACGAAGATAGGTACCGCTAAGTCGGCTTGTATTGACGATTTGCTGGGGGGTGCGATGTGGCGGGGATGGGGTGAAACCGCAGGTCTCCCTGGGCTTCGCTCAGGGTAGACTCTCGGCTTCGGCGCTCAAGCGCCAGCACTCGGGGTTACCACCGGCGGGGAGGGATTTTCCATTTCCACTCCAGCTAAAACTGGCTGGAATGGAGCGCCCGGCTATGGCACAGTACAAGCCTTCGGCAGTGACATGGAGGAAGTCGGCCCCTCGCAGATCTAAGTCGCCCAGATAGCGTATGTCATGGTCATCATTGGAGACGAGTAGCTTTCCATCCAGATTCTTGAGCAGCTTCATCGGGTCAGCATGCGTGGGGATTCGGTCAAATTTCTGGAGTGCAGGACAGCGGTGCATTGCCGGAAAGGCAAGGCGGCGCGGTGCGCCGCTATGGTCCCACACTTTCTCCTCGAACAGTGCGAGGAGAAAGTATGGCCACCCGCTTGGATGGGGTGGCCGGAGGGTTCCATCCCACTCAACCCAACACCAGGGTTGAATGCGGCACCCGGAGGGTTCTCGGGATTGAAGGTTAGTGGACTTCGACGAGCTGCTCTGGGGCGCTGGCGGAGGAGCCGTAGCGGGTGCGGACGTAGTCGTCGAGGATCTTCTGGAAGTCGGCAACGATGGTGTCTCCACGGAGTGTAGTGAGGAGGCGGCCATCGACGTAGACGGGAGCCTTGGGTTCCTCGAAGGTGCCGGGGAGCGAGATGCCGATGTTGGCGTGCTTGGATTCGCCGGGGCCATTGACGACGCAGCCCATGACGGCGAGCTTGAGTTCTTCGACGCCGGGGTAGGTCTGGCGCCAGACGGGCATGGATTCGCGGAGGTAGTCCTGGATCTGCTGGGCGAGCTCCTGAAAGAAGGTGCTGGTGGTGCGGCCGCAGCCGGGGCAGGCGGTGACCTGCGGGGTGAAGCTGCGGATGCCGAGGGACTGGAGAATCTGCTGGCCGGTGTGGACTTCTTCGGCGCGGTCACCGTTGGGCTTGGGAGTGAGGGAGACGCGGATGGTGTCTCCAATGCCGTCGAGCAGCAGGGGCGCGAGGCCGGCGGTGGAGGCGACGATGCCTTTCATGCCCATTCCGGCTTCGGTGAGGCCGAGGTGGAGGGGGTAGTCGCAGCGGGCGGCGAGCATCTTGTAGACGTCGATGAGATCGAGGACGCCCGAGACCTTGGCGCTGAGGATGATCTTGTCATGGCCGAGGCCGTATTTTTCGGCGGCGGCGGCGGAGTCGAGGGCGCTGCGGCACATGGCTTCGAGCATGACGGAGCGGGCGGGGAGCGGCTCGGCGAGGCGGGAGTTTTCGTCCATGAGGCGGGTGAGGAGGGCCTGATCGAGCGAGCCCCAGTTGACGCCGATGCGGACGGGCTTGTCGTTCTCGACGGCGCACTCGACCATGGTGCGGAAGTTGTCGTCGTCTTTGCGGCCGATGGAGACGTTGCCGGGGTTGATGCGGTACTTGGCGAGGGCCTGGGCGCAGTCGGGATATTTCTTGAGGAGCTGGTGGCCGTTGTAATGGAAGTCGCCGATGATGGGGACGTCGATGCCGAGTTTGTGGAGGCCTTCAACGATGGCAGGGACGGCTTTAGCGGCGGCGTCGTTGTTGACGGTGACGCGGACGAGCTCCGATCCGGCGGCGGCAAGCGCGGCGACCTGCTGGATGGTGGACTGGGCGTCGGCGGTGTCGGTGTTGGTCATGGACTGGACGACGACGGGAGCGTCAGAACCGACGCGAACCTTGCCTATGTTGACCGAAACGGTCTTTCTGCGATGTGTATCCGGCATGAGGGTCCTCATCTATGAGTTTAGCGCGAGGGGGTGGGAGATACGGCACTTCTAGAGATGAGAGATGCATGAAAACAGGAGGGGATTCGAGGTGGAGTGGACAGGAATGGCAAAAATCGTTTAAGAATGGTCTGCGTGTTCCGGATAAATTGATTTACTAGGCAAGTTTTTCCTGGCGCGGGACCGTAGCCGGCATGGCAGAGGAGGGTGTGGAGATGAAGATGAATCGGCGGGATTTTGTGCGCGGGGCGGCGGTGGCGGCAGGTGCGGCGGCGGGAGCTCCCAGGCTGCTGGCGCAGGAGCCGGGGGCGACGGTGGATGCGACGGTGCGGCACCAGCAGATGGACGGGTTTGGATTCTCAGAGGCATTTCACCAGGCTGCGTTCTGGCGGATGATGCCGGCGGAAAAGCGCGAGTACCTGCTGGAGCTGATGTTCGATGAGACGAAGGGGATGGGCTTCTCGATATTGCGGAACATTATTCAGGACGGCGGGATGCCGAAGGGACCGTTCAACGAGTCGGGCGAGTCGATTGAGCCGGAGCAGGGCAAGTGGAACTGGAGCGGCGACGAGGACCAGGTCTGGCTGATGGGCGAGGCGAAGAAGCGCGGCTGCGGGAGGTTTTTCTCGACGGCGTGGTCGCCGCCGGCGTGGATGAAGACGACAAGGATGGTCAATCGCGGGGGACAGCTGCGGAATGACATGTACCAGGCGTACGCGGATTATCTGGCGGAGTATGTGCTGGGGTACAAGAAGCATTTCGGGATTGAGATTTATGCGATTTCGCCGGCGAACGAGCCGGATTTTCTGGCGCCGTGGCCTTCGTGCATCTGGAGCGGGGAGCAACTTGCGGTGTTTCTGCGGACGGCGCTGATTCCGACCTTTGAGCGGAGGGGCGTGACGGCGGAGATCATTGTGAATGAAGACGCGCGGTGGACGGACTTGTCGATCAATACGATTCTGGACGATCCGGCGTGCGCGAAGGCGGTAAATATTGTGGCCGCGCATGCGTATACCGACGACTACACGCCGTATGTTCCGCTGTGCAAGCGGACAGGAGTTTTCCACCAGGCGCTGAAGCAGGGCAAGCGCGTGTGGGAGACGGAAGTGAGCGCGGACGGGAAGAACATCACGAATATTACGGACGGGGTGTACTGGGCGCGGCTGCTGCATACGCACGTGGTGGAGGACCAGGTGAGCGCGTGGTTGTGGTGGTGGGGCGCGTCGATTGCGGAGAAGTCGAGGGGATCGCTGCTGGGGATCGATCCCAAGAATGGAACGTATGAGCTGACCAAGCGGCTGTTCACGATTGGGCAGTATGCGCGGTTCATTCGGCCGGGGGCGCACCGGATCGAGGCGACGGCGATGCCGGATAAGGATGTGGATCTGTCAGCGTTTCATGATGATGCGAGCGGCAAGACGATTGTGGTGGCGATCAACCGGGGTATGCAGGAGCGGAGTTTCCCGGTGACGCTGAAAGGCGTGACGGGGACGCGCGTGACTGGGACGCGGACTTCAGCGACGGAGAGCCACGGGGAGCTCAAGGAGATGCGGGTGAAGCAGGGGACCTGGAGGGCGGTGGCAGCGCCGGAGAGCGTGACGACGTGGGTGATTGCATAGAAGGCGTAGGGGAATGCTTGTGCTGTGATTTCGGGCACACAGGAGGGGGACTCGATCTGAGAAGATAAGGAGCATGGCGCATCTTCAGGACCAGCTTGACCAGATCACCGAAAACACTCGGACACTGGTGCAGCCGGAGCGGCTGGCGGTGATTGACCGCGCGGTGGAAGAGCTTTTCGCGACGGGAATCGAGGAGCGGATTTTGCCGGTGGGGGCAAAGATACCGGAGTTTGAGCTGCCGGACTCGTCAGGCAAGATGGTGCGGTCGGAGGATCTGCTGGCGCTGGGGCCGCTGGTGATTTCGTTCTTCCGCGGGCGGTGGTGCCCGTATTGCGTAACGGAGCTGGAGGCGTGGCGCGACCTGTACCCGGTGGTGAGGGAATGGGGCGGGCTGGTGGTGGGGATTTCGCCGCAGACGCAGCGGCAGAGCGACTTTACGGCGGGGCACCACAAGGTTCCGTATGCGCTGCTGACGGATCAGGGGTGCGCGCTGGCGGAGAAGTTTGGGCTGGCGTACACGGTGCCGGAATACCAGCGGAGCTATTACCGGAGCATCCTGGTGAATATTCCGTTTGTGAACGGCGAGGAGAGCTGGCGGTTGCCGCTTCCGGCGACGTATGTGGTGGGGCAGGACGGGACGGTGCTGTTTGCGGAGGCGCATGCGGACTTCAGGGTGCGTCCGGAGCCGGAAGAAGCACTGCGGCCAATGATGGCGATGCGGCGGTAGAGAAGCTGCATCCTTCTGAGAGCGGCGAGCATCTTTTAGAAAGCCAGGCAGGAATTTCTCACTGAGGGGTTCAGTGCCGGTTGGCAATAATAATTATTTACTGATAGAAATTATCCTGATGGAAGCAGCGGAGAAATTTCGCTTGATTTGTGAAAAGGCGGGTCTGACGGTCACGCACCAGAGGTTCGTGATCTGGGAGACGCTGGCGTCACTGCCCGGGCATCCCAGCCCGGAGGAAGTGTATGCGCGGGTGAAGGGGGAGATTCCTTCGATATCGCTCGCGACGGTGTACAAGACGATTCACCTTTTCATGGACAGCGATCTGTTTCACGAGGTGAGCCTGCACCATGGCTCCATGCGCGTGGAGACCAATCCGCAGCCACATCATCATCTGGTCTGCCGGGTGTGCAAGTCGATTACCGACATAGACGCCGGGCAGATTGAGCTCCGCATGCCGCCGGGTGAGTTGCCCGGAGGGTTTGCGGCGGAGAGATATGCCGTGGACGTACTGGGGGTTTGCGCGGACTGCCGCAAGCGAGGATAAGCCGGCGCGAACTTTCCTGACAACCTGAACATCCTGATGCAACACAAGCAAGTTCACCTGAATTTGAAGAGGAGAGCACTCTACATGCTTACAGTTGGCGAAAAATTTCCTTCCTTTAGCGTGACGGCGACCGTCAGCACGGACAAGAACAAGGCATTTGAGACGATCACGGACGAGTCGTATCCCGGCAAGTGGAAGGTTTACTTCTTCTGGCCGAAGGATTTCACGTTTGTGTGTCCGACGGAGATTGCGGCGTTCGGCAAGCTGAACCAGGAGTTTGCGGATCGTGACGCGCAGGTGCTGGGCGGGAGCATCGACTCGGAGTTTGTGCACCTTGCGTGGCGCAACAACCACGAGGATCTGAAGGATCTGCCGTTCCCGATGCTGGCCGATGTGAAGCGCGATCTGTGCGAGCAACTGGGGATTCTGGACGTGAATGCGGGCGTGGCGCAGCGCGCGACGTTCATCGTGGATCCGGAGGGCATTATCCGTTTTGTGTATGTGACGGACCTGAGCGTGGGGAGGAATCCGCAGGAAGTGCTGCGGGTGCTGGATGCGCTGCAGACCGATGAGCTTTGCCCGTGCAACTGGCAGAAGGGCGAAGAGACGCTGACGGTGTAACGTTTGGGGGCGAGCAAGGTCTGGGCCAAACCGGGCCTGGCATGAGCGGCGCCCGCGCTTTGCCAAAACTGCGAGGCGGGCGCCGCGAAGTTTGTGGATTGAGAAGAAAGGGAGTGGCGGATGTCGATGGATGCGATTGTGGATGCGTTGCCGAACCATGCCAGGGATTTGAAGCTGAATTATTCCTCGCTGGTGCGGCAGAACACCGAGCTGACGGCGCAGCAGCTCTGGGGTACGGTGGTGGCGAGCGCGGTGGCGGTGCGCAACGATGCGCTGACGGCGGCGGTGCTGAAGGAAGCCGGGAAGCACATTCCGGAGCAGGCGATTGAGGCGGCGAAGACGGCGGCGGCGCTGATGGGGATGAACAACATCTACTACCGGTTCCAGCACCTGAGCTCGAACGAGAAATATGCGACGATGCCGGCGCGGCTGCGCATGAACGGCATGCGGACGCATGGAGTCGAGCCGGTGGATTTTGAGCTGTGGTCGCTGGCGGTTTCGGCGATCAATGGCTGCGGCAAGTGCGTGGATTCGCACGAGAAGGTGCTGCGCGAGAAGGGCGCGACGGAGGAGCTGGTGCTGGCGGCAGTGCGCGTAGCGGCGGTGATTCATGCGATTGGCGCGGTGATGGATGCGGAGAAAGTGCAGGAGCCGGAGGCTGTTCCGGCGTAAAGAGCGGTTGATTGGGAGCAGGGAAAAGGCGCGGCAGGGTTCCGCGCCTTTGCTTTTGCGCGGGTCGAATACCCGCAGCGGTGACGCTGTGGGAAGATCGTACAAGACGAAGGGAAATGCGATGCCACAGGAAGTAGATCCCCGAACATTGCTTGCCGCGGAGCGGACCTACCTGGCGTGGTTGCGGACCGGGCTGGCGCTGATGGGTTTTGGATTCGTGGTGGCGCGCTTTGGGCTGTTTGTGAGCGAGCTGCAGATGAATTATCACGGCGGTGTTGCCGCTCCGAGGGGATCGAACGGGCCTTCGCTGTGGGTAGGAGTGGCGCTGGTGGGGATGGGCATCTTTGTGGAGATCAGCGCGACGCTGCGTCACAGGAAACTGGTTGCCCGCTTAGGGAGCGGCCAGCCAATGGATGGCAGGCCATCGCGCATGGGTACGGCGATTGCGCTTCTGCTGGCGTTGGGGGGCGTGGCACTGGTGGCGTATCTGCTGATGATGCGGTAGTCCGGGCGCGGTGGAAAGGGCGCGCAGACATTTCCTGCTTCGTTGAGCTGCTCTCTGGATTGGCCGCAGTTCAGTGCAATTTGCCGGGTCCGGGATGATGACCGAAGAAGAGCTGCCGGAAGCGGAGACGGAAATCGGCAACGGTTACGGGCATGTCCAGACCCATCCAGAGGATCACCAAGGTGAGGCCGACTGCGTGCCCCAGAATGATGAGTACGCCGATGACTTCCATGGCGTTCATGACATTGAAGGGATGGTGCGGCGAGCGGGCGGGTTGCTCGCTGCTGTGCGGTAAGGCGGAGCGGCGTTAGCGGGCGATAGTGGTGTTCTTGGGGCAGCGGAAGAAGGCGCAGCGGAAGCGGAGGCGGAATTCAGCCCAGGTTTTAGGCTTGGCAAGGCCGAACCAGAGGATGATGGAGAAAATAACGATGCCGTGGAGGGCGACGACGGCGATACCGATGATATCCATTGCGCTCATAGCTGATACATGGATGCTAGCAGGCGTGCTTGGGATTCGAGGTGTGATGGAGGTCCCGGGGGCGCTGTGGGGTTGGTCTCGATTTCGAAGTACAATGAGGCCAAAACAGGCGAAAGGAGCGAGGGATGGCAACGGCGGCACAGTATATTCCGGTGGATGTGTACCTGCGCTCGTCTTTTGAGCCGGACGCCGAGTATGTGGACGGCGAGATTCAGGAGCGTGCGGTGGGAGAACTGGACCACGCAGCATGGCAGGCGGCGATTCAGAAGTGGTTCTGGAAGCATGAGCAGGAGTGGGGGATTCGCGTGCTGGCCGAGTTGCGGGTGCAGGTATCGCCGACGCGGTTTCGGGTGCCGGATGTTGTAGTGCTGGAGAATACAGGTCCTTTGCGTGATATGGATCAGATTGTGAAGACGGCTCCGGTGGCGGTGTTTGAGATTTTGTCGCCGGAGGACAAGCTGGTTCGGGTGCTGGAAAAGCTGGCGGATTACGAGGCAATGGGTGTGCGCGGGATCTTTGTGATTAATCCGAAGAGCGGGGAAAAGTATCAGTATGCGGGCGGGGATTTGAAACATGTGGATCAGGCTGCGGTGATGGTGGGGCAGACTGGGCGGATGTTTCGGATGAGTGAGATTGAGGGGTTGGTGGGGTAGGCTTTCGAGCGATGGTGGGGTTGAGCAGGCGTGCTTTTCGAATTTTGGGGCTGATCAGTTCAGATAATTGAACGTCTTTAAGTTCAGGGGGGCGCATGGGGCATGGTGGTGTTCGAGAGGCGGCTCGAAGCCTGACACCGAAGAATAGGGCTGAAGAACTTCGCGAAGAGATACAGTCCTGCAATAAAGAACGCGATGAGGCGCACGATGCAGGGGTTAAGGACCAAGCTGAATATGATAGGCAGATATTGACGCTGTCTGCTGCCTTTCTAGCGTTCTCTTTGGCTTTCATTAAAGATATAGTTCCGCTCCCAGCCGCGATTGTTCTTTGGCTACTATATCTCTCCCTAGGGTTTGTGACAGCCGCGGTTCTCCTCGTCTTGTTTTCGTATCAATTTAGTATCTCGGGCAATGATAAGGCTAAGGTTTATTGGGAACGAAGAGCTGAATATTTGAAATCCGCTGATCTTCAGCGGGAGGAGCCTGAGTTTCCTGACGGCCATGCGAAGTCCATTAAATGCCTCAATTGGGCTACTGGTATTTTGTTTGGGTTGGGAGTGGTATCTATGGTACTTTTTGTGGGGCTGAACATTGCAAATGAGGTAAATATGAAAGAAAGGGCCATCTATACGCCGCCAGACAAGGTTGAGAGGGGCGCTAATTTGAAAACACCCCCTCCTCCGCCCCGTAAACTTAAAAATGGTGTTACTGGGAACCAGCAATCTGGCAAGAAATAGCGGCATAGCAGAGGAGATCTAATGGTGTTAGCTAAAGACGGGGCACCGATGAAGGTTCCCAATAAAATACCCAAGAATGGCGGTGCTCCGCTGAAGCCTCCGCCGCCGAAAGACGGTAAGCCGAATAAGATATGAGTTTGGTACTGTCCCGAACTTGTATTGCGTATCAAGGCCTCAATGGACCGTTTCGGATAGGAGTCCTGGAGATTTGTCGGGGTTTTCCTCTATAGCAGCACTGGTTTCGAATGCGGCTCAAATGCCGAAGCGCAATTAGCCTCGTTGCTACTCCAAGTCGTCGTCGGCGGTTACGGTGGCGGGGACGCCGCCGTTGCGGCGCATGATCAGGTAGCCGCGGATGAAGGGGTCGAGGTAGCCGTCGAGGACTTTGTCTACGTCGCCTACTTCTACCTTGGTGCGGTGGTCTTTGGCGATGCGGTAGGGCTGGAGGACGTAACTGCGGATCTGGGAGCCGAAGTTAATGTCTAACTTGGAGTCCTCCAGCTTCTTGGTTTCGGCGTTTTTCTTCTCTAACTCGTATTCGTAGAGGCGCGAGCGGAGCATCTTCATGGCCTTCTCGCGGTTCTTGTGCTGCGAGCGCTCGTTCTGGCACTGGACGACGATGTTCGTCGGAAGGTGGGTGATGCGGACGGCGGAGTCCGTGGTGTTGACGTGCTGGCCGCCCTTGCCGCCAGAGCGGTAGGTGTCAACGCGGAGGTCTTCGGGCTTGATGTCGATCTGGATGGAGTCGTCGATTTCCGGCGAGACGAAGACGGAGGCGAAGGAGGTGTGGCGTCGCTTGGCCGAGTCAAAAGGGGAGATGCGGACGAGGCGGTGGACGCCGGTTTCACCGGAGAGCAGGCCGAAGGCGTAGTCGCCGGAGATGGTGAAGGTGGCGGATTTGATGCCGGCCTCTTCGCCGTCCTGATAGTCGTTGATTTCGGTTTTGAAGCCCTGCTGCTCGGCCCAGCGGAGATACATGCGCATGAGCATTTCGGCCCAGTCCTGGGATTCGGTGCCGCCGGCGCCGGGGTGGACGGTGACGATGGCGTTGAGGGGATCGGTTTCTCCGGAGAGCATGGTGCGGGACTCGAGCTTTTCGGCGTAGTCGCGGAGGGCGGCGATTTCGCGTTCGAGGTCGGCTTCGAGGGAGGCGTCGGGCTGGCTGGCGGCTTCGCTTTCGCGGGCGAGCTCGAAGTAGGCGTCGATGTCGCCGGATCGGCGAGCGAGTTCGGCGTCAAAGGAGAGCTGCTCTTCGATGCGCTTGCGGTCGCGCATGAGGGGTTGCGAGAGCTGGGGGTTGGACCAGAGGGCCGGGTCGGCGAGTTTTTGTTCTATGGCAGAGAGTTCGGAGCGGAGGCGTGCGGGGTCAAAGATACTCCCGCAGGTCGCGTACCTGGTCGCGCACGGGGGCGTAGGCGAATTCGAGATCAGAAAGCATGCAATAGACCTGTCTTTTTCTTTTATTTTACCGGGATTTGGCATCCGGGCGCACGCGTGCGTCAGGCAGGGTAGCCGGCATCGCGGGAGGGATACGGAAAGGGCCGGGCTACTGCCTGAAGAATTCGCTGCGTTTGCGGCTGTAGAAGAAGTAGATGACGAGGCCGATGGCGATCCAGATGAAGAAGCGGACCCAGGTCATGACTTCAAGTCCAGCCATGAGCACCACACAGAAGACGATGCTGAGCACGGGGAAGACGGGACCAAAGGGAACGCGGAAGCCGCGTTTGCGGTCGGGTTCCTGATAGCGGAGGATGAGGACGCCGGCGGAGACGAGGACAAAGGCGAAGAGTGTGCCGATGTTGGAGAGGTCGGCGACGGTGCCGATGTCGAGGAGGCCGGCGGGGATGGCGACAAGGAAACCGGCGACCCAGGTGGAGATGGCGGGCGTGCGGTAGCGCGGGTGGACCCTGGCAAAGATGGAGGGGAGCAGGCGGTCGCGCGACATGGCGAACCAGACGCGGGCCTGTCCGATCTGGAAGACGAGGATGGAGGAGACCATGCCGAGGATGGCTCCGCAGAGGACGACGAGGTGGATGTAGCGGAGGAAAAGGCTGTGTTTGGCTTCGGCGAGGTGGCGGAGAGTGTTGACGACTGGGGCGGCGTCGTCGGCCATGGTGTTCCAATGGCGGAGGCCGACGAGGACGACGGCGACACCGATGTAGAGGAGGGTGCAGATGATGAGCGTCGCGATGATGCCGATGGGCATGTCACGCTGCGGATTCTTGCATTCCTCGGCGGCGGTGGAGATGGAATCGAAGCCGATGTAGGTGAAGAAGATGATGGAGCCGCCGGTGAGGATGCCGGACCATCCATTGGGCGCGAAGGGATGGTAGTAGCTGGGGTGGATGAACTGGGCACCGGCGATGACGAAGACGAGAATGGCTCCAATTTTGAGCAGCACCATTACATTGTTGGTGCGGGCGGACTCGCGGATTCCATGGACGAGCACGACGGTGATGACCATGACGACGATGAAGGCCGGGATGTTGAAGCCGAAGTGCCATCCGGGCTGGTAGAGGACGTGGCCGGAGAAGTCCGTGAGTCCGCTGGGGAGATAGGCCGGGGAGATCCACTTGAGGGGTGGGTGGATTCCGAACCAGTCCATGAAGTCGACGGAGTGCTCTGCAAAGCCGACGGATACAGCCATGTTGGAGAAGGCGTATTCGAGGATGAGGCTCCAGCCGTTGATCCATGCGATGAGCTCGCCGAGGGTGGCGTAGGTGTAGGTGTAGGCGGAGCCGGCGATGGGGATCATGGAAGCGAGCTCGGCGTAGCAGAGGCCGGTGCAGGCGCAGACGATGGCGACGAGGACGAGTGAGAGAGCCAGAGCCGGGCCGGCGCCTGGGCGTCCGGACATGGCGTGGTGGCGAATCAGGAAGTCAAGCAGCGGGGTATTGAGTACCGATGATTTGGTGAAGTGCTGGCCGCTGATGGCGGTGCCGATGACGGTGAAGATGCCGGAGCCGACGACGGCTCCGATGCCGAGGGCGATGAGTGAGATGGGGCCAAGAGTTTTATGGAGTCGGCGCTCAGGGTCCTCGGACTCGGCAATCAGCTTATCAATGGACTTTCTGGCGAAGAGCTGTGACAGGTGCGGACTCCTGAATGGGGCTGAAAATGGGAGTCTACAGGTTGAGTGCATCCCGCGCCAAATGAAATTGGAGGCCGAGGAGTTTGAAATTGCAGGAATTGCCCCGGCCAGATGCAAAGTGGCCTTTCCCTGAGAAGGAAAAGGCCACGGGTGGAGGATGGTTTTGAGCGGAAGCCCGGAGGTGAAACGGCTTAGCGCTTGCTCTGACCGCGAACGAGCTTCTTGACTTTCTTCTTGTTGGAGCCGCGGGGTTCGGTGCGCTTGCCCTTGGGTGCGGCCTTTTTGCGGGCTGCGCGCTTAACGGCTTTCCGCTCTTCCTTGTTTTCCATGCTCTTGGTATTTGCCATGTCTCTTATCCTTCAGATCTTTTGCGGGAGTGGGTATAAGGTCGCGCAGTTTTAGAGGCGCTCGAGCTGGGCGAATTTCTCCACCAGCTTTTTCACTCCGAACTTTGCAAATTGTACCGTAACCTTTGCGTTTTCACCTTCCCCTTCACTTCGAAAAACGATGCCCTCGCCGTATTTGGGGTGGCGGACGCGCTGTCCGTTGCGGAAGCCGGTTGCGCCGGCGGGTTGGGGAACATCGAGTTTGGCACGCGAAGATTTTGGCGGATGGAGCGGGCCGCTGATACGCGGGCCGCCGCGACCGCCGAAGAACTGGGCGATGTTGTCGAGGGAGCCGCTGCCGCTGGGCGGCGTCCTGCCGCGGGAGCTCGATTTGTAGCGGCCGGAAGGGGAATAGGCGGTGCTCTGGTCTTCGTCTTCGTAGGAGTAGTGGCGCGGGGAGCCGTCATGGCTGGTAGTGTGCGAGCCGTAGGCGGAGTTACCGGAGGTGGAGTTGGCGAGGCCTCCGGTGAGGTCATCGATGAGGCGGAAGGGAATCTCTTCAAGGAAGCGGGAGGGTGTGGAAGCCTCGGGCATGTCATTGCCGTAGCGGCGTCGGTAGCGGGCGCGGGTGAGGATGAGGGAATCCATGGCGCGGGTGAGGCCGACGTAGCAGAGGCGGCGCTCCTCTTCCATCTGGTTGGGGTCCGAGAGAGTGCGCGAGTGGGGAAAGAGTCCTTCTTCGAGGCCGGCGAGGACGACCATAGGGAATTCGAGGCCCTTGGCGGCGTGGAGGGTCATGAGGGTGACACGGGCGTCGGCGTTGTACTGGTCGGTGTCACTGACGAGGGCGGCGTGGTCGAGGAATTCGTCGAGGGTTTCGCCGCGCTCCTGCGCGTCCTGGGCGGCGTTAGCGAGTTCTTTGAGGTTTTCGATGCGCGAGAAGGCTTCGGGCGATCCTTCTTCTTCGAGGACGCGGATATAGCCGGACCGGTCGATGAGGAACTTGATGAGCTCGGGCAGGGTGGCCGGGTCGCCGGGCTTTCGGAAGGCGCTGGCGTGGGGATCGGACTCGGCGGGTACGGGCGCGGCGGAGGCGGCGATGGCGGGCGCGGTGCTATGGGCTGGGGCTTCGCTGGCGAAGGGGTTGAAGGATGTGGGGTCGAAGTTAGTGTCTTCTTCGGCGGGGGTGAGGGCGAGGGTGGTTTGGGCGGAGTCGCCGAAGTCGAAGGATGTATCGGGATCGGTGTTGGAGCTCGCGTCGGCGGGGAAGTTGGTGTCGTCTGAGATGGGCGGCTCGGCGGCGGATTCTGCGCCGGGCGCTACGTCTTCAGAGAGTTTGTCCGCGAAGTTGGGCGCGAGCATGGCGCGAGCGTCTTCGATGAGCTGCTGGAATTCAGCCAGGGCGTGGAGGGCGCGGGCGGAGAGCAGCTTCTCGCGGCGGGCGTGGGAGATGGCGTTCCAGGAGCTTGAGCCGGTTTCAAGCGCGATGCGCTCGATGGTTTCGAGAGTGGTTTTGCCGATGCCGCGGGGCGGAGTGTTGATGCAGCGCTGGAGGGCGATGGAGTCGTTTGGGTTTTTGACGAGCTTGAGGTAGCTGAGGAGGTCCTTGATTTCGGCGCGCTCGTAAAACGAAAAGCCGCCAACCATGGTGTAGCTGATGCCATAGCGGCGCATGGCTTCTTCGACGAGGCGGGACTGCGAGTTGGTGCGGTAGAGGACGGCGGCGCGGGGCTGGTCGTCGGATTCTCCGGCCTTGCGGAGATATTTGTTGATGGAGTCGGCGATGAAGAGGGCTTCGTTTTCGCCGTCCGGCGCTTCGTAATAGCCGATGAGTGCGCCGCCTTCGCGGGAAGTCCAGAGCTGCTTACCCTTGCGCTGGGCGTTACGGGAGACGACAGCGGAAGCGGCCTCAAGAATGACCTGGGTGGAGCGGTAATTCTGCTCCAGCCGGATGGTTTTGGCGCTGGGGAAATCTTTCTCGAACTCGAGGATGTTGCGAATGTCTGCTCCACGCCAGGAGTAGATGCTCTGGTCTTCGTCGCCGACGACGCAGACGTTTTGTTTAGGACCGGCGAGGAGCTTCATGAGCTCGTACTGGGGGCGGTTGGTGTCCTGATATTCGTCGATGAGTAGGTACTGGTAGCGGCGGTTATAGCGCTCGCGGATTTCCGCGGAGGATTTGAGGACGCGGACGGCTTCGAGGAGGAGGTCATCGAAGTCGAGGGCGTTGTTGGTGCGGAGCTCCTTGCGGTAGGCCTCGAAGATGTGGGCGACGCGCTCGCTGACGGGGTCGGCGGACTGGAGGTAGTACTCCTGGGGATCGATCATGTGGTTTTTGGCCCAGGAGATTTTGGAGAGCACGGTGCGCGGGGTGAGCTGCTTGTCGTCGAGGTTCATGCGGCGCATGATCTGCTTGACGAGGGATTGCTGCTCGTTTTCGTCGTAGATGGCGAAGGTTTTGGTGAGGCCTTCGTTGCCGATGCGGAGGGATTCGATGTCTCGCCGGAGCAGGCGCACGCAGAAGGAGTGAAAGGTGGCGAGCAGAGGCTTGGCAAGGGTGGCGTGGCCGATGAGAGCGTCGACGCGCTCGGCCATTTCGCGGGCGGCCTTGTTGGTAAAGGTGACGGCGAGGATGGAGTCGGGGGCGACGCCGCGCTCCTGAATGAGATAGGCGATGCGGTGGGTAATGACGCGAGTTTTGCCGGAGCCTGCGCCCGCAAGGATGAGGACGGGGCCGTCGACGTTTTCGACGCCGGCGCGCTGTTGCGGATTGAGCTTGTCGAGTAATTGCTGCAAGGCGGGGTTCCTGCTTCTATTTTACCGGCTGGATTTGAGGCGCGCCGGGATGCTGGACCGGCGTGGAAAAACGGGATAGCGTCAAAGGCATGAACGGAGTGGAGTTATCCCTTGAGGGGAAGGTTGTGCTGGTGACGGGCGGCTCGCGCGGGATTGGGCGGGCGACGGTGGGGCTGTTTCACAAGGCGGGCGCGAAGGTTGCGTTCAATTATTTGCAGGCGAAGGCGCAGGCCGAGGAAGTGGTGGCGCTGTGCGGCGGTGCGGAGTGGTGCCGGGCGTTTCAGCAGGAACTGTTGATGCCGGCGGACGGGCGCAAGCTGGTGGCCGCTGTGGTGGCGGCGTTCGGGCGTCTGGATGCGCTGGTGGTGAATCACGGGATATGGCCGCCGGAGGATGTGGGGATTTCCGCGATGACCGACGAGCAGTGGCATCGGACGATTGCGGTGAACCTGGACAGCGCGTTTGGGCTGATTCAGGCGGCGGTGGCGCAGATGGAGAAGCAAGGCAGGCCAGCGCACGGAGCGGCGGCCGGGCATGTGGTGCTGGTGAGCTCGACGGCGGGGCAACGGGGCGAGGCTTTCCATGCGGATTATGCGGCGAGCAAGGGCGCGCTGATCAGCATGACGAAGGGGCTGGCGACGGAGCTGGCTGCGAAGGGAATCTATGTGAATTGCGTGGCGCCGGGCTGGGTGATGACGGATATGAGCGCTC
The DNA here is from genome assembly GCA_021791875.1 of Acidobacteriota bacterium. Lineage (GTDB taxonomy): Bacteria > Acidobacteriota > Terriglobia > Terriglobales > Acidobacteriaceae > Acidobacterium. The sequence continues at coordinate 25,172 of JAJYVU010000024.1, read as the reverse complement.
CTGCACTGGCGGATGCGCATACGCGGGAGAAGATTTTCTCGGCGATACCGCTGGGGAGGGTGGCGGACCCGATGGAGGTGGCGGGGCCGATTGTCTTTTTGTGCACGCCGTATGCCGGGTTCATGACGGGCGAGATTGTGAACGTGAACGGCGGCGCGGTGCTGGTGGGGTAGAGGTCTTTGCGATGAAGCGGTGTCTAGCAGTGGTGCTGGGGCTATTTGTCACTGTTTCTGTGGCGTATGCGCAAAGCGGGATTGGAGTTGGCGCGGCGGATGCGGGATCGGGACAGGGTTCGGGGCTGGGTTCGCACAAAGGGCGCGAGCTGCTGAAGGAGATGGTGCAGGCGCTGGGGGGCCAGAGGTGGCTCGATATGAAAAATGCGTATCACGAAGGGCGCATCGCCGGGTACTTTCAGGGGCGGCCTGACGATTCGCTGCAGATGTATTTTGACTGGCGGGAGCCGCTGGGGCCGGAGCGCGAAGAATTGACGAAAAAGCGCGACGTGGTGGAGATGTACACGGGCGACAGTTGCACGGAGATCGACTACAAGGGCGCGCACCCTCAGATGAAGAAGATTTGCGAGAGCTACCTGCGGCGGCGGAAGCACAGCATCGGTCAGGCGGTGCGGGTGTGGCTGAAAGAGCCCGGAACGATTGTGGAATATGACGGGCAGAAGCTGTCAGAAAACCACCTGGTGGACCAGGTGACGCTGATCAGCGAGGACAACGACAGCATCACTATCCAGCTGCATGAGTACTCGCACTTGCCGATGGAGGTGAGCTACGAGTGGCGGGATCCGGTGTATCACGACATGGACAAGGACGTGGTGCAGTTCTCGGACTACCACATGATCGACGGGATCGCTACGCCGTTGACGATCACCTACATTCACAACGGATTGATGACCGAGCAGCGGTTTGTGTATTTCGCGGCGTACAACGTGAAGCTGCCTCCGGACGGGTTCAGCATCGCCAAGACGGTGCAGCAGATTGTGAAGAAGTACAAGTAGGGGCCGGCCGTTCAGGGGACTTGCCGGACTCGCCCGGGGTCGTGGCATTCCCAGTTTGATGGAGACAGGGAGGCGCGTGTTTTGGGGCGAGAATAGAGATATGGAGATACGCGCGAGCGATGTGCTGATCGTGGTGGATGTGCAGAATGATTTCTGCCCGGGCGGAGCGCTGGCGGTTCCGAAGGGCGATGAGGTGATTGCGCCGATTCTGCGCGCGGCGCCGCGGTTTGCGCACATTGTGCTGACGCAGGACTGGCATCCGGCGGGGCACTGGTCATTTGCGACGGCGCACCCGGGGCGCGAGCCGCTGGAGACGGTGGAGATGGCGTATGGGGAGCAGACGCTGTGGCCGGAGCATTGCGTGCAGGGGACGTGGGGCGCGGAGCTGCATCCGGAGCTGGATTTGCCGCAGGCGGAGCTGATTTTGCGCAAGGGCTTCCGGGCGGAGGTGGATTCGTATTCGGCGTTTTATGAGAATGACCGGCAGACGGAGACGGGGCTGGCGGGATACCTGCGCGAGCGCGGGTTGAAGCGGGCGTTCTTTGCGGGACTGGCGTACGACTTTTGCGTGGGGTTTTCGGCGCTGGATGCGAGGGAACTGGGGTTGGAGACGGTGGTGCTGCCGGAGGCGTGCCGGGCGATTGATCTGGCGGGTTCGGCCAGTGAGATGAAGGCGAGGCTGCGCGCAGCCGGTGCGGTGGAGGCGCGGCTGTGAGGGGTGCGGATATACTCGGGGCATGATGGGGGCGGTTCGGTTCTTGTGGAATATAACGCGCGGCCACCGGTTGCGGCCGTGGAGGAGCGAGCTGCTGAAGTGGCGGATCGAGACGTATTCGGGAATTCCCGCGGAGACGCTGGACCGTCGCGCAGTGATGGATTTTCTTTGGCATGAGCGCAAGGGCCTGAAGCGATTTCTGGCCTGGACCAATGAGATGGACGGTTATCGCAGACAAGCGATTCGGGCACAGCATCATCAGGAGCAGCGTTGAGATACGGGTTTTGGCGGGTAGCGTTGGCTGGCCGGGTGGCGGTGCTGGTGGTTCTGGGAGTGATGGCCTGCGGAGCAGCGCGGGCGCAGGAGCCGTTTCCGGGCGAGCCGCCGCCGGGCGCGAAGGTGCATCATCCACGCTTCCCGGAAAGGATGTTGCCGCCGCAGGGGGATCCGGGCATACCGACGCTGAAGGTGACGAGCAACCTGGTGCTGGTGCCGACGCTGGTGGAGCAGCCGGACGGGCGGACGGTGTACGACCTGAAGGCCAACGATTTCACGGTGCTGGACAACGGAATTCCACAGAGGGTGCACCTGGACAGCGACATGGACCTGGCGCCGGTGTCGATGGTGGTGTGCGTACAGCGTGGGCGCGACGCCCCGATGGTGCAAGAGGAGATTGCGCAACTGGGGCCGCTGCTACGGTTGTTTGTGGGCGGCGGGAACGGAGATGTGGCGCTGGTGGAGTTTGATTCGAGGCCGGTGTATCTGGATGCGTTTTCTCCGGATCTGGCGCCGGTGGAGAATGATCTGGCGAACATGCAGCCGGGCGACGGCGGCGCGGCGATCATGGATGCGGTGGGATTCTCACTGGATTTGCTGGCGCAGCAGCCGGCGGACCACAGGAAGATTCTGCTGCTGGTGAGCGAGTCGCGGGATCACGGCAGCGTGCATGTGACGATTCCGTCTCTGGTGCAACGGATTGGGGAGAGCAACACGCTGGTGCTGAGCCTGATTTTTTCTCCAGCGCGGGCCGAGCTGGGTTTTGGCTGGCGGCACGGTGGAGGATTTCATGGGGACTCGGGGAACCTGCTGGCGCCGCTGCTGATGGCGTACAACGCGATGCGGAAGAATGTTCCGCGGTCACTGGTGGAGATGAGCGGCGGCGAGTATGCGGATTTCTCGCGGGACAAGCGCTTTCAGATGGACGTGGTGCAGCTGGCGAACGATGCCCTGAACCGCTACCTGCTGAGTTTTCATCCGAATAACCTGACTGCCGGGCTGCATCACCTGGAGGTGATGGTGAATATCAGCGAGAAGGCCAGAGTGATCTACCGGACGAGCTATTGGGCTCCGGGGCCGAGCGGTTGAAGGGCTGGACATGGCGCGAGAACCAGCAACGCTGCAATCGAAAAACGAGAGGAGAAGCTGGAATGGGTGAAGTGGTGCGATTGAAGGCGAGCGATGGGCACGAACTGGATGGATATGTGGCGCGTCCGGCGGGTGAGCCGGTGGCCGGGCTGGTGGTAGTGCAGGAGATTTTTGGAGTGAACGCGCATATCCGCTCGGTGGCGGATGGATGGGCGAAGGATGGGTTTCTGGCGGTGGCTCCGGCGCTGTTTGACCGCGTGGAGCGGGGCGTGGATTTGCAGTACAGCGGCGCTGACATGGAGAAGGCGCGGTCGTTCATCCCGAAGCTGAATATGGAAAAGAGTCTGATGGATGTAGCGGCGGCGCTGCAATGGGTGAGAGCGCAGACGGGGAAGAAGTGCGGCGTGGTGGGCTACTGCTTTGGTGGATCGCTGGCGTGGCTGGCGTCGACGCGGCAGAAGGCAGACGCGGCAGTGGGTTATTACGGCGGGCAGATTGCGCGGCATCTGGGCGAGAGTCCCGAGTGCCCGGTGATGCTGCACTTTGGAAAGCTGGACAAGCATATTCCGCAGACGGATGTGGACGCGATTGAGCAGGCGCATCCGGAGGTGCGGGTTTTCCGGTACGAGGCGGACCATGGGTTCAACTGCGATGCGCGGGCGAGCTATGATGCGGCTTCGGCGAAGGTGGCTCGGGAGAGGTCACTGGAGTTTTTTAGAAAGCAACTGGGAGCGGAGTAGCTTTTAGCTCTTAGCTTCCGGCTTTCAGTTGAGAAGCTTTCCGGCGGTGGCCTTGTTGTGCGGATTGGTTTCTGTCTGCGGAGTCCTTCACAGACAGCGCATCGTCTTTTGGGTTTGAGCATCGAAACAGGAAGATCGACCAGGAGACTCGATAGAGACGGCATGCCGAAGGCCGAGGCGGAAGAGGCGAATTCTCTGAAAGACATAACAGAACAGAGCACGGGGCCGAAGGTGTCGAAGCGGCTGGATTTTTCGCATGCGTGGCGTGCGCTGCGGCACAGGAATTTCCGGCTGTATTTTGGCGGGCAAAGCATCTCGCTGATCGGCACGTGGATGACGCGCGTGGCGACGGCGTGGCTGGTGTACCGGCTGACGCATTCGGCGCTGCTACTGGGCGCGGTGAGTTTTTCCGGGCAGATTCCGGCGTTTCTGCTGGCCCCATTTGCGGGCGTGGTGGTGGATCGCGTGGACCGGCGGACGGTGCTGATCTGCACGCAGGCGCTGGCGATGGTGCAGTCGCTGATGCTGGCGGCACTGACGCTGACGAACCGGATTACGATTCCCGAGATATTTGCGCTGGCGGCGTTCCAGGGCATGATTAATGCGTTCGATATGCCGGGGCGGCAGTCGTTCATGGTGCAGATGGTGGAGTCGCGGAACGATCTGCAGAACGCGATTGCGATCAACTCGTCGATGGTGAACCTGGCGCGACTGCTAGGGCCGTCGCTGGCGGGCATGATTATCGCGGCCAGCAGCGAAGGTTACTGCTTTCTGATTGACGGGGTGAGCTATACGGCGGTGATTGCGTCGTTGCTGCTGATGCGGATCCACAGGGCGGAAGTGAAGCGGCACGCGGCCTCGATGCTGGAGCAACTGCACGAGGGGTGGTCGTATGTGTCGAAATCCGTGCCGATTCGCGGGATTCTGACGCTGTTTGCGATTGTGAACCTGATGGGATGGCCGTTTGTCGTGCTGATGCCCATTTTTGCGGTGCAGGTGCTGCACGGCGGGCCAAACACGATGGGGCTGCTGATGGGCTCGGTGGGCGTGGGAGCGCTGATTTCGGCGCTGGCGCTGGTGGTGCGGAAGTCGGTGCGTGGGCTGACACGAGTGCTTCCGATGGCGGCGGCGATTTTCGGCTGCGGGCTGATTGCGTTCGGGTTTTCGCGAGCGATGTGGTTGAGCACGCTGCTGATGCTGGTGGCCGGCTACGGGATGCTGCAGGGACTGACGGCGACGAACACGGTGATTCAGACGCTGGTGGACGAGAAGATGCGCGGGCGGGTGATGAGCTACTACACGGCAGCATTTGTGGGGACGGCGCCGTTCGGGAGCCTGCTGGCCGGGGCGATGGCGCATTGGATTGGCGCGCCGGTGACGGTGATGATCAACGGCTCGGTGTGCATTCTGGGCGCGGCATGGTTCTGGTCGCAGTTACCGAAGATTCGAAGGGACATGCGGCCGATTTACGAGCGGCTGGGGATCATTCCGCCGCCGCTGGAAGTGGTGGTGGAGAGCGCGGGGAGGCAATAGGCGGGGGATCTTCGCCGGGAGCGATTCCGGGGCAGTAAAGCGGCTGAGGGGGAAGGATTTGGAGCTTTGGGGCGTGTGCGAAGATGGCTCTCAAAAGCCTTTGATGTTACTCTTAACTCAGACACTTAGGAAGTGTATCGCTACTGAAATTGAACAGGAGTACGCACCCCCGTGCTGGAATCAGCCAAGAAACAGGAAATTATCTCGCAGTATCGCACTCATGATGGCGACACCGGGAGCCCCCAGGTCCAGATCGCAATCCTGAGCGAACGCATCGGCGAGCTGACCGAGCATTTCAAGACGCATGCGAAGGATCACTCTTCGCGCCGTGGCCTCTTGAAGCTGGTGAGCAAGCGCCGCCGGCTGCTTGACTATCTCAAGCAGCATGACGCAGACCGCTACCGTGAAGTCATCGGCAAGCTGGGCATCCGTAAGTAGGTAAAGCGGAATCACTTGTCCCCTGCGCGCACGCGATACGGAACACCGGGAGGGGATGGGGCAATCAGGATGGCGGTGAGCAATGCCGCCGCCTCAATTGCATTGGAAGTCAATCTCGATTCTGCCCCATCGGCCTTCCCTCGCCACGAGCCCATCCCCGGGCCGCGAACGAGTCGTGTCTGCCGCGCCATTCCCATCCCAATATCCTCCGCGCTCTTCCCGACAAGCCCAGACGGAATAGACCGCAGCGGAGTGACTTGTCTTGAAACGAGGAAACTATGAAACAGGAAATCACCGTCGAGTTGATTGGCGGTAAAAAATTGCATTTTGAAACAGGGCGCATGGCCAAGCAGGCTTCCGGCGCAGCGCTGGTGACCCAGGGAGAATCCGTGGTGCTGGCGACGGCTGTGGCCGCGCCCGATCCGAAGGAAGGGATCGACTTTTTCCCGCTGACGGTGGATTACCGCGAGTACGCGTATGCCGGCGGACGGATTCCGGGCGGGTTCATCAAACGTGAGGGACGGCCGAGCGAGCGCGAAATTCTGACGAGCCGCCAGATTGACCGTCCGATTCGCCCGCTGTTCCCGGAGGGTTTCCGGAACGAGACGCAGGTGATCGCGCTGGTGTTTTCTGCGGATAAAGAGAACGATCCGGATGTGGTGGCGATCAACGCGGCGAGTGCGGCGCTGGCGCTTTCGGATATCCCGTTTGGCGGGCCGGTTGGCGCGGTGCGCGTGGGCCGGGTGAACGGCGAGTTCGTGATCAATCCGTCGTATTCGGAGCGGCGCGACAGCACGATCAACATCACGGTTGTCGGCACGAAGAACGGCATTGTGATGATCGAGAGCGGGTCGAACGAAGTGGTCGAGGATGTGGTGGTGGATGCCATCGAGTTCGGGCACGCGGAGATCAAGAAGATTTGCGCAGCGATCGATGAGTTGGCGGCCAAGGCCGGCAAGCCGAAGCGCGCGGTAGCGGCTCCGGAGTTCGATACTGCCTATTTTGAGGCGTTGACGGCGAAGGTGGGCGCACGCCTGGCGGATGCACTCGATACGAAGGCGCATCCGAAGACGGAGAGCTATGCGCTGGTGAAGCAGATCAAGGACGAACTGGCGGCGGAGATTCCGGCGGATGACGATGCTGCTGCCGCAAAGAAGAAGCTGGGCCATTATTACGAACTGCTGCGGGAGAAGATCTTCCGTGAGCAGGTGACGAAGGATCGTATCCGGCCTGACCGGCGCGCGTTCGACGAGATTCGTCCGATCACGATTGAAGTGGGCGTGCTGCCCCGCACGCACGGCTCGGCGCTCTTCACCCGTGGTGAGACTCAGGCGCTGGTGACGGCGACGCTGGGCACGGGGGAAGACTCGCAGCGGCTGGAGACGTTTGAAGGCGAACAGAAGAAGCGCTTCATGCTGCACTACAACTTCCCGCCGTTCTCAGTGGGTGAAGTGGGCCGCATGACCGGCGTGGGCCGCCGCGAAGTGGGCCACGGCGCACTGGCGGAGCGCGCGGTGAGCGCAGTGCTGCCGAGCGAGGATGAGTCGCCTTACGCGCTGCGCGTGGTGTCCGACATTCTGGAGTCGAACGGGTCGTCGTCGATGGCGTCGGTTTGCGGCGCCAGCCTGGCGCTGATGGATGCGGGTATTCCGCTGAAGGGCGCAGTAGCCGGCGTGGCGATGGGCCTGGTGAAGGAAGGCGAACAGTACGCGATCCTGACCGATATTGCGGGCGCAGAAGACCACTACGGCGACATGGACTTCAAGGTGGCCGGAACCCGCAAGGGCATTACGGCGCTGCAGATGGACATCAAGATTTCGGGCATCACCGGGCAGATTATGCGGGAGGCGCTCGAGCAGGCACGGCGTGGACGGATGTTCCTGCTGGACAAGATGGATGACGTGCTGGCGGCTCCGCGCGAGGAGAAGTCGAAGCACGCACCTCAGATCAGGACGATCCAGATTCCGACCGACAAGATTCGCGATCTGATCGGGCCGGGCGGCAAGACGATTCGCGGGATTATCGAGGCCACGGCGGTGAAGATCGACGTGGACGATACGGGTCGCGTGAATATTGCCTCCACGGACGAGGAGGGCCTGAAGAAGGCACTGGCGATGATCAACGATCTGACGGCGGTGCCGGAAGTGGGCAAGACATACCTGGGCAAAGTGGTGCGGCTGGCCGAGTTCGGCGCATTCGTGGAGATCTTCCCGGGGACGGATGGGCTGCTGCACATCAGCGAGATCGCCGAGCATCGCGTGAAGGAAGTGAAGGACGAGCTGCGCGAAGGCGACCAGGTGATGGTGAAGGTGCTGGGCGTGGAAGGCAACCGCATCAAGCTGTCCCGGAAGGCTGTGATTCGCGAACAGCGCCAGAAGCTGGGCTTGCCTGAGCCGGGCGCGGTAGGCGAAGTGGCCGCGGCGGCGGAAGAGGCGGCAGAGCCGGCACCGCGCGCGCCGCGGGAACGTGCTCCGAGGCGGGAGCGCGAAGATCGGCAGCCGGCATCGAACGCGAGCACAATCATGATTGAAGGCGGCGATGATTTCGACACCTTCAATGATGAGGAAGACGGCGAGGAGATCAACTACAATCGTGCGGATACGCCGAACAGCGCGCCCACGGGCGAGCGGCGTCCGGGGGGCGGATCAGGCCGCGGATCGGGTGGTCCTGGAGGGCGCGGACGGCGCCGCCGGGGTCGCGGGCGCGGACCGGGTTCGGGCGGCGGAAATCGCGGAAACCAGTAACCACTCAGCAGGGGCTGCGCATGATGCGCAGCCTCTTTTCTTTTTGGAACGAGACGGGCGGGCGATTATGGAGTGGGTGTATTTGTTGGAGCGGATTGCCTGTCGCCATGCTCCGTCCGAATGCGTGAAGTAGGGCTCCCCTTAAGGGAAGAGTCGCGTAGAGGGCTATGGTTCTGCTGGACACATACAGGAAATACGCACTGTTCGCGGCGCTGGGGATCACCTGGGGCAGCCTGTGGCTGGTGACGGGCGGAGCAACCGATCCGGTGCCGCTGATCTGCGAGGGTGCGCTTCGTTTTGGGGCGGCGGCCCTGGCGTTGGGCATCTACGGGCTGGTGCGCAGAAGCGCAGGCAGGGCTGGTGCGGGCAATTTCCCTTACGGCTCAGGGGTTGTGCTGGGGCTGGGGCTGCTGGCGGTTCCGTACGCGTGCACGGCATGGGCATCGGGGGCGGTGCATCCCTATCTGCGGGCGACGGCCGTGGGGCTGCCAGCGGTGGTATATGCGGCGATGCCGCTGGTTGTGATGCTGACGATGCGTGAAGATGCGGGGCGGTATCTGCCGCGATTGCTGTTTGGGCTGACGGGCGTGGCGCTGCTGGTGGCGCAGGGCGTGGCGCTGGACTTAGCGCGGTGGCTGCCGGAGTTGATGCTTGCGGCAGGAATGGTGGTTTACGGGCTTGCGCTGGTGTTTGCGGCAGGACAATTCGGTGGTGACAAAGAGCGTGGCGGCGCGTCCAATCTTGTTCCGTGGTGTGCGCTGCAATGCGCGACAGCAGCGGTGGCGCTGGCAGCAGTGGGAGTTCTGAACGGCGACTGGGCGCGATTTGCAGCGCAGGCGCCTGCGTCGGAGCCCGGCAGATGGATGGGAGTCGCACTCGCGGCAGGAATTTCGGCAGTGACGTTGCCGATTCTGTACCGGGTGCTGGAGAGTCTGGGTCCCATTCCGGTGGCGACGTTGCAATGGCTGGTGACGCTGACGGGTGTGCTGGAGGCGGAGATTTTCCTTCCCTCCAGGTGGGTTTGGGAGAACTGGGCGGGAACGGCAATGACTCTTGGGGCGCTTTGGTGGGTACTAAGAAAGGAGCGGATTTCGGGGACGAGGTTACTGGCAAGGTAACGTATGCATAGTCAAGGTGGCGCCGATGACCCGAAATCTGAGTTAGACTGACGGCAAATGAGCGCATCGATGTACATCGTCGTGGAGGGGGAAGACCCCGGATTCGATATTTTTGTGAATGGCCGCGCCCTTGCCCGGAATGAAGATGCATTGGAAAAGCTGGCATTGCGGCTGGGAGTGAAGCCGCTGCTGGATTTCTTCTCAGCGGACGAGAACTCTATGGCGCTGCTGCTTGAAGAAGGCGCGGGCGATCCTGACTGGGCGAAGACGCTGCCACCGCCGCAGTGGTTCTCCGGACACGAGGGACTGACGACGGTGGGTGCGCTGCTGGATTATCTGCGCGATGCGCCGGGGGCCTTTGGCGCGGATACGACGCAGGTGATCAGCGAGCTCGAGCAGTACGAAACAGTGCTGAAGAAGACTGCGCAGCGCGATCTGCGCTGGCAGCTTGCGGTGAGCTGGCGGTAAGACGACGCCGCACCGCGAGATTCCTTGAGAAATTCAACGTCCAAACTGGCGCAGGTGATGGTCGGCGTGCCGCCACGCCCAGCGCATCCATTCCTCTTGTGACATGGGTCCGAAGTATGGGTGAGCATGACCATCCAGCGTACAACACAAGCTATTTCCAGATGCCGAGCAGTTGACGGATAAGGACGATCTGGCCGGTGTGGTAGCTGGTGTGGTCGCCGGCGAGCAGGGCTTCGCGCAGCAGGTTCTGTCCGTCGCCCCAGGGGATTTTTGCGTACAAGTTGGACGAGGGTTCACCGACGAGGCGCTCGAATGTCTCGATATCCTGCTGGACGGCGGCGACGGCCTCGCGCCATGCTTCTTTGCCGGGCGGTGCGGGCTGTGCGGGCCAGTAGTCACGGGGCCAGTTGGGCTCGGTGTAATTGGGATTGGTGCAGAAGTCGACGAGGTCGTGGAGGGTGAAGCGGATATGCTGGACGAGCTCCCATGCGCTATGCGGGCAATTTGCGGGGCGAGTGCCGAAGTGCTCGGCGGGGAAGTCTTTGACGGCAGATGCAAAGTCAACATGCGCTCCCTGGCCGCGCAGGAAAGGAATGAGTTGATTGCGGAGAATGCGATCTTCGGTGGGCATGGAAAAGCCTCCTGTGTATTCGATGCAGGAGGCTTTTGAAGCTGAACGAGAAACGCCGGCAGTGGCGTCAGACCGTGACGGTTGCCGAGGTTTCGCGGCGGTCACTGAAGACGTTGCCGAGGCGCTTGATTTGCGCGCCGACGCCGCGGAGCTTTTCTTCGATGTGTTCGTAGCCGCGATCGATGTTGTAGATGCGGTCGAGGATAGATTCGCCGTCAGCGACGAGCGCAGCGAGGACGAGCGAGGCCGATGCGCGGAGGTCAGAGCACATGACGGCGGCCGCCGAAAGCGGAGTTTTGCCGCGCACGGTGGCGACGCGGCCGTCGATGCGGATGTTGGCGCCCATGCGGACGAGTTCCTGCACGTGCATGAATCGGTTTTCGAAGATGTTTTCCTTGACCTGGCTGACACCGTCGGCCTGTGTGGCGAGGGCCATGAACTGTGCCTGCATGTCGGTGGGGAAGCCGGGGTATTCCTCGGTGGAGATATCAGCAGTTTTGAGTGCGCCTTCACTGCGGACGCGGATGGAGTCCTTTCCGAGGATGTCGATGCGGACACCGCACTCCTTGAGCTTGTCGATGACGGCACCGAGGTGCGCGGGATTGCAGTGGGTGACGCAGAGGTCGCCGCCGGTGATGGCGCCGGCGATGAGATACGTACCGGCCTCAACGCGGTCAGGGTTGATGCGATGGCGTGCGCCGTGGAGTTTCTCGACGCCCTGGACGCGGATGGTGGAGGTGCCTGCGCCCTCAATCTGCGCGCCCATGGCGGTGAGCAGCGCGGCCAGATCGGTGACTTCCGGTTCACGGGCGGCATTCTCAAGGACGGTTTCGCCTTCGGCGAGCACGGCGGCCATGAGGAGATCCTCAGTGCCGGTGACGGTGATTTTGTCGAAGAGAATGTTTGCGCCCTTCAGGCGCTCGGCGCGGGCCTCAACATAGCCGTGCTGGTAGCTGATGTTGGCGCCCATTTGTTCGAGGCCCTTGATGTGAAGATCGATGGGGCGAGCGCCGATGGCGCAGCCGCCGGGCATGGAGACGCGCGCGATTCCAGTGCGGGCGACCAGCGGGCCGAGCACGAGGGCCGAAGCGCGCATGGTCTTGACGATTTCGTACTTGGCGGTAGGCTCGGAGAGCACGCGGCAACTGATGGTGGTGCGGTGCTGGGCGCGACCATAGCCGAGTTCGACCTCGGCGCCCATGGAAGTAAGCAGTTTGCGCTCGGTTTCGATGTCGCGCACCTGTGGGATGTTTTCGAGGATGACTTCATCTTCCGTGAGAATGGCCGCAGCCATGCAGGGAAGGGCAGAGTTTTTGGCTCCGCTGACACGGATGGTGCCGAGGAGAGGATTGCCACCGCGAATGACGAATTTGTCCATGATCGAGTCGACTTTTGGGGAAGAGTCCGCGTTCCTTTATTGAATAGGAAAAAATGCGGAGAGTGAAAGTAGCCGGGCGAATACGTCTGTGGAAGATGAAACCTGAGGTTTGCCTGGCAGGCTTGTGCATGATGGAAGGACCGGAGCGCGCGGAGCGCTCCGGCCCGGCTAATAGCTGTTTGAACCGAGGTCTTCGATGGCGCGGCGGACATTGCCGTCAGAGTTGGCGAGACGGCGAACAGCTTCCGGCTTGTCGACGCCGGCTTTGAGCATGACCAGGGCGACGGGTACGCTGCGGCCAGCCGATTTGATGACTTCGACGGCCTGATCACGACCGATGTGACAGGCACGCATGAGCATACCGATGCCGCGCTCGACGAGTTTCGAATTCTGCATGTGTACGTTGACCATGAGATTTTCGTACACGTAGCCGAGCCGTGTCATGGCGCCAGTGGTGATCATGTTGGTGATCATTTTCTGGGCGGTGGCGGCTTTCATGCGGGTGGAGCCGGAGATGACTTCCGGGCCAACATCAGCGACGATGGCAATGTCAGAAGCTTCGGCGAGCGGCGTGCCCTGATTGCAGGTGATGCATGCGGTGCGGGCGCCACGTTCACGGGCATAGGCTATGGCGGCGACGACGTAAGGGGTGCGTCCGCTGGCAGAGAGCCCGATGATGACATCTTTGCGGCTGGGGCGACGGCGGGCGATGTCGCGTTTGCCGAGTTCCTCAGAATCTTCATTGACCTCGACGGGCGAGGCGAGCGCTTTGGGACCGCCGGCCATGATGTACTGCACGGTCTGCGGGCTGGTGGAGAAATAGGGCGGGCACTCGCAGGCGTCGAGGGCGGCGATGCGGCCGCTGGAGCCGGCGCCAACGTAGATGAGCCGGCCGCCTTCGCGAATGCTGCGCGCGACCCAGTCGATGACTTCCGCGATCTCGGGCAATGCCTTCTTTACGGCTGCGGCGACCTTCTGGTCCTCTTGGTTGATGATCTTGGCAATCTCAACAGCAGACCGGGTATCAAGGCCCTGCGATGCCTCGTTCGGAGTCTCAGTCGTTAGGTCGTGAATATCGAGCACCGAGCGAGGCGTGGTAGGCGTAGTTTCGGTATTCGGGGGTGTAGACGTGACCATGTCTCCGGCTTTCGAGCAGTATATTCCGACTTAAGTGTAACGCGCTGGCGCTGGCTTGCGAATTCTTTTCGGAAGAATCGGGCGATTCCTTCAAAAGGGGGGACGATTCGGCGCAATGGATCAGAGAGATGTGACAACTGCGTCATGAAAAGCGGGCCGCACGGATTGAATCGCCTGGTTGGAGCGGTCGGGCCAGGTGCGGTTGGTGAGGAGCACGACGGCGAGGCCGCGGTCGGGGTCGATCCAGAGGGAAGTGCCGGAATAGCCGAGGTGACCGAAGGAGAGCGGGCCGAAGTGGCGACCGGACGACGAGGGAATGCCGGGAGTATCCCATCCGAGCGCGCGCGTGGTGTCTGCTGGAGTGGTTTGCCGCGTGGTGAAGAGGTCAATGGTCTCTGCACGGAAAAGTTGCGGAGGAGCGGATTCTGGTTCTGACTCAGTTTTTTTGAGCAGGGCTTGCGCAAAGCGCAAGAGGTCGACGGCATGACCGAAGAGGCCGGCATGGCCGGCGGCTCCGCCGAGCACGAAGCAGTTCTCGTCCTGGACTTCGCCCTGGATGACGCGGTGGCGGAAGGTGGTGTCGTTTTCGGTGGGCGGGATGAGGTGCTTCCATGACGGAGGAGGATTGAAGCGGAAACTCTTGAGGCCGAGGGGGTGGAAGATGTTGCGCTCGCAAAAGCGAGGGAGATAGTCGCCGGAGAGGAGTTCGATGGCTTTGCCGAGGAGGATGAAGCCGATGTCAGAGTAGACGGCGCGGGTACCGGGAGGAGCTTCGAGTGGGGTGTGCAGGACGGCCCGCAGGAGGGACTGCGGGGTGGGGTTCTGCTCGAAGAAGCGCACGTAGGCGGGCAGGCCGGAGTCATGAGCGAGGAGCATGCGGAGGGCGATCTTCTCGCGGCTGCTGCCGGAGCGCATGCCGACGACGAAGCCGGGAAGGATGTCGCCGAGGCGGGCATCAAGGTCGAAGATGCCGCGATCATAAAGAAGCATGGCAGCCGAGGTGGTGGCGAGGACCTTGGTGAGGCTGGCGAGATCGTAGATGGTGGATGGAGTGACGGCAGGGGAATCGTCGTCGTAGGTGAAACGGCCGACTGCATCGAGGGCGAGGATCTGGCCCTGGTGGAGCACGCCCCAGGATGCTCCGGGGAAAGCGCGGTCTGCGATGGCCTGTTCGAGAATACGGCGGGCGGAGGCGAAGCGGACAGGACCGCTGGCGGCCGATGCAGGAATCGAGATGTCGGGGAGTGCTTTCATGGACCTTCTATCGTAGAGCATTTTCCGCAAGGCATTGTTTCTTCGAGAGATTTGCGAGCTGGCTCTTCGTACAGAGAGAACTGGCGGAGGGCGACCTGGCCTGGCGGTGCAGAGACAGGAAAACTGGTTTCATAGAGGCATGTCCCGGCGCGAAGATGAGGCACGCTCACGAGGAGCCAGTGCGAGGCGTCCAATTTTTGGAAGACGCCAACGGCAGGGGACGCCCGAAGCGGGATCGGAGACGGCGCCAACATCAGGCAAAATAAAAAGAAAGCAGCCGGAGATGAGTGATTTTCGGCGCCAACCGATCGGAAAACACGGATACAGCGAGGACAATGAGCGAAGAGAATCCACAGCAGCCGACAGAGCAGACCGTCAAGGAGTCTACAGAAGGAACGTCGGAAATGTCGGCACAGGAGATTCGGCAGTGGCTGCGGGATGTCGTGGTGGCGGTGCTGGTGGCGGTCTTCGTGATTGTATTTCTGTATCAGCCGGTGAAGGTTGAAGGAACGAGCATGCAGCCGGGGCTGCAGAATCATGACCGGCTGTTCGTGAACAAATTCATCTACGACTTCGACAAGATTCATCGCGGGGATATTGTGGTGTTCCATTACCCGCTGGACCCGAAGAAGAGTTTTATCAAGCGTGTGATCGGGTTGCCGGGCGACCGGCTGAACATTGTGAATGGGCATGTGTACATCAACGGCAAGCGGCTGCATGAGCCGTATGTGCCGTTGCGGTATCGGGATCACACGTCGATGATGGTGGGCGTGATACCGCCGCACGAGTATTTTGTGATGGGGGATCACCGATCGGTGTCAGAGGACAGCCGGGATTTTGGACCGGTGCCGCGCAAGGATATCTACGGCAAGGCTTCGTTCGTCTACTGGCCGCTGAGCTACATGGGGATGGCGCACTAGGGAAGTGCCGCGGGGCGGGGCGGTCGCGCGCTGTTCGTGCGAGAGATCTTTCACCTCAGAGAGCACAGAGAAAAGCCGCAGAGGTGAGTGGGGATAGCTGTGGTCCCTGCCGGGAGCCTTCGTGCTTGCGGCTAAGCCATCCCCTGGGGCTGGGAACTTTTTGATGGACCTCGCTGTCTACCCGAGATGTGTACTTACGCCACGGCATGCTGGGGTTGTTGCTTGCGAGTTTGATATCGTCGTGCCCTTTGGGGATGGCCCAGTCGCGGTATGAACCGACGGTGGGTTCGCGCAGTCTCTACTTCGATCGGCCGGTTTTCATCCTGAGGCATTGTCAGGGGTTTGGGAAACTCCGGACGGAAAAGGCGGGGCTGTCGGCATCCAGCTTGAGCTGACGACGGCGGTGATGAATTTTCCGATCCGGTCGGGGTGGTCGCCGATGCACTGGCGGGGGCTGCGGGTTGGGGTGTTCGAGCGAATTGGTCCTGAGGTGAAGGTTGGAGACGTGAACTTCTTCACGGACTCCGCTCGCGGGGGTGTGAAGTTTGAAGATAAGCGCTTGGAAATTCACGCTAAGGCGCGCGAAAAATGGGAGCCTTCGTTCGATATCGATCTGGTTTTGCAACAGGATGATTGCTGGCATGGGCGATTTCATCGGGGTGCTTTTGACCGGGTGGTGACGTTGTGCCGGCCAAGGCCGGGTCCGGGTGTGGCGGTGAGCCCGTTTGTGGGGACGTGTTTGGAGATCCCCGGTGCGACGGCGCGGTGCGTACATATCGCGCAGACGGCGCGCGGGGCGTTTGTGGGGTGGTCGGACTGGCTGCAGCTACCTGGCAGGGCAAAGTATGCTCCCGGAGTTTCGAGGCCCGGCAAACTGCTCGAATTCTTTGGTTCGCCAGACAGAGTGAAGCTTGCTGGGAAGCGGGTGATCTCCGTGGAGTTCGGGGCCTACAACTCAGGATGTGCGGGAGGTTGCCTGCAGTCTTTTGTCGGTAGGTTGTCTGCGGATGGAACTGAGTTGCGGGGGGAACTTGCTGGTGCTTATGCTGCGACATTTACGAAAATGCACGGCGACAGTTGTGTGAATCCGGGTTTGATCGGCAAGTAGGAATGACTGGTGGAGCGTGGGCACTGCTACTGCAGGCGGTGAGGGTCGACCTTTGGTCGATCTGGTCCCACACTTTCTCTTCGAAAAGCACGAAGAGAAAGTATGGGGCACCCAGCGATTCCCACCCAAGCGGAGCTTGGATGGGGTACCCGGAGTGCACTTTATGACAGGCTCAAGCGGATTTGCGGCGGCGGGTGGCGGCTAAGGCGAGGGCGGCGAGGGAAATGGCGGCGCAGGTGAAGGCGTAGATGTCACCGTATCTGGTGTAGAAGGTGAGGTCGGATTCAAAGCCGTAGCGGGCGACGAGCGCGGAGAATTGGTTGCGCGGGATGGACTGGGTGACGCGGCCTTCCGGGTCGATGGCGGAGGTGATGCCGTTGTTGGTGTCGAGGAGGATCCAGCGGTGATTCTCAATGGCGCGCATGCGGGCCATGTTGAGGTGCTGCCAGGGTGCGCTGGTGTTGCCGTACCAGGCGTCGTCTGAGATGTTGACGAAGACCTGTGCACCGTTCTTGGCGAAGATGCGGACCTCGTTGGAGAAGATGGATTCGTAGCAGATGAAGATGCCGTAGCGGTGGCTCTGGATGGGGAAGGTGAGGTATCGCCAGCCGTGGGTGAAGGTGCCGATCTGGTCGACGAGGGCGCCGGCCCAGGAGAAAAAGCGCTGGTAGGGGACGTATTCGCCGAAGGGGACGAGGTGGATTTTGTCGTAGCGGCCGATGTATTTGCCGTTGGCGGCGAAGACCGAGGCGGAGTTGTAGGTGGCGCTTGCGGGCTTGCCGTTGCGGAGAAAGTATTGCTGGGCTATGTCTCCGGCGATGATGCCGGCGTGGGTGGTTTGGGCGAGATGGCCCATGGCAGCGCGGAAGGAGGGGTCTTCGTCGATCCATGGAGATGGCGCTTCGGGCCAGACGATGAGATCCGGATCGAGAGTGCTGGCGGTGCAGTTTGGCTGAATTTCATGGTTGACGAGATGCGGAATGCCGGGGAGATATGGGCGGCAGTCCTGCAGGCTGGCGGCGGAAAAGCGCGCCATGTCGTCCTGCCAGGTAAAGCCTGTGACGCGGGGGATGTTCTGGGTGCCGAGGTCGACCTGAAGGAGTAGCGCGGTGGCGGAGGTGGGGGCAGGCGGCGGGGGTGTCCATGAGCCGATCTGGAGGACGCCGCAGAAGATGAGGGCGGTTGCGAGCCAGCAAAGCTGGGCTGGGATTTTACGGGCGAATACGAAGGGAAATCGCGGGGCCTTGAGCAATGCGGCGGTGAAGAGGACGTTGCCGGCGACGATGACCGTTGCGACGCCATAGGTTCCGGCCCAAGGGGCGATGCGGGTGAGCCAGAAGTTGTCCACCTGCGAGTAGCCGAGCTGGTCCCAAGGGACGCGGGTGAAGTGATAGGCGAGGATTTCGACGGCGGGCCAGAGGATGGGCGCGAGGCAGAGCGCGGGGATGAGTCCGAGGCGCTTGCGAATCAGGGCGAGGCCCCACGCGAAAAGGCCGAAGTAGAGGCCGAGAACGAGGCTGTAGAGCAGGAGGATTCCGGCGGCGCCTGAGGGCGGAACACCGGCATAGTAGTTCATGGTCCGGTAGATCCAGTAGGAGTTGAGGACGTACCAGACGATGCCGGAAAGATAGCCGGCGAGCGCGATGTTGCGGAGATAGCGGCGCTGCGCAAAGGCGCGCGGGCGGAGCACGGCGAAGAGCAGCGGGACGAGGGCAATCCAGGCAATGGCGCCCTGCCACGCGGGCATGGGACCTGCGAGCGGGAAGCAGAGATCGAGCAGGAGGGCCGTGAGCAACGCGAGGAGGGCCTGGGTGTACCAGGCGGCTGTGGGGTTACTGGCCTTTGCGGCGGCAGGCTCGGTTACGGTTGTTGACACAGACGGACGCAATCTCCTGTGTTGGATGCGGGCGTGGAATTCGCGCTGCGCTCGAGCTTGAAGTCTGGGCATGGCTTCAGTGCAGGCGCGTCAATCGCCGAAGAGCTCATGGAGATCTTCGACGAAGCTGATGACGATGACCGCCGCAGAGCCGACCAGTCCCGCAAAGAAAAGAAAGGTGAGCACTTCGGAGGCAATTCGGATGATCCCGTCCACAACTTGATTGTATCGCGAGAGAAGAGGCAGATGGGAGCAGGCAGCGGGCGAGCCAAATGTGATGGAAATGAGGAAGTTGCGGGAGGGGAAGAATTTCTTGTTTGACTGCGTTGCAAGTGGGACATAAACTCAGCGATTGAGCGCCGGAGGGGAGTGGCACAGCCGCCCTAATGGGGCCGTCAATGACTCTCCATGGCCTCTGAGCGAACTTATAACGCGCCGTCGTCTTCCCAACGAGTGAAGCTAGTTGTCGCCTCGTCGGTGATGCTTACCTTCATCTCGTTCTGGCGTGCCGCGGCCATCGTGCTGAACGACCTGGGCTCTTCGGCATTCTATGCCGGAGGGATCGCGGAGTCGGCGATCGGCAAGTCGGCGCCGTGGTTCATTCTGGGGGTGATGCTGTTCTCCTTCGCGGTGCGAGCCGTATACGTGGAGAGCTGCTCGATGTTCACGCGCGGGGGTGTTTACCGCGTGGTGAAAGAAGCGCTGGGCGGAACGTTTGCCAAGGTGAGCGTGTCGGCGCTGATGTTCGATTACATCCTGACGGGGCCGATCTCGGGCGTATCTGCCGGGCAGTACATTACCGGGCTGATGAACGAGCTGCTGACGGTCTGCGCGCGGCATGGCTGGCTGCCGGCGGAGCTGATGACCGGGCACGCGGCGGCGTGGCAGTTCCCCGTGAATGCAACATCGGCGGCGTTTGCCATCCTCGTGACGCTGTATTACTGGTGGCTGAACATCAAGGGCATTGAGGAGTCGAGCGACAAGGCCCTGAAGGTGATGAAGATCACGACGGTGATGGTCGTGATCCTGCTGAGTTGGGGTTTCTACACGGCATGGGTGCGGCACAGCCCGCTGCCGCCACTGCCGACGCCTGAGAATCTGAAGTTCTCCGACACGGCGCTGGGTTTTCTGAAGGGCACGAAGCTGGCCAGCATGTTCGGGCTGTTCGGAATCCTGATGGCGTTCGGGCATTCGATTCTGGCCATGAGCGGCGAAGAGACTCTGGCGCAGGTGAATCGCGAGATCGAGCATCCGAAGCTAAAGAACCTGAAGCGAGCGGCGATTGTGATCGCCATTTACAGCTTCATCTTCACGGGCATTGGTTCGCTGCTGGCAGTGATGATCATTCCGGACAGCGTACGGGTTCCGGTGTACAGCCAGGACCTGATTGCAGGTCTGGCGATGTACATGGTGGGGCCGCTGACGCTGCGGGTGATCTTCCGGATCTTCGTGGTGGTGGTCGGGTTCCTGATTCTTTCGGGTGCGATCAACGCGTCGATCATCGGCTCGACTGGCGTGCTGATGCGCGTGGCCGAAGATGGGGTTCTGACGGACTGGTTCCGGAAGCCGCACAAGCGGTTTGGCACGAGCTACCGCATTGTGAACCTGGTGACAGTGCTGCAACTGTTCACGATTGTGGTGAGCGGCGGCAACATGGACGTATTGGGCGAGGCATATGCCTTCGGCGTGATCTGGAGTTTTACCTTCAACTCGCTGGCGATGCTGGTGCTGCGCTGGAAGCACAAAGGCGAGCGCGGGTGGAAGGTGCCGGTGAACCTGAAGATCGGCAAGACAGAACTGCCGGTTGGGCTTTTCAGCGTTTTCCTGGTGCTGCTGATGACGGCGACAGTGAACCTGTTCACCAAGATGGTGGCGACGGAAAGCGGTATCGCGTTTGCGGTGATGTTCTTCATCCTCTTTACGTTCTCTGAACGGCGGAATGCGCGGCGGACCGCGGTGGAAGACCAGATGAAGGAGCACTTTCAACTGGAGCACCAGGATACGGTGGGACGGGAAGTGTTGCAGATTCGCCCCGGCGGCGTGCTGGTGACGATGCGCGATGCGCAGACGCCGTTTGCCCTGAAGTGGGCGCTATCGAGGACAGATACGGAACAGCAGGACATTGTTGTGCTGACGGCACGCATGGTGGGCGCGGGTGGTCCGGAGTATCTGGACGAGCAACTGTTCAGCGAGCACGAGCAGATGCTGTTTACCAAGGCTGTGTCCGTCGCGGAGAGCTTTGGGAAGCATGTGTCGCTGCTGGTGGTTCCGGCGGGCGATGTGTTCGCGGCGCTGGTGCAGACGGCGAATTCGCTGGAGGTGGAGGCGCTGGTGAGCGGGCTCTCATTGCGGATGACGGCACAGGAGCAGGCGTTTCGCGTGGGGCAGGCATGGGAGAATCTGCCGCAGCCGAAGCGGCAGTTTACGTTCTACGTGGTATCGCCGAATGGCGAGGCGCAATCGTTCCACATCGGGCCACACGCGCCTGCGCTGAAGGCCGAAGATGTGCAGCTGGTTCACCGGCTGTGGCTGAACTTCAAACGCAGCCGTGAGATGGAGAATCTGCACCACACGGACATTGTGACGTTCGCGCTGACACGGCTGGCGATGGAGTACGCGCGCGACAAGCAGGAGACGGTGAGCAGCCTGCGACGCTACATTGGCGACGGCGGCAAGGAAAGCACACGGCCACTGGGTTTGCCGAGACCGGAGATGAAGAACGGGCTGGATTATTTGATTCCTGCGTCTGGCGCCGGCAGCAAGAAGCCGAATGAAGAAGAATTGTAACTAAATATGATACGTAATACAAAAGAGGCGGGATGGTTGCCGCCTCTTTTGTATTTGCGGGAGTCAACGGACGGTTTCGCCCGGCTCAATTTTGTGCACTTTGACGTTGGCTCCGCCGAGTTGTGTTTCCAGCGCCTCCGGCCTGCCGGTCAGAGGGGGGAACGTGCCGTAGTGGATGGGAAGCACTTCCGTGACGCCGAGATATTTGACGGCCAGCGCGGCAGCTTTGGGGCCCATGGTGAAGTGGTCGCCGATGGGAAGCATGGCGAACTGCGGGGCGTAGAGATCGCGAATAATCTGCATGTCGGAGAAGACTGTCGTGTCGCCGGAATGATAGAGGACAGGGCCATTGTCGATGGTGAGGACGAAGCCGGTTGGAACGCCGCCATAGAAGAACTTGCCGTCCTCCATGATTCCGGAGGTATGACGGGCTTCAGTCTGGGTGATGGCGACATCGGCATGGCGGAAGGTGCCACCGATGTTCATGCCGATGGTGTTCTCGACGCCCTTGGACTGGAAGAACGATGCGAGTTCAAAGGTGGCTACGACGGGCGCGTTGTACTTTTGCGCCATGGGGACGACGTCGGCGATGTGGTCAAAATGAGCGTGAGTCGCGAGGATGAGGTCGATTTTCTCGGGGAAGTTGTAGCCTTTTGGGAACCTAGGGTTCTGTTCGATGAAGGGATCGATGAGGATGTTGGTTCCCCTGGGGGTCGTGACGAGAACGGTGGCGTGTCCAAGCCAGGTGACCGAAGCGCCTTTGAGGTCTGCCATCGAAGACTCCTTTGCATTTTGGATCATTTGCGATGAGACATTTCTGCCTCGTACTAGGATGCCACCGCCGGGAGGCAAGGTGCGGAGATTGCGGCAGGAAGCAGAGGTTAAATCGGGAGCGTCGTAGAGGGGAGAAATTCGCATGGCGGTGGTGGGGTAAAGAGAATTGTTGTGGAGATTTCGATTGACGGGGGCAAAGGGCAGGGCTATGCTTCCGGCATGAGCGAAGAAAAAGCGAATATGGGGCGAAATGGAGAACTGTTTCCGATTCTGCCGTCAGGTTTGCCGAAGGGGATCGCCAGACTGGCGGCGGAAGCAGCGCCGACGGGCGAAGGGCACGAGGTTCGCTTTTACGCGCTGGAAGCGAAGTCGATATTGAATCGCACGGTTTCAAAGCGCGGGCTGGATTTCACGTGGAGCATCAATCCGTATCGGGGATGTGAGTTTGGATGTCGCTATTGCTACGCGCGGTATACGCACGAGTTTATGGAGAAGCGGGATCCGGAATTGTTTGAGCAGGAGATTTATGTGAAGCAGCAGGCGGTGTGGCTGCTACAGCGCGATTTGCGCCGGGTGAAGCCGGGCGAGGAGATCGCGATTGGAACGGCGACCGATCCTTACCAGCCGGTGGAGCGGCGTTTGGGTGTGACGCGTGGTTTGCTGGAGGTGCTGGCCGAGCGAGAAGGGTTGGAGATTGGGATCGTGACGAAGTCGGCGCTGATTGCGCGAGATGCGGAAGTGCTGAGGGCGGTGGCGCGAGGGAACCGGCTGGTGATCGGCGTGACGATTACGACAGCGAATGTAGGGCTGGCGCGGATTCTGGAGCCGAGGGCGCCGCGGCCGGATCTTCGCTTTGAGGCGGTGAGGCGGCTTCGCAAGGCTGGGCTGGCGGTGGGGATTTTGAATTCGCCGCTGCTGCCGGGGATCACGGACAATGGGCCGGCGCTGCACCGGATGGCGGTGCTGGCGAAGGAGGTGGATGCGAGTTTTTTCTCGGCGCAGCCGCTGTTTTTAAAACCGTGCTCGAAGGGGACGTACCTGGCGTTTGTGGAGAAGCATTTTCCGGCGCTGAAGGAGGATTATGCGCGGCGGTTTGAGACGGCAGAGTTTGCATCACCTGCGTACGCGCGCCGGATGAGAGATCTGGTGCGGGCGGTGGTGAGGAAGCACGGGCTGACCGGCCGGTTGAGCGATGCGCCGCTGACGCGTGGTGGAGGACGATGGCTGGCAGAAGCACAGGAAACGGCGCAGCAGGAGCTTTGGCCGCTGAAGCCGGTTGTGGCGGATGGAGCATGCGGAGACGGCACCCAGGAGAGGATTCCGGCAAAGGCGGTTGCGGGCGCGCGGGGGCTTGCGTATAGTTCGAGCAAAGCGTCGTGATCATTGAACAGGAGTGAAGTATGGCCGCAGGCGATGTAGTAGCAGCAATCGGGAAGTCGGTGCAGATCAGGGGAGAGTTGCAGGGGAGCGAGGATCTGCTGGTGGATGGAATGGTAGACGGAACGATTGCGCTGCAGGAGAGCCGGCTGACGATTGGCCCGAATGCCAAGGTGAAGGCCAACGTTTCAGCTCGCGATATTGTGGTGATGGGGTCGATCGAGGGCAATCTTCAGGCTTCGGGGCGGATTGAATTGCGATCTGGCTGCCAAGTGTCAGGGGATATGAAAGCAGCGCGTTTGTCGATTGAAGAGAACGCGACGTTTTCCGGTAAGGTGGATTTGCTTACGGCGGAGAAGCCGACGAATGCGAGTGCGGCACCAGCGGCTACGGCTGCACCGGCGGTAAGCTCCGTGGGGGCGCGACCAGCAGGCGGAGCTGAGGCGGATAAACTTCAGTTTTGAGAACGAGGCTGGCCGCTTCGAGCAATCGGCACAGCATGATCGTGGACGCATCGATCGAGATGCGTCTCCAGCCGAAAGTGAGGGCAACCAGAGAACGTGATTCGCAGTTTATTTCAAAGGGGCTCGGAGCCGGAGCGGCCAGGACGGTCTTCCGGTAAGAAGGCGCGGTATGCGCCGAGGCACTCAAGCGGCTGGAAGGCACTGCTGGAGCGGCTGAAGGCGGAGGATGGCCTGCGCGTGATGGACGTGGGACCGACGTCTCCGCAAAACATCACGCTGCTGACGGGGATGGGTCACAGCGTTTACATGGCTGATATTGTTGGTGATTCGCTCTCGGGCGAGTATGACCTTCCGGCCGAGGAAGCGGGCGGCGAGAAGCGCTTTGACGTCAAGAGGTACTTTGAGCAGGAGACGGGTTTCGGCGGGCGGCTGTTTGATGTGGTGCTGCTGTGGGCGACGCTGGATTATGTGCCCGATGGGTTGATTGAGGCGCTGATCGATCGGATTCATCAGACGACGGAGCCTGGCGCGCAGGTGCTGGCGATGTTCCACGCCAAGAAGAACGATGAGAACACGCGCTACTGCCGGTATCACCTGACGGATTCGGAGACGATCGAAGTGCAGGAGATGGAGGCGCATCCGATTCTACGGACGCTGACGAATCGGGGGATTGAAAAGTTGTTTTCGAAGTTCGGGAACTACCGCTTCTTTCTGGCCAAGGACAACCTGTACGAGGTTCTGATTACGCGGTAGCAATCCGGGGGCGGGTGTTGTCGCGATCCGCGTGGTGCTGGGAGTGCGAGGACAGCGCAGCGAATTTGCGCATGCGCTGTAGACTGCTGCACGAAGAGAGACTGCCATGCGAGTTGTGCCGGTAGTCCCTTCGGTGGTGTGCGCCTGCGTTGGATCGGCTGGGGCACGGAACGCCAGTGCGGTTCCAGTGACTATAGGACAGCAGTGCGCCAGGTGAGAGGGGTGACCGATTCGGGGGAGCGCGTGAGTTCTCCGTTGCGGCTGGAGAAACGGGTACGGCGGGGTGTACGCCATGCGTTTACGGGGTTTGGGAAGTCATAAGGATTGAAGATCGTGAATGTGACGGACCATGCCGTTGCATTTCAGCGCGTCATTGAGATCGAAATGAAGAGCGCGAAGGGCTGGGGGGTAGCCGCGATTCAGGCGGTGGCCGATTGCAGTGAGTTCTATTCCCGGTCTTAGCCCTCATTTCTCACAGGCAAGTTGTCGAGAGCGGCGGGTGGAATGAAGAAAAGTGATTGGAAAGGCCGTCATTTCATGGCATAACTGCGTTGTCAAAGCGTAGTTGGAGCCAAAGAAGGGC
>JAJYVU010000092.1 GCA_021791875.1 Acidobacteriota bacterium | reverse complement strand
CCGTACAAATGACCATCTCGCACAAATGGGTCAGTGGCTCGCGTCCAAGTTTCAGAAAAGGGCACCGTGTCGGTGTGGCAAACGAGAGCGAGGTCGGCGGAAGAATCTTCAAGACGAGCTCCTGGTGGACTTGCGATGATATTTACCTTTTCTATATCGCCCGCATCCCGATACACCAGCTCGCGAAATCGCCAGCCCGCCGGGGCCAGTGCCGCGCGAACGTAGTCGATCACCGGGCGATTCGAGAGCCGCGAAATCGAGGGAATACGCACGAGATCAGAAAGGTGTTCCACCACGGATTTCATGCAGGCGACCTATCGTTCCATACACGCTCATAAAGTTCGTTGTACCGAGCGACAATTTCCTCCTGTTGTTCATGCCGGCCGTTGCTCACGATCACGCGGCCGCCTGCCACCACATCGCGGATGGCCGGCCGGCTTAGCGTGAACACGAGCATGGGCAACAGGGACGCCGGCGAATGACCTGTGAGGGAAACGTCTTTTAAGTCGACCGTGAAAAAGTCCGCATAGTTTCCCGGTTTCAATTCCCCTGCCGGAATCCCAAGCGAGCGAGCGCCATTCACCGTTGCACAATCGAATAGCCGCTGCGCAAGTCCTTGTCCCTCGATGTCGTCCAGCACAGCGCGCTGCTGGTGCTCAAGCCTCAGATGGTAGTCCAGTTCCCGCGAATCTTCCCAGGGATCGATTTGCGCCTGGCTGTCTGAGCCGAGAGCAAATCGCACGCCACGCCGCATTGCCACATCCGCTGTCACAATGCCATCGCCCAGATTGCGCTCCGTAGTTGGGCAGGAGCAGATCGTGCTGCCTGCATCGGCCACCAGGCCAATCTCTGGCTCCGTGAGGTGAATCGCATGCACTGCCGTGAAATCTGTTCCGAGGATTTGTTCCCGGGCCATCAGACCCGCCGGTGTCAATCCATATTCCCGAATGCAGGCGGTATTTTCGGCCGTCTGCTCGGAGAGATGCGTGTGGATCGGTAGCTGCCGTGCCCGTGCCCACTCCACAATCGTGCGAAACTCTTTGATCGGCACCGCTCGAATGCTATGCGGCGCCACGCCGATGCGCACATTCGAAGGCATCTTGGAATAGGCGGTGACGAGCTGCTCTGTCGTGTTCAGATATGCATCGAGCGTTTCGAAGAATCGAACCTGGCCTGGATCGCTCGGCAGTTGATAGCCAGACTGAAAATACGCCGCGCGCAACAACACAATTCTGATGCCTGCGGATTCCGCCGCTTCAATCACCTGGCGGCTCAGCAGCGTTGAATCCTCGTAGGGTTTTCCATTGGGCGCGTTGTGCAGATAATGAAATTCGCCGACTGTGGTGATACCGGCCAACGCCATTTCCAGAAACGCCATCCGTGCCACATCGAAGAGGTCTTCAGGGCTGAGCGAGGCGGCGGCGTGGTACATCGTTCCGCGCCACGACCAGAAGTCCTTGCCGCTCGTCCGGCGTGACTCCGATTTGCCGCGAATCAGCCGCTGGAACGCATGCGAGTGAACGTTCACGGCCCCAGGAACGATTGCCTTTCCGGGAAGATCAACGGTCTGCGCCGGCGAAGCCTGCAGCCCTTTGCCAATTGCCTCTACCACGCCGTCATCACCGGCCAGGAGTTCGCAATTCTGCTGAAAAGCGCCGTCAACAAAAAGCATTTCCGGACGGTAGAGCGTGCTCATGGCGCAATCCTCTCTCCGGCAATCCAGGTTTCGGCGACCGGATTCGCGCCCAGCGTATACACAAGTTCCCGCCAGTCATTACCATGCAGCACCAGGAAATCCGCAGGCGCTTCTGCGTGAATGCAGCCGTAACCGCCAAGTCCGAGCGCACAGGCCGCATTCACGGTGCCTGCCGCCAGCGCTTCCTTCGGTGTCAGTCCATTGAGGCGCACCGCCAATGCCAGCGCGTTCGCCACGGAATAGAGCGGGCTTGACCCTGGATTCAGATCGGTCCCCACCGCAACCGCTGCTCCGGCATCGATCAACTCTCGTCCTGCCGCCGCTGGGATTCCAAGGTGCAGGGAAACCCCCGGCAAAATCGTCGCAATGGTGCCGCTCGATGCAATGGCTTCCACCTGCTGCGGGCCGCATGCCTCCAGATGGTCGATGCTCAGGGCCTTCATGCGCACACCCAGCTCCAGGCCGCCAATCGCATGAAACTGCTCGCTGTGCAGTTTGATAGCGAGCCCATGCTGCTTGGCTGCGCGGAACACCTGCTCGGCCTCCGCCGGTCGCCACGCTTCTTTCTCGACGAACACATCGACTGCTGTTGCAAGCCGCCTCGTGGCCACTTTTGGAATCAGTTCATCGCAGACACCGGCGATATAGTTTGCGCGCAGCGATGCATCCTCGGGGGGAATGTGTATGAGGAGCGTGGAAACAATCCTTGCCGGCGTGTTTTCGGCGAGTATTGCGATGGCCTCAAGCGAAGTGAGTTCGGCTGTCGGGGTGAAACCGTAGCCAGACTTGACTTCGATGGTCGTTGCCCCCGATGCCGTCAAGGCAGCGATGCGGGGCCGTGCCAACGCAACCAGCTCCTCTACCGACGCTGCGGCTGTCGCTCGAACGGTGCTGCGAATCCCTCCTCCGGCAAGCAGGATCGACTCGTAGCTTTCGCCCGACGCGCGCGCCTCAAAGTCGCTCAACCGGTCTCCGGCCCACACTGCGTGCGTATGCGGGTCGATCAGGCCCGGAACGACAGCGCGATCTCCCAGATCAACTGTTGACTCCGCCACTCCGCGCCATTCGCTCTGTGGCCCGCACCAGGCAATGCGCCCTGCGCGCAGCGCCAGGGCAGCCTTGGGGATAACCAGCACTTCGCCCATGGCCGTGCCGTGTTTCGGGCCCGGGCTCAGAGCCGTCGCAAGTTGCGAGATTCCGGTCAAAAGAAGATCGGTGTTCATGCTTTGCCTGGCAGATCGATGCTGGGCAGATCGAGCCCGCGTTGTTGCGCGACTTTGAGCGCCTTTTCATAACCGGCATCCGCATGACGAACCACGCCCAATGCTGGATCATTCGTCAGGCACAGCCTCAGTCGCTGCTCAGCTTCTTCACTGCCATCCGCCACAGCCACCATGCCCGCGTGCTGGCTGTAGCCCATGCCGACGCCTCCGCCGTGATGAAAGCTTGCCCACGCTGCTCCGCTGGCAATCGACGTGGCAAAGTTTAAAAGAGCCCAGTCCGACACTGCATCCGAGCCATCGCGCATTGCTTCCGTCTCGCGGAACGGGCTGGCCACCGAACCGGCGTCGAGATGATCGCGCCCGATCACGATCGGAGCCTTCAGTCGCCCATCTCGCACCATTTGGTTAAACAGCAGTCCCGCGCGGTCGCGTTCGCGGTAGCCAAGCCAGCAAATGCGCGCCGGCAATCCTTGGAAGGCAATCTGATCGCCGGCCCACCCCAGCCATTGATGCAGCGGCTTATCGTCGGGGAAGAGATCCAGCAGTGCGCGGTCCGTCGCAAATATATCTGCCGGATCACCGGACAGCGCCACCCAGCGGAACGGCCCGCGTCCTTCGCAGAACGAATCGCGAATGAACTCCGGCACAAAGCCCGGATAATCGAATGCATCCGCCACACCCGCCAGCTTGGCCTGCGCTCGCAGGTTGTTGCCGTAGTCGAAAGCCACGGCGCCCTGCCGCTTCATTGCAAGAATGGCTCGAACGTGGTCTGCCATGGCTGCGCGCACCCGGGCCGTATACTGCTCCGGATCTTTTGCCCGCATCGTGTTCAAGTCCTCATCAGCTTTTGCCGGCGGCAGGTAGCCCCAGAGCGGATCGTGACTGCTGGTTTGATCTGTGACCAGTTCGGGTACAAATCCCATCTTGACCATTTGCGGCAATATCTCGGCGGCATTCCCAAGCAGCCCGATGGACAGCGCGGTCTTGTTCTGCTTTGCTTCTTTTGCCAGCGACAGTGCTTCTTCCAGCGAAGAAGTTGCCGCATCCAGATATCGCGTCTCCAACCTGCGCTGAATTCGTGTTGGATCTACTTCGACGCAAATGCTCACGCCCCCAGCCAGCTTTACGGCCAGCGGCTGCGCACCACCCATGCCGCCCAGCCCGGCTGTTACAGTAATGGTGCCGGCCAGGCTGCCGCCAAAGTAGCGCCGCGCCGCTCCGTGGAACGTCTCATATGTCCCCTGCAAAATGCCCTGCGTGCCGATGTAAATCCACGATCCGGCGGTCATCTGCCCAAACATCATCAGTCCCGCACGGTCCAGTCTGTCGAACTCCTCCCATGTGGCCCACCACGGCACCAGGTTCGAATTGGCAATCAGCACCCTGGGTGCGAGCGGCTGTGTTTCCAGCACGGCCACCGGTTTGCCGGACTGCACCAGAAGCGTCTGGTCATTCCGCAGCCGTTCCAGCGTGGCTACGATGCGGTGGTAGGCATCCCAGTTTCGCGCCGCTTTGCCCCGCCCGCCATACACAATCAGCTCTTCAGGCTTCTCGGCCACTTCAGGATCGAGATTGTTCATCAGCATCCGCTTGGCCGCTTCCTGAATCCAGCCCGGTGCTGTGCGTGTGTTGCCGCGCGGAGCGCGAATGGGAGAATACGATGTGCTCACTGCGTCAGCTCCTTACAGTTACAAATCATGTCCGTATACCGGCGGCTGCAGCCCGGTGATGCCAGTACGCAAAATTCCTGCGGGCTGCCCATGCAGGATGCGCCGGGCGGGTCAACCAGACATCATAATGCCGAAGCCATATCTTTTCGTAGAAAAGAAGGGTTCGGGAGCCGGCTCCGATGTCCCTCGAAAAACCACTGGAACGAGCCATCTGCGTGTTACCTGTCCGCCATGCCAAAGACAGCGTTGTTGCCGGTGCGCAGGTCATGGCCCCAGGTCAGTACCACGCGCGTGCCCAGCACGGTGATGCGGGCCTCGATGCCCGTATCGAACAGCCACTGGCTGGTTGCAAGTCCCGGGTTCGGAGCGCCCATCCGGCCTACGTCAAATAGCGGGCCTGCCTGAATATCGATGAGCCCGTTGCTGTAGAGCCGCCGGTAAACATCGCTGTTCGCCAGCAGATACCGCGTACCCAGCGGCGAGCTGCCCTTGCGCCCGTCGCGCACGCCAATATCGCCGCGCAGCCAAAGGGAGTTATCTCGTTCCACCCCCAGCATGAACAGTTCGTCAAATGGCGATGCGCCCAGCAGGCCCCCGCCGCGCACTTCCTGTTTGACCTCCCAGCGGTTGGAATCCTGAGACGGAAACCATCGCAGCAACGTAAGACCCTGCAGTTTCTCGAACATGTGAGATGGGTTTGACCATATCCGGCCGGTTTGCGAGTAGATTCCAGTCGTGACGGTCAGTCGCCGTTGCGGCATGTCGATAGGCTTGCCGGTCATCGAGAGCAGATATTTCAGCTCCATTCCGGGCAGCACGATGTCCGGTGTCAGCGCCGTTCCGTCTTGTACGTCGCGATATGAACGGTGCGACAGCTCGGCGCCCGTGGACCAGCGAAGATGGCCGGTCATGTAATCCGTGAGGGAAAACCCCGCGACCTGCCTTTGTAGATTCAGCGAACCCAGGACCGGTGCCGTGCCGGTAAACGACCGCCGGATGGCCCAGTTTTCATCCCGTGCATCGAACGTGACACGCCATCGCCATTGCGGTAGATCATGTGGCGGCGCCGAAAGTTTAACCCACACCCTGCGTTTCTGGTCGTCCCAGCGGAGCAGGGAAGTGACATTCATCGCCGAATTGCGAATGTTGTAGTAGGAGGGGTAAATGGTTTCATAGGGCAAGCCGCTCAGCACTGCAAAAGCTGATGCGAGCCGGCTGCTGCCGAAGCCATTGCGCTCCAAAGCGTGAAAATTCGCGTCAAATGACCCATTCGGCCGTGGGCTGAGTTCGATCCGATAGCTCGGGAATATCCCAAGCCCCTTCAATCGGACACGGGTGGTCTGAAACTGCTGCTCTGTGAGCAAAGCAGCAGGGGAAAACGTAAATGCCCGTCCTAAAATGAGGGGGCTGATTCGCAGTTCATGATCGAGATTCAGGGAATAGATTTGCGGTTTTCCGATACGGTTCCAGTACTTTAGCGCGGCTGGCAGGTTTCCCATCAGAAAGTAGACTGTGCCGGCAAAGTTGTTCGCGTATCTGTCGTTCGGGTCGAGCTTGAGCCCCTTGCGCAGCCACGCCGCCGCCTCGGGATACTGTTTTTGCTCGAAGGCCACGCCTGCCAACTCGATTGGAAACCGCTTCTGCTTTGGGCAGAGCCGTTCGCCCTTAAGCAGCGCCTGGTGTGCTTCCTTCCACTGTCGCTGACGCGCCAGGGCCATCCCCTTGGCATAGATCGCATTCGACTGACTGGTTGAGCATTGCGCAGACGAGCAGATGGGCATGGACGCGATGCAGATCAGCAGCCATAGCCCAGGTATGGCAGCACGTCTGGGCAGCCATTTGCGAGAGGGCCTGCGGCCGCCGGCTTTGCTTACATCTATGGGCATTGGTCGATCAGGGTCAGGCGTGTGGAGACTGCGGCACGGCAAGCAGCATCCATCGGTGAGTCGCGCTCCAGTCTTTTTCAAATTGTTTGCGGCTTTCCGGCAGCAGTTTTCGCAATTCAGGATCGTTCATCATGACCAGGCCGTGCTGTGGGTCCATCCCATCGATCACCACATAGTGAAGCGCGCGCTGTCCGGGTGGGCGCAGAGCGACAATCAAGGGTCTGCCCTTGCGCAGCTGTTCATAGAGCTCCTGCCACTTGCCGCTTACAGCAAAGGCGAGATATCCATGACGCTCCAGATACCCTTCGAGAGCTGCCGGAGTCGCACCGTGTAGTCTCCGGGTATATACCTGTTTCTGGATCGCCTCTACGCTCGATGCTGAAGTCGCCGCGCGGTGCTGCTGCGCAGCCCAGTACTGCATCACCATCGCTACGGACGCAGCTCCGCAGCCGTCGCGCGGCTGGGCCACGAACGGGACGTTGATCCAGATCGCCCGCTGCGGCTGCAGGCCTGGGCTGAAGAGGAGCAGCAGGAGTGCTGCTCCCTGCATCAGGTTCACAGTTAATGGACCGCTACCAGAAGCACGACAATCAGCATGACGATGATCAGCAGAAGCATCTGGTTGGTCGTCAATGCTCCAGCAGCAAACTGCTGTTGTGCCTGGTTCGCGCGTGAGGATAGGTTTGCCAGCGCAGAATCTGACAAGGTGGGAATCGCCTTCTTCACCTGCATCGGGTCAATGTGTTCCATCTTCATGGCCCGCTGCGCTATCGGCGTGGATAAGAATTTCGTCACCGTCGTGATGTTGTTTTCACGTGTGGCTGATTGCGTTTGCAGCTGTTGCTGTAATGCCTGGCTGCTCACAATGTGACTGGAGGTTTGCGCCCTTGCTGGCAATGTTACGGCACATGCCAAAAGGATAACGAGTGTGGAAACAACAAGCTTGGGCTGAAAGCGTCTGCCCGAACTGGATAGGGTCATCCATCTCTCCCTAGGGAAGGAATCCATACCGGAAGCTAGATGCTTCTGAAAATCCACAAGTTGCCAGACGATTGCCAGGATTCGACGCGTCGTTCTGCCCGAAACCCGCAACGCCTTTCACGTTGGAATTTCATCACCTGTGCTGCCGGTACTCGTGCGTAAAACCGCACACTGCAATCTTACCTGCCAATCAGCAAGTCGTTGATCCTGATCAGCTGCCCATGCGACCGGGCGGCATCGGCGCGGCTCCAAAATTCAGGTTTACTCGGGATCAGAACCCTGCTTTGGGAAGTTGAGTCACGCCCTGCTCGCGACCGGGAGCCTGATCTGAGTGATGCTCTGGCCTTGGCCGGCGCCTTTGGAAAAGCGCTACGGCCGTGAAGTGCCCGGCAAAATCTGTACCAGTTGAGATGAGACAAACTGGTATGGAAGGAGCCTGAAAATGGGCAAGGCAAGGAAGCACAGGCCTGAGCAGATTGTGAACATTCTGCGGCAGATTGAAGTCGCGGTAGCGAACGGCAAGACACACCCGATAGCAAGCCGCGAGGCCGGGATCACCGAACAGACCTACTACCGCTGGCGCAAGGAGTACGGCGGTTTGAAAGTGGACCAGGCTAAACGCCTTAAGGAACTGGAGCAGGAGAACAGTAAACTCAAGCGTCTGGTGGCCGAACTCAGTCTGGACAAGCAGATTCTTCAGGACATTACGCGGGGAAACTTCGAAGCCCGGAGCGACGGCGTACCGC
Organism: Acidobacteriota bacterium; assembly: GCA_021791875.1. Lineage (GTDB taxonomy): Bacteria > Acidobacteriota > Terriglobia > Terriglobales > Acidobacteriaceae > Acidobacterium. The sequence continues at coordinate 2,809 of JAJYVU010000092.1, read as the reverse complement.
TGTGGCGCATGCCATGGAATGCGGGGCGAGCGAGCGTCATGCGTGCCAACTGGTTCACCAACCACGCGGCACGCAGCGCTACCAGCCGACGCAGCGGGACGACGAGGACGCGCTGACCCGGGCCATCGGCCAGCCGGTATGGCCGATATGGATATCGACGTATCACGATCAAGCTGCAGGAGATGGGGTGGAACGTGAGCAAGGATCGTGTGAAGCGGATCTGGCGGCGTGAAGGGCTGAAGGTGCCGCAGAGGCAGAAGCCACGCGGCCGCTTGTGGCTCAACGATGGCTCCTGCGTGCGGCTGCGGCCGGAGCATCGCAATCACGTCTGGTCCTATGACTTCAGTGCGCCATGACGGCGAGGAGGACGAGATGAGTTAGGGATCGAGTCTTTTCGCCTGCTGCCTCTTGACCGGCCGCTGTGATGCGGTCCGACTCAGGAAGGAGCCTGAGTTGAAGGGGTCCGTCCAAACGTATCGTGTTCCGACGATGCGGGGAAAAGCTGATGGACTGAGCTGTACCGGGCATCGCCATCATCGGTGTGCCGGGCTACCAAACATCTTATGGTGAGACAACGAAGCATACGTTGGAAGCCTCTGTCTTGAATAGCTCAATGCTCCCGCAGTAGGTCAGATGGGGCCGGGAGTTTATGCGATCAGAGTTGGTGGGGCTTGAAGTTCTCCACTAACGGGTCTAGATATCGGACTCAGCGACGGCGATCTCCTCGCAGGTTGTCGCTCCGAATCGCCAGGGGTAAAGTATGCCACCTACGAGATGAAGGTCGAGAACTGGAACATGGGAACCCTGATTAGCGCCCGGCACCGGAGCCGGGCTAGCCACGGAGACTGGAGATGGTGAATCGAGCGGGCGGAGCCTGCGTAGTGTGCGCTGAGCAGCACGTTGTTCATGAGGGTTAAAGTCCCTCCGGCGCCCGGATGAGGGGCGCTGTATCCGAAAGCGGGAGTAACGCCTCGCTGGCCGGAGAAGGGAGCAGGTATGGAGAAGCCTAAACGGGCACGAAGGCGAAAGCCGGATACAGCCTTGGCAGACCTGGAGCCGCTCTCTGTAGTACTCCGGAGGACAGGGTGTCCATCGCGAGATGGAATCCGAAGGGTATGAGGAGAAGTACCGGGCTGTAATCGACGGGGGTCACCTCGATGATGAACTGGTCGGCCAAAGGTGGGGCAAGGTCGAGCCCGCACTATGGGGGCGAAGGCGTTCTCATTCACCCACCGCACCAAGGTGTTTGCAGACTGCACGGTACGGAAGAACAGTGTGTGACCTCAGGAGGACTGGCAGTGTTTCCGGGTGGCACTGGAATAAGCGAGCCTATAAGCGAAAGCGAAATGGTGAGCGATGCGCTGTCAGTAGTCGGACGGCTGAATGGTACCAGAAGCATGGTGAAAGCCATGCGACCGGGGAACCGGCGACGGAATTGGGTCGGGGAAGGCAGCCGGCGAAGACGGTTGGGAAGAAAGAGGAAGACAGTGAGTAAGGACGGAAAGGTGGATCAGTTCCATGAGTGAAATACCCGTACATTTCCGCCCGAGGAGACTGTCGGACTGGATCACCCCGACGGGTGCAAAGAAGGTCCATTCATTAATTGACAAGGTATACAAGCGGAAGAACCTGGAGATTGCATGGGAGATGGTGCAGGCTAACCGGGGCAGTGGCGGAGTTGATGGACAGAATTTGGAGGAGTTCGCGGCACAGCTGGATCAGCAACTGGATCGGCTGCACAGGGAACTCAAAGAAGAGGTCTATCAGCCACGCCCGGTGCGGCAAGTACGGATTCCAAAAGCGGGAAAGCCGGGTGAGTATCGAATGTTGGGAGTCCCGACTATTTATGACAGGGTATGCCAGCAAGCACTACTCAACCGGATGGAGCCGCTTTTCGAACCGATATTCGATGACGCCAATTTCGGATATCGGCGAGGGCGATCGACGCAGGACGCAATGCGCAAAGTGTGGAACGAAATACAGAGCGGATCGGAGTGGATCGTAGAAGGGGACTTGAAGGACTTTTTCGGTTCTGTCAATCACGAAAAGCTTCTTGCTCTGTTAGCCCAACAACACTGCTGTCCAAATTAGCCGGCAACGAACTGGCGGCATAGCGAAAACTGCGGTGTTTTCAGGCTGATGGTTGAGTTCCGGGGATGAGGTTGTCATTTCTGCTGTCCAAATGAATTGAAGGGAAGAGCGGGATCTGTTGGGCGGCGGCGGTGAGAAGTGGCGGCGGTTGAAAGGGCTCATCGATCCACAGCCAGAGGTTGCGATAGAGGAAGAGCTGCTGGCGTAACAGAGCGGCCAGATTGGACAGGCTCCAGCCGAAGCGGGAGCGCAGTTGCAGATACTTCAGCAGCAGCATGGCGATCAGCGCGGTCCAGATTTGAATCTGCAGGGCGTTGGCGCTGGTGCCGACGAAGGTCTTGATGCGCAAATTCTGTTTGAGGGCCTTGAAGAAAAGTTCTATTTGCCAGCGGCTTTTGTAGATGCGGGCGATGGTGGAGGCGGCGAAGTGGCGATGGTTGGTGAGAAAGACCAGGGTGCGCTGGTGGTCCTCGTCCCAGAACTCGATGCGGCGCAGGAACAGGTCGCGCTGGCCGCTGCCAGCCACTTTATAGAGAAAGATGATCTCGTCACGCTGGACGCCGCCGCGCTCGGGAACAGGCCTCCGCTCCAGAACGCCGTAGTCGGTGTGCTCCTTCATGCTGTTAGCGCCGTCTGAATAATCCTCAAAAGTGGCGTTTGAAAAATCCCCAGAGGAGGCCGAGCGGCGGCATTCTGATCCGGGAGGATGGAGGATGCT
>JAJYVU010000091.1 GCA_021791875.1 Acidobacteriota bacterium | reverse complement strand
GCGGATATCGTCTTCGCCGGTACCGATATAAATGACCTTGGGATTCGACGGGGCGACAGCGATGGCGCCGATGCTGTTGCTCGGGCACTTCAGCTTGCCGTCGGTGATGTTCTTCCAGACGAGACCATCATCCGTGCTCTTCCACACGCCGCCGCCGACAGCGCCAGCATAAAAAGTGTGCGGCTCGCTCGGGACACCAGCCACGGTGATGACGCGGCCTCCGACATACGGGCCGATGGAACGCCACTTCATCTGGCTCATCAACTGCTGTGGCGCCAGTACGCCATGACTCTGAGCGCTGGCAGACAATGCAACCAACGAAGCCACTGCGAAAAAGAAACAACCGGCGGTGACAAAACGGACGACACGCCTCATGATTCGATCCCCTGGGGTAGATTTCAGCAATGTTCTGAAGGCCCTGAGTATACCACCGGCCCGATGAGGATGCTGTAGAAACGAAACTGCGAGAGATGCTGGGCATAAAACGACGGAGGGCCTTGCGCGGATATCGGATAGCGCGCCACAAATGCCCCAGACCGGTATGAAGGAGGGAAAAATGTGATGGGCGAGCCGAGCATCCTTGTGAACGATGCGGGCATGATTTCCAGCGAACAAGCCGAGGATTTCCGTTATCAAGGTGGAACCGGGCGCTGCAGGTCAACCTGGCGAGCGTCTTCCAACTTTGCGAGCCTGCGGACAGGGCAATGTATGCCATGTGACTTTCACCGGGGAAAAGAGGGATGACCACAGGAATGTCTCTCTGAGTTCTTCCGCGGTCCTGCTCGGGCAGCGCAGAGGATCAGGCATGGAGCAGGCTTTCATATTCGTTTTGTCAGCCCTTCGTTATTGCCCGGCTCGGGGGCATTCTGGCGTTGCAGTTCGCGACGCTTGATGAGCAGGAAGAACACGGGAACAAGAATCAATACGTGGATGGTCGAGGTGATCATGCCGCCGACGATGGGCGCTGCGATCGGCTTCATCACGTCGGAGCCGATGCCGGTTTCCCACAGGATGGGAGCGAGACTGAGAATGACCGCAGTGACAGTCATCAGCTTAGGGCGAAGCCGCTGAACTGCGCCTTCGATGATGGCGGCATGCAAGTCAGCATCGGTCATCGGAGCTTCCCGGGCTCTGAATTTGTCGTATGCCTCCTGCAGGTAAATCACCATGACAACTCCCGTTTCCACGGCAATTCCAAACAGAGCGATGTAACCCACCCATACGGCCACGCTGAAGTTGAAACCTAGAAACCACTGCAGCAGTAAGCCGCCAGAAAGTGCATAGAAGGTGGGAAAGATCAATACGGCTGCTTCCACCACGGACCGGAAGACCAGATAAAGCAGAAGGAAAATGACAAAGAAGACGATAGGCAGAATCACTTCCAGGCGCTGCCTGGCCTGTATCTCGAACTCGTACTCCCCTGCCCATCGCCAGGTGTAGCCAACCGGAAGTTGAAGCTTTTGGTTGATAAGGTTGGTGGCCTGTTTGACGAAGCCGCCATAGTTGCTGTTCTTGATGGTGAGGTATAGATAGCCAGTGAGTGATCCGCCCTCGTCGCGAATCATGGCGGGTCCACGCGAGAGGTAGACGCGCGCAACTTCACTGATGGGAATTTGCGCCCCCGTAGGTGTGGGAATCAGCATTTGCCCGATCGCGGCCGGATCATCACGGAAGGCGCGCTGATAGCGTACCGCGACGGAGTAGCGTTCGCGGCCCTGAACATTCTCAGTGATGTCGGCGCCGCCGATCTCCGAGGTGATCACGCGTTGCACGTCAGCAACGGTGAGGCCGTAGCGCGCAGCCTGCAGCCGGTCCACGGCAATATTCAGATAGAAACCCTGAGAAACTCGCTCCGCGTAGACCGAGGAGGTCTGGTGCATACCAGAGAGCAGGCTCTCCATTTGCTCGCCGATATTCTGGATGACATTCAGATTCGGGCCCTGAATCTTGATGCCGATGGGCGTTCTGATTCCGGTCAACTCCATGTCGAGCCGGCTCTTCACGGGCATGGTCCAGGTATTGGTGACACCGGGAAATTGCAGCTTCGCATCCATTGCGGCAATCAGCTTGTCGTAAGTCATGCCGCGGGGCCACTGCGAGCGCGGCTTGAGCATGATGGTGGTATCGAACATATCGAGCGGAGCATTGTCGGTGGCACTGTCGGACCGGCCTACCGTACCGAAGACAGAGTTGACCTCAGGAAAGGATCGAATGATGCGGTCCTGCACCTGCATCAGATCCACTGCCTGAGGAAGGGAGATTCCAGGCAGGGAGCTTGGCATGTAGAGAGCTGATCCCTCATAGAGTCCCGGCATGAACTGGCTACCCAGCCGGAAGTAGAGCGGTACGGTCACGGCAAGGAATGCGAGGCTGAGAATGATCACCCATTTCCAATGACGCAACGACCAGTTGAGCACCGGAAGATAGAGCGCCTTGGTCATGCGAGCCATGGGGTTGGTCGACTCAGGCCGCAGCTTGCCGCGAAGGCAATATGGCATGAGCGCCGGCACCAGGGTGATGGACAGGATGGACGAAAAGATCAGTGCGAGAGTCTTGGTCCAGGCAAGAGGCCGGAACATGCGGCCTTCCTGCGCGCCGAGAAGAAATACAGGCAGGAATGAAACTACGATGATGAGCAACGAATAGAAGAGCGCAGGACCTACCTGCTGGGCTGCGCCAACGAGCATCTTCTTCCGCGCCGAATCACTCAGGTGCTCGGAGTCGGCACGCTCGGCAAGGTGGCGGTATCCGTTCTCAACCATCACGATGGCCGCATCGACGAGCACGCCGATAGCCAGCGCCAGTCCTCCAAGCGACATGATGTTGGAACTGATATGGAGGAAATACATGGGAATGAATGCGGAGAGAAGCGCGATCGGCAAGGTAAGAATCGGAATGAGCGCCGAGCGAAAGTGAAAGAGGAAGGCGATGCTGACGAAGCTGACAATAATGGCTTCGAGAATGAGGTCGCGCACGAGCGTATGGATGGATTGCTGAATCAGCCATGAACGGTCGTACGCAGTGACGATTTCAACGCCGGGCGGCAATGACGGTGCAATTGCGCGCAGCTTGGCTTTCACAGCGTTGATCACCTTGAGCGCGTTGCCACCGTACCGCATGACGACGATGCCGCCCACGGTTTCCCCTTTACCGTCCCAGTCCGCGGCGCCGCGCCGCACGGCGGGTCCGAAGGTGACAGTGCCGAGATTGCGCACCAGAACCGGCGTGCCACCGCGTGTTGCGACGGGGATATTTTCCAGATCGGAGAGTGTCTTGAAATAGCCGAGGCCGCGCACCATGTACTCGGCTCCGTTCATGTCGAGGACATCTCCACCCACCTCGTTGGTGCTTTGCCGAATATGCTGGATGACGGTAGAAGCGGAGATGCCGTACGAGAAGAGCTTGCGCGGGTCTAGGTTGACCTGATACTGGCGGACAAAACCACCAATGCTCGCCACTTCCGCTACGCCTGGCACGGTTTCCAACTGATAGCGCAGGTACCAGTCCTGCAGCGAGCGCAGGTCGGCGAGGCTTTGGGTGTGACTCTTGTCGATGATTGCGTACTCATAGACCCAACCGGCGCCGGTGGCGTCGGGGCCAATCGCGGGGTGTACGTTCGACGGCAGGCTGCCGGCGATCTGCTGCAGATACTCCAGAACGCGCGAACGCGCCCAGTAGAGATTCGTCCCGTCTTTGAACACTACAAACACGTAGGAGTCGCCGAACATGGTCTGGGCGCGCACGGCCTTCACATGCGGCGCGGCAAGCAACGCAGAAACAATCGGGTAAGTGACCTGATCTTCAATGACATTCGGGGGTTCACCCGGCCATCGCGTGTGAATGATGACCTGCACGTCACTGATATCGGGCAAGGCATCGAGGGGAACCTGGCGCAGCGACCACACTCCAGCCGCGGCGAGCAAGATCGTAACCGCAATCACGAGAAATGGATTCCGCGCGCACCAGGCAATGATTCGGGTAATCATCACATGCCCCCTGCCACGGTCACGCTGAGTTGTCTGGTTGCGATGGTTTTACCATTACGACTGGCCGTGACAGTGACCTGCCATGTGCCGCCAGAGCCAAGATGCAGCGTGCCCTCGTACACCCCTTGCCCTTTATCGGCGAGCGTTGCTGTTACCTGTGCTGCGGCCATTCCCATGGCCGGCATGGCGGGCATGTAGAAGGCAACCGCAACTTGCGCACCGTCCATGGGCTTGCCGTTCACACCGGTGAGCTTTACCTGGACGGCGTCCGATCCTTTTTGCGGAGGGGACGGGATGGTCGCAAGCGTGATCTGTGCGGCCGGCGGGCCGGAAGCATTCTGCTGCTCTGAAGTCTGCGGTGAAGGATTGAACGACTGAAGAGAGGCCTGCAACTGCGCCTCGGAATCGATGAGGAAGTTTGCCGAACTGACGATGCGCTCGCCGGCCTTCAATCCTTTCAGGACAATCAGCGAGTTATTCACTTGTTGCCCGACCTGCACAAGGCGCGGTTCCAGATAGCCGTCTCCCTGATCGATGAAGGCAATATTCTGCGTGCCGGTCTGCAGCACGCCCGACGCCGGGACTAAGAGCTGGGTGCCGAGAGGAACATGGATGTCGACGTTGACGTACATGCCCGGCTTGAGCACGACGCCGGGATTGCGGAATACCAGCCGCACCCGTACGGTGCGGGTGACTGGGTCTACGTTCGGAAGGATCTGATCGATTCGCCCGTAAAACACGCGCCCCGGATAGGCGTCCACTGTCACCTGTGCGGGATCTCCCGGTCGTAATTCGCCGACGTCTGTCTGAAATACATTGGCATAAACCCAGACGGTGGAAAGATTGGCAATGGTGTAAAGCTTTGTGTCCGGCTGAACGTAGGCGTTGGGCAACGCGTTGCGTTCGGTGATGTAACCGGATGCCGGCGAATCGATGGCAATTTCCCGTTGCACCTTACCGGTTCGCACCAACGCCGCAACCTCAGACGAAGGAACGTCGAACTGCCGCAGCCGCTCCTCGGCGGCCTGAAGAAGCCATTTTCCCTCCTGAGCAGCGGTGCCCGTACCGCCCGCTCCGAGTGATTTCTGATTCTGTTTTGCGAGAAGGTATTCCTGCTCGGTGCTCACGAGGTCCGGACTGTAGATCGTGAAGAGCGGCTCGCCCTTCTTCACATACTGCCAGGTCGCGTTTGCAAATACCCTTTGGATCCATCCGGGGAAGCGAGTCTGCACATAGGAAAGCTGCTCCTCATCGATATCAACATTGCCGGGAACCTGGAGATGATCGCTGATATTTCTGCGCTCCACCACGGCAGTAGTGAGGCCGATTTCCTGCTGACGCCGCAGAGACAAGTGCACAGGAGCAAGCGCGGGCTGTCGATTGGGCTGGGCGGGCGCGGAGACTCCGCTGTTGTGGCCGGTGGGCGGCGGGCCTTGCGCAATGACCGGGTTGTAAGGTGCGGGGGTAGCCGCCTTTGGCGTCATGTGAAGGAGAACAGCCACAAGCACAGCAACCAACGCAATGCAAACCACAATCGCAGCGAAGAACGCCTTCTTATAGTTGGAGTCGCTCATGGTTTCACCTCGGGAGTAGAAGGCTGTGTGAGTGGAATTGGGGCGCCGACGGCAAGCTCAAGATCGGCCAGGCGGGTATTGAAATCGCGCAGCGCCTGCAGCCACGCGAGGTCAATGCGAATTACCGCTTCCTGACTGTCGAGCAGATTGAGAAAGTCGGTCTGGTTGTTTTCGTAGGCGATGACAGCGGCGCGCAGAGTGGCTTCCGCCTGAGGATGGAGCGACGCCTGGTAGACCCGCGCCAGACGCTGTGCGGCAAGAGTTTCGGCAAGCGACTCCTGAATCTGGTCAAAAGCGGCGTTTCGAAGATCGGCCAGTTCTGCCTGCTGTTCTGTCACACGGGCGCCGGCGGTTGCGATCTCCGCATTGTTCTTTCGCCGGTTCAACCATGGGAGATTAATGCCGGCTTCGACCATGTAGGTGTTACGCATGGACGAGGTGGGCGGCATGAGCATGTACCCCCCGGAGAGCGCGACGTCTGGGACGTATGCCTTTTTTGCGAGCTGTTCCTTCTTCCGGCTCTTTGCAATGGCAGCTTCGGCGTCGAGCAAGTCGGGGCGCTCCTGCAGCGCCGTCTTTTCGAGCGATTCGACCGGGGGCAAGCGATCGGTAACGTGATAGCTGCCCTCTACTCGAAGAGTAGTCCCGGGAGTGCGATTCATCAGAGCGTTGAGCCGGGCGCGAGCTACCTCCGCGTCACGTTCAAAGCGAATCAGGTTTTCGTCCAGTTCTGTCAGGGCAACTTGTGCCTTGAGGACATCCTGCTGAGGCACCTGACCAACGGTGTAACGAATCTGCGCCGCTGCAATGGCCTGCCGCGCAATGGCGACGTTCTGCCGGTGAATACGAAGCTCATCCTGCGCAAGCAGAAGGTCAAAAAACGCCTTGCGAACCTGCACGCTGATTTGCAGACGGGTTGCGGCAAGCTCATCTTTCGCTTCGATCACGTCGAACCTGGCAATGCTGGTGCGCAAGTCACGCTTGCCTAACCCGGGCAGAGACTGGCTGAACATGAACATGTTCTGCGCCTGGTTGTAATTCCAAGGCTGACTGAGCGGTACGCCCCAGCCCCGGTACATGAACGTAGGGTCATTGAGCGCGCCGGCGGCGGGCACGTGTGCCTCGGCCATGACCACGCGGCGCACCGCAACGGAAATCGCCGGATTGCTTTCCGCCGCCATCGCTTCAACCTGAGGGAGAGTCAATGCGGGGCTTGCCTCAGACGTTTGAGGCGCCTCCGACAGCATGGCGTTCAGCGATGCGAAGACATTCCTGTTGCTCGGTGCTGCCTGCTGCCCCAGTATTCCGCATGGTGACAAGCTCAGGACGCACAAGCAGCTCACTGCCAAAAGAGATTTCATAACTCCTCATCCGAAGGGACAAAATCATCGTGAAGCCCTGGGTCAAAAACAGACGCACAGAGGCTCAGTCCAGTGAGGATGGGAGTGCTAGATGCGAAGGGTGGAGTGACTGCGAGGGAGCAAAACAGGCGGCGACGAAGCAACCTCTACGCGCTCGTGGATCGAGGGCATTGATGCCAGCATTGGAGCCCTTGCCACCACAGCAATCGATACTTCGTGCCAGGCATGATCCGTTACGTTCACCACAGCGGCCTGGGTTGCCGCGGCTTCAGGCATCTGCATGTGGCAACAGAGATTCACTGCTGGAGCATTGCCGCTCATGCAACACATTTCGCGCATCCCGCGGCAGCAAGGGGGGATTTCCTTTGGGCAAAGGCCGGCAAACGCGGGGAGCGTAGCCCAGATGGCCACCAGAAGCACCAGAACGTAGCCGCGGATTTTGCCCATGGAGATCATATTAAACCTGACGATGCTTCCAGTGTTGCCCGCGAGACCATCCGGGACAGTGACGGATGTCACACCTGAACCGGAAGTCTGTTGCCTTGTCGGTAATTCCCCTGGGAATACCGGTTTGCAACCAGGAGCGGCATGGCGGCGCGACTCGATGACCTGATATCCTTATCAGGTAAGTCTTTCAGGACAAGTCGTCAAACGCCCATCACTCACTCCATTCTCCCATCGCATTCCAAATCACAGGCAGGCACTGCAAATCATGCATCATGACCGGCATTTCGAGCACTCGATGCTCAAGGAGATTTTCGAGCAACCGCAGGCACTGGCCTCCGCGGCAAATTACTACCTGGAGGGTGGAAATCTGAAAGCGGATGCGTTCCGGCAGGCGACGGATGCCTTCCGAGGCCGGGAACGGATGGTGATTGCCGCGAGCGGTTCGAGCCGGTACGCTGGCCTGGCTGCGGAAATCATGTTCGAGGACCTCGCGGGTCTCGCCGTCGATGTGGAATACGCGAGCGAGTACTCCTATCGCACCGCTCATACATTGCAGGACCCCTGTGTGCTGGTGATTTCGCAATCCGGCGAGACCGCGGATACTCTGGCTGCACTGCATGAGGCGCAGGCACGCGGACTGGCCACGATTGCAATTACCAATCGGGCTGAGTCGACGATGGCGCGCACTGCGGATGCATCATTGCCGACATGGGCAGGCAAGGAAGTTGCCGTTCCCGCGACCAAGAGTTTTACCACGCAACTCGCGACGTTGTATCTGCTGACGCTTGCGGTGGCTCGCTTGAGAGGGCGCATGACCCCTCAGATGGTATCGACACATTGCGAGCTGTTGCAGGCCATGATCCCGGAGATGGACCAACGACTGCCCGAGTGGGACGAGCGGGCCAGGGCTTTGACAGGAGTATTGCGCGACGCAAAAGCGCTTCTTTACCTTGGCCGCGGCATACACTACGCCATCGCCCGGGAGGGCGCGCTCAAGCTGAAAGAGTCTGCGTATATGCAGGCAGAGGGGCTTCCAACCGGCGAACTGAAGCACGGGCCAAATGCACTGGTGGGCCCCGATGCTCCGGTGGTGGTTCTTGCGACCGTCGACCGTAGCGATCCTGACTCTGTACTGCGCTACGAGAAGACGCTGCAACTCATTCGCGATCTGCAGCCACAGCAGGCGCAAGTGGTGGCGGTGGCAGTGGACGGGGATACAGAGATCGACAAGCTGACGCAACACGTCATTCGTGTGCCCGAGGCGAGCGAATATCTGCTACCCATCCTCGAAGTTGTACCGCTGCAACTGATTGCGTACTACAGCGCGGTGCAGCGCGGTATCGATGTCGATAACCCGCGCAACCTGGTGAAAGCCGTCGTCCGCGAATAGCAGCGATCTTCAAGCCCGCGGGAAGCAATCCAGGGGAGTGGTTAGCGCGCGAGATAAGCAGCGCTATTCCACGCGCTCGAAGCCAGCGCCGGTTTTTGCGTGCCAGATGGCGCCTTGCAGAGGATCGACAACGCCGGCCATGGCGATTACAGCAGGATAGTGCTCATGGACTGCATCGATGAGAGACTGGCGCACACGGTGGACCTTCTCCATGATGCTTCCGGCAAAGGCAAGTCCGGGCATGAAGCTCGAATCATCCACGCTCTGCTGGATGCGAGGGATGAGCAGACAGACCAGATCAGCGAGTTCCCCGCCCTGCTGCTCCAATACGGCCTGTGCGACCCTGTCGCCGCGATCGGCGCACTGCACCACGACCTTGACCAGTTGAGAGAAGTCGGGCGGCGGCGATGCGTTGGCAAAAGCAACCAGATCGTAAAATGAGCCAAGCTTCCAGAAGCCGAGTATCGCCGGCAGAAGGTCCGTGGATGTTCCTCCATCCCTGGCGAGACACAGCGCTCGCAATGCCTGGACACCAATCCGGTGCCCTGAGCCCTGATCGGAGAGGACGGGGCCCCATCCACCGGCGGTGAAAATGTCGCCACGTGGAGTGCGACCTGCCACATTCGAACCGGTTCCAGCCAGCGCGAGGATGCCGGGCTGGCCAGGGAAAGCTGCGTCGAGTGCTATCTCCACATCGCCTAATACGAGCAGGTCACCGCCGACTCTGAGCGGGATCTCCGCGTGGAGCCAGTCTGTGACGAGGGGGACAGTTTGCCCCGCCGTTCCGACGCAAGTGCGCACAACTGTACGAAGGTCGATGCCACTTTGCGCCGTGAGCTCGCGCAGCGCCGCTTCGAGATTGTCCGTAGCAGTTTGAGCGTCCACGCGCATACGCTTGATGCTGCCGGAGCGAACACGGGCAAGTGTCCTGTCCTCATTCACCAACGCGTAGTCGGCTTTTGTTCCTCCTACATCGATTGCAAGGAAGCAGGGCATCCGATCTAATTCACCTTTGCTTTCATAATGTACCGGATTTCCGGCCTGAGAATGTCTGTGTGCTGCTCTGCGGGCATCAGGGGTGTTTTCCATGAAGCTGAGGCCCGATCAGACCGGAGTATTTGTTGCCATCGGCCCAGTCATCATCGATATTCCAAAACATTGCGCCCAGAAAATGTGGGTAGCCTTTTTGCTTCACGAGATGATATCGGCACGCGCCCGGGGCCTTGCCCGAGATGATGAAATGCATGGCCGCGCTGACCTTTGACGGATCTGAATAATTGACGAGAAATCCCGTAACAACCTGGCGCGCGGGCAAGCCGGGGAAGAACTCCTTCGAGTTTCCGGCAACCTGGAAACCGTGCAGCAGCAGTTCGGTCATCGCTGCATAGTAACTGACGGTATGGACCTGATAGATTTCACCATCGAGACCTTCCAAAGGCGGCGTGTTGTAATCCTGCACGTCGACAAAGGTCAGTATGTTGCGCAACGCGTAGACGATGGGAAGGTAGGTTCCGAACTGGCCACCGTAAGTACGATATCCGGCGGGAATCTGTGTGCCTTCAGGGACCAGACTGATCATAAATTTGGGACCGAAATGTTGATGGAGCTGCCGCAGAGCGGCGATCAAGTGCACGATCGAAGGCGTGATGGGATGACGGAAGTCAGTATCGCCGGGAGCAAGTTCGAGCGAGGGGGACTCGAAGTCGATATCGATTCCATCAAATCCCCACTTCGAGACGATGTGTTCAATGCTGTGAACAAATCTCGGCTCGGCCGCAGGATCTCCCAGATGAACAAACTGACCGCCGCCGCCAAGCGAGATCATGACCTTCTGGCCGCGACTCTTGAGATATGCAATCTCTGCCTTGAATTGGGAAGGAGTGGTTCCCTGCGGCGCTTGAAACCGGAAGGTTCCCTCAGGAGCGTCTGCTACCGGAGATGCAAAGGAGACGATCACCACGTCCCACCGAGGTGAAACATCGCGCAGGGGCAACCGCTTGCCGTTGAATGCGCGGCTGACCCAATAACCAACCAACCAATGCCGGCGAGGGCCATTTGCCGGAGCAGAATTGGCGACCGGTGTGGTGTGGGCGACGGCAGGGTGATGATTTGGATGGAATGCGCAGGGAGATGCAGGCGACGTCAGAACATGGACATCCGGAAAGCTGAAGGCGGCAGAATGCTTGTCTGCCTCCAAATACCATGGCAGCAGCGCTACATTTTCAACATGATATCTCTGACCGCTTGTGCCGATGGAATAGGGGGTTGATTCGGGAAAATCGTTCTTGAGGTTGGTGTCAGTAGGTTCGAGCTGATAGTAATTTGAGCCTACACCTTCACCGCCGCAGCCTCCCGTGGAGGGCCGCCGCCACGCCGGGAAGTGATTCCCAGGTTCCGAGCGGAAACTGCCGGGATAGAGCGGGTCGTGCAGCGGATCGTATAAGAATTCGGCAATTT
>JAJYVU010000090.1 GCA_021791875.1 Acidobacteriota bacterium | reverse complement strand
TTTTAGCCGGACACTACTGAGTGCGTCGCCTCGCGGACACCCCTCCATTGGGCGGCGGGCTGCGGCGCTCGCCAGCGATTCTTGCCCACCGGCGGAGCGGCAAACGGAATCCCCTTGAACGAGGCGACATCGTTGCGGGTCAGCCCCCGCAGAACTCCGGCGTCGATTTTCACTCTGGACATGTCCGACTGCGCGGAGGCCGCCACCAGGGGCGCCAGTAGCAATGCGATGGGAACAAGGGTGCAAAGGACTCTCTTCATTGGGCGCCTCGATTCGCGATTAGGGACTGCGGCAATCACTATACGAACAATGCAATCCATTTGTACAGTGGGGGACAGTCCGATAATGCCGAAAGAATGGATGTGCGGAGAATCCAGCTTTTCATTCGACCTTCCGCAGGGTTACTATGGTCGCGCGTACAAAATGGCTGCTGTTGTGTCCATGAAATAAATCGATTTAGTGCGGAACCGCCTGGCTTGGGACGGTCAGGGTGTCGGCGCCTGCACGCACGGAACGGGAGGGCCATGAGTTCAAGTTCGACGCAGGATTACAAGGCGACCGCGTGGCGCGACGGAAAAATATTGTGCGCGACGCTGGCAGTTGCGGGGCTGTGGGTTGCGTGCGCGGGTCCGGTTGCAGCGCAGTCCACGGCCCCGAAATCCGCGACCCCTCTGGCTGTCGCGATTGATGCGCGGCAGACGGCGATGCCGACCTCGCAGTATGAGTTCGGCATGTTCATCGAGCACCTCGGGCCGCTCATCTATCGCAGCCTGTGGTCGGAGATGCTCGACGACCGCAAATTCTACTTTCCGATCACGGCGGCGGAGCCCGACGTCCAGGGGCAGCGGCATCAGGGCGGCCGCCCCGGCATGGAGCTTCGCCAATGGCGCCCGGTGGGGCCGGGCGATGCCGTGACAATGGACAAGGACCAGCCGTTTGTTGGGGAACAGAGTCCGTGCATCGCCCTGGATGGGTCTGCGCCGCGTGGCATCCGGCAATCGGGCTTGGCGGTAGTGAACGGGAAGCAGTACGTCGGACACATCTGGCTGAAGGGCGCGCCGGGCAGCACGGTGAAGGTGGCGCTGATTTGGGGTGAAGGCGCGGGGGACCGGAAGACGGCTTCCTTTGCACACCTGACCGGCACCTACGCGAATTTTCCGTTCCGCTTTACGGCGAAGTCCGGCAGCAGCAATGCGGCTTTCGAGATAACCGGCACAGGCACGGGAAATTTTCATATCGGAACAGTTTCGCTGATGCCCGCGGACAACATCGACGGGTTCCGCCCGGATACCATTGCGTTGCTGCGCCAGCTACACAGCGGCTTCTGGCGCCTGCCCGGCGGCAACTTCCTTTCCGACTGGAGCTGGTACAACGGCGTGGGACCGGTCGACAAGCGGCCGTCCACCTACGACTATGCGTGGAATGCGATGCAGTCGAACGACGTGGGCCTGGACGAGTTCATGACACTGTGCCGGCTGATTGACGTGCAACCGTACATCACAGTGAATGCGGGCTTCGGCGATGCACATTCGGCGGGCGAAGAAGTGGAGTACATGAACGGGCCGGTGAGCACGCGGCTGGGCGCGGAGCGGGCGCGAAACGGTCATCCCCAGCCGTACAACGTGAAGTTCTGGGACATCGGCAACGAGCCTTACGGGGTGTGGCAACTGGGTCGCACCGATCTGAAATATTACGTGCTGAAGCACAATGAATTCGCGGCGGCGATGCGCAGGGTCGACCCGTCGATCGTGCTGCTGGCTTCCGGCAATATGCCGG
Source organism: Acidobacteriota bacterium (assembly GCA_021791875.1). Lineage (GTDB taxonomy): Bacteria > Acidobacteriota > Terriglobia > Terriglobales > Acidobacteriaceae > Acidobacterium. The sequence continues at coordinate 9,581 of JAJYVU010000090.1, read as the reverse complement.
AGCCGATGGACCTGACGGGCGAGATGCGCGCCAAGGCCGCGGACAACATGAAGGCCGTGGAAGGCACGCCGGAGGACTGGACCGGCGGAGAGATCGAGCATTGCTGGGGGAATTTTTCCGGCATTACCCAGCACTGGTACGCGCGCTCCGGGCAGCGGTTCGACGTGGAGAAGGCGAAGCGCCTACCGCCGGACGCGCCGACCGAAGCCGGCTACGACCATGTGGAGCAGACGCCGCTCGAATTTGCGCGCTATCCCGCTAACATCGTGCACCTGAGAGCGCAGGAGTGGCGCCGATACGAGCAGCGCTTCCCGCAGTTGGAGAAGAAGCACATCTTTCTCTCCATCGACGAGTACGCATACTTCGGCGGCAACTTCAACCGGGTCCCGGACCTGAAGACGGCGCTGGCCTACGGCATGATCCTCAACGAGATGCTGCGACATACGGATTTTCTGCGGATGTCGGCGCGCACCATGGGCGTCTCCACGCTCGACTACACGCCGACGGCGGCGGCATTCAACACCACCGGGCTTGTGTACAAGCTTTATGGGGACAGCTTTGTTGCGGGTTCGATTCCCGTGGCGCTCACGGGAAACTCGCCGCAGCCGGCACCGCAATCTCCGGTGGGCGGCGACCAGCCGGAAACGAGCTCGGGCAGCCCGACGTTTCCGCTGGACATGTTCGCCGCGCTGACGCCGGACCGCAAATACCTGACGCTGGCGGTGGTGAACGCGACGGATACGGAGCGCAGTTTCGATCTGAATGTGGCCGGAGTGCGGCTGGAAGGCCAGCCGACGCTGTGGCAGATCGCGGGCAAGGACTGGCAGGCGGCGGACCAGGTGGGGCAGGCGCCGCAGGTCAGAATCACGAAGGCCCTTGTGAGCGGTTCAGCACACAGGCTGACGGTGGCGCCGATCAGCGTGGATGTTTTCCGGATTCCAGTTGCGCCGTGATTCAGGCGCGCAGAGGCGTTAGTTGGACGGAGTGAATCGATGTCGAGGGTTCGGGAAGTAAGCGTGAGCAAGGTGAAGGTCTGGGGCGCAGTGGCTTTGATGGGTGCGATATGGGCGGGCACGGGAGCGGCTGCGCAGGTGAAGACGGAAGTGCCGGCGGTGGTGTCCGGGGCGAAGCCAGTGACGGTGGAGCATATCAAGATTCACGGTGAGGCGCTCGAAAGAAATCTGGAGGGCGAGGTGGTGGATCGCGATGCGATCGTGTTTCTGCCGCCTGGGTATTTCCAGCACAAGCACCGGCGGTACCCGGTGGTGTACGCGCTGCACGGGTACTCGATCGGGGCGGAGCAGTGGACGCATGAAATACACGTGCCGCAGACGATCGAGGGTGCGTTTACGCTGGGTGCGAAGCCGATGATCGTGGTGCTGCCCGACTCGAAGACGGTGTACGGCGGGTCGATGTATTCTCGATCGGAGACGACGGGGGACTTCGAGGAGTACGTGGCGCACGATGTGGTGGCCTATATGGATGCACATTACCGGACGATACCGGACCGCGAAAGCCGCGGGCTGGTGGGGCACTCCATGGGCGGATATGGAGCGCTGCGGATCGGGATGAAATATCCAAGCGTGTTTGGAGCATTGTATGTGATGAGCCCGTGCTGCCTGTTGCCACGGCCGGCTCCCAATCCGGATTCGCCGCAGGAAAAGGCGTTCGAGAAAGCGGTGGCGGGGATGAAATCGCCGGCGGATGCTGCGGATTTTTCTTTCTTCTGGAAGGCCCAGTTGGCCACTGCGGCGGCCTGGTCGCCCGATCCGAAGAACCCGCCGCTCTATCTCGATTTGCCAGTGAAGGATGGCGCGGTGCAGCGGGATATTTTGGATAAGTGGACGGCCAACTCCCCGCTGGCGTTCATTGACCAGTATATCGATGACCTGCGGAAGTATCGCGCAATCGCGATGGATGTTGGCGACGAGGACGGACTCCGATTCGACACCATGAGAGTGCACGCGATCCTCGACAATTATGGGGTCGAAAACAGCTTCGAGATCTACCACGGTACGCACACCAGCGCGGTGGCCGACCGCTTCCAGAACCATGTGCTTCCGTTCTTCAATAGGGGCCTGTGTTTCCAGAAGACCTGCAAGTGATGGATGAACCTCGCTCCAAACGGTCGGATCGCAATCGATGGAACAGGAGATGCGGGCGATGAAGGATGGGACGCGATGGCTGGCGACGGTGGTGGCGCTGGCAATGACTGCCGGCGCATGCGGCGCGCAGCAAAGACCGGCGTGGCAGGGGGAACGCACCGTGAGCGCGCAGCCGCGCCGGGTGGTGGTGAGCTGGGAACATACGACGGTAATGCTGGAGCCGTATGCGCCGAACATCGTCCGCGTAAGCATCAGCACGCTGAAGCCCTATGCGCTGGCGGCTCCGGGATACGGAATCATCGCCAAACCCAATGGGAGCGGGTGGCGATACAAGGACACCGCGGACGGAGAAACGTACCAGTCGCCGGAGCTGACGGCGACGATTCTGGGGCCGCCGGAAGTGCATGGACCGGAGTTGTTGCATCAGGAACCTATCGGCAAGTTTTTCAGCGATAACGGCGGCACGCCGCAGGCCAACGTCAGAATCCGGTTTCAGTTGCCCGACGGGCAGACGATCCTGGACATGAAGAACTGGTCGATGCATCCGCCGGAGCATGGAACGGGAGATACGGAGATCCTACAGGACCGGCGGCCGTCGGATCCACCCTTCTTCCAGGTGGGCGCGACATTCGGCGCGCAACCGGGCGAACACGATTACGGGCTGGGGGAAAACCAGGAAGGACACCTGGACCGTCGCGACCAGGATGTGCGCTGCTGGAGCAATTACGGGGCAGCTGGCGGGGAGAGCTTCTGCGTGCCCTTTCTGGTGACCAACAAAGGCTATGCCGTGCTATGGGACAACCCGTCGAAGACCACCGTCGACCCTTACTTCAACGATCGGACGCGGTGGGTTTCGCAGGTGGGGCAGCGGGTGTCGTTCTTCGTGGTGGGCAAGACGACGGACGAGCTGTATCGGGGTTATCGGTTGCTGACGGGGCCGACGCATCTGCTGCCCATCGGGGCGTACGGTTTTACCCAGTCGAAGGAGCGCTACGGGACGCAGGCGGAGATGATGGCCGTGGCGAAGGGATATCGCGAACGGCATTTGCCCTGCGATTACCTGGTGGTGGACTTCTTCTACTACACGAAGATGGGGCAGTTCGACTTTGTGCCGCGGGACTGGCCGGATCCGACGAAGATGAACGACCAGTTGCACAAGATGGGATATCACACGATGATCAGCGTGTGGCCCCGCTTTACGCCGGGCTCGCGCTACTACAACCTGCTGCGCCAGCGCGGCTGGTTCGATCATCTGGCGAACGGCGAACCGATGACGACCAACGGGCTGCCGGGGAACATGACCGGCTCGAACCTGGACGCGACCAATCCCACCGCCGCGAAATGGTTCTGGCATACCATCGACGCCAACCTGATCAGCAAGGGCTTCGATGCGATCTGGACGGACGAGACCGAGCCGGACATTCCACCGAACGGCAGCTATTTTTACATTGGGCCGGGGACGGAGTATTTCAACGTGTATCCGCTGTTCGAGACCTCTGCGGTCTACGACGGGCTTCGAGACGATACCGGGAAGCGGGCTCTGATTCTGGCGCGGGCAGCCTACACGGGCGCGCAGCGGAACGGCGACATCTTCTGGTCGTCGGACATTTCGCCGACTTGGGACACGCTGCAACGACAAGTCCCTGCGGGGCTGGGTGTGACGGCGTCGGGACTGCCGTACTGGACCGACGACGTGGGGGGGTTCTGGGGTCTGCCGGCGGCGCATCATCCGGTGCATCCGCCGCTGATAGACCCGGCAACGGCCCGCGACAACGTGGGTGGGGACGACGATTATCCGGAGCTGTATGTGCGTTGGTTCGAGTACGGTGTATTTATGCCGATTCTGCGAACCCACGGGATGCGACGGTTCAACACGGTTTGGTCTTATGGGACGCAGGCGACGCCGATCCTGGAGAAATATCTGAAGCTGCGGTATGCGCTGATTCCGTATATCTATTCGCTGGCGCATCGCACTTATGAGACTGGCGCGCCGTATATGCGGGCGTTGTTCATGGATTTTCCGAACGACCCGAAAGTGGACGAGCTGACGGACGAATTCATGTTCGGGCCGGATTTCCTGGTGGCTCCGGTGACGCACCAGGGGCAGACCGCCCGCAAGGTATATCTGCCGGCCGGGACCGACTGGTACAACTACTGGACCAACGAAAAGCTGCACGGCGGCCAGTGGACCACGGCCCAGGCCCCGATCGACATTATTCCCCTTTTCGTGAGGGCAGGCTCAATTCTTCCGCTCGGCAATGCAGTGGAGAACATGAATGGGCCGCAAGGGCTGAAGGAGGTCCGCATCTATCCTGGCGCGGATGCGAGCTTCGATCTCTACCGGGATGACGGCGTCACGTATCAGTACGAGAAGACCGGCGGCAAGATCACCGCGCTGCACTGGGACAATGCGAGCCAAAAGTTCATTCACGCCGGGGCCCAAGCGTGGAGCGGGCCGGATGGGGAGCTGGTCAAGGTGATCCATCCGTCAAACAGTCACTGAAAGACCGCCGGCAGAGGTCAGCCTGCGGCAGCATAACGGAACCTTTCTTGTGGGCGAGCGCTGCCATCCTGTCGCCCTTGCCCACAAGCAGATCGGCAGAACGCGATGACGGTAAGTTTCGGGGGAGGGAAATAGGTATGAGACGAGCAGGCGCAGTGGCGCAGGCGATTGCCTGTTTTGGATTGCTGGCAGGTACGGGATGGGCGGGGCAGGCGGCAGCGCAGGCTGCACCCGCGCAGGATGTTTCCCAATTTCCGTGGCTGAACACGAAACTGACGGCGAAGCAGCGCGCCGAACAACTGGTGGAGAGCATGACGCTCCAGGAAAAGGCGTCGCAGTTGGTGAACCAGGCGCGCGCCATTCCGCGGCTCAAGGTCCCCGCCTATAACTGGTGGAGCGAGGCCCTGCACGGGGTCGCCGTCAATGGCACAACCGAGTTTCCAGAGCCGATCGGGCTGGGCGCAACCTTCGACGTGCCGGGGATCCATCAAATGGCGACCGATATCGCCATCGAGGGACGCGTCGTTCACGAGCAATCCGAAAAGGACGGCAACTCGACCATCTTTCATGGCCTCGACTTCTGGGCGCCCAACATCAACATCGTTCGCGATCCGCGGTGGGGACGGGGCCAGGAGACCTACGGCGAAGACCCATTCCTGACCGCCCAGTTGGCGGTCGCCTTTGTCACCGGGATGCAGGGCGATAATTCGCAATACTACCGTGCGATCGCCACGCCCAAGCACTTCGATGCCTACAGTGGCCCCGAGCCGACGCGCCACTTTGCCGATGTGGATCTCAGCAGGCACGATCTCGAAGATACCTATCTTCCCGCATTTCGCGCCGCCATCGTGCAGGGCCATGCCGGGTCCATCATGTGCTCGTACAACGGAGTCAAGGGCGAGCCGGCCTGCGCCAACCAGTTCCTGCTGCGGCAAACGCTGCGCGACGCGTGGGGATTCCAGGGCTACGTGGTCTCGGATTGCGGAGCTGTCCGGGACATCTTTGAAAATCATCACTACCGCCCCACCCAGCCGCAGGCCTCGGCGATTTCAATGGAGCGAGGCATGGACAACGAGTGCTTCGACTTCGCGACGGTGAAAGACGACCACGACTACAAACCCTACATGGAGGCCGTGCAGCAGGGTTATCTGAGCCAGAGAGCCATGGACACCGCCCTGGTGCGCCTCTTCACCGCGCGGATCAAGCTCGGCATGTTCGATCCTCCAGGCGCGGACCCGTATTCCCACATCCCCGAGGACCAGCTCAACAGTCCCGCACATCGCGCCCTGGCGCTCCAGATGGCCAACGAGTCCATGGTGCTGCTGAAGAACGACGGCACGCTTCCCCTGAAGCCGGGGATCCGGAATATCGCCATTGTCGGCCCTCTTGCCGATCGGACGGCCGTCCTGCTGGGCAACTATAACGGCACCCCAACCCATACCGTTACCATGCTGGAGGGAATGAAAGCCGAGTTCCCCAACGCGAAGATCACGTTTGTTGCCGGAACCCAGTTTCTCTCCAACACCGGAAATCCCGTGCCCACATCCGCACTGACCACGCCGGATGGCAAGCCCGGCCTGGAGGCCCAGTACACCTCCGGCGTGGGCTTCGGCACAAAGGGAGCTCCGCTCGCCTCCCGCGTGGAATCGTCCGTCGATTTGAATGGGAGCAATCTGCCCGAGAAGGTGAAGGCAGATCACCCCTTCTCTGTCAGTTGGACCGGCTTTCTTCATCCTGATCACACGGGCGATTATCTCCTCGGCATCAAGGCCAATGGATTCGCCAGTGTCCGGCTCGGCGATGCGCCGGTCATGATGACCTACGGCGGCGCCGATCTGGGCCGAGTTCACCTGGAAAAAGGGCAGCCGATGAAGCTGGATGTTACGTTCGGCCATCGCTCCGGAGACAAGCCGGAAGCCCAGCTCATCTGGGCGCCCGAGAACAACGCCCCAGATCCCGCCGCCATCGCCGCCGCGAAGAAGGCGGATGTGGTCATTGCCGTGGTCGGCATCACCAGCCGCCTGGAGGGCGAGGAGATGCCGGTCCATCAGCCTGGATTTCTGGGGGGCGACCGCACCAATCTCCAGATGCCCGAACCCGAGCAGGCGCTGGTGCAGGCCGTCGCCGCCACCGGCAAGCCTCTCGTCGTCGTTCTGATGAACGGCAGCGCTCTCGCGGTGAACTGGATCCATCAACACGCCAATGCGGTCCTGGAAGCGTGGTACTCCGGCGAGGAGGGCGGGGCCGCGATCGCGGATACGCTGAGCGGGAAGAACGATCCCGCAGGACGACTGCCGGTGACCTTCTACAAAAGCGTGGACCAGCTGCCCAACTTCCAGGACTATTCCATGAAGAACCGTACGTACCGCTATTTTGGGGGTAAGCCGCTCTATCCCTTTGGATACGGCCTGAGTTACACCGCGTTTGCTTACAGCAATCTGTCGCTGCCGCGGCAGGACATTGCTGCCGGCGATCCGCTCACCGCATCGGCCACGGTGACGAATACCGGTCATGTTGTGGGAGACGAAGTGGCGCAGCTCTATCTTAAGTTTCCCGACGTTGCCGGCGCGCCGCGAATTGCGCTGCGCGGGTTCCAGAGGATTCATCTGGAGCCGGGCGCAAGCAAGACTGTGACGTTCCATCTGCAGCGGCGCGATCTCAGCATGGTCACCGCGGAGGGAAATCCCATTGTGCCGCAGGGCGATTACACGATCTCGATCGGCGGCGGCCAGCCCGACACCGGCGCTCCCGTTGTGATCGGTCACCTCCATGTCAACGGGCAGATTATGCTGCCTCAGTGAGGCACAGTATTACGACCGGTTTACGCCGAATGACCCATATTGCAGAGGATTCTTAACCCGACTTTGACAACTGGAGCGGAGAATTTCTGCAAGTGATCGATTCTGGGTTCAGGGAGGCCGAAGGTCTTCACTACAGGGAGGCGTTGTTCTCAACCTTCGGTTGCGAGATTCTGGGCGGAGGTTGTGGAGGCAGAACCAGATGTAGGCGTTGCAACAGCAGTTGCCGGTCTGCTTCGGGTTGGGTGTAGCGTGGCAGGATCAGGAGCCGGCCGTCAGTGGTCGGCAGGCAAACGTCGACCATTTGGATGGCTGACATCTTCTCCAAAACCGCTCGACTGGTTAGTCCTGGAGCCAAAGCTCGCGTCCGTTGTTGCAGGGTGACGTAGAGGCAGTACGCCAGGAAAGCCACGAAGATGTGGGCCTCGATCCGGGCATCGGTTTGATGAAAGATCGGTCGCAGCACCGGATCCGTTTTAAGGTTGCGAAACACCGCTTCGATTTCGGTCGACAGGATATAGCGTTCCCACAGAGCCGCAGGATCTTCCGCCGAAAGATTGGAGCGTAGCAGGTAGTGTCCTTCATGACGGCGGGCAGCTCGCAGTTTGTCTTTTCTCAAGGCAAAGGTGAAAGCAACCGGTTCTTCCTCGGGGACGGATTTTGCTGGGGGAACGTGTACTTCCACCAGGCGGTAGGCTTTGCCTGCCGCTGCCTTGGCCGCGCCCAACTTAAGCAACAGTTCATCCCGGGTGAGCTTCTGGCGTTGTAACTCGTGCAAGCGTTGCCAGAGTTGCTGGAGGCGTCGGCGCCGCATGGCCCGCTCTTTTTGCTGTCGGCCTTGGCTACGCGCCAGAATGTAGAGTTCGCCTTCCCGCGCCAGCAGTTTCACTTCGACCGATTCCTTCACTTGCTGCCAGGACTGTTGCAGAAACTCCTTCTCCAACTTGCTCAACCGTCCGCGTGGGGTTCCGACCAAGTAGGAAACCGGCACCTCTGCGGCGCGCATCTCCTGCAAGATTTCTTCGGTAGGAATGCCGCGATCCATGACCCAGGTGCGATTCACTTTTCCGTACTGGGTTTCGATCTTCTGCAGGAAGCTCTTCAGGGTTGTTTTCTCGCTGGCATTGCCGGCCAAGACCTCGTAGGCGACGGGGAATCCGGCCGGCGTGACCACCAGCGCAATCACCACTTGCACGCAATCGGGACGTTTGTCGCGACTGTAGCCGTGCCGTCGCTTCCCGCCCGCGGGAGGATCGCATTCAAAATACGTGCTGGTCAGATCGTAAAGCAGTACGTCGTAGCCAGTCTGAAACAGATCCCGCCAGCGTTCCGTCAAGAAACCAAACAGTGCCGCCTTGTGGGCCAGGAGTTTGTCCAAGCAACGATACAGCGCTTGCAGCGCCACATCGGCTTCGCCCTGCCCCGCCAACTCCCCGATCGCGCTGTGCCTGTACCACTCGCGATGTAACCGCCATTCGCTGCCCGGATCCAGCAAACGATAGCTCACCAGGATTTTCAAAACCGCCAACCAATCCGTGCCTTCGCGGCTGGCAGGTAAACGAGTTCGCCAGAACTCGTCCAGTTGCAGTTGCTCCCACAACTCGCAAGCTAACCGGCACCCTCCCCACTGCCGCGCATGTTGAATCCGAATTCGGTCAAGCCGAACATGCACCACCTGCTGGGCCAACTCCGGAGCTTCGCGATCTTCGGGAAACAGCGCTACCTGCCGCCATTGCTCGCTGCCAGCCTCCAAGACCTCGATACTGCGCACCCAGGCCGCCTTCTGCGTATCGTTGATCTCGCCCAGGTACAAAACTTGGCGTTGGATTACTCTCCGCTGAGCGTTGCGACGATTTTCGACGATACTCCAGTAGCGATGCAGCTTGCCGTCTTTGATCCGTTGCGTGCAGCGCACAAACATGCCGCCATTGTGCTCTTTCCGCGCGGAAGATCAAGGGGGTAGGTCTTCACTACAACGACTGGGACGACTGGCCCTGTTGACAACCGAACACTTACCAGCGCACTCAGGTTGAAAATCGCCAAAGTCCAACCCCAGTTGTCAAAGTCGGGGTAAGTATCCCCCGGCAGAGCCGGGGGCCTTATGGTGTGAGCCGCTCAAAGCGGCTTGTGCGGGGGTCGCTAACGCGGCCCCCGGTTGCGTTGTGCCGCCTGAAG
>JAJYVU010000023.1 GCA_021791875.1 Acidobacteriota bacterium | reverse complement strand
GCCATCGATCGACACCCACTCAAGTTCCTGCTGCTGCGCTTCTGCCTTCTTCAGCATGAATCCAAAATACGAAAAGCCCTCGTTCATTACGAGAACTTTTCTCGGTACCTTTGTCAGCAGTCTGAAGCGCGGAGACTTCAGTCTCCGCGCTTTTTATTCGCCAACTGGAAACCGCGCATTCCGACCCTCAATCGTCTAATCCTGCAACTCCCGCGCCTTTCACCTTGACATTTGCTGCATCATCCTGTTTCCATCGTGTGCGGTATTGCGAAATCTGCCGAAAATGCTGTAGACAATGGTTTGTCTCTCTTTGTAGGCATCTGACCCTGAATGCTTTTGTCTTGTGAGGAGTCTCCATGAAGAGAATCGTCGCCCGCCTGCTGATGCCGGTCGCCACCCTGCTGGCCTCTGGTGTCTTCGCCACCGCGCAGCAACTTCCCGCCGCACAGGAGTGGCTCACCACTGCCAACCGTTCTGCGCTTTTCGCACACCAGTCGCAGGCGCTGCCGTTTTCTTCTCCCTCGAATCCGTTGCCGGTCATCCGGGTCAACGACATGCAGCACTATCAGTCCATGGTGGGCTTCGGCTGCGCGCTTACCGGCGGCAGTGCGCAGTTGCTCATGGAGATGAATCCCGCGGATCGCGCTGCCCTGCTCAAGTACCTCTTCGCGAAAAGCGGCAACGGAATCCACATCAGCTTTCTGCGCGTCAGCATCGGCTCCTCTGACATGAACACCCACGCCTATACCTACGACGATCTGCCCGCCGGAGAATCCGACCCGACCCTCAGCCATTTCAGCCTTTCGCCCGACATGCAGACCGTCATTCCGGCTCTGAAGGAGATCCTGGCCATCAATCCGAATGTAAAAATTCTCGGCTCGCCGTGGTCGGCGCCTGCCTGGATGAAGACCGACGACAGCCTCAAAGGCGGCCGCCTCAAGCAGGAAGACTATCCGGTCTACGCGCATTACTTCGTCAAGTACATCGAGGAGATGAAAGCTGAAGGCATTCCCCTTTACGCCATCACCGTGCAGAATGAACCGCTGAACCCGAAGAACCTGCCCAGTATGGTCATGTTCGCGCCCGAAGAAGACACCTTCCTCGCAAAGGACCTGATCCCTGCATTCAGGAAGGCCGGCATTCACACCCGCATCTGGCTCTACGACCACAACCCTGACGTGCCTTCGTTCCCTCTTTCGATCCTGGCTGATCCTGCCGTCAGCCCATATGTCGATGGCACGGCGTTTCACCTGTATGGCGGTCAGGCTTCCACCCTGACCAGGGTGCATAACGCCTATCCCAACAAGAACCTCTACATGACCGAGCAGTCCATCACCAGCCCGCACACCGGCCCGCTTCCCATCGCGGAAGCCATCCACCGCGTGCTGATTGGCTCGACCCGCAACTGGAGCCGTCTCGTGTTGCTCTGGAATCTCGCCGCGGATCCGAACGATGGCCCGCACACCAACGACGGCGGTTGCACCTCTTGCCAGGGCGCACTCACGCTCAATGGCAACCAGGTCACGCGCAATCTTGCCTACTATGCCCTGGCGCACTTCGCCAAATTTGTACCTCCCGGCTCCACCCGCATCGGTTCCACGCAGCATGAGCAGCTGTTCACCGTGGCCTTCCTCACGCCGGGGGGACGCATCGTTCTGGTCGCCTCCAACACTGGAAACTTCCCAAAATCATTCGATGTGAAGTACCACGGCCATTGGTTCACGACTACGATTCCTGAAGAGTCTGCGGCCACCTACGTCTGGTAGGCAGCGCCAATCCCGCCATGCGGGGCATCCGGTCAGTCCGGAGCCCCGCAACTTATTGCTGGCCTCTCCTGTCCGCCGCGTCCTCTCCTGGGCTGTAATCCGAAAACCTGCTGCGACTTCAACCCTCACTGCGAATCCAATGTCAAAGGATGGGACAATAGAGAACGTCGCGCATCCTCCAATCATTCCGCATTTCGGGGTCTTTCATTCATGGCGCAGTCAGCTGTCGCTCCGGGGCCAAAGCCCGCCTTAAGCGACCACGACTTTGATTACGAGCACTGGACCCCGCGGTTCAATCCCTGGATCATTACCTTCACCGTCACGCTGGCCACCTTCATGGAGGCCCTCGATTCCAGCATTGCCAACGTCGCGCTGCCGCACATTGCCGGCGGCCTCGGCTCCAGCGAGGTCCAGGCCACCTGGGTTCTTACTTCTTACATTGTGGCGAACGCCATCGTGCTGCCCATCAGCGGCTGGATCTCCAACCGCATCGGCCGCAAGCGCTTCTACATGTCCTGCGTCGCGGCCTTCACGTTCTTCTCGTTTTTCTGCGGCCTCGCCTCCACCCTGCCGATGCTGGTCGTGTTTCGCGTCATCCAGGGCGCGGCCGGTGGCGGCCTGCAGCCGAGCGAGCGTGCCATCCTGGCAGACACATTCGCCCCAGAGAAACGCAGCCTCGCGTTTTCGCTCTACGGGATGGCCGTCGTTTTCGCACCGGCCATCGGCCCCACCGTCGGCGGCTGGATCACCGACAACTACAGTTGGCGCTGGATTTTCTTCCTCAACATCCCCATTGGCATCATCTCGCTGCTGCTCACCAGCCGCATTGTCGAGGATCCACCCTACCTGAAGCGCCGCAAAAAAGCCGGCAGCGTCGACGGCATCGGGCTCGGCCTGCTTGCGCTCACCATCGGCGCCGCCCAGATGGTCTTTGACAAAGGCCAGCAGGACGACTGGTTCGGCTCCCACTTCATCGTGGCATGCACCGTCATCGCCATCATCGGCCTCATTCTTTTCCTCTATCGCGAGTCCCACGTCGAGCACCCCATCGTGGACCTTTCCCTCTACCGCAAGCGCAATTTCGCCATGACACAGATCGTCATGCTGCTCATCGGCGCGGCTCTCTACTCCACTACCGTGCTCATTCCGCAGTTTCTGCAGGAATTGCTCGGCTATACCGCCGAGCAAGCTGGTCTTGCCTTGTCCATTGGCGGCTTCGTGCTCATTGTGCTCTTCCCCATTGTGGGCTTGATCGGGCAAAAACTGGACCCGCGCCTCATGATCACCCTCGGCTTCACCGTGCTCACCTTCGGCATATGGCGCATTGGCAATCTCAACCTCGGCATCAGCTTCATGGATGCCGCAAGCTGGCGCGCCATCATGGTCATCGGAATGCCCATGCTCTTTGTGCCGATCAGCGTTATGTCCTACGTCGGCATACCGCAGGAGAAAAACAACGAGGTCTCAGGTCTCACCGCGCTCGCGCGCAACATCGGCGGCAGTGTCGGCATTTCTTTCATTACCACCATGCTCACTCGCAGGACTGACACCCACCAGACCTACCTTGCCGCTCACGTCAATCCCTCCTCGCCGAACTACCAGTCGCTCCATCACGCTATGGCCGCGTTTCTGGCCCAGGCCGGAGCCGGCACAAGCAATGCCGGACACGCCGCGGCCGCGCAGATTTACGCCATCATGCACCAGCAGGCCCGCGCTCTGGCCTATGTCGATACCGTTCATATCCTTGTCCTGCTCACAGCCTGCCTTATTCCCATCGGCTACCTCATGAAGAAGCCGCGTTTCCGCAAGCCTGCCGAGCCCCTCGAGTAGCCCCGCCGGAATATCTCCATCGGTCCCCGCTTTCCCGGTAAAATGCGCTTGCCGAGGATTCGTCTCGCCACGGCGCGAGAAATGTTCGAGAACCTTGCCCAACTCGACGACGGCCGCCAGGCACGCAAGCGCGCGTCCACCATGTTCCGCGGCTTCTTCGACCCCGTCTATGGCGACGGCAACCACTTCGTTGCACGCTGGCTCTTCCTGCGTGCGCTTGCGCTCATTTACTTTTCGGCGTTCTTTTCCCTGCTGTTTCAGATCCGCGGACTCATCGGCCCGGATGGTCTGCTTCCGGCCGATCAGTACCTGCCAAAAGTCACGGAAGCCTTCGGCCTGCTCCGCTTCTGGTACGCGCCCACGCTGCTTTGGCTCTCCGCCGGCTCGCATATGCTCATGGCCATCTGCTGGATTGGCCTGGCCGCCTCAGTGCTGGCCGCCGTCAACGTGTGGCCGCGCCTTAGCTTCTTCGTTTGCTTCGTCTGCTATTTATCTTTCATCGGCGCCGCGCAGGATTTCGCCTCCTACCAGTCCGATGGCATGCTGCTGGCCGCGGGCTTTCTCGTGCTCTTTCTCGCTCCACGCGGGGTCTGGCCCGGCTGGGGACTCGGCTCGGTGCCCATTCGCGCCGCCCGCCTTCTGTTGCTCTGGGAGTGGTTCCGCATCTACTTCGAGTCCGGTGTGGTCAAGCTCGAAAGCGGCGACCCAACATGGCGCAACTTCACCGCCATGTACCACTACTACCAGAATGGCCCGCTGCCCACCTGGATCGGCTGGTATCTTGAGCATTTGCCGCACTGGTTTCAAAAAGCCACAGCTGGCGCCACGCTGGTCATGGAACTTGGCGTCGTCTTCCTGGCCTTTTTGCCGCGGCGCTGGCGCATTTTCTGCTTTTGCTTCGTCACCGCGTGGCAAATCGGCGTCATCCTCACCGCGAATTATGCATTCCTCAACTACCTCGTGCTCTCGCTCGGCATTCTTCTGCTGGAAGACCAGACCCTGATCCGCTTCGTCCCCATACGCTGGCGCAAGAGCTTTCAGCGTTCGCAACACCCATCCGAAAGCGAGAAGACAGCCGAAGAAACAACCGAAACAAGCCCTGCGCACGAAGAAGATTCCATCACCGAGGAAGCTCCATCGGTGCGTCCACCGCGCTGGCGACGGAGTCTGCGCACGCTTCGAATCAGCCTCGTCGCCTTCATCCTTTGCTGGGTTTTCTATGGGACGATCGTCCCCGTGCTGCAGCTCGCCTGGCGCGGCGTCCCGTTGCCCGAACAGCCCATCTACGCCCTTGCGCCCTTTCGCATCGCCAACCGATATGGCCTCTTCGCCGTCATGACGCCTGCGCGCTACCTCATCGAATTCCAGGGTTCCAACGACGGCGTCCATTGGACGGCCTACCCCTATCGCTATCAGCCGCAGAATGTCCATCAGGCGCCCGGCATCTACGCACCCTACCAACCACGTTTTGACTGGAACCTGTGGTTCGCCTCGCTTGGAAACTGGAGACAATACCCGTTTGTATTGAATTGCGAGGCTCGCCTTCTGCTGGGGAGTCCCGCCGTCCTTCAACTCTTCGCGGGCAATCCCTTCCCATCGGCGCCACCCAGGTATGTCCGCACCGTTGTCTGGCAGTACTGGTTCAGCACGCCGGAAGAGAAGCGCACGCAAGGTGTCTGGTGGACCCGTACGCTGCTCGGCTTATATGCTCCTCCGCTCGAACGAACGCCCGATGGCCACGTCGCGCTTTTCGAGCCGCCTCTGCAACTTCAGGCCGAACCAGCCCAGGTCGTAAAATGAAGACTGAGTGAGGACTATGGCACACACAGTATTTTGCGTACGTTACAAGCAGGAAATGGAGGGGCTCAACGAGCCGCCTTTTGACAGCGACTTTGGACAGAAAATCTATCAAAATGTCTCGAAAAAAGCCTGGGGCGAATGGGTCGAACACCAGAAAATGCTGCTCAATGAATATCGCCTGCAACCCTGGACACCTCAGGCACAGGAATTTCTCGTCGAGCAGATGAATCAATTCTTCTTCGGCGAAGGCTCCGCTCTGCCCAAGGAATACGTTCCGCCCTCATCCCACTAAACCGAATCCCATCGGTCGACGGTCACGAATCTGCGGCCCGCCGCATCCTGCGCCAGCAGCATTTCCACTGCGCGCAGGGTGCGGCTGCGGTCTGCGCCCATGGTCAGGTGGCCGCCATCGTGCAGCAGCACATTCGATCCCCTGCCGCGTCGCCGGTTGCGAGCAATCCCTGCCTTCACGATTCCGTAGACTTCCTCCGCGGATTTCTGCGCCCAGTCGTGACCGGTCACATTCCACGTCACGGGAACGAGTCCCAGTTCCCGCGCCGTACGCAGCACGTCCGGGCGTCTGCCGCCAAACGGCGGGCGAAAATACCGTACCGACTCGCCCAGCGTGTCTTCCAGAATCGCGTTGCAGCCAGCCAGTTCCTCGCGCACGCGTCGCGGAGAGGCACGCGCCAGAAGTGGATGCGTCACCGTGTGATTCCCCACCAGGTGCCCTGCCTCGTGCACGCGCCTCGCCAGCGCCGGGCTCTGGCGCGCATATTGACCCACCATGAAGAACGTGGCACGCACGTCATGCTTCGCCAGCACCTCCAGCAGCGCCCCCGTACAAGCGTCATTCGGGCCGTCGTCAAAGGTCAGGGCAATCTCGCTCGGATCGCTCCCGCCGCGAATCGTGCTGCCGAAAATTTGTGACCCCGGCCACAGAGCCGCGTACGCGAATCCGCCCACGGCCAGCCCTGCCACGCCCGTTGCTGCAAGAGCAGACGTCAGAATATTCATACCGTTCGCCATCCTGCCTCTACGGTCGCTTTCCCTTTACGATTTTCCGGCGTGAAAAACATGGTAGAGGGCGGCATGCACCACACTTTGTGCCGGCACACGGTTCTGTGCAGTTTCTTCAGGTCCGTTCTCGCCTGCCACGCCCAGCTTCACATGGAAGATCATCTTGCGACTGCCACGATACGCGGTGATGGTGATCGTTTCTCCCGGTCGCAGCCCGTCCATGATGTCCGACATGTCCCGCTGATTCGTCACCTGGTGCCCATCCATCGACACAATCAGATCGCCGCCGATATAAATCTGCTGGTTCCCCAGGTAGGCAATCTGGTTGCCGCCATGTAGACCGGCCTGGGCCGCCGGACCACCCGGAAAGACCCGCTCAATCAACAGTCCATAATTCACCGGTAGATTCATCTGCTGCGCCAGATACGGCCCAATCGGCAGTGTTTCAATGCCCAGTGTCGGACGCATCGCATGCCCATAACGCTTCAGATCCAGCAGCACCGCTTTCGCCGTGTCGATTGGAATCGCAAAGCCGATACCGGCGCTCTGCTCCACCTGCACCTGGTTGTTCGGATTGGTAGCAATCATCGAATTGATGCCGATCACTTCGCCCTGCGAGTTCAGGAGCGGCCCGCCCGAGTTGCCGGGATTGATCGGCGCATCGGTCTGAATCGCATTCTGGATCAGCACTCCGGTCGGGCCGCGCACGGAGCGAATCGCGCTGATAATGCCCGAGGTCATCGTCCCGCTCAACCCGAAGGGATTGCCAATGGCGTATACCTGCTGCCCCACCTGCAGGTTCTTTGAACTGGCCAGAACCGCGGGCTGCAAATTTGGCGCATCGATCTTTAGCAACGCCAGGTCGTGAGCGCGATCTCCGCCCACCAGCGTCGCCTTGTAGCGGTGCTTGTCCCAAGTCTGCACTTCGATGTTCTGCGCTCCGGCAATCACGTGATAATTGGTCAGAATGTATCCGGCTTTATCGAGAATAAAGCCCGAACCCTGCCCCTGCTGCGGCACTAGCCCATAGAAGAAATTCAGCCCCACCGACGTCGAGGTGATATTCACCACCGACGGCAGAGCACGCTTATACACATTGATATTGTTTTCTTCTTCGGGCAGATATTTGGGCTCGGTGTTCACTACATTCAGCGTCAACGACGAGGGATCGGGCTTGGCAAATACGCCGAAATTTCCCTCGGAGCCAAGGTGCGAAAGAAGAAACCAGAAGCCGCCCACCATGAGCAGCACCAATGCAATTTGACGGAGTTTCATGCGTATCCTTACCAGGGGACTGCTATTTGCTTCCGGGCCGACAACCCCCTGAAGCAAATAGCGCCTCTAAACTGCCGGCAAGAGCCACGTACGCCACCGGCACAAGAAGTGCTGATTCCAGTCTACCGCCTTAGTTACGAATCGTTTTCGCCGCGGTATGCAACGCCGCGGCAAGGCAGTCAACCTGCTGCCGGGTTGCCTCGACTGTACCCGAATTGTCGATGACTGCATCACACAGAGGAATCTTCACCCCATCCGGAATCTGCCGCGCCAGCCGCGCACGCGCGTCCCGTTCCACCTCCGCTGCGCGTTCCTTCGAGTGACCCGGCTCTGCAGCCAGCACCCGGCTGACATATCGCTCGATCTTCACTGCATCGGGCGCAGTCACCAGCAGCACCCGGTCAAATCGGTCCCGCCATCCCGGCACACTGGCATTCTCACCACGGCTCGCCTCAAAAATCAGCGCCGATTCCACCATCGCAACGGCATGGGGATCGCGGGCAAAAATCTCCCGCATCCACCGCTCCTGCGCGGCAATCACCGGCGGATGCACCAGCGCATTGAGCTCCTTCAGCCGCCCTTGCCCAAAGGCGAGTTCCGCCAGGCGCGCACGGTCCAGGCGGCCATCGGCGCGCACCACTTCGGGTCCAAAGTGCTCCACGATGGCGCGGTAGGCGCTCTGCCCCGGCTCCATCAGCTCCCGCCCCACCGCGTCGGCTTCGATCACTTCGATGCCCTGCTCCCGAAACATCTGGGCGACCGTCGACTTGCCGCTCCCGATTCCGCCCGTCAATCCCACTCGTAGCAAATCCAACTCCTTACGCGGCGCCGGTACACTGCTTCTATGCCCGTCGCTGACAACATTACGAGCATGCTCGACCTGATTGTATGTCCTGCTTGCCGCGGCCCGCTCACCATCGCTGGGGAAGAACCGTCCATCACCTGTAAGGCCTGCGGGCGCCGGTACAAGATCAAAGACGGCATCCCCGTACTCATTGTGGAGCGCGCAATCTCGTAACCCTTGACGTTCTTCCGTCCGATACCTCAGTCGGCTGCAGCGAAGACGCTCACTTGCGTCATGAAGGAGCAGGACCAAATTCACCCCTAGCCCAGCAACACATACCCCGCCTCACGTGTCTAAACAGGCAGAGGAAAGAGCCCATGAATACCCGGCCAGATCAAGTCGAGAAGTTCTCCGCAGCCGAACTCGCCAATCTGCGCGCCGACCTGCTGCGAGCGGGAATTGACAGCAGGCAGGCAGCCGAAATCCTCACCACCTTCCTTATGGGCCGCGGATACAGCGTGGACTCCCAACGGGTGGCGGAAGTCGCTCTCCAGATCGAACGAATGACCTGCTCACCTGAGTGCATGCAGGCGGAACTCGAACGCGTCGCCCTCGTCAATTAGACAGTTTTTCCAATCGCCCCCTGCCGTCGCGCCGCATCTGCACGGCAGGCTCGGTCGCGCCCAACGAGAACATGCCCAGATCCATGGTCCCCGAAGCAACACGTGCCATTTTGACCTTCTCAGGCAACCTTTTTCGATGGATCGATTTTCCTCGCCGGAACTTCGCCGCCCGAGCTACGCCTGCGTCCAACGATTAGATCGCTGCTCGGAGGACCCGGTTCGACCGTGCACGACAGATGCTCCTCGAGCAGCCAAAGGAGTATCCGACTATGAAGTCTCTTACCCGCACTTTCCGGTTCGCCGCACTTTCTCTGGCGACCATCCTGTTCGCCGTGGGGCCTGCTCTGGCTGCTTCCACGGCGGCTTCGCCTGCAACCATGCAGCTGATGAGCACCAATGCACAGCTGAATCACGCTCTCAACTCCAGCCGCATATCGCTCGGGCAACGCGTTACCGCACATCTCACCATGGAACTGCGCACGGATCATGGCATGGTGCTTCCACGCAATACACAACTCATCGGAAAAGTCAGCCAACTGCAGCGGGGGCATAACAAAACGACCCGTGTCGGTTTGGTCTTCAGCGAGGCGCGCCTGAAGAACGGCCACGTCGTCCCCATCAAAGCCACACTCCTCGGCGCCATGCCTCCGGCCGATGGATTCTACTCTGGCGAGTCACAATATTTTCCAGACACCTCGCATCCGGTTTCCCCAAAAGAAAAAATTGACCAGGAAGCCGGTGTCCTCAACAATGTCTCGTTGCAAGCTGCAGTCCTCAGCCATGTCTCCGGGACATTCCTGAGCAAGCGCGGCAAGATTCGCCTGCCTGCGGGCACGCAGTTGCGCATCGCGATTGCCCCCGTGCACCCTTCTGCCAGCATGGCAGGCTGATTCTGCTGTCTGAATCGAAGAGCTGCCGGTTCACCGGCGGCTCTTTCTTCCTGAGGGTGTCTTTAGTACCGTTTCCTTTGCTGTTCCAGTCGGGCGATCCTGAGACGCGACCACCCTTATGCTTTTCAAAGCGCTCAGCGCCGCCGTCTACGGCATCGACGCCAATATCATCGATGTCGAAGTCGACTTCTCCGGCATCAAGACCCTGGAAGACCGCTTCCACACCGTGGGCCTGCCCGATGCCGCCGTGCGCGAAAGCCGCGATCGCGTCCGCGCGGCCATCAAGAACTCCGGCTTCGACATCCCGCCGACGACGATCGTCATCAACCTCGCGCCGGCAGACATCAAAAAGGAAGGCTCCGGCTTTGACCTGCCCATGGCCATCGGCATCCTCGGCGCATACGGCGCGCTGCAACTGCAGGATCTCAGCCAGTTTCTGCTGATCGGCGAGCTCGGTCTGGACGGCACTCTGCGCCCGGTTCCGGGCATGTTGCCGGTTGCCGTCGCTGCCCGCGAGCGTGGTATTCGTCACCTCGTCATCCCCAAAGCCAATGCCCGCGAGGCTGCTGTGGTCGACGGCGTCTCGGTCTATCCCGTCGAGACGCTCAATCAGGCCCGCGAACTCCTCAACGCCGCCGGGAATGGCGGCATCCACACTCCCGCATTCAGGATCGAAGCCGAGCAGGTTCTCTCCGAACAGCAGTACCACGGTCCCGACTTCGCCGACGTTCGCGGACAGCAGGCCGCCAAGCGCGCTCTTGAAGTGGCGGCCGCCGGCGGCCACAACATCCTCATGATCGGCCCGCCCGGTTCCGGCAAAACCATGCTCGCCAAGCGGCTGCCCTCCATCCTCGCGCCGCTCAGCTTCGACGAAGCTCTCGAAACCACCAAGATTCACTCTGTTGCCGGTGTACTCGACGCCGAAGCCGGCCTGGTCACGCACCGCCCCTTCCGTTCACCGCATCACACCATCTCCGACGCCGGCCTCATCGGAGGCGGCGTCATCCCCCGTCCCGGCGAAGTCTCGCTGGCCCACAATGGCGTCCTCTTTCTCGATGAGCTGCCAGAGTTTCCACGCAACGTGCTCGAGGTCATGCGCCAGCCGCTCGAAGACCGCAATGTCGTCATCGCCCGCGCCTCCATGTCGCTCAGCTTTCCCGCCGCCTTCATGCTCGCCGCCGCGATGAATCCCTGCCCCTGCGGCTACTTTAACGACCGATCCCGTGAGTGCCACTGTACGCCGCCCATCATTCAGCGCTACGTGGCCAAGGTCTCCGGGCCGCTGCTCGACCGCATCGACATCCACATCGAAGTGCCCGCCGTGCAGTACCGCGAGTTGCGATCGGGCGCCGCCAGCGAAAGCTCCGCTACGATTCGCGAGCGCGTACTCAAGGCCCGTAGAATCCAGGCCGAGCGCTTCCAGAAAGAAGCCACCCACGGCAAGTTCAGGACCTACTCCAACGCGCAGATGAGCACCCCCCAGATTCGCCGCTACTGTGAACTGAGCCCTGATGCCGAGCGGCTGCTCGAGCGCGCCATGCAACAGCAGGGCCTCACCGCTCGCGCCCATGACCGCATCCTCAAGGTCGCCCGCACCATCGCCGATCTGGCAGGAGAGGTGTCTGTTTCGCTTCCCCACATCGCCGAAGCCATCCAGTACCGCACCCTGGACCGCAGCTACTGGAATTGATCGTTGCAACTCGCCAGATTTCTATGAGTTTTGGTATATGACGCAGCCAGGATACCGGGAAGTTCGAAACCGAAAAACATAATCCATTGAAAAACAGGTACTTAACAAAGAATTCCAATCATGGAATGACAATTATGCAATTTTTGAAAAAAAATTGTTGACCTCAAACGCAACTCCATTTACGGTACTCATGGCTGGTAGCTCGTGAAGCCTCTTTTTAGGGTTTCCGTGTCAATTCCGTCTCTGGCTCCCTGTTTCAGATGATGCGCGCATTGCGGTCAGCACCCTGAACGGTGCAATCAGCCCGTTGCGTGTCTTCTGAGCACGGCCAGGTACGTGAAGTGACTGATTTACGTTACTGTCAGGGCGAAAAATTTGCCCTCAGCCGTTGAGAAATTGTGACCAAACCGGCGGTCTTGAGCGTCTAAGTATATGTTCCATAGTTCTCTCACACTTGGCCTCTCATAATCTTTTTGGCCCGTCGTAGTACAGGAGGAATTTGATCTTTATGCGCTCTGATCTTGTTTTTGGGGCATTAACCCATGTAAGCAATCGTTACCAGCTCTGCCAGCTCGCATCCAAGGCGACCCGCAAGCTTCATAAGCCCAGCACCCGTCTGCAGGACACGACGAATGAAGTGCTGGCCCATTTCCATGGAGCAAATCCCATGCAGGGTTCCTTGCCTCCGGCGGCTGCTCACAAGTCCGCTGCCCAGTCTCAACAGCGCCGCGCTGCCTAAGCGCGGCCTGTCCCCCGGGCTGCGCAAACCTGAACCTTCCAAAATCCTCCTCATCCCTTCTTCTTACTACCTCTCATCGATCCATATCCCACCGTAGGTACACATGACCATTTCTGAGTTAAAAGAGAAAAATATTACTGAGCTGAGCCGTATCGCGCGCTCGCTCGAAATTCCAGGAGCCAGCGGCCTTCGGAAGCAGGACCTCATCTTTAAGATTCTGCAGGCGCAGAGCGAAAAAGAAGGTCACATTTTTGCTGAGGGCGTCCTCGAAATCCTTCCTGACGGCTATGGCTTCCTGCGTTCCCCCGATTACAACTATCTCCCTGGCCCCGACGATATTTACGTTTCCCCTTCCCAGATTCGCAAATTCGACCTCAAGACCGGCGACACCATCAGCGGTAATGTCCGCCCGCCCCACGAGGGAGAAAAATACTTCGCGCTCGTCAAGATTGAAGCCATCAACTTTGAGTCGCCCGAAGAAACCCGCAACAAGATCCTCTTTGACAACCTGACGCCGCTCTATCCGCAGGAACGCATCAAGATGGAAACCGTCCGCGAAAACATCAGCGGGCGTGTCATGGATCTGCTCACCCCCATCGGCAAGGGCCAGCGCGGCCTCATCGTCGCCCCGCCGCGCACTGGCAAAACCATGCTGCTGCAGGCCATCGCCAACTCCATCACCGCGAACCATCCGGAAGTTGTCCTGATCGTTCTGCTCATCGACGAGCGCCCCGAAGAAGTCACCGACATGCAGCGCTCCGTCAAGGGCGAAGTCATCAGCTCCACCTTCGACGAGCCGGCCGCCCGCCACGTCCAGGTTGCGGAAATGGTCATCGAAAAGGCCAAGCGCCTGGTCGAGCACAAGCGCGACGTCGTCATCCTGCTCGACTCCATCACCCGTCTGGCCCGCGCCTACAACACCATCGTGCCCCCGTCGGGCAAGGTGCTCTCCGGCGGCGTCGATTCCAACGCCCTGCAGCGGCCCAAGCGCTTCTTCGGCGCGGCCCGCAACATTGAGGAAGGCGGCTCGCTCACCATCATCGCCACCGCTCTCGTCGACACCGGCTCCCGCATGGACGAGGTCATCTTCGAAGAGTTCAAGGGCACCGGCAACATGGAAATCATTCTTGACCGCAAGCTCGTCGACAAGCGCGTCTTCCCCGCCATCGACATCCAGCGCTCCGGCACCCGTAAGGAAGAGCTTCTCATCAAGAAGGAAGACCTCCAGCGCATCTGGGTTCTTCGCAAGGTGCTCAACCCGCTCTCGCCCGTCGAGGCCATGGAGCTCATCGTGGACAAGCTCGGCAAAACCCGCAACAACGCCGAGTTCCTGCTCAACATGTCCTCGCTCTAAATGCATCGGCCGCAACAACACGAAGGGCGCTCCGTCTCCGGAGAGCCCTTTTTCTTCTGTGGGGAGGAGCGATGCCCCTAACGTTATTGCAACTGCGGCGCGCAGGACGGCTCCCGGCCTGACGCGCCACGCCCAGCTGTTTTCTCATGAGTCATCGCTCATTGACTGCTGCCACAGCACCGATCTCTTTCAGGAAAATAACCGTGGTGAAATACGGCACATTCAAGGAGAAGCTTGCAGGCTCGTTTCCCGCTGGTGTCACCAGTTCCACAGAACGGGGCAAGCGATCTCCCCTCACCCGCATGCCGACCAGCAGATAGCCATCTGTGTCGTTGCCCCCGAAGGCGCTGATGAAGTAGCCGTCGGTGGCAAGCGTCTTCGCCTCCGTCAGTACGGCATCGACAACATTGCTCCCGGGAGGTACAAATTCGGTTTGTGCTCCGTACACGGTGGTCGTATCGCCGGTCCAGCCATAGGAGATGAGGTGCACATTTCCTGCTGCGCCGAAGGAAAGCGCCGTGACAATCCGGCTCTCCTGCCCATCGGCTTCCACCGTTGCCTGCACCTGCGATGGCGAAACCACCTGCATCCGATAGTCGAAGCCGCCGGGCTGCGAGGTCTGCACCATCGCCACCGCATAGTAATTGAAGGCAGGCTCAAAATCCAGCGAGATAATCACGTCGTTCGGTGCCGTCAGCGGCCGTACATCGGACGCGAAACTAGAATACAGGCCCGAAAGATAGTACATCTTTAATCCCGTCATCGGAGGTGGCAGAAACTGTACGGCAGATTGCCATGAGCATATGTTGTCACCGCAATCAAAATTTGATCCTAACGATAACGGCGAACCAACGGCAGGACTCTTGGTCACCTCCACATCGTTCGTCGGCTCCGCCATGGTGCCCGTATTCTGACTGTTGCTTTCATTTAGCAAACCCGGCAGATTGACCTGCCGGAAGAGCAGATAGCGGAGATCACCGGGCTTGGGCGAGCGCGGGCCTGCGGTCAGTGTAGCGCTATTGCTCATCACCGATCCATAGAGGTTGCTGACCGTCACCTGAAAGGTACCCAGAGCGGGCGATCCGTTCGCCCCCAGCACCAGTGGCGGCGTGGTGTAAGAGGGGCCAATGGCACCGGTAATCGCCTGGCCATTCTCGCTCCATTGGTAGGTGAGATTCCCTTCGCCGGTTGCCGTCACAGAAAATGTCGCCGTCTGGCCCAAAGGCACTGTCTGATCCAGCGGTTGCACCGTGATCTCCGGCTTAGGCGGCGGCGGCAACATCGAATTCCCGCCACTGCCGGAAGCGCAGCCGGCCAAGGACAAAACTGCGCAGCATAGAAACACTCGGATTCTTCTTCTCGGCTTAACAGAAGCAGCATTAACGTGCATCCGAATGATGGACGAAAGCAACGGTAATTCTATTCTGCGCTTGCTCCAATACATATTAACCTCTTCCGCAATCTTCAGCCGGGCGGATGCCATACAAGGCAGTACAGCCGTTACGAAAAGCATGCCAAGCCTCGACATACTCCACGTGAAATAGCGAATTGCACTGTCACACATAAGGTCTCCCGGAAATGCTGATAACAACGTTTAGAGGGCGCAGATGCTCACCAAAACGGGCACGTCCGGCTTCTGGGCACACAACTGTCAGAAGAACGGCAGGGAAAAGACTGCAGACCAGACTCTCTTGCAGCTTCGATAAAACGCTTTACGTGAGCGAGTTCGTAAGCGAAAAGCAGTATCGCCGAGGAGTTATATATCCGTCAATAGGCGGCGGGTTTACGTACAATTTCAGGAGTTAACGACAATATATACAAAGAAAGCCTGCCGATTCGCGTGCCACAGGCTCCGCCTGGAGCTGCGCAGCGAACGATGATCCCGGCGAGCAGTTGCGAGGGGCGCGCTGGCCTCAGCAAATGGGGCGCCTGTACACAATCTTCAGCTTCTCGCGCTCCAGAATCTTGCGAATCTGAAGCCGGGCATGATTATGCCAGGGGCCCGTCGTGTCCAGCCGCGCATAGGCCAGCCAGTGCTGCAGCGCCTTGCGCCGCTCACCCTGACGCTCGTATGCCAGCGCCAGGTTGTAGTGCGCATCGGCATAGCGCGGCGCCAGCCGAATCGCCGCATGATACGCCTCGATCGCTTCCGGCATCCGGCGCAATTCGTCGAGCACGTTCCCGAGATCGAAAAACGCCAGCGCATAGTGCGGATCAGCCTTCGCCGCACTGCGGTACAGCGCCTCGGCACGCTGAAAGTCCTGGCGATGGTAGTAGATCGTTCCCAGGTTGATCGCCGAAGGCGCATGCGAGGAATCCTGCTTTAGAAGCGCCTCATACATCGCGATCGCTTCTTCCACTCGCCCCGCTTCTTCCAGCTGCACAGCGTCCAGAAATGTCGCCGGCTCGGCCTCCGATTCGCACCGGAAGCGCTTCCCATCATCCCGGGCGACACCGGAACCATGTTCGAAGTCGAACAGCATCTGCCCCCGAATCGGATCCACCAGCGTTCCGGAATGCCGGAAAGCCAGTCGCGGGCCATCCCGCTCCGTACCCGCCTCCAGCAGTGGATTCGCAATTCCTGAGGCCTTCTGCATCGCAACCACGCTGGCGCGAATGCTCGCCGCCGAAAGCCGCGTCGACCTCAGGTCCCGCAGTTTGCGCAACTGCACCAGATCCTGAAAGCTGTATGTCTCGGAGTGGGCAATCAGCCCGGCACGCTCCCAGCCGCGTAGTTGCCGGGCGTTGATGTGGAGTATGCGAAGTACATCGGGGCGTGTATATGGATTCACGGACCTTCGCTCTCTTGCCCCGATTATCGAGGCCCACAAGCATGAGTACAAGTAGCGCGCAATAAAAATCGTGGATAACTAGGTACCAAACTAGATTCTTTTTCGGACCACACCTGCACAATCACCCCCGTCCTGCTTTCGGACTCCATCTCCCGCACCCATCCCTGTGTCCCACGTCACAGTCCCCACCCCGTTGCAAAGGGGACACTTTTTCTATCAACGATTTT
Source organism: Acidobacteriota bacterium (assembly GCA_021791875.1). GTDB lineage: Bacteria > Acidobacteriota > Terriglobia > Terriglobales > Acidobacteriaceae > Acidobacterium. The sequence goes on along the minus strand of JAJYVU010000023.1, from coordinate 30,164 downwards.
TGCCGTATGTGCACACATTCACAGAAGTAGCGAGGAACACCATGGCCACGCCTGCCAATCGAATCATCGTCGACGGGAACGAAGCGACCGCCGCAGTCGCCTACCGTTTCTCTGAGGTCATCGCGATTTATCCCATTACGCCATCCTCCACCATGGGAGAACTGGCGGACCAATGGCGCGATGAAGGCCGTAAAAATCTTTGGGGCGCGCTTCCCATCATTGCCGAACTGCAAAGCGAAGGCGGAGCTGCCGGCGCCATGCATGGAGCCATACAGGCCGGGGCCCTCGCCACGACCTTCACGGCCTCGCAGGGCCTGCTGCTCATGATCCCCAACATGTACAAGATCGCCGGCGAGCTTACGCCTTCGGTCATTCACGTCAGCGCCCGCTCCGTGGCTACCCACGCGCTTTCCATCTTCGGCGACCACTCTGACGTCATGGCCTGCCGCGCCACCGGTTATGCCATGCTTGCGTCGAATTCCGTGCAGGAGTCCGCCGATATGGCTGCCGTCGCACACATCGCCACCCTCGAGTCGCGCATCCCCTTCCTGCACTTCTTCGATGGATTCCGCACTTCGCACGAAATCAACAAGATTGAGGCCATCCCCGACGAAGTACTCAGCTCACTCGTCGACGAAAAAGCCGTACAGATGCTGCGTGAACATGCGCTGAATCCCGAGCATCCCGTGTTGCGCGGCTCTTCGCAAAACCCTGACGTTTTCTTCCAGGCACGCGAAGCCGCAAACCCCTTCTACCTGGCCTGCCCGCAGATTGTGCAGGATGCGATGGATCGCTTTGCCTGCGCGACCGGCCGCCAATACCACCTCTTCGATTACTACGGCGCACCCGATGCCGAGCGCGTCATCGTGCTCATGGGGTCTGCCGCGGGTGCAGCCGAAGAAGCCATTGATGCGCTCATCGCCAGCGGCGAAAAAGTCGGACTCATCAAGGTACGGCTCTATCGTCCCTTCGCAGCCGAGGCATTTCTCGCCGTGCTGCCGCCTACCGTGCGTCGCATCGCCGTGCTCGACCGCACCAAGGAACCGGGCTCTGCCGGCGAACCGCTCTATCAGGATGTCGTCACTGTCATCTCCGAGGCATTTGCCAACCGTGCTCTCGAGCTGGCCGATTACCCCATCATCATCGGCGGCCGCTACGGGCTTTCCTCCAAGGAATTCACCCCCGCCATGGTGGAAGGCATCTTTGATGAGCTCGACCGGCCTACCCCGAAGAATCACTTCACCATCGGCATTGATGATGACGTAACGCACACCAGCCTTCCCTGGTATCCGGCCTTCAACACGGAAAACCCAAAGACGGTACGGGCGCTCTTCTATGGCCTCGGCGCTGATGGCACGGTTGGCGCCAACAAGAACTCCATCAAGATCATCGGCGCCGAAACCGACGACTATGTCCAGGGCTACTTTGTCTATGACTCGAAGAAGTCCGGCTCGCTGACGACCTCGCATCTGCGCTTTGGACCCGATCCGATCCGCTCCACCTATCTCATCTCCCGGGCCAACTTCATCGCGTGCCATCAGTTCGAATTTCTTGAGAAGATCGACGTGCTCGAAACCGCCGAAGAAGGCGCGACCTTCCTGCTCAACAGCCCCTGGGGCCCGGACAAGGTCTGGCAACATCTGCCCCGCAAGATTCAGCAGACAATCATCAACAAGAAACTCAAGTTCTTCGTCATTGACGGCTATCGCGTCGCACGTGAAGCCGGCATGGGCAACCGCATCAACACCGTCATGCAGACCTGCTTCTTCGCCATAAGCGGGATCCTGCCCCGCGAACAGGCCATCGAGCAGATCAAAAAGGCCATTCGCAAAACCTACATCAAGCGGGGAGAAGAGGTCGTCCAGAAGAACTGGGCGGCTGTCGATGCATCCCTCGCGCATTTGTATGAAGTGAAGGTTCCCGCCAAGGCCACGTCTAGCTTTGACATCCTCCCAGCAATCCCCGAGAACGCGCCCGCTTTTGTGCGCGATGTCCTAGGGCCCATCGCGGGCGGTCATGGCGACAGGCTCCCCGTCAGCGCGCTGCCTCCGGGCGGCACGTTCCCCACAGCTACCGCCAAATGGGAAAAACGCAACATCGCGCAGTTCATTCCGGTATGGGATGAGCAGCTTTGCATCCAGTGCGGCAAATGCGTCCTCGTCTGCCCGCACGCGGTCATCCGCGCCAAGGTATATGACCAGACGTTGCTGGCCGATGCGCCCGCAACCTTCAAGTCAGTCAAGCCCAAGTGGCGCGGCATGGACGACCAGCTCTACACATTGCAGGTGGCGCCCGAAGACTGCACCGGCTGCACCCTCTGTGTCGAGGTCTGTCCCGCCAAGAGCAAGACCGACCCATCTCACAGGGCTCTCAACATGGAGCCGCAGCAGCCGCTGCGCGCCCCCGAACGCGACAACTGGAACTTCTTTGAAAAGCTGCCCGCTGTCGCCCGCAACCGCATCTCGCACGCGCAGGTGAAGGACATCCAACTGCTCGAACCTCTCTTCGAGTTCTCCGGCGCCTGCTCCGGTTGCGGCGAAACCCCCTATATCAAACTCCTCACGCAGCTCTTTGGAGACCGGCTGCTGATCGCCAATGCCACAGGCTGCTCTTCCATCTTCGGCGGAAATCTGCCGACTACACCCTACTGCCAGGACGAAGACGGGCGCGGACCGGCATGGGCCAACTCCCTGTTTGAGGACAACGCAGAGTTCGGCCTGGGCATGCGTCTCGCCGTCGACCAGCAGAAGACTTACGCCGAGGAACTGGTCAAAAAGCTCGCTTCCTCCGTCGGAGAGGATCTTGCTGAATCCATCCTCGAGGCCGACCAGTCAAACGAAGAAGCCATTCACGCACAGCGCGATCGCGTGGCCGAGCTCAAAATCAAACTTGCTTCCATCGACTCACCCGATGCCCGCCGTCTGCTGGCTGTCGCCGACTCCCTGGTACGCAAGAGCGTCTGGATCATCGGCGGCGACGGCTGGGCCTACGACATCGGTTTCGGCGGGCTCGATCATGTCCTCGCCTCCGGCCAGAACGTGAAGGTGCTCGTCCTCGACACCGAAGTCTACTCCAACACCGGTGGACAAATGTCCAAGGCAACGCCTCGCGCGGCGGTCGCCAAATTCGCCGCCGGCGGCAAGTCGACGCGCAAGAAGGACCTTGCAATGGAAACCGTCTCTTACGGCTCTGTCTATGTCGCCCGCATCGCCATGGGCGCCAACGACACCCACACCATCAAGGCCTTCCAGGAAGCCGAGGCATGGAACGGACCGGCCATCATCATCGCCTATGCCCATTGCATTGCTCACGGTTATGACATGGGCGACGGTCTCAGTCACCAGAAGGCCGCGGTCGAATCCGGCTACTGGCCGCTGATGCGTTACAACCCTGCGCTTCGCGAGGAGGGCAAGAACCCGTTCCAGCTCGACTCACGTCAGCCCTCGCTGCCGCTCAAAGACTATATCTATAACGAGGCCCGCTATACGGCATTGCTGCGCACTCATCCTCACCTGGCCGAAGAACTGCTGCATGAAGCCCAGGGAGACGTGGAGCAGACTTGGCGGCTTTATTCGGGCCGCGCAGCCATGCCGGGCGCGCCGGTTGGCTCGCACATCCTTCCGCAGAGCAACGGCGACCATACAAAGGAGGAACCGGCCCCTGCCACCGCCGGCAAGGAAGCTTAGCCATCGAGCATTTTCGCTTCCGGCAGTTACCAACCAGCAGTGACTCACGCGGCCTTTCTCCTCGAGAAAGGCCGCAATTTTCAGTTTTCCGAAGGCACTGAATCGAGGCGGAATTGCCGTCGCCGGAGCGTTCACAGGCGCGGATTCAGGCACAAGCTGCCCCGCTTCCGTTGCATTTCAATGGACCTGGAAAAATCTGGAGGGAGGAATCTTCTGGAGCCGACGATCGGACTTGAACCGATGACCTGTCGATTACGAATCGACTGCTCTACCAACTGAGCTACGTCGGCCTCTTTTGCATTTTACTGCATGCGAAGGTGCTTGTGGGAGCACGGCCGCAACTCTCTCACGCGCCTCTGAGCATCTTCCACAGGCGTACCTCTACAGCGCCGTCAGCGTCTTCTCCAGGCTGGCGATATCTTCTACATTCAGGCAGCTCTGCGTGCGATCAATCTGCCGCATCAGCCCGCCCAGCACGCGCCCCGGACCCACTTCGATAAAGTGCGCCGGCTGCTTCGCAATCAGCTTCTTCACAGACTCCACCCACCGCACCGTGCCTGTCACCTGCCGAATCAGCGCATCCCGCAGCGCATTGGCCTCCGTCACCGGCGCGGCGTCCACGTTCACCACCACGGGTACCTTCGCATCGCTGAATGTCAGGGTCTGCAACAGCTCCGCCAGCCGGTCCTGAGCCGGCTGCATCAGCGCACAATGGAAAGGCGCGCTCACCTGCAGCGGCACCACGCGCTTTGCCCCGCGTTCTTTGCACAACTCGCTCGCACGCTCCACCGCGGCCGCTTCGCCGGAAATCACCGTCTGCTCCGGAGAATTGAAATTCGCCGCCGAAACCACGCCGCCCGTTTCAGTCGCCGCCGCAGCACAGGCATCAGCTGCAGCCTCTGAGGGAATCCCCAGCACCGCTGCCATCGCACCCTTGCCCGCCGGTACAGCCTCCTGCATGTAAGAGCCGCGATGCCGTACCGTGCGCACCGCATCCTCAAACCGCAGCGAACCCGCAGCCACATTCGCCGCATACTCGCCCAACGAGTGCCCCGCCACAAAATCAGGCTTCACACCGCGCTCTTCGAGCACGCGCAACGCCGCCACGCTCACCGTGCAAATCGCCGGCTGCTGGAACTCCGTCAGCTTCAACTGTTCTTCCGGACCTTCGAAGCACAGCTTCGACACTGCGAACCCCAGCGCCTCGTCCGCTTCTTCAAAGGTGCGGCGCGCCACCGGAAAGTTCTCATACAACTCGCGCCCCATGCCCACTGCCTGCGAATTCTGCCCCGGAAATAAAAAGACCAACATGGATGTGCTCCTCTTCTTTGACTGCGCTATTTCAAATGATTCAAGCCGCCTTCAGCAAGCGCTCAGCATCCACAGCCGCGACAGACGCGCCGGGCACAGACAGGCAAATAACAATCCAGATCAATCTCCTGTGCCCGAATTCAATTCCTGTCTGAGAGAAAAACTACGATATGGTTTCGGCTGCGCCAGAGTCCGCTACGGGAGCGCGCTGCGCAAGTTCGGCCTCCACCTGCTCGTTCACGCCGGCCTTCGCAAACTCAGCGGCCACGCGGACGCCGTTCATGATTGCCCGCTCGTCCGACGACCCATGCCCGATAATGCACACCCCGCGCACGCCCAGCAATGGCGCTCCGCCATATTCTGACGGATCGAGCCTGCGCTTGAACGCGTTGAACGCCTTGCGCGAAAGCAATGCTCCCACCTGCGCCGTCACCGTGCTTCGCAGCGAATCCCGCAACATTTCGCGCACCAGCTTCAGCAGGCCCTCTGAGGTCTTCAGCGCAACATTGCCTACAAAGCCGTCGCAGACAATTACGTCACACTGGCCGTTGTAGATGTCCCGTCCTTCTACATTGCCGATAAAGTACAGCGGCAGCGCCTTCAGTAGTTGAAAAGCCTCGCGGGTCAGGTCGTTGCCTTTGCCTTCTTCTTCGCCAACCGACAAAACGCCTACTCGCGGCTTTGCAATCTTCAATACGTTCCGCGAATACGCTTCGCCCATAATCGCGAACTGCTCCAGATTATGCGGCTTGCAGTCGGTGTTCGCGCCCACGTCCAGAAGCAGCGTCGGCGTGGTCATCGTCGGCACCACCAGCGCCAGGGCCGGACGATCCACGCCCGGCAATGCTCCCAGCACCATCTTGGCCGTGGCCATGGCCGCGCCCGTATTGCCAGCGGTGAAAAACCCAGCAACTTTTTTCTCGCGAACCAGTTTCAGGCCCACGCGCATGGAGCTGTCCCGCTTGGTACGAACAGCGTGCGCCGCCTTCTCATGCATGCCGATACGCTCGCTCGCATGCACAATTTCAATCGGCAGCTTCTCACCGCGCATTCCCTGTTGTAGCGGGCCGCGCAGCTCGTCTTCCGGGCCAACAAGATGCACCCGCACCGGCAAATGACGACAGGCGAGGATAGCGCCTCTGATTTCCGGCTCCGGAGCCTTGTCCGAACCCATGGCGTCGAGCGCGATATCGATCAGCATCTGGATGGCTTCTAGCTGGCCGCTTCCTTCACTTCGAGAACATCACGGCCCTTGTAGGAACCGCACTTCCGGCATACCCGGTGGGGCAGCTTCGGCTCGTGGCAGTTTGGGCACTCGGAGAGCCCGGTGGCTGTCAGCGCGTCGTGCGCGCGGCGCTTTGCGGTGCGGGCCTTGGAGTGGCGCCGCTTTGGATTTGGCATGGCAAATTCCTTTCCTCTGGCAGCGCAAAACCTGCCTCTCCGGCAGGCTCGCGCGCGAAAAACCTATATCTTTATGACTTCAACCGGCTACTCAGGTCTGACAACGCTGACCACCGCGGATCGGCCGGTGCCGTGACGCAGGTGCAGGTTTCAGTGTTCAGATTGCGACCGCAGCGGGGGCAAAGTCCTTTACAGTCTTCCCGGCAGAGCGTCTTTGCGGGCAGGGACAAAAGCACCTGTTCCCGCAACACATCCTCCAGCAAAAGACCGTCATTTTGATAATACCCGATTTCCGTCTCTGAGACCGTAATGGAGTGCTCGCTTCCCCCTCCATCCACGCCCAGCGGGCGGAAAATCAGGTCAAACTCACCCCGAATCGTGTGTTCCACCGGCTCCAGGCACCGCGCGCACGGCACCGCAAAGTGGCCATCGTAGGCAGCCCGCACCCGGATATCGGGAACAATCTGCCGGGGACCGTGATGCTCCTCAATCAGGTCCGCGCGGCCCCTGGTCGTCATCGGCCCCTTTTGCTCTACTTCCGGGCCAAAATCAATCTCACCCGGCTTCACCGACTCGTCAAAGAGTACCGGTTCCTTCTCAAGCTGTTGCAGGGTAATAAGCATAGGCAGATCCTTCCGGAGGGGCTGTTTTTAGCCTACGAACAGCTCCCGGTCAGGTCAAATGCGAAATCCGCACCAATTCTTCCACGAGGCCACCGGAATCGCGCTAACATCCTGTCCGTGGCAAGTTTTCCGTCCCCATCCCGTTGGAAGCGCCTGCTCTACTCCGTTGTGAGCGTCATTCTCGGTGCGCTGATTGCCTCATTCGTCTCCTCGCTCCGGCAAAACCCGCACCTTTCCCTGCGGGCGATTTGCCTCGAAGCCTTCGTCTTCAGCCTCTTCGTCCTGGCACCCTGCCTGCCGGGATGGCTCCTCGCGCTGCCCTTTATATTGAGTGTGACCAACTTGAGCAAATGGCGGTTTCTCGCCTTCTGGGCACTTGGAACCGCGATTGGCCCGCTGGTCATGCTTGGAATCTCGCTCGTCTTCTTCCTCAGAGCTTCCCCTGCGGCCACCTTCTTCTTCCCGGGAGCCATGGCCTGGTTCGCGACCTCCGTCGCCTGCCTTGCCACCCTCATCTACCTGCTTCTCGTCCGCTATGATCAGCACCGCGCTCGCCTGCGCGCGGCCGTTCGCAACCCTTAGAGCATTCCAGGCCTTCGCCTCGCTTGCCCGCTTGAGTTGTACGCTGAATGCAGACCGCCATGCCCACGATGCCCGCAAACCCATCACCCCGCAGCAACTGGTCCGGCAACTACCGCTACCACGCCACCGAGTTCTTCGCGCCCCGCACCATCGACGAGTTGCAGCAGATGGTCGCCGCCGCAACCCACTGCAAGGCTCTCGGCTCGCGCCACTCCTTTCAGGGCATTGCGGACACCCCCGGCGCGCAGATCTCCCTCGAACACCTGCGCGAAATGCATCTCGACCCCGACGCCCGCCAGGTCACCGTCGAGGCCGGCGTCACCTACGGTGAACTCGCCCCTTGGCTGCACCAGCGCGGCTTCGCCCTGCACAACCTCGCCTCGCTGCCGCACATCTCCGTCGCCGGAGCCTGCGCCACCGCCACCCACGGCTCCGGCCTCCGCAACGGAAATCTCGCCACCGCCGTCTCTGCCATCGAAATTGTCACTGCCGACGGCCAGCTCCGCCATTTCTCCCGCCACAACAACGCTGACTTCCCCGGCTCCGTCGTTGCGCTCGGCGCGCTCGGCATCGTCGTCCGCCTCACCCTCGAGGTCCAGCCCACCTACGAAATTGCGCAGACCGTCTACGAAAATCTCCCCTTCGCCGCTCTTGAAAGCCACCTTGTCGAAATCTTCTCCGCCGCCTACAGCGTTAGCCTCTTTACCGACTGGCAGCAGCCGCGCGGCACGCAACTCTGGCTCAAGCGCAAGGTCGGAGCACTCGCCATGCCCACGCCAGCACCCACGTTTCACGGCGCGACACTCGCTGCCTCTGACCGTCACCCGCTCCCGGAGCACGACCCCATCCACTGCACACAACAAGGCAACGCACCCGGCCCATGGCATGAGCGCCTGCCTCACTTCCGCATGGATTTCACTCCCAGCAGCGGCGCCGAGCTCCAGTCCGAATACTTCGTCCCGCTCGAAGACGCCTACCGCGCCATTCGCGCAATAGAACCCCTTAGCGTCCGCATCGCACCGCTGCTTTTCGTCTCGGAATTCCGCACCATCGCCGCCGACGACCTCTGGATGAGCCCTTGCTACCGCCGCCCCTGCTTCGCCATCCATTTCACCTGGAAGCCCGACTGGCCCGCCGTCCAGAAACTCCTCCCCGCCATCGAAACCGCACTCGCGCCCTTCGGCGCGCTGCCTCACTGGGGCAAGCTCTTCACCATGCAGCCGGAACAGTTCCTTCCCCACTACCCACGCCTCAAAGACTTCCGCGAACTCACCCGTCACTGCGACCCCGCCGGCAAGTTCCGCAATGGCGTCCTCGACCGATACCTCTTCGCCTCGACCTGAAACATTCCCCAACCCGCCAACGCGCCGGAAAGTACCCCTCAAACTGCTGTCCTGAACTTACGAGATCGAAATCCCACCCAGCCCCAGCCGCTACGCATTGAAAATGCGATTCCAGAATTCAAGCAACCTCGCTGCGGGACGATGCGAAACAATGCAGTCCAGGTAGTTCTTCTGGAAGATTAATTTCTTTACGAAATTCAGGCTGCATCTCAGTCTTGCCCCAAAATGCCCTGTCAATCGCTCTCCCATGAAGAGCCCCGCGGGCAGACAGCAGTATGCCGCCGCGGCTCATGACTGCCTCGCCGAGAAAGTATTCTTGCCCAGACAGAAATGGGGAAGCGATTCTCCCCGCTCCCCCATATCCATTGGCTACCGGTCTTCTAATTCACTTTGTAGATCGCCATCTGACGGGATCCCAGCGTCAGCGTAACCCGGCCCGCATGCAATGCCGCCGGCACATGTGTGCCTGCCTCGGGCTTGAATTGCTTGCAACCGGCAAGCGCCGTATCCGCCGGATCAATCTTCAGCGTTTCCGCCTTGTCGCCGTCGTTAATCGCCACCAGTACCCGATCCGAATCGCCGGCCTTGCAGCCCTGATTCAGATCGCGCGCGCGCAGGTACACCATCGTTGTGGCGTTATACAGGATGTCCTGTTGTCCGCCATCGCCAAACACCGGTTGCGAATCCCTGAAGTGTAGCAGGCCCTCTACCCAGTTGTGCACTTCGTTCTGCACCGGAGTTCGTCCTGCCGCCGTAAAGGCATCGTGCTTGTCGCCGGGAAATCCACCCGGAAAATCGTGCCGGTTAGTCGGATCTCCGCCGCCTTTCATGGCAAGCTCATCCCCGTAGTAGATCTCCGGCGTGCCGCGCATGGTGAGCACAATGCCATAGGCGAGCTTCAGGTCTTTTACGGTCACACCCGGCAGGCCCATGAACCGGGGCGTGTCGTGATTCCCAAAGAACGGCACCAGCCGCTCCGGGTGCGGATACAGCGAATCCTGCCGCCAGACATGCTCCAGATACGACATCGGCTTCTGGTGTGTCAGCACCGCGCGCAAGGCAAAGTAGCTCGGATAATCGAATGGGGTCCACAAATGAGTATCGATCCCCTCATGGGACACTCCCCCGGCGAAATAGGAAACAATCGTTGGATCCGAATTGAAGACCTCGCCCACCGAAGTCAGGTGGGGGAACAATTGATGCAGTTCGCCGTTGAACTTTTGCCAGAAAGCACGCCCCACATACGGAAACGTATCGATCCGCAGCCCATCGACTCCGCCCGTTTCAATCCACCAGATCGCGTTCTGAATCAGGTATTGGCTCACCAGCGGATTTTCCTGGTTTAGATCCGGAAGCACATTGGCAAACCATCCATCGAGAGTGCCCTTTTGTTGAGCCCAGGTCGCATGCGGATCAACCAATGCTGCAAAATTGCTCTGCGCCGCCAGGTGATGCGCCACCGTACCGTGAAACCAGTCCGGCGTCGGTGGGTCCTTCGCCCAGGGATTTCCCGCCCCCACATGATTTGGCACTGTGTCGAGTACAAATTTCATCCGGTGCGCGTGAATGGCGGCCACCAGGTTCTTATAGTCCTGCACAGTCCCGAAATGCGGGTCCGGTTTGTACATGTTTGTGGCGCTGTAGCCGTGGTAGGACTGCGGGCTACCCTCGTTGTCATAGGCCGGCGTAATCCAGATCGTGGTGACACCAAGCTGCTTCAGATAGTTCAGGTGATCTTCAATTCCCTTGAAGTCGCCGCCGTGCCAGCCTCGCGGCAGCGCCAGTTGCGATGGGTGCGGATCGTTCTGCAAGTTCCCGTCCGCAAACCGGTCCGTCATGATGAGATAGATCGTGTCCGACGGCGAAAAGCCCTGGAACCCCGCGCTGGCGGGCTTGCGCTTGTGCAACTCAAACGGGAACATCGTGCTTCCGCGCGCCGTTGCCACTCGCACGTCCAGCGTCTGCGGCTGTGCGCCTTGCGGCTCCTTCAGCCACACGAAGGCATAGTGCCCATTGGCAGAAAAATGAGTCCGCGTCACGCTGACGTCAACACCGCGAACCGTAATCTTCGCATCGCGCAGATTCCGCCCGTACAACAGCAGCATCGGTGACGGCATATCCGTCCACCAGTTCGGCGGATCCACCTGGTATACGCAAGGCGCCCCGCCTTCGGCGGTAGCCGTGCATGCCTTTTCGCTCTGCAACTGTCCCTGCGCAACCACGCAGACTCCAGTCACCGCCATTAATAAAGCCGCGCGCCAAAATGAACGCATAGCAATTCCTTCTGTCCGCCGTTGCGGACTGCCGGGAGACTGATATCCTCTTCCCCTTCAGGGGATGCAGCCAGTCGTGTCCAGAAGAAGAAACGCGCCACGAACCATAACCGTGGCGCGTTCAGGAGGACTACATGATTAGAACGTGAACCGCGCCGCCAGCTGTATTTCTCGCTGGGAGTTATTTTGTGTTCCTACCACCTTACCGAAGTTGGGATCATAAATATTCCCGATCGGGTTTGTGAACTGGGGCGTGTTCGTGATGTTGAACGCATCGCCATGCAGCTCCAGCACATACCGGCTGGTGAACTGGATGTTCTTCTGGAGCGACACATCCGCCGAACGCTGCCCCGGACCATAAAGCTGGTTGCGATGCAACGTGCCGATGCGTGTGAAGACATTCTGCCCATTGGCCGTAACCGTCGGAGGCGCGGCAAATGAGGTCGTGTCGAACCAGGTTCCGCTGATGCTCTTTGGATAGTTGATCGGACCCACGAGATCCGGAGTATCCGCATTCGCGTCTCCACTCACGGACAGATCGAACGGGGATCCGCTCGCGACATGCCCAATGATATTCAACTGCCAGCCGCCAATGATCAGGTTGATCGGATAGCTGACATTACCGAAGAACCGCTCACCCTGCCCGAAGGGCAGATGGTAAAGGATCGACGACGTGAATATATTGCGCTGATCCTGCGGCGAATTGCCGTAGCTCGCCCGTGGGTCGTAATAGAGCGAAATCGTTCCCGGCGAATCATCGAGTGTGTGCGACCAGGCGTAGGAACCTGTCACAACCAGATCCTTGCCCTGGCGATGCACATAATGCAGTTGCAGACCGTTGTAGTTGGAGACTCCAACGTAATTGCTGTAGGTAATCGTTCCGAATTTAGGAAAGTTCTGCAGACCCGTCGCAAACTGGAACAGGTTGTAGTTGTAGTAGTTCGAAAGGTTCGCGGCGTGCGTTCCCACATAAGCGATGCTCAGCATGTCATACCGCCCGACCTGCTGCGCCACCTGCAGGTTCCATTCCTGGATCTGCTGGTTGTGATTGTTGCGGTTTACCGCCAGCGTGCTCAAGCCTACCGGAGGATTCGCCGGATTGAAGTTCGGGAAACCGGGCAGGGGCAGAGGCGTGGTCTGCTGCGCTGAAGCGTTGCAGCCATAGGCCGATCCGGGCGCCGGCGTCTGTCCGGTGAACGTAACGCAATAGCCCTGCTGCGCGCCATACGCGACACTGCCGCCGAACGGCACCTGCTGACCGAGCTGGTTGTCGATGCCGCCGTAGTCCGGGAAGTAGTAGATGCCATAGCCGCCGCGAATCACCTGCTTGCCGTTGCCATGCAGGTCATAGGCGAAGCCGAGACGCGGTGCAAAATCAGACCAGTTGTCGTTCATGATGGAACGGGGCACACCGTTTTTGCCCGCCAGCAGTACCTGCCCGTAGGTGGAACTCCGGGGGTTGACGTCGAACGAGGCCATGCGATTCTGCGTCTCATAAGGCCAGGTCATGATGTCATAACGGAGCCCGAGATTCAGCGTAAGCCTCTGGTTGACCCGCCAGTCGTCCTGCACAAAGAAGCCGTCTTCATAGGAAATCTGGCTGTAGAAGCCGCTCTGCGCGCCAATCGTGTAGTTGTCCGTAAAACCGATCAGCATGTCTGCCGTCGGGAATCCGGTAAAGTCGCCGTTGCCGAAGTTGAAGTAGCCCTTGCCGGCAATCGGGCGGAAGTATTCAAGGTTGCGTAAAATGCCCTGCGCGCCAATCTTGATGGAGTGATGTCCAAGTTGCCAGTTGACCGTATCGTCCACTTCAATCGTGTTCTGCGGCACAGCGTAAAGGCCGTAGTCACCCGTGTAGTCGATGCCGGCATTGCCGCCAATCAGCGCGCCGCCGCTGGTCGCAAGGTTGCGGTTCGCATTCACGATCCCCAGCTTTGCCGAAAGCGCAACCCCGTAGAACGGCGGCATGTAGCCATAGTCGTCGCGGTTATAGCCAATCAGCAGTTCATTCACCACTGAGGGCGAAAAGATATGCGTCCATCCCGCGCCCCATGCGCGCGCATGCGTGAAGGACGACCCGGTACCGAAGCCGGAAGGGAGCGTGCCCAGCTCCGGCGTTTCCGTGAAGTTCGAGTTGTCATAGCTGAAGCGAACGAAAGCCCTGTCCTTCGACGTCGCATTCCAATCAAAACGCACATCGAAGGTGTTGTAGTGAACATACTCCTGCTTGTGCGTCAGGAAGTTGTTGATGACGCCCGCGCGGCTCGGCGTCGGGTACGCATTGAAGTAGTTCAGCGCCGCCTTGTTTAACGGAATCCCCGCTGCGGCTGGATTGTCATTCTGAATCGGCTGGCAGGTCTGTGGATCATAGAGCTGCCCGTTCTTCTGATAATTCGTCACGCCCTGGTGAATCAGGCAGTAAGGCTCTGTAAACTGGTTTTCCACATCCGGATTGTTCAGATATTCCTCGAAGTTGCCCTGCCGCATCAAAGCCGTCGGCACTGTGACAAAGTAAGGATTCTGAGGCAGATTCTCGCGGAAGGCCTGGTAGTCGCCAAACCCGAACAGCTTGTTCTTAATGAAAGGTCCGCCGATCGAGAAACCCGGCTGATTGCGGTTGAAGGGAGGATTCGGGCTGGCCGACGCTCCCAGGAATCGGTAGCTCGGATTCGCGTCGAATTTGCCGCTGCGATAGAACCAGAACGCCGACCCGTGATACTCGTTGGTCCCGCTCTTGATCGATGCCGCCACAATCGCGCCGCCGGCGCGGCCGTATTGCGCGGGCGCGACGCTCGTGTCCACCTTGAATTCCTGCGTCGCATCAATGTTGGGGAAGATCAGCAGCGTATTCAGCAGCGAGTCGTTGTTATCCAGGCCGTCCAGCAGGTAATTGTTGGCGGTCGGACGAAGTCCGTTCACCGACAGCGCACCGCCGCCGCTTTCGTTTTGTCGAAAGGTCTCCGCGTTCCCATTCACGCCGCTCTGTGCGTTGCCATAAGCGCCGCGCGTCACACCCGGCGTCAGCAACGCCAGACCCGTAAAGTTGCGCCCGTTCAACGGAAGCTGTGTGACCTGTTGTCCCCGGATCGTGGCGCCGATCGTACCGTTGCTGGTGTTCATCAGGGGAGCTGCGCTGGTGACTTTCACCGTCGTGGTGACGGCTCCCGGCGCCAGCTTGAAGATCAATGTCTGCGTCGAGGCGACCGTGACTTCAAAAGTGGTTGTCTGGCTTTGGAATCCCTGCGCGGCAACCTGCGCCCGGTAGTTGCCGCGAGGCACCGCAAATACCTGAAACTCACCGGAGTTGTTCGACTTGGCCTCGAACTTCAACCCGGTGTCCACGTTCGTCACCGTAATGCTCGCATTCGGAATCACGGCGCCCGTCTGATCGGTCACCGTCCCGACGATGTTGCCATTGTCAGCCTGCGCATAGGCTCCGACGGCGGTCATGGCCGCAAACACGGCCAGCATCAGAGCGGTCATCCATACGGCTCGATTGCTGACCATCTTATATAGATGTTTCATGTTGCCTCCCAAAAGTTCCTGCACATGCAGCCCCTTATGAATAGACCCTGGGCCGTCATGCCATCACGCACTAGACACGTCCGATAGAACGATGGGCAATACACAGCGCATCCATTTTTCATCAATCCTTCTTCAACAGATAAGTCTTTTGATAACAGCCATTTAAATTATGCCGTCAACAGCCTAAGTGGCCTGGATGACAATTGACCCATGCCTCAAAAGTGGAGTAATACTAAGTGGTTCGCAGGACCATTCTCTATGAGCTCTCAGTTGGAACCTCCCCGGCCTGCTGTCAGAAAGTTGCGCTTTGGTCTATTTGAGGCGGACCTCTCAGCTGGCGAGCTGCGCAAATCGGGAATCCGAATCCGGATTCAGGCTCAGCCATTTCGAGTGCTCACTTTTCTTTTGGAAAAGCCCGGGGAAGTCGTCACCCGCGAAGAAATCCAGCAGCGACTCTGGGGCTCCGATACCATCGTCGATTTCGACCATAGCCTCGGTACCGCCATCAATAAATTGCGTGAGGCTCTGGGCGACTCGGCGGAGAATCCCCGTTTCATCGAAACGCTCGCTCGCCGCGGCTACCGGTTCCTGGCTCCGGTGTTGCCGGTCGAAGAACAAGAACCAGATGCCGCGCTGCATGCGGCGGACCCTTCGTCCAGCTATTCTCCGCATTCCCCGCCAGCGTCGCCCCACACGGCAGACCCGGCACCGACTGACCAAAGCGAGTTTCAGCAGTCGCGCTTGCCGCGATCGAAATTGCGTCCACTCCTGCGATTCTCCCTCGCCATCGCCTCGTTATTTGCCATTGCCGGCATCTCATGGTTCTTTGGTTGGCGCACCGGATCCCAGCCGGTTGCTCTGCCGGAGATTCGGCAGATCACCTTTTCCGGCCGCGTCTCCCCCGGCGATACCCTTTTTGAGAGCCTCGGCGCCACTGCCACCGACGGCTCCCGCATTTATTTCCCGGAAATTGAACAGGGCCGTGCCATGCTGGCGCAGGCGCTCATTTCCGACGGTGAAACCAGCACCATAAATATTCCCAACGAAATTGCGGCCCCTTATATCAGCGCCATTTCACCGGACGGCTCCAACTTTCTGCTGCGCAATCACCTGGCGACCAACGCGGAACAACCGCTCTGGATCGTTCCCACCATCGGCGGCGCCGGACGCCGGATTCCAGGCATTCTTGCCCACGACGCCACCTGGATGCCCGACGGCCAGCACGTCCTTTACGCCTACGGCGACAGCCTCTTCACGGTGAACGAAAACGGAACAGACGTGCAGAAGTTTGCCACTTTGCCCGGACGCGCCTTCTGGCTTCGCTGGTCGCCGAACGGCTCCACCCTCCGCTTCACGCTGCTCAACAGTGAAACTCACAGCTCGCACCTCTGGACCATCTCGGCCAACGGCGCGGACGCCCACCCCCTGCTGCTCGCATCTGATGGCTCGGAGTGCTGCGGAAGCTGGACCTCCGACGGCAGGTACTACGTCTTCCAGCACAATTCGCTCAACAGTTCCAATATATGGGTCATCCCCGAGCACTCCGGCCTGTTCCGGGGTGCCGGCAAACCTTACCCCCTTACCAATGGCCCGCTCACTTATCAGTCGCCGATCACTGCCCGCAGCGGTCACCGTATTTTCTTCATCGGCCTTAACCTGCGTTCAGAACTGCTGCAGTACGACGCGGCATCGCAAATCTTCGTCCCTTACGCCGGCGGCATCAGCAATGCGCGCCGTGTCGCCTTCTCGCGCGACGGCCAATGGGTGGCCTGGATTCGTCAGGATAACGGCTCACTCTGGAGCAGCCGCAGCAACGGCAGCCAGCGCATGCAGCTCACCAGCAAGCCGCTGGAAGTCTTCATGATGCACTGGTCACCCAATGACAAGCATTTGCTCCTGATGGCTCGCAAACCCGAGCAGCGCTGGGCCATCTACATGATCGACGCCGACGGAGGCAATCTCCATCTCGTCTACCCGGAACATCGCAGCCAGGCTGACCCCGACTGGTCCCCCGACGGCAAAAGTATCGTCTTCGGCAGGCTCCCAGACCTCATGTCGGAAGCCTCCATGCCCAAGGCCATCTACATCTACAATCTCGCCACGCACGAGCTGGCCAAACTGCCCGGCTCGGAGGGTCTCTTCAGTCCTCGCTGGTCATCGAACGGGCGCTACATCGCTGCGCTTTCCATTGACCAGTCCCGCCTCATGCTTTACGACCTCCAGACCAAAACCTGGAGCACCCTCGCCCACCAGAGCATCGCCGACCCTGCCTGGAGCTACGATAACCAGTACATCTATTTCCATGATTTTGTTCAGCCCGGACAGCCCCTCTACCGCGTCGACATCAAGACTGACAAGATCCAGGCCATCGCGAATCTCAAGGATCTGCGAGCCACAGACGCCGTGGACTACCGGTTTGCAGGTCTGACGCCCGACAATATCCCACTCGTCGACGCCCGCACTTCCACGGCCAATATCTACACCATGGCGATCCCCCGGCGATAGAGATCTCTTTCTCGCCTGATGCGACCAGCCGCCTGCGCCTGTTAGCGGGATGGGTGACCCGCAACGCTGCCATGATCACCATGCCTCATCCTCAGCTTGAACGCGAACAGCAAGTTGCCATA
Organism: Acidobacteriota bacterium; assembly: GCA_021791875.1. GTDB lineage: Bacteria > Acidobacteriota > Terriglobia > Terriglobales > Acidobacteriaceae > Acidobacterium. The sequence goes on along the minus strand of JAJYVU010000023.1, from coordinate 12,793 downwards.
CGTTCTGAGGCCACACCTGCGGCAGCTTACCGGCCACCGCAGCGATAGCATTCTCGGGAAATCCTGGCAGCGAACGTGCGAAGGCTGGAAGTCGGAAAACATGCAGTCCGGACAGTACTTCGTCGTTGGATAACCTCACTGAAAATGGTTTGCGAGGGAGTGCGCCTTGACAGTGGACCTCCTCGACGGTCCCCTTGAGAGTCCGGGCAGAAAACCTCACTCACTGGCAGCGGTCAGTAGTAGTCCGAGCAGCTCAGGTAGTATCCGCAGTTACGGCAGATCAGCTTGCACCGGTGCCCTTCCAGCCGGCTGGAACAATTCGGACAGTACACCGAATGATGTTCTTCCTCCGATGCAGCCCTTGGCGCGTCCGCCGCCTCTAACCTCTCAGTCTGAGCTGAAATTCCACGGGCGCCAGAATCCCCTTCCGGAACGCGGCCTTGGTCCGCCTCCCGCAGGCCGCATTCTGATTCGGCATCAGGATCGTGATTATGATGTTGAGTGGACCCGATGGTTTCCATCATGTTTCATCTCACCACTAAACTTTAGACGAAGGAGTTCCTATTATGGAGCGCACAGCGAGCGCAGTATGGAATGGCGGCCTCAAGGACGGCAAAGGCACAATTTCCACACATAGCGGAGTTCTCAACAACACACAGTATTCTTTTTCTACCCGCTTTGAGAATGGCATTGGAACCAACCCCGAAGAGCTGATTGCCGCTGCCCATGCCGGCTGCTTCACCATGGCCCTCAGCGCGCAGCTTGGTCAGGCCAACCTGACTCCCGAATCGCTGGAAACCACTGCCGCGGTCAAATTCGAAAAGACCGATCAGGGTTTCACCGTCACCGCCATCCATCTCACCACCCGCGCCAAGGTACCCGGCGCCAATGCCGCTGCATTCGACACTGCGGCGCAGAACGCCAAGAACGGCTGCCCCATTTCACGCCTTTTTAACGGCAATACTGAGATCACCCTCGACGCCAAGCTCGTTTAAGCGACGCTCACAAAGGCCCACCTCCGGCTGTCACGGTCCACGCAGCCGGGAGTGGGCTTTTCTCTGCCCGGCGCCTGTGATCCACACTGTGGATGCTTCTGCCTGTGGATGAGGGTTGCTGGCCAGCCTGATCACAACTCTCGATTGCGGCAAGGAAGGGTTCTTCGCGCGCACATCCTGGCAGACGAATCTAATCGCCCGGTTTCAGCCTTGCAGACGAAGCTGCTCGCGCATCTTCTGGTTAATTTCCGTAGCCTGCTTCACGCCTTTTTCCAGCATCGCATGCCATTGCCTGGCATTCTCATCGAGCGGCACCGTGCCCAAGAGAAAACTGGTTTGAATCACGACCTCCAGTGCATTACTCAGGTCGTGGGCCAGGCGACGGATTTCCTGCGCTTGCTCAGGGGCTATGGGCTGCTGGACAGTTTCGCTCATGGATCGGCTGCTGGGAATCTCCGGAAAATCCTGCTTAAACGTCATCTGATGCACCCAGCCCCCGCCGGGTTTGACACGAAACCGGGCCTTTGTAACACTAATTTCACTGCCTGTCGGGCTGTCCAGCCTGGACCGACGATTCAATGTGCCGAAGTGGCGGAATTGGCAGACGCGCATGGTTCAGGTCCATGTACTCGCAAGGGTGTGGGGGTTCGAGTCCCTTCTTCGGCACCAAATCAAACACAATCAGTCAGTTGAAACGAATTGCCCGATTCGTCTCACTCTTTGCTGGTTCCTGCTGGCAATCAGTGCTACCCGCCGGGTGGGGTCCACTTCCTGCCGCCCAGGCCTTTGAGGTAGATAAGAGCCCAACTGGGACGCCGCAGAGATCATCGGACGCCCCCTGTTCCTATGCTCCAACTGCTCTTCGTGGCAGGTTGCTTCTGGCCGTTTTTCAGCAAGCTCCTGAATACCATCATCATTCGATGTGACGGCGGTTACTGATAACCAATCTCGCAGGATGGAAACTTGAGCCAGAAGACAATCACTGGCCACGATGAACAAACGAAATCCTCTCGCAGAACAGGCCTGGATTCCCCGGGCTCTTACCTCGGAGTCCCGCCCGTTGATGACAGGCTGCCGGGCCGCGAGGAGTAGTGCCGCGCCGGAAATCTCCGCGATCTCGCCGGCAACGACCTGTCTGCTGTTTCGTAATGGATCGCCGTGGTTGGCTCGACGGCGCTCTGCTCCCATACAAAGGGGCCAGAGTGCATTCCTGAACGTCCGCACCTCCGTACACGGCCTTCCCACCTGCTTGACACCAGCTTTGATGAAGCAATCGGGGTGCGACACGGGAAACCAAATCCTGGCCAATCGTTCGCGCCGAGGTACACCCCTCTCATCGTTGGAAAACCCTTCACTGGATGCGAATTTCAGTGTGCGTTTGCCCGAAAGGAAGTTATGAACATCATGCCGATTGCGGGTAGTATTGCGTTGCTGCTGGCGCTGGCCCTTGCTGCATTCAACCTCGTGGTGGGAACCATTGCCCAACGCCAGCTCTTTACCGGAAGCCGGGGCCGCTTCTCGCCGCAGCGCCTGGCAGAAATTGCCCGTATCGCGGGTTTATGGTGCTTCGCTGCCGTTTCCGTGGCCCTCCTTGCGCTGCTTTGGGCGATCTTTACCAACAACTTTTCCCTGGCGTACGTCCTGCATGAATCGAGCCGCGAGCTCCCCGGAGCGTACAAGCTTGCCGCGCTCTGGTCCGGACAGGAAGGTTCGCTGCTATTGTGGGCATGGATGTTGTCCGGGTTCAGCTTGCTGGTCCGTTTGCGCCGCAAGCCTGATGTGAGACTCACCGCGTTAGCGTCGACGATTCTCGCTGCCATCGAAGTCTTTTTCCTTCTGCTCGTAAATTTCGTCGCCCTGCCCTTCGCTGGCGTGGCTGGCGCCGTACCGGCCGATGGCTACGGCATGAATCCGCTGCTGCAGAATCCTGAGATGATCATTCATCCCCCGCTGCTCTATCTCGGCTATGTCGGCTTCAGCGTACCCTTCGCGTTCGTTCTTGCCGCGCTCATGCTGCGGGCTCCCGGCGAGCGGTGGATTGCCGTCACCCGCCGCTGGTCCATTGTCGTGTGGCTGTTTCTCACTTGCGGCATCGTTCTGGGAATGCACTGGGCCTATGCTGTGCTGGGTTGGGGCGGCTACTGGGGCTGGGATCCGGTGGAAAATGCCTCGCTGATGCCCTGGCTCACCGGCACTGCATTCCTCCACTCGATCATCATGCAGGAAAGGCGCGGCATGATGAAGAAATGGAATATCTGGCTCATCTTTTCCACCTTTCTTCTCTGCATTGTCGGCACTACCCTGACCCGCTCCGGCATTGTCAGTTCCGTGCATGCCTTCGGCAAGTCCCCGCTCGGTGCCTGGTTCCTCGGCTTTCTTCTGTTTGCCGTGTTGGTATGCACGCTCACCTATGTGCTGCGGCGTGACTACCTGGCAACGGAAAACACCGTGGATAACCTCGTTTCGCGCGAAGCGAGCTTCCTTTTTCTTAACCTGATCCTTACTGCCGCCTGTATCATCGTCTTCGCGGGTACGCTACTGCCAGTCTTCTCAGAGCTGTTGGGCGGCGGCAAGCTCACCGTTGGCCCCTCGTTCTACCATCGGGCGGTAGTTCCGGTTGGCCTCTTCCTGCTTCTGCTGATCAGCACCGGACCTCTGCTTACCATCCGAAGCGCTTCGCTCAAAAACACGTTGAAGCCCTTCACGCTTCCTCTGTTCGTCGGCTTGGTAACCATGGTTGCGCTCATCGCAGGCGGCATCCATCCATGGGCAAGCCAGGGCTCGCTTTATTCCTGGTTATGCTTCTCTATCGCAGCCTTCGTCATCGCCGCTATCTTCACAGGCTTTGCGCGCGGGGTGCTGTCGATCCGAGACAACACGGGAATGGGTCTGGGTTCGTCCATGCTGTTGCTGGTGCGCACCAATGCCCGCCGTTATGGCGCCTACCTGGTCCATCTTGGAATCGCCGTCATGTTCATTGGTTTCGCCGGTACGGCCTTCAACCACAGCGTAAAGGCGGAACTCGGTCCGGGCCAGCACATGCAAGTGGGCCCATACTCTCTGGGATTAAATAACCTCAAAGAGTTCTCCACCGCCAACTACGTTGCCGAACGCGCAAAGATTGATGTTTCTCGCGCCGGCAGGAAGCAGTTTCAACTCGCACCCGAAGTGCGTTTTTATCAGGCCAGCCAGTCGCAGGAGTCCACAGTCGCCAACCACTCTACACCGCTTTGGGATCTCTACCTCGTCTACGAAGGCAATGACCCGGGAAGCAATCTGCCGGTGATTGATGCGATTCTGAACCCCCTCGTTCTCTGGGTGTGGATTGGCGCCATCATCGTCGTCGCGGGATCAATCGTGATTATTCTGGAGCCTTTTCTCAAACGCCGGAACGCTCTCCGTGGCGTGACTCAAAACTCTCAAGTACTGGTCGCTAAAGGCTGATCACGACGCCCTCAGGCGGAACAAAGTCCAGGGCAAAACCCAAGCGGTAAGTAGACAAACCCTGCCTTCGCAGCGATCTTGCGAACGCAGGGTTGCTCCTCGTTATAGTAATCGATTCGCATCGATTGACCTTCTCCTGGAACACTTTTATACTTTCCGAGACTTGAACCGGCCACTTTCATGGGATCGCTGCGACACCTGGGCTCCACGGCCAAATCGGGCGCGGAATTGTTCGAATACCAGCAATCGCGATCGCCTGGGGGACGCTTTAATTGAATTTACGCATTCACAATAAACCTTTGCATCAAGCTGAATGATAGGAGCTGTCAGTTGGCTGAGGAGAGAAAACAGATTTCCCGTCGCCGGTTCATGCAAGGCTGTGCCGCAACGGCCGCACTCGTCTATACGCCGGTGCTGGAAGCTTCCATCGGCAATGATCGCTCCAGAGGGCCGGCCTCTCGCACCTATCGGCTCGATCAAAACTGGCTCTTTGGGGGCAAGCTGCAACCGGAAGCCGTTCAGCCTGGATTCGACGATGCGAGCTTTTCCACGATCGCATTGCCTCACTGTGTCACCGGGCTGTCATGGGATAACTGGAACCCCTCTGCATGGGAAGCCGATTGGGTATACCGCCGCCATTTTCAAACGCCTGCCAATCGAGAGGGACTGCGCTTTTTCATCGAGTTCGAACGGGTCATGGCGGGCGCCGCTCCAACCCTGAATGGGCACACCTTGCCCAAACATCTTGGCGGCTATCTTCCATTTCAGTACGAAGTGACAACTCTCTTGCAACCTGACAACAACCTGCTGGCCGTCGCAGTTGACTCCCGCTGGTTAAACGCACCCCCATCAGGCTCCGCGCGTGGTCCCGCTTCGATCGACTACCTGTTACCGGGTGGTATCAACGGTTCTGTCTATCTTCATGCGGTTCCTCGCATCTTCATTCAGGATGTATTCGCGCGCTCCCTGAATCCCCTCAGTCCGAACCGCACGCTGGATGTCACTTGCAAACTAAACTCGGACGCGCCTTTGCCAAAACGGGTTCGCCTGGTGGCCGATCTCCAGGAATCGGGTCGAACCATCGCCAGTACATCGCAGGACACCTGGCTCGATCGGCCGGAACAGGAAATCAACGTTTACATCGACGATCTCGGCAATGTCACACTTTGGGATGTCGAGAACCCGCACTTATACAACATTCTGGTGACTCTTTTTGTCGATGAAAAACCACTGCATACCTGTCGCACCAGGATCGGCTTTCGCGAAGCTCGCTTTGATGTGGATGGATTCTTTCTGAACGGCCACAAACTCAATATCTTCGGACTGGACCGGCATGAGTTGTATCCCTATTTGGGGTATGCGGCTCCCAAACGCCTGTTGCGCAGAGACGCTGAAATTCTGCGTCGCGATTTCAATTGCAACATGGTCCGCTGCTCGCATTACCCGCAGTCGGAGGCTTTTCTCGATGCCTGCGACGAGCTTGGGCTCATGGTCTGGGAGGAGCTGCCCGGATGGCAGTACATTGGAAATGAGAGTTGGCAGGAACTGGCGATTCGCGACGTCGGGGATATGGTACGACGCGACCGGAATCACCCCGCCGTCATCATCTGGGGTGTACGCATCAATGAGTCCCGTAATGATCCTGCTTTATATCTTCGTACTCGCGAGCTCGCAAAGTCCCTGGACGAGACACGACCTACTTCCGGAACGATGACCGGAGCGTCCAAAAGGACATGGAAAACCGAATGGCATCAGGATGTATTCGCCTTCGATGATTATCACTTCGAATCTCCGGGTGTAGTCGGAATCTATCCGCCAGTTACTGGAGTCCCGTATCTGATCACCGAGGCTGTCGGTCAGTTCAATTACAACACCGGCAAGGGATTTACAAACTATTACCGGCGTGCCGGCGATCCATTTCTACAGCAGGAACAGGCAATATTTCATGCACAGGCTCACAGCAAGGCCGGAAACTACCCGCGCTGTTCTGGATTAATTGCCTGGTGCGCTTTCGAATACGCCAGTCTTCTGGGCGACTATCACGGCGTCAAGTACCCCGGAGTTTCCGACGTTTTCCGAATTCCAAAACTGGGTGCATCTTTCTATTTGTCACAGGTGGATCCCGTCATCCGGCCCGTTATTGCTCCGTCTTTCTATTGGGATTTCGGCCCACGCACTCCATCTGGGCCAGGACAGAATGCCGCCATATTCTCCAACTGTAACCGGCTCGAATTATTCATCGGCCGCAAGCACCACTCGGTCCTGCAGCCCGATAAAGAAGAATATCCCAACCTGAAATATGCGCCTTTTTTTGCCAACCTTGAACTGGATGGCGCCGGCCTGCCTGAGCTACGCATCGACGGCTACGTCAACGACAAACTTGTGCTTTCCCGTTCGTTTTCGTCGAATCCCGCCGAGGATCGCTTCGTATTGCGCGCTGATGACACACATCTCAACGCAGATGGATCCGATGCCACTCGCCTGATGTTTGCCTGCGTGGATAAGTACGGAGCACCGCGCGCATTCGCCGACGGCACGGTGACCCTCCGCCTGCACGGCCCCGGCGTCATTGTCGGGAATAATCCATTCGATCTGGGGTCAACCGGTGGCGCCGCGGCAGTTTTCGTGAAGACTCTCCCAAACCATGTTGGACACATTCGAGTGGTAGCCACTCATTCCAGGCTTGGGAGAGCCACCGTCGAGATGATCGCGCACAAGCCTGAATTGAGAGCAGAAGGCTCCATCTAAGGCGATGGCACCACCTCCCTCTCGTCAGGCCAGTAATACGCCGGCAGAGTGATAGGTCGTCCCACCGAGATGTGTTTCGATCAAGGGCAGTGTGGGCGTGCTCGTCAATATCTCCAGCCTCCCATTCTGCAGAACGACGGTATCTTCTGCCTTGGCTCCTTGAATACTAGGGTTCCAGGCCATCGCCTGTATGGCTAGCACGCGGTCAGTAGCGCCAGGTCGCGCGATCCACTCGCGCTCCCAGTAGCCGGTTGCGCCCCCCTGATGATGCATCTTCTCCTCTTCTGCATAGCCCTCCGCCGCATAGGCCTCGTGCGCGACAACGAAGAGATCTTCAGCCGTTGCTCCTTCTTGCGTGGCATGAAGCAGACTCGCGTTCACTCGCGCAGCGGCAGCAAATTTGTCAGAGAGTTCGGTGGGCATCGCACCGAAATGAACAAAACGAGTCATCGATACGCAGAGTCCCCACCTCCGGGCGCAAACATTCAACATGCCAAATCGCTGCAGCACGCCATTCCGAGGCACAGCATGCCTAAAATTGCGAATGCGCTCATCCACGGCTGTAAGCAGGACGCTGGGAAGTATGCCTTGCGCCAACAGTCCGCCTCCAATCATCGCCTGCATCGCCGCCTCTGTCATGCCCGGCTTCAGGTTGTGCAAAGTCTCTGTAACTACGTTGGCGACATTTTCGCCGAGCCAGCGATATCGCTCGACTTCTGACTCTGTGAGAGCAAGCCGCAGCGAGTTCATGGGCACAAACGGAAATGCCGTGCCCGGATTGTCCGCGCCAACCTTCCCGCTGCCAACGACTTTGCGAATCAGGCTCTCCAGGTCGGGAACATACCAGGGCTGGAAAAGCGGTTGATAGTCCAGCGAAGCAAATTCTTCCCTGGCCAGACGGGGTGCCTCATTGTTCGTCGTCAGATAGTAGGCGCCTTCGCGCGTGAAGAGCAGGCTGGCGGCGCCGGTTTCTCTTGGCAGGCCGATACGGACATCCACGAGTCCCGCCGTTGCCCACGCGATGTTCTCAAGGCGGGAAACGAGCAGGCCATCCAGGCCACGCGCTACGAAAAATTCCTGCAGGCGGCGGCGCTTCCCCGCCAGTTCCTCGCCGCGTTCAAACTGTGGAAACGAACATCTGCTGTCCATTTTTCTCCCACCTCTACTGTCTCAGGTTAACTGCCCTTTTCCCCCTGGAGCGATTCCTGAATGGCTCAACCTACCCACCTTGGCACGTCCTTGCCCTTGCTGGCCTGTTCCTGAATCGCGCGGCTCGCGCCCACGACGCGTTACCGTACCAGGCTCTGCTGGCTCAGACGCTCACCCGGCTTGCTTTCGCCCGACAGGATGCGCCGCTGAATCTCTTCCCGCGCATGATGGCAGCCAAGACCCTCTGTCATGCGTCGCCCCCCTTTTGATGCCGTGTTTACCACATTCGTTCTCCTTTCCACTCGTGCGCCGCTGCGTGAGAGAATCGCGGTCACGCTGCTCCCCAGCCACGCCAAAGGAATAGCCCGCTCGATGCCAGCCACATCTTCAAACCTTACGAACTCATATTGCGCGTCTTGATCCTTGTCTGACGGAAGCAGCGACACCATTTCCCCATTGCGGCCCGGCAACAACCCTTGCACCCCGGCCGATCAGACCGCGCGTCCCCGAACACGATCCCATGATGCGATCAAATCCCCACGTCCTCCGCGCTTCATCAACCACCGCGGCCAGAGTCGCGTTCAGTACCTGTGTCGGCCATCCGCTCTGCACGACCATCAGGTGATTGCCACTCATTTCCTGATTCCGGCTCCAGAAACACGGTCTTGCGCAAACAAAACGCTTTCATACCGCCATGTATCAAGGTCGAAAATAAGTGTAATCGAGTGCGGTTGATCAAAAGTACGGGGGAGACTCGATCATCGCCAAGCCTGGACCCCTGACATTCGCAGTTTTGAGCCCCGCCCCGGAGACGACTGACCCATTCCCCTTGCTCATTTCCCAGCCTGTCCCGGCTGTGTTAATCTGCACGCCAATATGAAGCTTCTGAAAGTTTGCCTGACCGCATCGATTCTCCTCATCCTGTTCCCTCCTGCGCAAGCTCAATCTCCCAACACCGTGTTCCAGCCCGGCGAATGGCAAATCGAGTCCACCGTCACTCCTTCCGTGGGCAACCCGGTTCACCGCCAGGTCAGCATCTGCGCTCAAAGCGCTGGGCAAACCTGGCAGTCCGGCACCGCCAACCAATCGTGCACCGCACCCACCGTCACTGCCATCGCCGGTGGATATAACATCAAGCTCAACTGCACCGGCGGCGCAGGCCCCGTCCAGTGGAAGTCCGCTTCCAGCATCCGTGAGACTTTCTCGAACGGCGGTCGCACATTCGACGCCAGCGGCACCACCACAACCACCGTCTCCTACGCCGGACATGCTCCCATGACCTCATCCGCAGCGCTTCATGCCATGGGCAAACGCACCGGCGCCTGCAAGTAGAATGTCGGATGGATTCTCCTATCCAAGGTATCCTCCCGCCGATTCGCGCTTACAATATGAGGTACGTCAACAATCCGGGGACCCCGCACTCCCCTGGAGGTAAGTCATGAAACTCCCTTCCACCTGCACCGCGGCGATTGCTGTCCTCCTTCTCTTCAGCCCGGGCCTTGCAACTCAAGCTATTGCCCAGACGGGCGCCATCACGTCCGCCCAGGCCGACACCATGGCCCGCGGCAACGTAATGGCGTCCCTCACCCGCACCATCAACTCCAAAAAGGTAAAAGTGGGCGACAAAGTCACCCTCAAGACCATGGGATCGGTAACGCTCTCCGATGGCACAAACCTGCCGCGTGGCACGGCTCTCACCGGCGCTATCACGGCGGTAGAAAAGCCCAAAGGCCATGACAAGACGGCAAGCGTCAGTTTCACTCTCGATACGGCGAACGTTCACGGCAAGACCATTCCCGTGCATGTGCTCGTCACTGCCGCCAAAGTCCCCAACCTCATCCTCAACGCTGACGGAAGACCCATCACCAGCGACATGACACGCGGCAATATTATGCCCGATGCCGGAGCTGGCATGGCCCAGGATCGCCAGATGATGCAATCCGTTGAAAGCCAGGAAACCGGAGCCAATTCCGTCAAGCACAAGCAAGTGACCAACAGCGGCACGATCCGCATCCAGGGCTCCACGTTGCAGATCATCGGTGTACCGGTCATCTCGCTCAAAGGCGCCACGCTTTCCAGCACAACCGCCGGAAAAGGCGAAGCCACCTTCCAGAATAAGAAAGACGTGGACATGGAAAACGGCACGCAGATGCGCCTCTACGTCGCCCCGGCTCAATAACCCGTCCTGTCGCGATCTCGCCAATTCAACACACGCGAAATCGCATCATCTCCACAGGGCCCCTTGCCCAAGGGGCCTTTTCTCCTGCCCCGAACAGGCAACTATTCTCAAGACCTCTGCATATAAGTTCATCGAGCAAAATTTCGGAAGCCGTATTCCGGAATTCCACTTTTATCTCCAAAGCTGAATGACGTATCACGATCTCTCCATCTGTCAGGAGGCAATCCATGAAAAAGCTGTTCTCGATTTTCCCAATCGCGTTTTTCGCTCTTACGCTGCACGCTCAATCGATGCCCGCTGCAGCGGCAGCTCAAGCTTCGCAATCCGCCAACGCGGCGGTCTCCCACAGTGCAGCACAGGCACAAGCCAGCCAGGCGGCAAATGCCGCGGCTCAGGCGGGGCAGGCTTCCGCTCAGGCGGCCGAGGCCACCCACCTTTCCGCCGAATTAACCAGGCGAATCGACACCCGGCACACCAGGGTGGGCGACAAGGTCTTTGCAAAGACCACCCGCGCGGCGCGGCTTCCGAATGGTGTAAAGCTGCCTCGCGGCACCCGGCTCCTCGGACGGGTCACACATGTTCAGGCGCGCTCCCGTAATCAACACGCGGCCCAGCTTGCCTTCACTTTCGACCACGCGATCCTTCGCCATGGCCGATCCATTCCCATTCATGCCGTTCTAACCTCTGTTTCTGCCCCCTCCGCCATGGCCGACGCCAATACCATGAGTGGCATGAATGCCGGACCCATGGGAGGTGGCGGAATGGCTGGGGGCGGCGCCATGGCAGCCCCTGCGCCTCCGGGCGGAGGGCTGGTTGGTGGTGGAATGGTGGGTGGCGCCCTGCACGGCGCCGGCGGCGCCGTCGGCCAAGGAACAGCCATGATGAACAACAATCTCAATGCAGCAGGACGCATGGGAGCCGGCATGGCTCGCGGGATGGACGCCAGTGCCATGGGCGATGCCATGGCCAGTGAGCACGCCATGAGCGTAGTTTCCGGCACACCGGTGCCCGTTCCGCATCTGCCCGGTGTCCTCATGTCCAGTTCGGCCGGCAGCACCGACAGTGGAACGTTCAGCTCCACCCGCCGCAACTTCGCACTCGACAGCGGCACACAGATGAACATGGATGTTACCTCAGCCAATTCGAACGCCTCCGCCAGTGGATCTGCTGCCGGCTCGGTGCACGGTTCGGCACACCATCCAGTCCAGCGCAACTAACCCGCTTCGAGTCACTGCTAGAGCGATTCCAGGATAATTGCGCCCCGAAGTGGCGACTCTACAGCCGATGCGACCAACAGGGGGCAGCGGCCCTGAAGAGTCTCAAAATGGGTATAGCGATCCTGGAATCGCTCTAAACGCGATGGCTCCGATCTTCCGGAGCCGTCGCATGATGCTGCAGCACTTGAACCTATTGGGCTGCGGGTTTGCCAGACGCCTGTGATGCGGTCAACTCTGCGTCTATGTGGATGGATGAACCGGAAATCAACACCGACCTGGACCAACTGGTGTAGCCGCTCTTCTGGACCGTGATCTGATGCTTCCCCGAAATAAGAGAAAGGGTGGACGGTGTGTCGCCCACGAATGCCCCATCGACTTCTATGTCACAATCCGGCACATTACACGTCACTACAACCTGTGATTGCGCTGCGGATGCTGCTTGCGGGGCAGCATGCGGCTCAAACCTTGCCATATCGAGCGGTATATCTCCATCGATGTAGGCGGTTATCTCTGTCCCTTTCGGAATGGTTATATCTTTGCCGTGCATGAAAAGGAATAGCGGAGCCGCAGGGAAGAATACGATGCTCGTCGCCACCATCGCCCCAGTCATCGCACCGACATGACCGCCCCCTTTGCCTCCCTCCGTTGCACGTAACATTGCCTTTTGCCCGTCTGCGAGTCTGACGCTGTCAATGCTGATGTTCAACTTACCGGCACGCCCCATACTCCTCTTATGCTGCGCTTTTGTGACGGTTGCCAGGGCAAGTGCGCCTTGAGGGATCACCACCACCCCATTCACAGCTACGTCGTCCACTGCTCGGAAGTCGACTTCATCGCCGACTTTAGCCGTCGCAGAAGAAACCGTTCGATCTAACCGAAGCTTAACCGGTGTCCCGTCCAGAAGGATGTTCGGCTGTGGAATCGAAGCAGGAGAAGCAGCATGAGCTGCCGGCTGTGAGGAGTTAGCCCTCATTTCTCACAGGCAAGTTGTCGAGAGCGGCGGGTGGAATGAAGAAAAGTGATTGGAAAGGCCGTCATTTCATGGCATAACTGCGTTGTCA
>JAJYVU010000089.1 GCA_021791875.1 Acidobacteriota bacterium | reverse complement strand
TCAGAACACGCTCGTAGCGCGGAGCCCGCTTCAAACGCGCCATGTCGATGCCGTCGAGCAACATCGCCAGTTCGCTCGGACGAAGCTCGACCGAACCCCTGCCCGGCTCAATGCGCGGCAGACGGAACGTGCCCGCCTCCAGGCGTTTGTACCAGAGCACGAATCCGTCCCGATCCCACACCAGAATCTTCAGACGGTCACCGCGCCGGGAGCGAAACAGAAAATAGTGGCCGCTCAACGGATCCTCGCCCACCACCGCGCGCACCCGCTCGGCCAGGCGATCGAACCCGCAGCGCATGTCGGCCGCCTCGGCCGCAAGCCAGATCCGCGCAGCCGAAGCCCCATCCAGCGAACGCAGGCTCGGCAGTCCCATCATGCCCACGCTTGCACTCCCACCGAGGTCGGCATCGCTTCCAGCACTCGAATCACCGCGCAAAGATGATCGCCGTCAAATCCAGGCGCCACTCGAATGCTGCGCCCACCGCAAAGACGAACTTCGATGGCAGCGCCGTTGGAGTCCAGCGATCCGCCCTCGATCCGCCTTGGTTGAACGAACCGCGACCGGCGGCTGAGTCCGCCCTCCGGCTGTGCTGCCACCACCGCAACCTCAACAAAGCCGCCCTCCGCCCTCTCCCGCAGCCTCCGCCGCCAGGCGTAAAACTGTCCAACGCGTAGCCCACGTGCCTGGCAAAACTCCGCCACGCTCGCGCCACTCATCTCCTGCTCTCCAACCAACTCCCGCCAGACCGCTCGCACTGTATTGTTTTGCCGCCCCATGTGTCGAGTCTTACGCGCCTCGTCATTCAGCACAAGATGGGCTCCGTTGAACGCTCACAAAGAAGGAGCCGAGGCAATGGCAAAGAAGCTGTATAGACTAGAAGAGATCGTGAACTTATTGCGACAAAATGAGGTAGCAGCAGCGAACTGAAAAACGACGGAACAGGCAGCACGAGAAGCAGGCATCGTAGAGCAGACCTACTACCGGTGGCGAAGAGAATACGGCGGCTTGAAGGTGGATCAAGCCAAACGGTTGAAAGATCTGGAGCAGGAAAACACCCGGCTGAAACGGCCGGTGGCAGATCTGAGCCTGGGCAAGCAGGTATTAGAAGATTCCTTTTCATCCATCTGTGCAGCCTCCTTGCTTTCAGAACGGTCTGAGCAGGAAGTGCAACAGGAGCCGCTGTTGTTTTTAGGCGGACACTCGTACCTGGACCCGCTGCCGAACACGCTCATAAAGCCGAATGTCGATTTCGTGACTCAGCTCAACGACCACCGCAAAACGCTGTTTGAGAAAGTCGTCCGCCACCCACTTCCGTTCACAACGGACTACCAGATAATAGGTCTCCCCATATTCTGCAGCAGGATTTCGACTCATGGTGAAAGTGGCACTCTGAAGTGTCCCGCACTTTCTCACGCGGGATTTCGGTTCAAACGTGCAGTCATATTTGCCCTCAAGCTCCGGAGCTTCGCCGTCGATCTCCTTGTTTCGCTTCTTATAAAAGTCAATGACTTCTTCCAGGCGCTTGCCACGGACGAGCCGGAATGACATCTCTACCCCGAGGTAGTCAGCGCGTGTATGTCGAGTTGGAGGGTCATAGGCCAGAGTCACCCGTATATTCCGCACTCCTTTCGTCTCGGAAAACTCTCGGGGGATGGGAACCTCATAGACATAGAAACGGTCCAAGCCGATTACATCGTCCGCGTAGAGTACAACACGATTGGTATCAGAAGTAGACGCCACGGTAGCATTAGCAATTCCATAACCACAGAGGTTCCGAATTGACGCATCTCCAAAGTGCCGCAGCCTCTCTATCGCTGCTTCTGGCGGATGTGCGGAGTTCACCAGTAAGGCACGAAGCAAATTTGCACTTGCTTCGGGAAAGACCTGCAGAACGAGAGCTGCTTTGTACGCTACCAGTGGGGTCGCATATGAAGTGCCCTTGGCTGTTGTGAAAAGCCGCTCCAGATACCGTGCGTGTGTCGTGAATATTTCGCTCTCTGAATAACGGCTAAGACCCTGAACCATGCCGTCAAATAGAACATTGCCTCCTTCATCGCAGAGATCCGGCTTTATGGCATTGCGAATACCAGGTCCCGAACGAGTAAAGGGGGCTGGTTCGCCTACCTTTGCGATTGGCCGCACACTGACCGTCCCAGGATTGTGAGTTGGTACCACAGCAGCGTGGGCAATTGCTCCTACCGTTAAGACATTTTCTCCGACCGCCGGTTCAAGAAGGCGGCTTTGCGGTTTAAGCAGATAACTGGGATATGCATTCAGATGATCTTCCGATTTACCATTTGCTGGAAGGTGCTCGTAATTGCCAGTCGCCACGACAATCAGAACGTCCAGCTCCCGCGCCAATTCATCGAGAACATTCGTCCACATGCCGACCTTGCCACCGGCATAGATAGAATTACGATCTCCCAGCGACAGATTGAAGATTCTGCAGCCCCTCGAATGAAAGTGCCTGATCGCCGCATCCATTTGTGAGGGTACAAGCTTTAGATCATCAAAATTTCCCTGATCGTTCACGACCTTGCCGCTGAAGAGATGAATGCGCGCGGAAAAGTCGTTCCGCTCAATGCAATCGCGCACATCGCCATACGCTGCAATCCCGCTTACCTTCGTTCCATGTCCGCGTTCATCAGTATTTCCCAGGGTTGCTGGAAAACTCGCCTTCTCAGCAACGACATTAACTAGGACTGGATGAGCCTCGTTGACCCCTGAATCCAGAACCGTGATCGCAGGTGCATCCGCTGGAGGAGCGTTGATTCCTCCGATATCGGTGATTGTCGCTTCCAGAAGTTGTTCGACATCTTCATCAAGTTCAGGGGGAGTGTCGATCATGCGCACGGTTGGCAGCGTTAATAGCCACCGAAAAGTGGAGCCTGTGCCCGTAACGCGAAGTGCGGTGAAGGAAGTTCCGACGTAATAATCAGTGATATCACCGCCGCGCTCCCGCAGCTGCGCATGCAATTGATTCACCTGGTCCATACGTTCGCTTTGAGTACCAACCTCCCAGAGTTCTACGTCGAGTCGATAGAACGAGGTCAATGCAAACGCTTCCGGCGTTTCGAATCCATCGGCTTTTAGCACACTGCCAATTCGATCCTCTGGCGCGAGAGGAGCAAAGTCTTCGATTGCCGCAATGAGCGAAGCGTACTGAGGGTTCTTCTGTCCTTCCGGTATACCCTTTTCATATGCGCTGAGCCTTGCCCGAAATTCAGTAAGTTCGGCATCACTTGAAAACAACACAACAGAGTTATTCTCGTCATGTCCGAGAACTACAAGTCCGGCTCTGGCCCATTCATCTTCTGGAAGTACATATGCGGTGCGCACCCGAACGATCAGGGCAGGGTCGACGATTGTAGCTTGCAAAGTTGCATGATAGGCAAGAGCCTCATCCACAGCCTTGGAAACTTTGCTTGCCTGTGTCTTGTAATTTCGTTCTGGTCTGGACCCAAAACCAGGACGCTTGCGCCGTTCGAGATCGACTTGCGCACGCGGCAGGATGAGGTGTGGAAGTTCGGGCATTGCTCAACGCCGCTATTGGGGGAGGTGTTCGGCGATATCCTTTCTACGCTTTTCAAGCGCGACACTTTCGAGGAAGCGGCGTTTGTTAACTACCGTGCGCTGATTGAGAACTGCCCGCCGGATAGCGTTTAAACAAACCCGTTCAATTTCAGCATGAGAAAACCCTGCAAGAAAATCTGCGACCGACACCGGATCAAAGTCTGTCTTGAAATTCCGAAATTTCAAGCTAATCAGACGGATGATCTCGGATTTTGCGGGCTTCTCAAAAAAGATGACTTCGTCGAAGCGACGCCATATAGCGCGATCCAACTGCCGTTCGTGATTTGTAGCGGCGATAACGAAACCCTGACCTCGGAACTGCTCAATCAGCGTCAGAAGACTATTGACGACGCGTCGCAACTCACCGTTCAGCGTTTCATCATCGCGCAGCCTGGCAATTGCGTCGAACTCGTCCAAGAGCAGCACAACTGACTGTACCGCCGCAAAATCAAAAATCTTTCGTAGATTGGAAGCCGTCTCCCCAAGCAACGAGGAAACCAGTGTATCCATCCGTGCGACGAGAAGCGGTAGTTTGGCTTCGTGTGCAAAGACTTCCGCACATAAGGTCTTGCCACAGCCCGGAGGGCCACAGAACAATAATCGAGAACGAGCCCGTAAACCGTGGGCGCCCAAAACATCCCTCTGACGAAATTCACTCAGCAAAGAAAGAAGAATTCGCTGGTTGTTGCGATTCAGAATGAGGTCTGAGACCCGTCGCTCGGGCTGAATCGTCTCCACAAGTGGCAATTGCTTGTCGCGCTCAATGGGAACAACCGATAATTTCCGCGCATTCGCTCCTTTGTCTCCAACACCGTTCGGGGAAGGTAACGGACGCTGCGTATAGCCAAGATTCCTCTTTAATGCGTTGGCCAGCACACGGTTGTTTTTCGATTCCTCGTCACGGATGATCTCCGTTGCCACGTCGTGAAACGACTGAGTGTCGCCTTGCGAATAGCTGTAAAACAGCTTCTTCAATAATTCACCACGCGGCATGATCGGGCTCCGACACTGCAACAGCAGAAAAGAATGACACCTTCAGTTTAAGCTACGATTTTTCAGCCAATTATGCACTATAAATAGTGCATTTGTGCATAATAGGGTACCAAACCAGAATGGCGAATACAAGGCAAAGAGTGTAGCCAGACTCACTTGCCACAGGACATGAGATACACCTGCGAACTTTGGAATCGCTCCTCCCTCAACCGTGTCACCCTCAAAGACCATTGCCAGCATCTGTTTTCAATAGCTTAGCCCTCTCTTAAGCTCCAATCCATGCTGCTTAACTCTTTGAGAATACGATTGGTTACGTCACTCATAGCCCAAGGTCGGAGGAAGCAATGATGAAGCTAGGCGGCAGGTCGGGCAATCTCTAAACGGAACCCGGTTAGCAGCAAATTCGAGGCATTGCAGGCCCCCGCAACCAATCAAATCAATAATTTGCAATTTGATTTGAGCTGGCCGCTCCTTCAGACTCATCCCCCGGCCCACCTCCCAAAATCCACCTCCAGCATCCCCGCCGGCGCGCTCCATGCGAGTGCCGCCGATAGATGAGTGCGTTGGGCGGATGTCATCATTTGCGAACGCCCGGGCGGATCACTTCCAACAAGCCGAAGAATGAGCTGGTCCGCCGCTGTAGCCCTTCGCTTGAGCAGAGGATAGAAGCATTGGTCTCTCAATTGGATCATTGACGCGCCAATTCGTTCAGAAGGCCTCGACCCCGGCAAGACGACGTTTCACCTTGGTGCGCTTGGAGTATCGAGCACGGTGCTTCTGCGTAAACTTCTTCACCGTCAGCGCAGGTGGTAGAGGTAGCCCCCCGGCGAAATGACAGGAGGCGCCGGCTCAAGACCTTCGGCTGACGAGCTGCTGACAAAATGGATGCTGGTCCGGTTCACCTGTCGCCTGCATCCTTTCAGCAATCAGCGGCGACCATGCGTCCTTAGGCAGGAGCTGACCCATCGCAAGGACCACACATCTTCCGGACGGCCGGCCACCAGAACCACAAAACACAAAGCGAAGACTGACCAATTCAAGGAAGCTCCCCAATACTGCCAGAAGGCTGCATGGGCTCCTGGATAGCCGGCGGATAACCACATCGCCATCATGAGGGCGAAGCCGAAGACACTCGCGATCCGTGACAGCACACCCAAAATCAGCGATAGACCGATGAGCAGTTCCCCGTAGGAAACCAGAATCGCCATCAAGGTCGCACAATGCGCCAGAATCCACGCCAGGACAGGCGCCATGAAGGGATAGGCCTGTCCCCGGAGGAATGCTTCCAGATAGCCATGAAAGCCGCTCGTGACGAATTGCGTACCAAAGACCTTATATTCCCCAAAGGTAGCGAAAAACAGGCCCACGACAATTCTCATTCCTGCGAGAGCAAACGCATTGCGATTCTTCAGCAGAACGTCGTTGCTGGATGCACCTGAAACGTGCGAGGAGGCATCTTTGTCATTTGGCATGCGTGACTCCAATCGAACCGGACGAAAGACGGCTCTACCATGACCAACCTCATGCCGTCCTAGGCCACCAGTATTGCACCTGCGGGCCAGCCGGAACCGGATGCAGCGAGCACGGCCGCAAACGGCGTTCCTGACTGCGGGGCGCAGGGATTGCCATCGATAGCCGCCGATCCCGCTGGGATCACTCGGATTTGCGGTAAATCGCCCACTCACTCTTATGTGGCTAGGCGTAATGCGGCGATCAGTGCCGCCAAAGCGGCAGGCTGATTGCGGCGGCTTGGATAGTAGAGAAAATATCCGGGGAACGCAGGACACCAGTCTTTCAGCACCTGAACAAGACGCCCCCTGGAGATCGGCTCTCTCAGCGTGTCTTCCATCGCAGTCCCGATTCCAACTCCATCCAGCACGGCCCGGATTACCAGATCCGGGTCATCGAACTGGACTGGTCCTTGAGGACTGACCGTAAGTGCCTTTCGCCCCTTCTCAAACTCCCATCGGTACAGACCGTTGCCAAACCGGAAGCCGATGCAGGCGTGATCTTTCAGATCCCGCGGATGCCGGGGGATGAGGTTCGATTTGAAGTATGCGGGGGAGCCGACGACCGCAAGGCGCATCTCCCCCGTCACCGCCACGGCAATCATGTCCCTATGGATGAACTCACCCAACTGCACGCCCGCATCATACTCGCCGGCGATCAGGTCCACAGGGTCGTTGGAGGAAGTAACCTCCAATACGATCTCCGGGTATTTTTGGGTGAATCTGACGAGTTTTGGAAGAAGCACCATCTCTATAGCCGTGCGCGGGATGATGAGGCGGATTCGTCCTGCGGGACGCTCCCGTTGCTTCATGGCTTCGGCGACAGCATCTCCAATTCGCTCCAATGCAGGAGCAAGCTCCTGAAGCAGCGCCATACCCGACGCTGTTGCGGAGACACTCCGCGTGGTACGGGCCAGCAATTGAACACCGAGCCTCCGTTCCAGACCACGTATCGAGTGACTCAGAGAGGACTGGGATACTCCTAGCTTCACAGCAGCCCGCGTGAAGCTACGCTCTTCTGCGATCGTGGCAAACGCTGATAAGTCTGCAAGGTCATTTCTCGTCATTCATGAATGATACTCATAACTCTTTGAAATCAGGAACAGCTTTTCTGAACAACAATCGGAGTCTAATCGAAATGCGTGGACAACCCGTCAATCGTCGGCGTTAACTCGCCAAGGAGGAGAAGGACCATCATGGTGATCTCATTCGAGAACAAGGTAGCTCTGGTCACGGGCGCAGCTTCCGGTTTGGGACTTGCGACGGCGAAGGCGTTTGCAGAGGCAGGAGCTTCCGTGGCGCTCGCCGACTGGCACGAGAAAGAGGTGCAGACCGTCGCTAGGGCACTCGCCGACAAGGGCCACAGGACGCTAGCCATCCAGTGCGATGTCTCCGACGACGCTCAGGTGGAAGCGATGGTGAAGAAGACCGTAGCGGAGTTTGAGCGGCTTGACTTTGCCTATAACAATGCGGGTATTCAGAACGTTCTTGCCGAGACTGCCGACGTTCCGCGTGATGATTATGACCGCGTGATGGCAGTCAACCTCCGCGGCGTATGGAGTTCGATGAAGTTCGAGTTGCAGGTCATGCGCGAACAAGGCAGCGGCGCCATCGTCAACTGTTCTTCGCTCGGCGGCCTGGTGGGCGGCAATCAGCGTGGCACGTATCACGCGGCCAAGCATGGGGTGATTGGCTTCACCAAGAGCGCCGCTCTGGAGTATGCGACTCGCGGCATCCGCGTGAATGCTGTCTGCCCCGGATTGATACGCACGCCGATGAGCGACAAGATGGAGGCAGAGGGACAAGGCGAGGCCCTGAAGGTGATGCGCGAAACCTTTGTGCCCATGCAGCGTGAGGGACGCCCGGAAGAGATTGCCAATACAGTGCTCTTCCTGTGCAGTGACCTGGCCAGTTACATCACCGGCCAGTCGATTTCGGTCGATGGCGGATTCGTGATGCGCTAAGTCCGGAGTTAGGCCGCAGCGGAAAACCTTGGCTTCAAGAAAGCGAGTGTCAGGCCCGTCATTTCCGCACTCTGGTATACGACCTGCCGACGCAAAGGGGAGGAACATGTTAGATCCGATGAAACCAGATGCAACTGCAGCATCACTGATCTATGACGACGTTCGCTCAGTATCGCCAGCGCTCGAGCATTACACCAAAGAATTCCTGCTTGATGGCCTTTGGAAACGTGGGGCGCTCTCTGCACGTGACCGAAACATCATCACAGTTGCTGCAATCATCGCTCGGATTCAAACACGGGAGATGCCTGTTCATTTCGCGTTAGCGCTGGATAACGGTGTGAAACCCGCCGAGCTGTCTGAGATCATCACCCATCTTGCGTTCTATGCAGGCTGGGGGAACGCGATGGCCGCCGTTGCCGTTGCAAGGGACGTCTTCCGCCAACGGGGTATTGAGCCCGACCAACTTCCGCCGGTGGACGACAAGCCGTTGCCTTTGAACGAAGAGGCCGAGGGAGAGCGCTCTCGACAGGTCGGCGAAAACTTTGGCGCAGTTTCTCCCAGCCTTGTGCAGAACACCACCGAGCTTCTCTTCCGCGGTCTTTGGCTACGTCCTGCGCTTGCGCCGCGTGACCGGAGCCTTATCACGGTGAGCGCTTTGATTGCCAACGGACAGACGGCGCAGATTCCCTATCATCTCAACCGTGCGTTGGACAACGGCCTGACGACGGAAGAGGCAGGGGAGACACTAACCCACATGGCGTTTTACGCTGGATGGCCCTGCGTTTTCTCCGCTCTGCCTGTTGTGAAGGATATTTTTGGACAGCGGACGAGGTAAACAAGCTCAGGATCTCTCGCAGAAAGGACACCATGACGATTACACGAGTCGGAACTGCGCCTTCAAGGGTCGGCGCATGAAAGATCTCGGTTGGAGGGTTCTCATTTCGCTCCTCAGTTGCATGATCGCCACCGGTACATGGGCGCAGTCACGGAGCCTGCAACCAAGCGTTGTTGGGACCTGGCGCCTGGTGAGCATCGAGTCGGCCGGCCCCGACGGTAAGCCTGCGCAAACGGAGCAGGCTACAGGACTGCTGATCTATACAAAAGACGGTCGCGCTGCCGTCCAAGTCATGTACCCGCAGACGTCTTTGTCGAACGAGTTTGTTCATGACGGTTACGAAGCCACATTCGGCGCCTATGAGCTTGAACCAGAGAGACACCAATTGATATATCACGTTCAAGCATCGGCGACCCGGGATAAGCTAGCCGGTAAAAGTGAGATCTTGCATTACGATTTTCCTGACGCTCGGCACATGATTATCCGTCCCACCAAAGTTGACCAGCATTGGTCGGTTACATGGGCGCGCTACTAAGACTACAGTTGTATCAAAACCGTAACTTCCCCCAAACGCCAGAGAGGGCATAAGCTAACGGCGCAGCCGGTTGGACGCGAAAGCGATGAGGGCATCGATCG
This sequence comes from Acidobacteriota bacterium, assembly GCA_021791875.1. Lineage (GTDB taxonomy): Bacteria > Acidobacteriota > Terriglobia > Terriglobales > Acidobacteriaceae > Acidobacterium. The sequence continues at coordinate 1,936 of JAJYVU010000089.1, read as the reverse complement.
AGGGTTGCAAGAGCGAGTTGACATCAGCGCATAGGAGATCTGTTTGCGCGTTCGGAGGTCCGGCAGTGGGATCTGGCGTGCCTTTAGCGCTTGCTGAGCGGTTGTGAGCGGAAGAATCGCTCCACTCTACCTAACTACAACTGGAGTATTAGAATACATCGATGGACTCGATTCGTACGTTCGCGGTTTGAGTGAAGCGAATTTGATTGCTGTTCCCCCGCCTGTCGAGCCTGACCTGTATCCAGGCCGAAGAAGTGTTTGACCCAGTGGGCAGAAGGGCGATGCGGGTGCCGGCTTGTGCGTTGACATGCAACGCGGCAATGCGTGTTTCCGCGCCAGGGTTGCGATAGTTGATGCGCACCTGGACGAAGGTTGCGGGTGTGGCGGCAATATCGGAAAAGCGCGTCTCAGAGCTGATTGAAGCCTTGTCGGTCGGATCCGGCGCATAGTGCGCGAATGTCCCTTCCGTGCCCCTGACAAGCAGGAGCACCGCATCGTGCGGCGGAACAGTCGCGTTATACTTGTCCTTGATCGCAGCCAGCTGTTTCCCGGTCCAGACCTCGCCCACCGACGCCTCAGAGCCTGTCAAGCCCAGATCCTTCCACGCCACGCTCATCGGAGCGGGAAAATAGGTCCGGTTCAGCAGCAGCACGGCGCGCTCGCCGCTCGCGGAAAGAAACTTTGACCAGATTTCCAGTCCCGACCCATTCTCGGCAACCTTGACCGCTTGCAGTCCGAGCGGATTCTGGTCGATGGCAATGACCTCCGGATTGGTTAAATCGGCGAGGGTCGCGGCATTCAGGGTGGTCAAGTCCGCGCCAATCAGCAGCGGCGTGGCCGCCATAGCCCACAGCGACAGATGCAGCCGATTCTGCGCCGGGGTCAGAGACGGCATCCCGACCACCATCATGTCAGCGTCGTTGTAGTAGCCGGTGTGCTGCGCTTCGGGGTGATAGTTCGCGTCGAAGTTTCGGAAGATGTTTTCCAGTGAGACTTTTCGTTCAGAGTGCGGGCCTGCTGCGACGACCGGAGCTACGATATCGCCGCCTGTGCGCCAAATAGCCTGGTCGGTTCCGCCCACGCCGGGCGCCCAGGTGGACGGGCTTTGCCTGCCCCATTCACAGATGGAGAAGTAGAGTTTGCGGCCAGTGATCTTCTCCGCATGCGCAATCGCTCTTGCGATCTCCCCATATTGAAAGTCAGGGTCCAGGTTCTCCTTGGCGCCACCGCACCAGTCGACCTTCACATAATCGAAGCCCCAGCGCGCGAACTGGAGAAAGTCCTGCTCGTAATGGCCTTCGCTGCCGGTGTGAAAATACGCTGGGCCAATGTCGGGGTACATCGAGCAACCGTTCTTGCCCGCATCGGTGTAGATGCCGGCTTTGAGGCCGAGCGAGTGAATGTAGCGCGCGATGTTGCTCATGTCTCCAGCGCGCTCGCCGGGCTGGATGGCGGGCCAGGCCTTCGGATCGACCACGATGTTGCCGCCCGAGTCGCGCTCGCCGAGCCACCAACCTTCGTCGATGTTGACATAGACGTAGCCCGCCTTCTGCAGACCGGAGTTGTGCAGCGCGTTGGCCTGAGCGATGGTGATGGACGAGTTGATCGTGTTCGAGAAGCTGTTCCAGGACGACCAGCCCATGGGCGGCAGCGTGATGGGCGCTGTCGGCGAAGCCTGAGCCATGGCCAGGGAATGAAGACCCGCAACCATCAGCGGCAGAAGCAATGATTTGGACACGCGTTTCATCGTCGCATCCTCCGTTGCCGATACTACTGCAATTTCCGGCTCTGCGCAGGAAAGTGTAAAAGGGCTGTTTTTGCTGGGTTTCGTGAGGGCGGGTATTTTTCGTTAGATGGGTACGTACTTTCCTCAGGTGACCACAACCTGGAGTGTTTTTAGGCGTGGAGGATTATCCGCGAGACCTGCTGGAGTTGG
>JAJYVU010000088.1 GCA_021791875.1 Acidobacteriota bacterium | reverse complement strand
CATCTCCGTTTACGCTCCTCGCGCTGCGCTACGCTACGCGCGAGGAGTGTAAAGGATGTCCCGGGACACTTTGTAAAGAATGTCATGAGACTGAACACCAAATGAGGGCTTGTATGGGCCACCCCGTGATGCTTGGGTTCAGTCGGGTTGGCTTTGGATTGCTCTGGGCTGGCTTGGGATTCTGTGAGCGGGAGGAACTGCGGGTTCCCTTCGGCTTTGCTCAGGGCAGGCTCTCTGCTACGGTGCTTCGCACCTTCGGTCGGGATGACAACATTTCTTGAGAGGTGAGATTCATCACACCCCACTCATGCGCGAAGGAGCGCGCATGAATGGGGCACCCTCGTTGGATTCCTGGGCTACGTTGTTAACTGCAGATCCTTCGCTTCGCTCAGGATGACCCTGTGTTCAGGATGATGCTTCGTTTGGGAATGCGGATTTATTCAGTTGTGGCGAGGTGGGCGGCTTTGCGGCGGGCTACTTCTTTTTTGCGCCACTGGTGGAGGAAGAAGAGCAGGACCATGATGGGGACGAAGGCGATTTGCCAGGCGCGTTCGCTGGTGGCGAGGTCCTGCTTGCGGACGCGGAATTGGCCGGAGCATTGGCCGACCTGATCTCCGTCGCGGACGATGACGCGGATGCTCCAGAGGCCTGCGGCGGGGAGGGTGAAGTTGGCGGCCTGCAGGAATCGGCTGGTGGCCTGGCTGCGCGAGGCATGGAGCACGATGCGCTGGGCGGGGTTGTTCTGGTTGGTGAGAATGTAGGTGACCTGCGCGCTTTCGAGGAGGCCTGTGGTGTCTGCGCGTTCGATGGCGACGCTGAAGTCGGCGCGGCCCCGGGTGAGCGGGTCGGGCGTGGTGAAGAGCGTGACGGTGAAGGGGCCGGCGGGCTTGCGGAACTGGAGGCGTCCGCCATCGGCGAAGGCCCGGCCGGTGAGGATGAGTAACAGTATGAGTAGCAAATAGCGCCTGGTCATCACATTCCCATCCCGCGCATTTCCATCGGCTGGGTGTAGATCCAGAGGCAGATGGCGTAAAAGGCTGTGCTGCTGAGGGCCCAGATGGTGAGCATGGCAGCGGCGTTGCGGACGGTGGTAGTCATCTCGCGGACCAGGCGCCAGCCGGCGTAGAGGGTGAGGAGCAGGCCGAGATCGAGCATCCAGATCTGGAGGCTGAAGAGGTTGATACCCTTGGCTCCGGGAATGAGCATGAGCTGGGAGGGTTTGCTGATCATGTCCATGGCGGGCATGGATGTCATGGACTGCATGCTTTGCATGTTCATGCCGGGCATGTTGGCCATGGACTGCATGGATGCGGCGTGGTGGTGGGCTGCGCCGGTGAGGGCGTGCCATGCATGCTGGACGGAGGGTAGGAATGTGGAAGTGGCGCTGACGAAGTGGAAGGTGAGGTGCGCGGCCCACATGGCGAGTCCGAGGGGGACCATGGCGAAGGCGAAGCGGCAGAAGATGGTGCGGGGACTGGATTGGTTGGAGAAGATTTGCAATGCCTTGGCGATGACCATGCAGAGGGCGAGGAGCGCGGTGAACACTGCAGCGGCCATGAGCAGCGTGCCGAGGTTGGTGGCGAGGAAAGAGTGCGCGGCTTCGAGTGCTTCGAGGCGATCGACGACGGGCGCGATCATGACGCCGGCGTTGAAGATGGAGCCGACACTGAGGAGGAGGACGAGGACGGCGACGTCAAAACGATTGGAGAATTTGCGGAGCGAGGAGCGGATGGGATTGCGCGTAAGGTCGCGCATGGGGGACTGCAGCGTGATGGCGATATTGTCGGTGGGGCATGCCTTGACGCAGTCCATGCACATGGTGCAGTCCATGTTGCCGACCTTGGTGGGCAGATAAAGCTGCAGCTCGCAGCCGCGCTGGGTTTCGTTGCCGCGGATGCAGTCGCGCGAGGAGCAGCTGGAGCAGACTTGCTGGCTCTTTACGCCGAGGTCGAGCGGGGAGATGAGCGATGCGAAGAAGTTGAACTGTCCGATGGGGCAGACGTATTTGCAGAAGTTTGCGCCGCGGAAGACGGAGTCGATAACAAAGACCGCGACAATGTAGGCGATGAGCACATAAGCGGTGTAGAGCGGCGAGTTCCAGAGGGCAAAGTGCTCGTAGGTCCAGAAGAAGATGACGAGCAGGATGGTGGCGGGCCATTTGTTCCTGAGCCAGCTGGGGAAGCGAAGTTTGCCGAGGCCGAAGAAGCGGGCGAGTTCGCGCGGCAGCGTGAAGGGGCATGCCATGCAGAAGAGATTGCCGGCGATGAAGAAGAGCAGCAGGTTGAAGGGCCGGAGGATATTCCAGAGCACGGAGCCGGCGAGGTTGAGGCCGCTGAGCGGGGTGCCGTGGATGCCATCGAGAATGAGCGCGGCGATGAGCAGCAGCGTGAGGCTTTGGAGGCCGGCGCGGCCAAAGCGCGAGCGCAGCATGGGGCCGAGGATGGGCGTGGCAAGCAGATCGAAGGGCCTGGGCGCAGGGCGGCGAACGCGAGCGTGCGTGCGCTGATAGGCAAAGGCCATCCTGCTGCGGCGGCCGGGCGAGAGCAGCTGCATGGTGATGACCATGAGCGGAATCCAGAAGGCCATGGAGCCCATGACCCACATCTCGGCGCCAGCGGCGGTCTGATCAATGAGCGGGCTGATGCCGAAGATGCGCGGGACCTGCGCGTAGGTGGGATAGACGACCTTGCCGTAAAAGACCAGGAAGAGCGAGACGCCGGTGTTGATCAGCTCCGCTCCAGCGAGGAAAGGCAGGACAAACCAGCGCGACCAGCGGCTGCGGCTGGGCCAGGGCTGCAGCACGATCCACCAGAAGGCGAGGAAGGTGAAGAAGAAGCAGGCGTGTTCGACGTCGTGCCAGGTATTGTTGCGCAGCGCGAGTTCGTAGGCGGCGGGCACATGCCAGAGGACGAAGGAAAGATTGGTGATGATCCAGACAAAGGCGGGATGGGTGACGAGATCCTGCAGCCAATGGAAGGCTTTGGAGTTCATCCAGGGGGCGAGGTCGTTTTTGACGAAGGAGCGCGGCAGCCCGCGCAGGATGGGGACCGTAGGCGCACCGAGCACAATGAGCAGCGGCGCGACGGACATGAGCAGGACGTGCTGCGTCATGTGGGCGAAGAGCAGGAACTGGCCGAGAGCGTCGAGAGGCGAGGCGATGGCGAGCCAGGCGATGGCGATGCCGGAGAGGAAGCAGAGCATGCGCCAGGGCGGGAGCTCGCGGGCGCGAGTGGCATGGGCGAGACGCCAGCCACGAACGTAAATCGCTGCCAGCACGATGGATCCGATCGTGGGAAGGAGCGGGATGTTCCACGATTGCGCGATGGCCTGGGAAAGAGAGTCAGACACCTGGGGCCGATTCCTGTGTGTTTCCTGCCGGTGCGGGCATACGGCGGGGAGAGTGCTGCGTCAAGGTGGTGCGTGAAAGCGCGAGGAGCGCGAAAGTACAGATTTCCATGGCTGGCGGCAGGGGCATACAGCTCGGGCTGCATTCCCAAACGATGCGTCATCTTTGATGATAACGCCTGGGGCGGCGCGAGGGGCGGGCCGACAGCTGCATCGCTTGTCTGTGACATAAATCACAGTCTGTTTGTGACGTACATCACAAACGCATTGTGATTTGCATCACATCGGGTGCCCGGACCCGGCTCTTATGGTTTACCAACTACCAGATAACGAGTTCGTTAGGTTCCCAAAAAGAGGAATAAGAGCGGGCCGGTTGCCGTCGAACTGCGCATGACGGCTGTTGTTGCAAATTTCGTGGGATTTGGAGTCAGCAAGAGATAAACCATGCAACCGGAAGAGTCCGGGTGGAGGTTGGATCTGGAGCTGATCTACGCCATTGATGAAGTTGTCTGTGACCACGATGCAAATTGTGGTCCGCGATGTGTTTCTGACCGCTATTTGCAGCGCGATTTGCGCATCCGCAGGGCGATCGGGAGGCGGCAATCCTTCTTTCGGCTAGTGGCTTGTGGGCACGCAGGCACGCCGCACGAGGCCATGAGTATTTCATGAAGCGATTGTGGCCTTTTCTCATTCTCAGTTGTTTCCTGAGTCTCGGCTTCGGGTTTGGTGTGCCGAAGACGCGGCCGGTGTCGCTGCAGGCGAACAGAGCGGGCAGACTGCCCGCCATCCTGTTTGTTGCAGCTCCGACGGTGGTGCCGGGCGAGTTGACGGGGCGTTTCCCGCAGGGGAGCCACCTGGTTCGTTACGTGCCGGGAGCGCCTGCTTCTTCGGCGGCGAATCTGACGCCGGGTTTCTATGCGGTTGCCGATCCTCGGGTGTCCTTCGACGCGAGCACCGTTCTCTTCGCGGGGCAGAAGAGTCGCGGGGCGCATTGGCAAATCTGGGAAATGAAGGTGGGCGGCTCGGGCCTGCGGCAGATTACGGATTGTCCGGGAGAGTGTTTTCAGCCGGCCTATCTGCCCCATGGACAGATTGTTTACACGGTAGTTACGGGAAAGGGATCCGGGCAAAGGTCAGCGATCTATGTTTCGGAAGCGAACGGGGCGGATCCTCACGCGATTACATTCGGTCCCGGGAACTATGAAGTTGAGACGGTGCTGCAGAGCGGGCGGCTGCTTGTTTCTGCCGAAGGTTCGCTGGTGTCCGGAGGCAAGGACGATGACTCGCGCGTGTTCTATACGCTGCGGCCGGATGGTACCGGGCTCTTCCTGTTTCGCTGGGGCAGCCAACCGGACTATTTACGGTCGGGCGCAACCGAGCTTGGCAACGGCACAGTGTTGTTTGTGAAGCGGCACGATCCGGCGGGCCGGATGACGGGCGGCGAGCTGGCCTGGTTGCGTCCGGGAGCATTGCACAATTCCGTGCTCACGTCACCGAGTTCTGTCTACTGGTCAGCGCACGTTCTGGATGGAGACAACCTCGTGGTGGCCCGCAGAGACGCTGGAGCGTCTGGAGGGGGCGGCAAGTTCGGGCTCTACGTCTTTCATCTTGCGAAGAGATCCGCGGGCAGGGAGATCTACAGCAACCCGAAATTCTCCAGTGTTGAGGCGGTACCGGTAGAGCCGCGCGCGGTTCCGCTGTATTTCCCGAGCATGCTTCATCTGAATTGGGACTACGGACGAATCGTGTGTTTGAACTCCTATCTTTCTTCCGGCGCTCCCAATGGGCATCTGGCGAGCCATATCGCCAAGGTGCGGGTGGTTGCGCTCGGTGCGGAAGATCACATGGAGCATGTTCTTGGCGAGGCTGCCGTCGCGAGTGATGGCTCTTTCTATATCAAGGTTCCGGCAGACGAGGCGATCCGGTTTGAGCTGCTGAGCGCCAACGGCTCGGTGATTCGCGCGCAGAAGAGCTGGGTCTGGGCGGGCAAGGGCGAAGACGTGGCGTGCCTGGGATGCCATGCGAACGAAGCGATTGTGCCGCAAGACCACTTCCCGCTCGCGCTGAAGAGTTTCCATACACCCATTCCGATAGGGCTGCCTGTGCATACGCAGCCGCAAAAACATTGAGGAGCAGATGAGGATTTCCCGACGCAAATTTGTAACGCTGGCCACGGCTGCAGGACCGTTATGGGCTGCCCGTGGACTATTGGGCCAGGGACTGCCTGGGCCGGCCGGCCTCGCCGTTCCACTCCCTCAGTTTGTGGATGTGACCGCGAAGTCCGGTATCCAATACCGGCATTCGTTTGGCGAGAAGGAGCTGAGCTCGCTGCTGGAAGGCACGGGTTCCGGCTGTGCGTGGATTGATTACAACAACGACGGCCTCCTCGATCTTTACGTCGCCAATGGCCGGTACATGGAGGGCCTGACGAATCATTCCTCGCCGGACGGCATCCATGCGACAAACCATCTCTATCGCAACAACGGCGACGGGACCTTTACGGATGTGACGCAAGAGGCCGGCGTCGCCGGGAAAGGCCTGGCGACGGGCGTCACGGTGGGGGATTTTGACAATGATGGTTTCCCTGACATTTATGTGACGGGCTACCAGTCTTCCATCCTCTACCACAACAACGGTGACGGAACTTTTACCGATGTTACGGCGGATGCGGGCGTTGAAAATCCGTTCTTTGGGGTGGGAGCGGCATTTCTGGATTACGACCGCGACGGGCACCTGGATCTTTTCGTCGGCAACTACATCCGGTTCGTCAACAGCTACCGGCAGTTCTATCCCGGCAATCATTATCCGGGGCCGCTGGGCTACGATCCCGAATTCAACCGGCTGTTTCACAACAACGGTGACGGGACGTTTACGGACGTGTCCCGCGAGTCGGGGATTGCCGCGATCCCGGGCCGTGCGATGGGCGTGACGGTTGGGGATTATGACAACGATGGCTGGCCGGATATTTACGTGGCCAACGACACCATGCCCAGCTATCTCTACCACAACAATCACAACGGGACCTTTACGAACGTTGCGATTGAAGCCTACGTTGCCTATGGCCAGAACGGCGAAGCGACCACGGCGATGGGGCCGATCTTTGCTGACTACGACAACGATGGCTGGCAGGACCTGTTTGTTTCCGATGCTCATTTCCATCGCCTCTATCACAATTCCGGCAAAGGCTTCTTCACGGATGTGACGAATCAATCCGGCATTGGAGCCGTCACCGGTCAGTACGTGGGCTGGGGCGATGGCTTCCTGGATTTCGACAACGACGGCTGGAAGGATCTCTTTATCGTGAACGGCGGGCTGACGTGGCTGATTCCCATGCAGAGCAACCTGCTGCGGAACAACGGCAACGGCACGTTCTCCGATGTTTCCACCCAGGCCGGGAGCTTCTTTCAACAGCGGCATGTGAGCCGTTGCGCCGCCTTTGCGGATTACGACAATGACGGATACGTCGACGCGTTCATTACCACGCTGGGTTCGAAGGGGATTCTGCTGCACAATACCCCGCCTGAAGGAAAGCGGAACCACTGGCTGACCATCAAGCTGGAAGGAACGGTGAGTAATCGCGACGGCTACGGGGCAAGCCTGGAGGCTGTTGCGGGAGGCCAGCACCAGTACGTCCAGGCTGGTTCGGAGTCCGGCTATCTCTCGCAAAATGACCCGCGGCCGCACTTTGGGCTGGGCCAGCACACGGAAGTAGATGAGCTGACCATTCGCTGGCCGAGCGGAATCGTTCAAAAACTCGAGCACATCAAGGCCGATCAGATCCTGACCGTAAAGGAACCCGCTGCTGCGCAGCCAACTGAAGCCGTAAAGAAGGGCAAATGAAGATGCGTCTGGTGAACAGAAAGGCAAAAGCAAGCACGAGATGGACTTCCCTCTGGATTCCCGTGATCGTCTCTTGTCTGACTGTCACCGGATTGTGCTGGCATCAGACCCCTGTCGCGGCGTCGACGTGGAGCACGAGATGGAACCCGAAGATTCGTTATCTGGATCCCGTTGCGCTAGCGATGTCTCCGGGCGGGAAACGGCTGTACGTGGTTTGCGAGGGGCTCGACCGGGTGCTGGTGGTCAACACGCACAACCGGCAGGTCGTGGGCATGGTTCGAGTGGGCCGCAGGCCGGAGGGGATTGCCTTGTCTCCGGACGGCAAGACGCTGTACGTGACGAATGAGTGGAGCAATTCAGTCTCAGTGATTGATGCCGGCACGCTGCACGTCGTCCGGACGCTGAAGACCGGCTGGGACCCTGTAGGAGTCACGACGGACCGCGCCGGGAAGTTTCTCTACACGGCAAACACGCTCGGCGACGACATTTCGGTGATCAATCTTTCGACGGGTCAGGAAATCAAGCGGCTTGCGGCCGGACATTTTCCCGAGTACGTGGATCTTTCCGCGAACGGGAAATGGATCTACGTTTCAAACCTGCTGGCCAAGCTGGCGCCGCCGGATGATCCTCCCGAGTGCGAAGTGACCGTTGTGAGCACGGCGAAGCAGATTGTGACAGGCCGGATCATGGTGCCCGGAGTCATCCAGCTTCGACATATCGCCCAGGCGCCGGCGCAGGACGGCGGGTACTTGCTGATCCCGTTTGCACAACCCCACAACCTGGTTCCGCTGGTGCGACTGCAGCAGGGTTGGTACATGTCGAACGGGATGGCGGTGATTCGACCGTCCCATGCCAGCGAGCAGAAGACCAGGATCTCAGAGCTTCTACTCGACAACATCGACCAGGCGTTTGCGAATGGCTTTGGCGCGGCGGCGACGCCTGACGGCAAATGGGCGTTGATCACGGAGTCGGGCGCCAACACGGTTTCAGTGATCAGCATTGCGAAGCTGAATCAAGTGATGGGGAAGATTCCTGCCTCCGATCCGGAAGCGCTGTCGCACCGGCTGGACACAGCCCAGAAGCTCGTTGTCCGGCGACTGCCGACGGGGCGTGATCCGACCGCGGTGGTGGTTTCGCCCGATGGGCAGTTTGCCTATATCGCGAATCGCACGGACGATACGGTCACGGTCGTGAACCTGAAGGAGTTGAAGGTTGCATCCACGGTGGATCTGGGTGGGCCGAGACAGATCACGATGGAACGGCGCGGCCAGCAACTGTTTTTTGACGCAAGGTTTGCCTACCAGGGGCAGCTGTCGTGTTCGAGCTGCCATCCGCACGAGGGCTTTGAGGATGGGCTGGTGTGGAGCCTGGAGATGCCCACGCTGGGCCGCGACGTTCCCGAAAATCGGACACTGCTGGCGATTCGCGGCACGTCGCCGTTTGACTGGAACGGTATCAATCCCAACATCCAGACGCAGGATGGTCCGCGCACGGCCGCGCTGATCTTCCGGTCGCAGGGTTTCAGCAATGCGGAAGTGAGGGAACTGGTGACCTATATCCGGTCGCTCAAGCTGCCGCCGAATCCGCATCTTGCGCCGGACGGGAAGCTCACTCATTCGCAGGAACTGGGGAAACAGATTTTCTTCCGGACAAAGACGGACACCGGGAAAATCATTCCGCTCGATGAGCGGTGCTACTACTGCCACTCGCCGCTGTCTCACTACACATCGCGAGTGCGTGAGGATGTGGGCACATCGACGAAATACGACACCATCCAGAGCTGGGATGTGCCCCAGCTGCAGGGCGTCTGGATGCGGGCTCCGTATCTGCACAACGGCGAAGCCATGACGCTCGAAGAGATCTGGACGAAGTTCAATCCCGATGACCAACACGGGTACACCTCAGACATGAACAAGAACCAGTTGAACGAGCTGATCCAGTTTTTGAAGACCTTATAGAGCAGCAAAAAGACCTGGCAGACTTTGCCGGCCCCGGAGGGAAAGATGAGAAATTCGCTGCGTGTTTGTCTCGTGTTGTGCGCTGGGCTGTTTTTGCTGGCGCCTGCCAGTGTGATGGCTCAGATTCCGAAGCTATATACGAGGTGGGTCAATTACACAGCGGCCAATGGTTTTCCGCGGGGAGAAGTCTACTCCGTGGCCGTGAACGGCAACCAGATATGGGCCGGAACGGAACACGGGCTGGTGCTGATTGAGAACGGGCGCGTGGAGAAAGTATTCACCACCGCGAACGGCCTGGCAGGCGACGCCGTCATCTCGGTGGCAATCGACAAACAGACCGGGGATGTGTGGGCAGCAACCTTTGGCGGGCTCAGCCGGTATTCGGCAGGGCAGTTCAAGAACTACACCAATCTGACCAGCGGACTGGCGAACGACCTGGTATACAGCGTAGCGGTCCAGGGACAGTACGTGTGGGCTGCCACGGCGGCGGGCATCAGCCGCCTGAACACGGAAACCGGCAGATGGAAGATTTTCAGCGAGCAGAATTCGCCGTTCGCTGAGCCGTGGGGCTATGCGCTGGCTGTGAGCCCGAAGAAGATCTACATGGGCCTTTGGGGTGGAGGGGTTCTTGTTTATGATCTCGCCGACCATTACTGGCGGCCTTACACGGATCCGGACGGATCGATGGAAATTGTGCTGTATCGGAACCAGGGCCTGATCGACAACATGGTGAGCAGCATCGCCTATGACCGTCAAGCCCGGATGTTCTGGGCGGGCAGCTACTTTGGCCTGAGCGGGTACGACGGGCGGAACTGGCACAACTACCTGACCAAGGACAGCGGTCTTGCGTCGAACTTCATCAACGGAGTCCTGGCCGCCGACGACATTGTCTGGGTATCGACTCAAAAGGGCTTGAGCGAGTTCGACTACAAGACCAACACCTGGGTGACCTATCGCCCCGCGGATTGGCGCGCGCTGGACATGGCCAGGCCGGACGAGGCGCATCGGGGCGAAATTCTGATCACCTTGCCCAATGGCAAGACGCGCCGGATGGAAACCCCCACATCTCTTCCGCACAACTACATCCTCAACGTGGCCTACCAGGGCAAGACGATCTGGGTCGCCACGGCCGATGGACTCAGTCATGGATTTCCTCAACCTACCAAGGAGTAACAACGCAATGAGTCAGCTACAAACCGAAACCGAAGTTCTCGCGATGGAAGAAACGCATAAGCCGGTTTCCAAGAAGGCAATCAGCGCGCCCAAGGCGCTGAACGAGGCTTACTGCTACGATCGCCCGTCGTCGTTCTCGCGCGGCTTGCGCCTGGACATCAAGGGTGTGACGATCCTGATCATTTCAGGGACGGCCAGCATCGATGCCAACGGCGTGAGCATTCACGTGGGAGATTTCCGGGCACAGACGAAGCGGGCCTACCAGAACATTACGGATCTGCTGGCGTCGGAAGGCGCGACGTGGAAAGACGTGGTTCGGACCAGCTGCTTCCTTCGCGATATTGAGCGCGACTATGCGGCTTTCAATGAAGTCCGCACGGAATTTTTTCACGAGCAGGGACTCGACATACTTCCGGCGTCGATAGGAATCCAGGCGATTTTGTGCCGGCCTGAACTGCTGATTGAGATGGAGGCCATGGCCATCTTCGAGTCGGATCGCGGGTCGAACGGGAACGGACAGAAGTAGAGAGTCACGCAAAAGGCAGTCGTGGAGGGCCGTGGCACAGGCTTTCGCGTGCCGGGGAGTCGTAAGGTTGGTCTCCCCGGCGAGGAAGATCCGGTCCCGGCACTTGTTTTGATTTTGATTGTGCCGGACCGCGTAAGTACCGGTTCGGATGGAGGAGGGCAGCCATGAAGATTGCTGGACAAGTGAGCCTTGCTGACCTGCCGCGGGTCTGCCCCTTGCTGTGCCGCTCGGACGATTCGGAATACGGCGAGGACAAAACGCGCGTGGTGGAAGTTCGCGGCGTGCGTTTTGGCGATGAGCGCCCGGTAGTGATTGGCGGACCTTGCGCGGTGGAGACGCGGGAACAAACTCTGAATGTTGCGCGGGCAGTTCGGCGGGCCGGAGCGGAGATGCTGCGCGGAGGCGCATACAAGCCCCGCACTTCGCCGCACGGTTTTCAAGGCACCGGCGCGGACGGGTTGCGCATCCTGAAGGACGCGCGTGAGGAAACGGGCTTGCCGGTGGTGACGGAGGCGATGGATACCCGGCATGTGGAACAAGTGGCGGAATTTGCCGACATGATCCAGATCGGTTCACGGAACATGCAGAACTTTCCCTTGCTGGCTGAGGCCGGACGCGCAGGAAAGCCCGTTCTACTGAAGCGGGGCATGGCTGCGAGCCTGGTGGAGTGGCTGGGCGCGGCGGAGTACATCGCCGAGCAGGGGAACCTGGATATCGTACTGTGCGAGCGCGGCATCAAGGCGTTTGCCAGCGGCGAATACTCGCGCTACGTGCTGGACCTGAATGTGATTCCGGCGGTTCGCGCTCATACGTTCCTGCCCGTGATTGTTGATCCGAGCCACGCGACCGGGGTTGCGTCGATGGTGGAACCCGCAAGCCGCGCCGCC
>JAJYVU010000087.1 GCA_021791875.1 Acidobacteriota bacterium | reverse complement strand
AGGTAGCCGCGAAACTGTACGCGTAGCCCTGTCAGGAGTGCTTCCCGCAGCGGTAATTCGCTCCCTCCTATACCGTGGAATATCTCTCCAATGACCTTGACCTCTACTGCTTCGACGCTTCCGTCGAGTTCACGCAGTATGTTCTCGATCGTTACCTCCGGTGCCATCCCTCGCAGCAAATTCTCGATTTGATTTGCTAGGTCCGCCTCCGCTCTCTTGTCATCTCCCGGCTTGCTTTTGGCAATGATGGCAGCGAGCTCACATAAACGACGAAATAGACGCCTCACCACTTGGTGATCGGGAAACGCACGCAGCAGCGGAATAACTCCAGGGACGTGCATCTCCCTTACCTGCGAACAATGCTTCCGAAAGGAGGCCACCGCCAGATGCGCGAGGTGTCGACAACCCAAGCACCATGTTTCGCCGGAAAGTGGTCTCTGCCCGAAATGCGCAGAAATCGAGGCGCGCCCAGTGGAAGCCTGTGCTCGCTGCAAGAAAGTGAAACCAATCATCGACACTGCCCAATCTCTCTGCCGGGAGTGCCGCAAGTACCTCCGATTGATCGCAAAGGGGCCAAAGAAATGGCGCATGGTACGGTGTGCGGTTTGCGGGAAACTACGCTCTGCCGGACGGGAAACCCGTGACATTTGCTATTCATGCGCACAGCGAGAGCATGGGATCAATGGGACATGCGCCGGATGTGGGAAACCCAGGGAACTCAAGATCAAATCGAGATCTCTTTGCGCTGGCTGTGCGATGGATCGCTCGGCACCGGGAATGGTTCGCAGGTTCCTGCGGAAGTTTCAATCGCCATTTCCCGGCAGCCGGGAGGCGTTCTCGATCATGGCTGAAACCGTAGTTCCAGACCAGACCGACTACTGGAAGGCACAAAAAATCATGAACTTTGGCAAGTATCTGCAGACACATGAGCTCGCGCAACCACTGACCTGGCATGTACTCGATCAGGCGGCGGCAGAGGTCCCATCCAGGAAGTTAGCCGCAAAAGATGTACGAGGCTGCTTGTCGACCGTCGGACATCTTCTGGCAAATGCCGGCAAAATCGAGAGCAGGAAGGACTACCGTGCCCGGCGTAAGCTGTCCCTCAGGATTGCAAACGCTCCATCCGATCTCAAGCCACTTTTGCAGGCATTTGCTGAGTGGAACCTCCGACGGAAAACCACCTGTTGGCAAGTCATCGCACAGGTGGAAACGATCAGTGCACTCTTCCGCTGGTGCATGGACATCGGCATCACATCTCTGGAATCCATCAACCAGCACTGCATCGAACAATATTTTCTGACCACCTATTGGGAATTGCAGTGCCCTTGTGGTGCCGCCTTCCCTATCACGCTCCAACCAGGCATGCCTGCCAGCTCATGCACCTGCGGCAACCAGAGCCAGATGGTAAAGGTCGCGAAGGTCGCGTCTGGCACCATCCGAGGAGCGCGGGGGCGGCTCGCTGTATTTTTTGATTGGGCAGTCTTGCGGGGAGTCATTTCCGATAACCCGGTACAGATTCAAGTGGCTAATCCGAAACAGCAAATCCAACACTACCCTGCCGAAATACTCAAGCCGCTTTTCGACTTTATCCGGTCTCCGGAAAGCGACCCCGCCCAAGCATTGGTTCTCTCCGTGACGCGATCAGACGCACGGAAGCGTACTTGAAACATCGTGAGGAAAAGCCAAAACCGACTCGCGTGGTTCGGAAGTGGGACAAGCGCCGTTAGCTTTCATTTCAGAACACGGACAGAAAGCGGACAGTTGAGCAAAAAGTGAAAAGGCCGCTCTCGGGCGGCCTTTTCTAAATTCCTTATAATCAGAGCTTTGGTTGGTTGCGGGGGCAGGATTTGAACCTGCGACCTTTGGGTTATGAGCCCAACGAGCTACCGGACTGCTCCACCCCGCAACTTGATATTAACAATCGCGGCGGGGTCGGTCAAACCTCGGATTTACAGGCATTTCCGCCACATTTGCACATATATCAGTTACTTTTCCACCGATGACAGAAGAATCGTCCGGTCGGTGCCGCCCCATCCGGGTCGCCTCTTTGCACGGCCTGTGACCCTCCGGTTCGTGCCCGCTGATAAACTGAAAGAGACCCCGCTATGTTTGAAAATCTTTCCGAAAAACTACAGCGCGCATTCAAGAATCTACGCGGTCAGGGAACCGTTACTGAAGAAAACATTCAGGAAGCCCTGCGCGAAATCCGCGTCGCCCTGCTCGAAGCAGATGTCAACCTCAACGTCGCGAAGGAGCTCATCGAGCACATCCGCGAAAAGGCCCTCGGCCAGGAGGTCATGACCTCCCTTTCGCCCACCGAGCAGGTCATCAAGATCGTTCGCGACGAGCTCGTCGCCCTCCTCGGCAAAGACACCGCGCGCTTCCAGTTCGCCTCGCGCCCACCCACGGTCATTCTTATGGCGGGCTTGCAGGGCTCCGGTAAAACCACCACCTCCGGCAAGCTGGCCGCATGGCTGCAAAAAGGTGGCCACCGTCCCATGCTCGTCTCGGTCGACGTCTATCGCCCCGCCGCCCGCGAGCAGCTAAAGGTCGTCGCCAACTCCATCAAGGCGAAGCTTTACGAGGGCGATACCAAGGGCGAACCCGCCGGCACCCCGCTCGTCGAGCGCCTCGCTAAAGAGGCCCGCCGCGAAGCCGTCATCACCGGCTGCGATACCCTCATCGTCGATACCGCCGGCCGCCTACACGTCGACTCCGACCTCATGGACGAAATGACGCGCCTCAAGGCCCTCCTCAATCCGCAGGAGATCCTCTTCGTTGCCGACGCCATGACCGGCCAGGACGCCGTCCGCTCCGCTGAAGAATTTCACAAGCAGCTCGCCCTCACCGGCACCGTCCTCACCAAAATGGACGGCGACGCCCGCGGCGGCGCTGCCCTCTCCATCCGCCACGTTACCGGCCAGCCCGTCAAGTTCATCGGTACCGGCGAGAAACCTGACGCTTTTGAGCCCTTCCACCCTGACCGCATCGTCAGCCGCATCCTCGGCATGGGCGACATCATGTCACTCATCGAGAAGGCAGAATCCACCCTCGACAAGAAGAAGTCCGAAGAGTTCGCCCGCAAGGCGCTCTCCGGCGACGGCTTCTCCCTCGAAGACTTCCGCGACCAGCTCCGCCAGATCCGCAAAATGGGCTCGCTCCAAAGCATCATGAAGATGCTTCCCTCCGTCGGCCCCTTTTCCGGCATGCAGCAAATGGCAGACCAGGTCGACGAAAAGCAGTTCAACCGCGTCGAAGCCATCATCAACTCCATGACGCCCTACGAACGCAACCACCACGAAGTCATCTCAGGCTCGCGCCGCAGGCGCATTGCCAACGGCTCCGGAACCACCGTGCAGGAGGTCAACCAACTCCTCCGCCAGTACGCCCAGATGCGCAAAATGTTCAAGGGCATCGGCAAGGGCAATGTCCTGCAGCGCCGCGCCATGGGCATGATGAGTGGCATGCGCGGCTCGGGCCGCTAGAGTGACTCAAGGATAACTCTGCGCCGAAGTCACAACCTTCCAGGCGATGCCGCCGGCAAGGAGCATCGCCCCTGAAAATCCTCAAAATGGATATCGCGACTCCGAAATCGCCCTGACGCAGCCGTCATCCGTCCCACGCCGAAATGAATAAAGCGGCCCCCCACCCGGAAGGCCGCTTTTTCATTTCTCGTATATCACCCATCCAATTTCTCGCGTCTAATCGTATTTTGAGTGCATCTATGTTTCAGAAAGCGAGACTTCTGCCATGACGTTCCTCTCGGCTCACATCCCGTTGGTCTTTGGAGCCATCGGCTCCATCATCACACTCATCAGTATGTCCGCCATCACGGTCACTGGATACCAGTACCTGCGAGCGATGGAAGCCAGCCAGGCGCGTATACGTGCTGAAAAGGATGGCGCTCGGCACCTCATAACGCGCCACTAGGGCGAATCGCAAGATCAGGCTTGCCCGCAAGATCAGGCTTGCCCGCAAGATCAGGCTTGCCCGCAAGATCAGGCTTGCCCGCAAGATCAGGCTTGCCCGCAAGATCAGGCTTGCCCGCAAGATCAGGCTTGCCCGCGCAGCTTCAGCGTAATCTCGCGCGCGTCCCCGCCCAGCGACTTCACCACAATCTCGCCATCGCACCGCGCCATCAGCGCAGCAAACTTCTCGCCCCACTCCACCAGCACAATCGACTCCGGCGCAGGCATCTCATCCAGACCAATGGCCGCCAGCTGCCGCTCGTCATCCACGCGATAGAGATCCAGATGGCATAGCAGCACCTGCGCTCCGCCCGCGGTTCCATCCAGCGTCCCCAAAAACTCGTGCAGCAGCGTAAACGTCGGACTCGTCACCTCGTCGGCCTGGGCTGCACCATAAGCTTCGGCAATTCCCTTCACCAGCGTCGTCTTGCCAGCTCCCAGGTCTCCACGCAGAATCAGCAGCAGCGGCGGCCTCAGCTTGGCCGCTATCTTATGCCCGGCGGCAATCGTCTCCTCGGCGCTCTGCGTCGAAAACGTAACTGTTTCTGTGTTCTTACTCATCCGTGCGCCTGCGGCAATCCCTCCATCCAGGTGTACCCTGCCTCGTCTTTTGCGCTGAACCGAAAAGCGCGCGCCAGATGCGCCACCGTATCGGTCGCCAGCAACGTATGTTCATCCAGCTCCCGCAGGGCAAAATCCGCGGCCAGCCCGTGCAGATAGACCGCCGCTTCCACCGCTCTCTTCCCCTGGGCACGATGCTGCGCCAGCGACGCCGCAACCATCCCTGTCAAAATATCCCCGCTGCCGCCCTTCGCCATCCCCGGATTCCCCGTCGTATTCACCGCCACCGTTCCATCCGGATGCGCAATCAGCGTGCGCCATCCTTTCAGCACCAGTGTCACCTTGTGTTCCTGCGCAAAGCGCCGCGCCAGCGTCTCGCGGTCAGCCTGCACCTCTCTCGTCGAAATCCCCGCCAGCCGCCCCATCTCGCCCGGATGCGGCGTCAGCACCATCATCCGTCCGGCACCGCGCAACCGGTCCTTATGCTTCGCCACTATGTTCAGCGCGTCGGCATCCAGCACCACCGCAATCTCCGGCCTCTCGGCAGCGCGATCCAGCATCCCCAGCACGAACGCCTCGGTCTCCGGCTCCTGGCCCAGTCCCGGCCCCATCGCCAGCACCGTCGTCCGCGCCAGCAGATCCCGCATTTTCTGTGGATCCAGATTCGCCGAAGTCACCTCGCCCTTCACGCCCTGTGCCAGCGGAATCGTCATCAGCTCCGGCGTCACAGCCGCCACCAGCGGCAACACACCTTCCGGAACCGCTGCCGTCACCAGCCCGGCACCCGTCCGCAGCGCCGCCAGCGACGCCATCGCCGGCGCACCCGACTTTCCATGCCCGCCGCCAACCACCAGCACATGCCCATACATGCCCTTCTGCGCGTTCGCTGGCCGCGGCACGTCAAAGATTTCCTTCGACGCACCTGCCCAGGTCAGCCGCAGCTCAGAGCGAACTGCTTCTTCCGGCGAACCAATCGGCGCCACCACCATCGGCCCGCCCGTGCGCCCCGTCATGTTTCCAAGAACATGCGCCAGCTTGGGAGCCGTAAACGTCACCACAGCATCGGCGCGAAACGCACCCTTTGCCGCAAATTCCCGCGAATCTGCATCCCAGCCCGACGGCAAATCCACCGCCACCACTGGTACGTCCAGCCGCAATAGTATCTCCCTCAGCGCCGCGGCCATGCCCCGCAGCGGAGGCCGCACTCCCGTCCCCACCACGGCATCCACGCACAGCTCCGCCTGCGTCATCGCCTGCTGAAAAGCCTCTCCGTCCAGCGTCAACGGCTCATCGAGCACTTCCACCCGCCCGTGCCATCCGCGCCACAACTCGTACGCCTGCCGCGCATCGCCCTTCAACTCCTCCGGATGACCCAGCAGAAACACCGTCACTTGCTTGCCCGCCCGTTGCAGATCATGCGCGGCTACCAGGCCGTCGCCGCCATTGTTGCCTTTGCCGCATAACACGACGATCCGGTTACATCCGGCATACTCGCGCAGCACAAAGCGCGCCACTGCCCTGCCCGCCGCCCGCATCAGTGCAAACGACTCTACACCGTAATCCTCAACCGTAACTCGATCCGTCTCCCGCATCTCCGCTGCAGTCAATATCTTCATCACAGAACTCTTAGATGTGGATACTGCGCCACTTGGCGGCCAAATTCCCGCCGCATCGAACCCGTCACCATCCTAAACGGTGAATTCCGGAACTTGCATACCCCATCGCGAAGGATGAGGCCCTTCACAGCAGCGGCGGGGCTTCAATCGTCATGGATGCAAAAAAAAGCCGGGAAACGGAAGTCCCCCGGCCAGTCAGCGTGTTTTAAGAAAAATCGTCGATTACAAAAACAGCGGTGCCAGCACCAGGGTCACCGTGGCCAGCAGTTTGATCAGAACGTGCAGCGAGGGCCCAGCCGTATCCTTGAACGGATCTCCCACCGTATCGCCCACCACGGCCGCCTTGTGCGCTTCGCTGCGCTTGCCGCCATGCTCGCCGGTTTCGATCAGCTTCTTGGCGTTGTCCCATGCTCCGCCGCCGTTGTTCATCAGCAGTGCCATCAGGATGCCCGCGATCGTGCCCACCATCAACACTCCCGCCACCGCCTCCGCGCCGCTCAGGTTGATCGGACGGCCATTCAGCAGCGGCAGAACACCTTTGGGATCGAGGCTGAACGATGAGCTGAAGTAACGGAAAATAATCCCCACCAGTGTCGGTGTCGCCACCACCAGCAATCCCGGCAGGATCATTTGCTTCAGCGCCGCTCCCGTCACGATGTGTACGCAGCGCCCATAATCCGGCTCTGACGTACCCTCCATAATGCCCGGGTTTTCGCGGAACTGCTTCCTCACGTCCGCGATCACCGTCTGTGCTGCGCGCCCCACGGCCTTGATCGCCATGGACGAGAACAGGAACACCAGCATCGCCCCGATCATCGCGCCCACAAACACGGGCACCGACGCCAGATTCACCGTCGAAAAGCTCCAGTGCGGCGGCAGTTTCTCGCCTGCCATCGACAGCCGCTGCCCCACAATGTCATGCACTGACTGCAGGTAGGCCGAAAACAGCAGGAATGCCGCCAGCGCCGCCGAACCCACCGCATAACCCTTGGTCAGGGCCTTGGTCGTGTTCCCCGCCGCGTCCAGCTTGTCCGTCTTTTCGCGCGTCTCAATCGGCTGGTTCGACATTTCGATGATGCCGCCTGCATTATCCGTGATCGGCCCAAAGGTATCCATCGCAAGGATGTAAGCCGAAGACGAAAGCATGCCCATCGTCGCAATCGCCGTTCCGTAAATGCCCTTCGCATACGCCGAAACTGTCGTCACATCCGCCAGCCCCAGCACGCCGAAGTAGTAGCTCAGCAGCAGGGCCGCGCCAATCACCAGCACCGGCAGCGCCGGCGTTTCCATGGCCACGGCCAGCCCGCTGATGATGTTCGTCGCTGGGCCTGTCACCGATGCTTCCGCAATGCCTCGCACCGGACCGAACCGCGTTTCCGTGTAGTACTCCGTAATGCGCACAAACAGGAACGCGCTCACGATTCCGCAGACTCCGCAGCCCAGCAGCCACCATCGCGCGCCCAGCATGTAGTACACGGCCAGCGCAAAGCCGCCCAGCGCCAGGATTGTCGTCACATAGTAGCCGCGATTCAGTGCATGCATCGGCTCCTCGTGCTCGCCGCTCCGCACTACCCCAATGCCAACCACGCTCGCGACCACGTTGATCGCCTGCGCCACCAGCGGGAAAATAATCCCGCTCACACCGAACACTGGAAACAGCGCCGCGCCCAGAATCATGGCGCCCACGCTTTCCGCCGCCGTCGACTCAAAAATGTCCGCACCGCGGCCCGCGCAGTCGCCCACGTTGTCGCCCACCAGGTCGGCAATCACCGCCGGATTCCGCGGATCATCTTCCGGAATCCCGGCCTCGACCTTACCCACCAGGTCCGCGCCCACGTCCGCTGCCTTGGTATAGATGCCGCCGCCCAGCTGCGCAAACAACGCCACCAGCGACGCTCCAAACCCAAATCCCACCAGCTGATACGGCGTCTGCTGCGGGTCGTGCATCCCGCCAAACGCCAGGAACAGGATTCCGAGCCCCAGCAGCGACAGCGACACCACCACCAGCCCCGTCACCGCTCCGCCGCGCAGCGCGATCTGCAGCGCCTGGCCCAGGCTCGTCCGCGCTGCCGACGCCGTCCGGATATTCGCCCGGATCGAAACCGCCATGCCCGTCAGCCCGGAAATCGCCGAGCACACCGCACCGATCAGAAAGCTCACCACCACTTTCCACGCATACGGCCGCGTAAAAGGCGAAATCGAATAACCAATAAACAACGCCACCGCAAGCACCAGCGCAATCCACCCGATGGTACTGTACTGCCGCTTCATATAGGCTTCCGCGCCCTGCCGGATCGCATTCGAGATGCGCTGCATCTCCTTCGATCCCATATCCTTACTCAATACTCCATACGCATAGAGCCACGCGGCCACCAAACCCGCCACGCCAATTGCAAGGGCAATCCAGAGATACATACTGACCTGCGCACTCACCGGTGCCACCGCCTCGACCATTGCCGACACCGGCAGGGATACAAATTGCATTCCAACCCTCCAGGGAACTGCTTTCTACCTATGTATGTGCTACCTCCCGCCAGGGGCCGGCGGCAGCCTATGGATGACTCATTTGCAGTTCACTTCTGCAAATGCACTGAAAACGCGCATTAGAGCATGCGGAGAAAACGAAGGTCAATGCCCCTTCGCACCGGTGGTCTATCCTTGAGATATAAGCAGTTGACTCCGCCGTACATTTGCCCTGTCCGGCTTTCGATAACAGACCGGCAGGCATGCACAATCGTTACGCCTACCGTGTATACTCTTCAGTCGTCTTGGCGAACCGTTCGCCCCGCTGGCACCCATCATCTCAGGAAGTAGAGAAGATTCATGGCCCAAACCGTGGTCACCGCAGAAGTTCGGAAATCACCCCACACCGGTACCCCGTTTACCGCTGAGCAGCTCATTTCCATTTACCGCCTCATGTACACCTCACGGCGCACCGACGACCGTGAAATTATGCTCAAGCGGCAGCAGAAGATTTTCTTCCAGATCTCCGGCGCCGGCCACGAGGCCTTCCTCGTCGCCGGCGCGCTCGCCATGAAGCCCGGCTACGACTGGTTCTTCCCCTATTACCGCGACCGCGCGCTCTGCCTCGCCCTCGGCTATACCATTGAGGAGCAACTACTTCAGGCCGTTGGCACCGCATCTGACCCAGCCAGCGGCGGCCGCCAGATGCCCTCCCACTGGTCCAGCCCCAGGCTCAACATCGTCTCGCCCAGTTCCTCCACTGCCACCCAGTGCCTCCACGCCATCGGCTGCGCCGACGCCGGACGCTACTTCGCCCGCAATCCCGACGCCGCCGAAAAGCACCAAGGCGACTACCGCGCCTACAAAGACGTCCACTTCCACGGCGACGAGGTCGTTTACGTCTCCATCGGCGAAGGCTCCACCAGCCAGGGTGAATTCTGGGAGTCCCTCTCAATCGCCTCCAACCGTAAGCTGCCTGTTCTCTTCGCCGTCGAGGACAACGGGTACGCCATCTCTGTTCCCGTCGAAGTCAATACCCCAGGCGGCAACATTTCGAAGCTCGTCGCCAACTTCCCCAATTTCTACTTCGCCGAGGTCGACGGCACCGACCCTATCGCCTCCTACAACGCATTCCGTGAAGCCGTCGCCCACTGCCGCGCCGGTAACGGACCCGCCTTTATCCACGGCCACGTCATCCGTCCCTATTCGCACTCGCTCTCTGACGATGACCGCCTCTACCGGCCGGAAGCCGAGCGCCAGGCAGACTCCCTGCGCGACCCCATCACGAAAATGCAGATGCTCCTCATCCGCGAGGGCATCCTCGACGAAGCCGCCATCAACAAAATCGAGCGCGAGGTCGACGAGGAAGTCCGCCTCGCCGCGGAGCACGCCGTCCGCGCCGCTCTGCCCCGCTCCGACGTCAAAGGCATCCTCCACCATCAGTACTCGGAGGACTACGATCCCACGCGCCCCGAACTCGCCACCGAGCCGGTTTCCGACCCCTCCACGCCCGAGCGCACCATGGCAGACCTCATCAACGCATGCCTCCACGATGAAATGCGACGCGACCCCCGCATCGTCGTCTTTGGCGAAGACGTTGCCGACTGCTCCCGCGAGGAATACCTCCGCGAGCACTCCATCAAGGGCAAGGGCGGCGTCTTCAAGCTCACCGCCGGCCTTCAGACCGAATACGGCAGCGACCGCGTCTTCAATTCCCCGCTCGCTGAGGCCTCCATCGCCGGCCGCGCCGTCGGCATGGGTGTCCGCGGCCTCAAGCCCGTGGCAGAAATCCAGTTCTTTGACTACATCTGGCCTGCCATGCACCAGCTCCGCAACGAGCTCCCCGCCATGCGCTGGCGCTCCAATGGAGGCTTCTCCTGCCCCGCCGTTATCCGAGTCGCCATCGGCGGATACCTCACCGGCGGTAGCCTCTACCACTCCCAGTGCGGCGAAAGCATCTTCACCCACACTCCAGGCATGCGCGTCGTCTTCCCCTCCAACGCGCTCGATGCCAACGGCCTGCTCCGCACCGCCCTGCGCTGCGACGACCCCGTCATGTTCCTCGAGCACAAGCGCCTCTACCGCGAAACCTACGGCCGCGCCCGCTATCCCGGCCCTGACTACATGATCCCCTTCGGCAAGGCCAAAACCGTCCGCGAAGGCAGCGACCTCACCATCGTCACCTACGGAGCCACTGTCCCCCGCGCCCTCCAGGCCGCGCAAAAGGCCCATCGCGAGCTCGAAGTCGAAACTGAGATCATCGACCTCCGCACCCTTAACCCCTATGACTGGGAGGCCATCGCCACTTCCGTCCGCAAAACCAGCCGCGTCATCGTCCTCCATGAGGACACGCTCAGCTGGGGCTACGGAGCCGAAATCGCCGCCCGCATTGCCGACGAGCTCTTCGACGACCTAGATGCACCCGTCCGCCGCGTCGCCGCCCTCGACACCTTCGTCGCCTACCAGCCCACCCTCGAAGATGTGATCCTGCCCCAGCCCGACCGCATCTTCCACGCCATCTCCGACCTCACCAAATACTAACCACCTCCAATCACACTCAAAAAGCAATCGGGGAGCCACTGGCTCCCCGATTTTCATTCCTCCTACCGCGAAATGAATTTAACGGATCGATCGCTCCGGACTATCTTGGATAAGTACCGAGGTCCCGATGCAGATTCTGAATGAGATGTCGCCCCCGGTCTTGATCGCTGCTCTTCTTTTGGGACTCACGGCCCTCAGTGCCAACCTGATCTCATATGTGATGATCTGGAAAATAAACAAACGTGTCCCTCAAAACGAACAAATCTCTTACTGGTGGTGGGGTAGCGAGGTTCAGCGCAAATTCAAGCAACACTATCCGAGTCACAAACTCACCCACCTGCTCAGGGGCTGCATCGTCATAATGGTTTTGTGCTTCCTCTTCCTGATCAGGTTTTGGGTATTTGGCTAAACCGAACTCAGCAAAGGGGGTGGTCCACCAAGACACTCCCATTTTCAAAACGCCGCATCTCACAAAAATTGGAGGAATGATCTATGAGCCATGCAAAGCTCCTGATGATCGTCGGCGATTTCGCCGAGGATTACGAAACGATGGTCCCCTTCCAGGCCCTCCAGATGGTCGGCCACACCGTCCACGCCATCTGCCCCGGCAAAAAAGCCGGCGAGTCCGTCCGCACCGCCATCCATGACTTCGAAGGCGACCAGACCTACACC
>JAJYVU010000086.1 GCA_021791875.1 Acidobacteriota bacterium | reverse complement strand
GCCGAAGGAACTATTTGCGGATTTTCCGTGATTCCATGCTCAAAGCTTGACGTTCTATCGGTGAGGCGATCGTGCCGATACGGGTACTATGGGCCATCTCAAATCATGCTGCATTCGTTTTTGGATTCGGTAAAAAGCCATAATCAGTCCGGAAGGGACGCAATCGAACTCATGTTTGGCGCATGTCTTGACCTTTTCTTAATTGCCGTCTAATATTTAGATTGTAATTAGGGGAGTGATCATGGTTGGAGCAACCTTGAAACTTAAGCAAGCCAGCGCCGTACTGAAGGTACAGCCGAAGGATTTGCAAAACCTTGTTCAATTCGGCGTACTAAAGCCGAAGCGGGTAGAGGGGGCTTATTTGTTTGATGCCAATACCCTCCTCACGGCGAAGGTAGCCCTTTGCCTCAAGGAGTCACTCGGAACTGGAACGAATGTTTTGACCAAACTCGTCGAGGCTTTTCAGGCATCACAGAAGCAGCTAAAGAAAGCCAATTCAGAGTACGTCGTCTTCACCTGTCGTTTTTCCGCAAACGAGGAGCCGATAAAACTCGGCGTTCCCCTCCGTTCCATGGAAGAGCAGATTGAGCAGAACATGGGAAGGGCAGAGTTGTACCGCGATCTTCCTCGTGGGCGGAAGCATCCCGGATGGAAGAAGGAGTTTCTGGCGAGATTGTCAGACGCCGCAAAGGATTTGGGCGACATCTCCGAAGAGGAGATTCTTAAGACCGTTCGCGCGTACAGGCGGGAACGCCGCATTCCGGAGATCACTGTTGACGCCGAAAGCTAAGAGGACAAAGAGGCGTGTCGTCATAGATACGAGCGTCCTGGTCGCAGGCATCTCTGGGTTCCGAGAGCCCTATCGGAAAGGGCGGAATCCGAGCGCCGACCTACTCCACACATGGGCAGAAGAGGACACCTTACTGTGGCTTTACTCCGAAGAAATTCTGGCGGAATATAAGCACGTTTTACGGCGCTTGCGCGTTCGCCCACACGTTATCGGAGCCGTCATCAACCTGATTCGCGAACGGGCGGAGAAGATTGAGGTTCGGATCCATGAGTCCCTATCTCCCGATCCGAACGACGATCCCATTTGCCAGTGCGCGGAAACCGGCGACGCAGATTTTCTCGTCACGTTGAATCTCAAGGATTTCCCGCAAAAAGCACTCACTGCGAAAGTCATCAAACCGGGAGAAATCCTGTGATGATGCAGCCTGGGTGTTATGAGTATCATGCGGGAGGCGGCGGGATCCCCGCCCGTCGTCCGTGTACGATACGTGTACGATCAATCCGGCATTGTGGCACTTTGGTCCGGTTCGTCACTTCATAGAATCTGTAAGTTACAGATTCCATGGCCTGTGGAAAAGCTCGACTCCCGCCGCCTCCACCATACTTCGCCCTCATTGCGAGGGTTACGGCTCGGCAAGCCAGATCAAATCCATTGACAACTGAGAGCGTTCGAATACATGCGGAGGCTGTCGCGCCGGAGCCTCAGCGCAGGCGGACCGGTCAGCGCGCCACAATCGTTGTAGAAGATGCGTCTTTCAGAGAAGCGTGAGCCAACCAGGCGGTATGATCTATCGTTGACCCAGCCATGACGCCCGCCTCTGAAACCGAAGCCGGTTCCCAGCTCCGCAAATCCATGGGCTTCTGGGATGTTCTGCTCTTTAACATCGCCGCCGTCCTCGGCCCGCGATGGATTGCGGCTGCGGGTCGCAACGGCACCTCGTCCATCAGCCTGTGGGTGCTTGCCGCGCTGCTTTTCTTTGTTCCGGGTGCGCTCGTTATCAATGAACTGTCTTCGCGCTTTCCCAAAGAGGGCGGTCTCTACGTGTGGGCCAAGGAAGCGTTTGGCGATTTTCACGGCTTCATTGCGGGTTGGACTTACTGGATTTACACCATCTTCTATTTCCCAGGGCTCCTGCTGGCGAGTGCCTCCATGTCTGCATACATGTTTGGCGCCCATGGAGAGGCGCTTTCTCAGAACCGCGGCTTCCTGCTCTCGGTTTCGGTCGGATTGCTCGTTGTTGCCGTCGTCCTGAACATCGTGGGCCTCAACATTGGGAAGTGGCTGCAGAATGCCGGGGGCGTCGGCACCGTTTTGCCGCTGGCGATCCTGGCCGTCGTTGCGCTCATCGTTACGCTGCGGTACGGGTCGGTCACTCACTTTACGTGGCATAACATGCTGCCTGCCTGGGACTGGAATACAGTCAATTTCTGGTCCCAGATCGCATTCGCTTTTACCGGGCTGGAGCTGGTTTCCGCCATGAGCGAGGAGGTCCGCGACCCGCAGCGCACCTTGCCTCGCGCCGTCTACGGAGCCGGAGCGCTGATCGCCATCATCTACATCGCGGGCACTTTCTCTGTGCTGGCTTTGGCGAAGGCTCCCAGCATCGATCCGCAGAGCGGCGTCTTTGACGCCATTTCCATCGGCTCAACCATCCTCAAGGTTGGTTTTGTCGGTATTCTGGCGGCCTTGCTGGTCACGGTTGGCAATGCCGGAGGCGTCGGCACCACGGTCGCCGGCATTTCGCGCGTTCCGTTTGTGGTGGGCATTGATCGCTATCTGCCAAAGGCGTTCGGCAGGATTCATCCGCGCTGGAAGACGCCCTGGGTATCCATTTTGGTCCAAGGTGCGCTCTCAGGAGCGATTCTGCTCATCAGCCAGATCAACGACACCACGCGCGGCGCCTATCAGTTCCTCGTCGACGCCGGCATCATTCTCTATTTCATCCCGTTTCTGTACATGTTTGCTGCTGTCATCCGCCTGGCGCGCCGTCCCGATCGTGTTTCGAACGCACACGCAGTGGTCGTGCCCGGTGGGCGAGTGGGTGTGTGGATAGCTGGCAGCCTGGGCTTTCTGGTGGTCTTGCTGGGGATTGCCGTGTCGCTGATTCCGCCCGGGGACTCGGCCAACAAATTCGACTTCGAGCTCAAGCTCCTGATCGGAACTGTGGCTTCGATCTGTATTGGCCTGTTGCTTTACTGGCGCGGCGCTCGGGAAAAATCGGACGCAGCGCCACTGGCGTAGCTCCCCCCTTGGGCTTTCACCCTCCGATGCTGCCAGCTTCCTGAAGCCAAAGGCCTTGCTGTCTCTTCTAAACGCTTGAAAACAGGTAAATACCTGAAACCTCAAGAGGAAAAGATGGTTGGTCTCTCACTGTGTCCTTGCCTGAATCACATTTGATCCTTATCTTTTCTTCATCGGTTGTCGTGCCAGAATTTTTCGTTGGAGCAGGAGCCCCCTTTGGCCGTGGAAATCAGGCAGGAAGAGCAGGAAGAAGCTATCAGCGACATTGATCTTTTGCATGAAATCGGCAGCCGCATCGCCGCGACCGATCCCCTGCACGTTGTGCTCGAGCGCATCATTGAGCTGGTCAGCGATACGATGCGCTGCGACTCCTGCTTCATCTACGTCCTCGACCACAATCAGCTCGTGCTGCGCGCGTCGAGAAATCCGCACTCCGATCTCATCGACCAGGTGACGATTCCTCTGGGTAAGGGAATCACCGGCTGGGTTGCGACTCACAAACAGCACGTTGCAATTCCGGCCAATGCCCCCAAAGACCCTCGCTTTGAGCGCTTCGCCAATCTGCCGGAGGATCGCTACGAAGCATTCCTCTCTGTGCCCATTCTCTGCCGGGGCAAACTCGTCGGCGTCATCAATACGCAGCATCGCGAACCGCACTTTCACAGCCAGCGCCAGATTCGGCTTGTCACACTGCTCGGCTACCTCGTGGGCGCCGAGGTCGAACTGGCCCGCATGGAATTCGAAAAGCTGCAGCTCGCCAACCAGTTGGAAACCCGCAAGCTCATGGAGCGCGCGAAGGGCATCCTGCAGCGCGAGCTGAACGTAGATGAAGAAGCAGCCTACCTTGCCCTGCAAAAGCAGAGCCGCCAGCGGCGCAAGCCCCTTCGGGAAATCGCCGAGGCCATCATCCTCATGGACGACATGCGCCGCGGCAAAAAGAAGTAACGCATTGCGGCAAAAATAAAATCATTTCAGTTACAGATGGGCTCCGACCGGAAATCGGCTCTGCTGGAGCGAATTCGCTGTTGTGATGTCCCGCCGAGCTCTTACAGGTGCGGCCTTTCTTGACGGAAAGGCCGCGCATGGCTTTTTCACTCCGGGATTCACCTACGGCAAATTCGCTCTAACCCTGCGCCAGGTAAACAAACCGCAGCACAAATAGCACTGCCAGAAGGTACAGCATCCAGTGCTTGCGCTGGGCTTTCCCGGTGAGCACTTCCAGTGAGGCAAAGGCAATCATGCCAAAGCTGAGGCCCGTGGCAATGGAGTAGGTCAGTGGAATCGCGACCAGCGTAAGAAACGCGGGCACCGCAATTGCCGGATCGCTCCACTCGATCTTGGCCACGCCGCCGAGCATCAACACGCCGACCAGGACCAGCGCCGGCGAAGTTGCAAAATCAGGAATCGGGCCGGCCAGTGGAGCTGCAAACAGTGCCAGCACAAACAGCAGCCCAGTCACAATTGCTGTGATGCCCGTGCGTCCGCCCGCAGCCACGCCCGCGCCGGACTCGATGTAGCTCGTCACCGTGCTTGTGCCCATCAGCGCGCCCACGACCGTGCTGCTCGCATCGGCAAAGAAGATCCGGCTCAACCGCGGAATCGAATGATCTTCGGCAATCAGCCCCGCGCGGTCCGTAACCGCAACCAGCGTTCCGATGTTGTCGAACAAGTCGACGAACAGGAACACGAAGATGATTTCCAGTGCATTCAGGTGCAGCGCGCCGCGCACGTTCAGCTTCATTGCCGTTCCGGCCAGTGAATGCAGCGAAAAGGTCTCCGGTTTCCAGTGCTCCTCCCCTAGTGCGACGCCGGCGGCCATGGTGCCCAGAACGCCAATCAGCATGGCGGCCTTCACTCGATAAGCCTGCAGCACGCTGATCAGCAGAATTCCGAACAGGGCTAGCAGCGGCGCTGGTGCGCGCAGATTTCCCAGCGTGACCGTGGTGGCTGCGCTCGGCACAATAATGCCTGCATTATTCAGCCCGATAAACGCAATGAATAACCCGATGCCGCCCGAAACCGCGGCATGCAACTGGTAGGGAATCGCCTCCAGCAGCAGTTGCCGGATGCCGGTGTAGGTGAGCAGCAGAAAGATGACGCCCGAAACGAACACGGCGCCCAGCGCCGTCTGCCAGGGCACGCCCATGCCTTTCACCACCGTGTAGGTGAAGTACGCGTTCAGGCCCATCCCCGGCGCGAGCGCCAACGGGTAATTCGCAAACGCACCCATCACCACGGAGCCGAATGCCGCGCACAGGCACGTGGCCGTGGTCACCGCGGTCAGCGGCATTCCGGTCTGCGACAGGATCGCCGGGTTCACGAAAATGATGTAGGCCATCGTGATGAAGGTCGTGAATCCGGCCAGCACCTCAGTGCGCCAGTTTGTGCGATGCTCTTCAAAACGGAAATAGCGCTCGAGGCGAGTGCGCATCGGCAGAATGGTCCCTCAACAAGTCACGGAATGCTCAGCGGTTCGTCCAGAATAGCGCAGGAAAATGGAGGAGGTTCGACAGAAAATGAGGATGGAAGGACACGTTTCATGACTGCAAACGAAATCAAGCAGCAGCTTGGGCTCACGCCACACCCACGCGAGGGCGGCTGGTTTATCCAGACCTGGGCATCGGACGAAATTCTTGCCCCGTCCAGCTTTGCGCCGGGCCGCTATCCCGGTCCGCGCCGTGTGGCTACAGCCATCTACTATCTGCTGGAGCCGGATTCGTTCAGCGAAATGCACCGGCTTCGCAGCGACGAAATCTTCCACCACTACGCGGGTGATCCGGTCGAGATGCTCCAGCTGGCGCCCAACGGCGAAGGCCGGCACATCGTCATTGGACGCGATCTCGCGGCGGGTGAGCGCCCGCAGGCTGTTGTCGAACGCGGCATCTGGCAGGGCTCTCGCCTGCTGCCGGGCGGAAGCTGGGCGCTGCTTGGCTGCACGGTTAGTCCCGGTTTTGAATACGAAGACTATGACAGCGGGTCGCGCGCAGAGCTGCTGGCCAGCTGGCCGCAGTGGGCTGAACTCATCACCGCGCTCACGCATCCTGCGTGATTCATGCCGCCGCGCATTCCGTGCAGGAATCTCGCAGCAACACCTCAGTAGGGCTGCTTGTAGGGGCTTACGTCCCAGGCGGCAAAACCGGCCTGCGCTTCCTCGCGCAGCATTTCTTCGGCGGGCAAGGTGCGTTCGCTCACCGGGAGCGCCAGCTCGCGGTACAGAAATGCATCGTCGAAGCCGGCCCGCGCCGCGTCTTCTGCGTTTGCGGCATAAAAAATAGAGTCCAGGTGCGCCCAGTAGCAGGCTGCCAGGCACATGGGGCAAGGCTCCGAGCTGGTATAGAGCGTGCACCCATCCAGCCGGAAGACGCCGAGCTTCTGGCACGCGGCGCGAATCGCATTTACCTCGGCATGCGCTGTCGGATCATTCGTCGCGAATACGGAATTGCCCGCTTCGGCCACCACTTTGCCCTCGCGCACCATCACCGCGCCAAACGGACCGCCGTTCCCGGCCTCGACATTCTTCACGGCCAGCGCAATCGCACGCCGCAGAAAGCCTTTGTGTAGTTCCATCGTGTCGTCTGCCATGCCGCTAACCTTTGCCCAGCACCACGAGTGTCACGCCCAGCGCCACCAGCGCCACGCCCAGCCAGCGCTGCGGCGTCACATGTTCCTTGAGGAAGGTCACTCCGCCGATCGCCCCGGCCACGTAGCTCAGGGCGGTCACCGGCACCACGAAACTCACCGGCAGTTCAGCCAGTGCGCCCAGCAGTGCGAAAAACGCGGTGGCCATCATGGCCACGCCGACCCACATCCACGGCTCCCGCAGCGCGCGCAGAATCACGCGTATGACTGCTACCGGGTGAAAGCTTGTCACTTCGCCTACGGTTTTCATGGCGCGCGAAACGCACAACTCGCCGCCCGTTCCGGACACCACAATGAGCGAAAACAGGATATAGTTCTTCAGCATTTAGTCCGCTCCCGCCATATTTTGGCCCGCTGGTTCCGGTCCGGTGGTGTCTGGCATAACTTCCGCTGGATGCGTGGTTCGCGGATTTGTTCTTCCCACCACAAACACGCCCAGGCAGATGATCGCGATACCCAGCCAGCGCAGCGGCGACACGTGCTCGCCCAGGATCAGCCAGCTCAACAGCGCCACCACGCCGTAGGCCAGTGATGCTGCCGGCTGCACATAGCTGTAATCGGCCCACGAGAGCACCAGCATGTACGACACGAGAAACAGGATCAGCGACCCGATGCCCATCCAGATTGCCGGCGTGGAAAAGATATGGATACCGGTCGCAAGCAGCGCATCGGGTGGCCATATCCGCAGCACCCCGGCGTGCTTCATGCCCTTGCCGAGGAGTACATTGCCCAGTGGCCCGGCAAAGATCATCACCAGGATCATCAACGAGGTTTTCAGATGAAGAGACTTCGCCGCAGTTTTGCCGGCGTTGCTGGAGCTTTCCATCGCCACAATTTCATCTTACAGGCGCGGACAGCACACTACTGTGACATTTGTCCTTGCGACAGCCCCGGATGCGCACGAACCTCGCACCAGTATCCTCTGATCCCAGTGCGAGGTTCGAGATTGTCCCAGTGGTGCGGCGCTTCTTTGGGGTCTTTGCGGTGAACCAGCTCCGCCTTCGGCCGCAACTCCCTCAGTGCCGGAAGTGCCGCATGCCCGTGAATACCATGGCAATCCCCAGCCGGTCCGCAGCCTCAATCACCTCCGCGTCGCGCACCGAGCCACCCGGCTGAATCACCGCGGTCGCGCCCGATGAAACGACCACTTCGAGGCCGTCTGGGAACGGGAAGAATGCGTCCGACGCCGCCACGCAGCCGTGCATCGGCAGGATCGCCTTCATCGCGCCAAACCTGGCTGCGTCGACGCGGCTCATCTGGCCGGCGCCCACCCCCACCGTCTGGTCGTTGCGCGCGTACACAATCGCATTCGATTTGACGTGTTTGCATACTTTCCAGGCAAAGAGCATGGAAGTCAGCTCCTCGTCGGTTGGCGAGCGCTTGGTGACCACCTTCAGTTCGTTTGCCGTCACGCGGCCCGTGTCCGCATCCTGGAGCAGCAGCCCGCCGGAAACCTGCCGCACCACGCGCCCCGGTTTCGCCGGAGTCACTTCCACCAGCCGCAGATTCTTCTTTGCGGCGAACCGCGCCTTGGCTTCGTCGGTAAATCCGGGAGCCGCAATCGCCTCCACAAAGAGCTTGGCCATCTCTTCGGCGACTTCGCCGTCCACCACCCGGTTGATGCCGATGACGCTGCCAAAGGCCGACACCGGATCCGTTGCCAGAGCCTTGCGATAGGCTTCTACTACCGTCTCAGCGCGGGCCGCGCCGCAGGGGTTGGTGTGCTTGATGATCGCCACCATTGGCTCATCAAACTCCTGCGCCAGATCCCAGCAGGCATCCAGATCCACCAGGTTGTTGTAGCTCAACTCCTTGCCCTGCAACTGCTTCGCACCGGCAATGCCCGTGCCGCTGCCGTTGCTGTAGAGAGCTGCTTTCTGATGAGGATTCTCCCCGTAGCGCAACGGCATCGCCAGCGGATAGTTGATGCGCAGCGCTGCTGGAAACTCTGCTTTCAGCGGATCGCCCAGGTCCACCACCGCGTCCGCCTCCGGCGAGGCAATCCGCTCCAGCGTGTTCGCAATCGCCGTGTCGTAGGCTGCCGTCGTGGCAAAGGCCTGCTTTGCCAGCCGCCAGCGGGTCTCGCGGCTCAGCGCGCCGTTGTGCCCGTCCAACTCTTCGGCCAGGGCGGCGTAGTCGCTCACGGCCGTCACCACGGCCACGTCCTCAAAATTCTTTGCCGCCGAACGCACCATCGAGGGGCCGCCAATATCGATGTTCTCGATCAGGTGTCCCACCGTCACGCCCGGCTTGGCCGCCGTCGCTTCAAAGGCGTACAGGTTCACCACCACCATGTCGATCGGCTCAATCCCGTGCGCCTCGACCGCCGCGCGGTGCTCGGCATTGCCGCGAATGTGCAGAATTCCGCCATGCACCTTCGGGTGCAGCGTCTTCACTCGCCCATCCAGCATCTCGGGAAATCCCGTCAATTCAGAGATATCGCGAACCTTCAGGCCCGCCTCGCGCAGTACGCGCGCCGTGCCACCGGTTGAGATCAGGTCCACATCCTGCGCCGCCAGCTTCTGGGCAAATTCCACCAGTCCGGTCTTGTCCGTTACGCTCAACAACGCCCGCCGCACTTTTTTCCAACCGTCCACTTCGCTCTCCTTTGCCGCTGTTGCGAATTTTTTGCTGCGTCGAATCTAAAATTGTAAGTGAGATGGAGGGCTTCCTGCCGATTGTCACCCGCAGCCATCGCAGTTACGCTAAAGAAAGACCTTTATGAATCGAGCGACAGGCAATAGCTATCGAAGCGGGAAGAGCCGATCGCCCGAGATCATACCTCCAGGCCAGATGCCGGCGCAGCAGGAGTATTACTACGAAGCGCCCCAGCGCTCGTACAATCCTCCGCCGCCGCGCCGCCGCAACCACTGGGCCATGGCACCGGCTACCTATACCCTGGTCGGGATCAACGTCCTCGTCTACCTTGCCATGTGCTTCTCGGGCGTCTCCTGGTGGTCGCCTACGGTCAACGACCTCATTCGCTGGGGTGCAGATCAGGGTGCTTTGGTCTTTGTCTACGGGCAGTGGTGGCGTCTCTTTACTGCCATGTTCGTCCATGCCGGCATCATCCATATCGCCGGCAACATGTGGTGCCTGTGGAATCTGGGACTGCTGGGCGAGCCGCTTCTGGGTCCGCTCGGGGTTGTGGCCGTCTATGTTCTCACCGGCCTGGCCGGGGACATCCTCAGTACAGCCATCCATCCCAACTACGTCAGTATGGGTGCCTCCGGTGCCATTTTTGGTATTGCCGGAGTACTTATCGTCCTGCTCAAGTCGCCGCTCCTGCCTATTCCTCAGTTTGAGTTGCGCAAGCTTCGCCGCAGCGTTATCTACTTTGCAATTTTGAACTTCATCTTCGGCGCGGGCGGCGACCTGATGCACTTCGTCATTCAGATCGACAACATGGCGCACCTCGGCGGCTTCGTCTGCGGCATTCTCATGGGGCTTCCCATGGTCCCGCGCATTGGCGCCGATCCTGAAACGTTTCTATTGCGCCGCCGCACCGCCATCGTCGGCATGGGATTCTTCCTCATGCTGTTGGCGTATGGCGTCTATTCATTCCACATGGGCGGAATCCCAACGCTGGGCTGACGAGGAAATCCTAGAGTCTCAGGACGTGAAGGCGGAGTGCGGCAGAGCGAGAGATTTCCTCTGCCGCATTCTGGTCGGAACGAAAAGGAAGGGCGAGTTACTTCACCGCCGTCGCCGCGAACTTCTTGACCATGGCGAGAAGCAGCTTGCGGTCGCTGTCATTCAGGTTGGACGAATACCGCCGGATCTGTGTCAGGAAGCGGAGTTCGTCATCGGACAGTTTCTGCGTGTTCAGCTCGCGGCCGAGCGTATCCTCGGCAAAAAACTGGGCCAACGGCAGATCGAGTGCTGAAGCGATCTTGGAGAGCGTATCGAGCGAGGGAACCGTATGTCCGTTTTCAACGCGGGACAAGTAGCAACGCAACAAGCCTGTGCGCTTTTCAATGTCGCCTTGCGACAGGCCTTTCTGTAAACGATAGCCACGGATTGTCATGCCGATTTTTACCATCTTGCCTGGTCCTACACTTTCCCCCCAGTTCCAATCCTGTAAGATTCAACTGAGGTATTGCCTGCATAGTTAACATGTCAGAGACTGACATGCAAGAAAATTTTGTTCCAACTGCGACTTTTTTACGAGTTGTTCGTCTAAGCACAACTCTTGTTGCCAGTTGTGCCTCCTTTGCCGTGTTTTGAGAGCCTGCGATCCCGTTTCCGGGTACTACTGCTTCAACTCTCGCGCGAAAAACTCCCTCATTTCCGATTGCGCATTCTCCGCATCTGCTGCGCGGTAGCCGCCTTTGTTGTTTGGGTTCTCAAAGGCGTGTCCCGCGTCCGGGTAAATCTTTACAACCACCGGTTTGCCCAGCGTCTGCATCGTCTGCTCAAAGGCGTGCACCTGTTCCGGCGTGACGACCCTGTCGATTCCGCCGAAAATTCCCAGTACCGCCGCGTGGATCTTCTCCAGTTGCTTGCGGCTGACCGGAAGTTCTCCGTAATTGATGGCCACTGCCCGCAGGGTCGGATCATGAACCGCCAGCAGGGCCGCGTATCCGCCTCCCATGCACCAGCCCACCGCGCCGATCCGTTGCCCATCCACATTCGGCTGGGCAGCCAGGTACTTCGCTGCTGCCACCACGTTATCCACCGCCTGCCGGTGATTTAAGCTCATCATCAGCTGACGTGCCGTTGCCGGATTCGTGGTCGCCCTTCCGTGGTACAGATCCACGGCCAACGCCACATAGCCTTCGTTGGCCAGATTCTGTGCCTGTTCCTTGATCCACCCATCCAGTCCCCACCACTCGTGAACCACCACAATGGCAGGATGTTTCCCATGACCGGTTGGCTCATACAGCAGCCCATGTACCGGTTGACCATCGCTCATGTAGGTCACTTCCCGCGGGCCTGCGGCATACGTCACCGCAGGGAACAGGATGGCCAGCAGGACGGCCATGGTCACCAGGTGTGGACGTGTCTTCAAGGTCAAACTCCCGGTGCGGGGTTTCAATTCGCCCAAAGCATGGCACAGTTTTTCAAGAATTGCATGTGATATAGCCCCGAAATGTCGTTAGCACATGATATGTCCGGTTGAATTAGCAAGTGAAATGTCCGCACGGCGGGCGGCGAGGATGTTGGACCATGCAGAGCATGGAGACGTATCCGAAGGCCGCGATGGAGCGGACGATGAAG
>JAJYVU010000022.1 GCA_021791875.1 Acidobacteriota bacterium | reverse complement strand
GCGACCCTTGCGGTGGAATCTTTCGCGATGAGCGTCCGCAAGTTTATCGGTGCCTATGCCGCGGTGCTTGGCGGCGTGGACATGCTTGTCTTCAGCGGCGGCATCGGTGAGCACAGCCAAGTAGTGCGCGGTCTCTGTTGTCAGGGGCTGGAGCCTCTGGGCATCACACCGGGGGAGGCGTCTGAGCCCACACCCAGCGGTAAGGTTCGCGTCATGGTGGCGGATGAGGAGAAGCAGATTGCTCGTCACTGCTTCCGCCTTCTTAATGAAATGCAGTAATGCGGTGCTCAGCCTTCCACCGGCTCCACGAAGAACATCTCGTTAGTGGGCCGAAAGCCGTTGGCGACATAAAGCGGCCGACCCTCGGCGGTGGAATGCAGTGCGACTACCCGGATCCTCCGCCTTCGCGCTTCCGCAAGGGCCAGTTCTATGAGATGGCTTGCCAGCTTGCGCCGCCGGTACTGCGGCTCGACGTAGACATTCAGCAGATAGCCGCGCTGCGTCGAAACCGGATCGAGCGGATGCGGAGGCCAGTCAAGTAACAGCAGACCCGCTCCGGCCACCGCCTTGCCATCGGCTTCCGTCAGCCAGCCGATATATTTCCCATCCTCAATCATGCGCGCCACCCATGGCGTATGCGCCTCGGCCATGCGGTCCAGCACTTGATTGTCAGGCCGGCCCGCATCCACAAACATTCGGCGGCGATGGTGAGTGATCAACGCGGCATCGGCGGCGGTGGCAAGGCGCGTGGTAAACATGGCAAAAGTATAGTGCTTCGCTGCGGCCTTGCGTGTGGCAGCAGGCGGGTTACTATCCGTCGCGGTTACGATATTTCCATGGCCACGCCGTTCCCTGTCGATCGAACGAATCTGCGCGCCGGCATGCGCGTGGCGCTGGCCGTTTCCGGGGGGGCAGACTCCGTTGCGCTGCTCCGGTCCATGGTGCAGATTGCGCCTGAGGTCGGGCTGGTGCTCTCGGTGGTGCATGTGCACCACGGGCTCCGGGGGCAGGCCGCTGACGAAGATGCTGCCTTTGTAGAGGCGCTGGCCGCTCAATTTGGACTGCCGCTGCATCTGCGCCAGGTTGATACTCCGGCTTACGCGAAGCAGCATCGCGAGACCGTCGAAGAGGCGGCCCGCAATCTCCGCTATGCCGTCTTCCGCGATCTTCTGGATCAGGGGTTCGCCGACGCGGTTTTGACGGCGCACACCCTCGATGACCAGGCCGAGACGGTGTTGCTGAAGCTGCTCCGAGGCGCCTGGACAGAGGGTCTGAGCGGCATTCATCCCGTCGTTGCCTGCCCAAGGGGCGTGATTCTTCGCCCGATGCTGGGCGTTCGCCGCGACGGGATCGAAGCCTGGCTGAGAGACCTTGGCCAGCCCTGGCGTGAGGATGTGACGAACGTCGACCTCGGCTTCACTCGTAACCGGGTCCGTCACAAGCTGCTGCCCGAGATGGCAACTTACAATCCGCAAATTGCCCTGCTGCTGGCTCACGTAGCGGATCTGGCCCGCGATGAAGAAGCCTACTGGCAGCAGGAGATGGATCGGCT
Organism: Acidobacteriota bacterium; assembly: GCA_021791875.1. Taxonomy (GTDB): domain Bacteria; phylum Acidobacteriota; class Terriglobia; order Terriglobales; family Acidobacteriaceae; genus Acidobacterium. Next base: position 46,773 of record JAJYVU010000022.1, on the reverse strand, counting down.
GCTGCCCACCCTGCTGCTGCCGGGGCGCGCCGTGCGCGGAGGGGGACGAGCGGTTTCCACCCATCCCGGCGAGGCGAGCCTCGGGATGGAATTGGATCGCCTGCGCGCCCTGCCGCCAGCCGTGCGGCGGCGTGTGCTGCGCGAGGCCGCACGCCGCGTCGGAGTGATGCTCGGTTTTGATGCCGTCGCGCGCCTGATGGCGATGATTGAGCCCGCGAGCCCCGGGGGTGCACCGCGCCGCGAGCAACTCACCGCACAACTTCGCGCCGAGCGCACCGCAAGGGAATTGCGCCTGATCGTCGAGAGTCCGGCAGCCGCGCCAGACGGAGCGCGCGGCACGTCCAAGGGTCGCCTCGCGCCACTGGAAATCCCGGTTCCCGGTGAGACGGATGCTCCCGGCTACGGGCTCCGAGTCGTGACGGCGTTGCGCGATGTCACCGGTCCGGCGCCGGAACTGGAGCCGCTCATCCTCTGCGTCCCTCAACCCGGCGACCGGGTGCGGCTGCGCTATACGTCGGGCAAAAAGAGCCTCAAGGAGATCTTCTCGCGGCTCCGCCTGGACGCTTCGAAGCGCCCGGAATGGCCTTTGATCCGCTGGCGGGATGAGATTGTATGGATGAAGGACGTGGATCTGGAACCGAATCCGGCGCTTCCTTTCACGCTCGAAGTCACCGCGCTGGCCGCGAGCCAGGACTGACCTCCGCTTGCCTTCGCGGGCCTGTTCCAGCTACCGTGGCCTCGGATGGAACCCGTCACTCATCTGCTCACCGGAGCCTGTATTTCCCGCGCGGGGATCAATCACAAGACCGCGTGGGCGACCTTTACGCTCGTGATTGCGGCGGAGGCCGCGGATGTAGACCTGCTCTGGCTGGTGCGCGGGCCGGTGGCGACGCTGGAGCATCATCGCGGCATTACCCACTCGCTGATCGCCGCGCCATTCATCGCTCTGGCGGTGGTGGCCTTTACCGCGCTGGTTGCCGCCGCGTGGAAGAGGCTGCGGCGAAAGAAGACGCAGCCGGCTCGCCCCATCCATTGGGGATGGCTGTGGTTTGGCGCGCTGCTGGCCGACCTGAGCCATCTGGTTTTCGATTACAGCAACAGCTACGGGCTGCGGCCGTTCCTTCCATTCGGCAAGCACTGGTATGCGTGGGGCATCGAGTCCATCTTCGACCCCTGGATCTTTGCGGTCCTGGTGCTGGCGCTGTTGATTCCCGCAATTCTGAAACTCACGGATCAGGAAATCGGTGACCGGCGGCGGCGCTATCGCGGGCGGGGATGGGCGTGGGCCGCGCTGATCTTCATCGTGCTGTACGGGAGCGTCCGCAACGCGGAGCATCTGCATGCCGAGGCGCTGCTGAACAACGGCAACTATACGACGGCGAGCATCGAGCGGGTGGCAGCAGAGCCGACGATGACGGATCCGTTCCGATGGGTTGGGCTGGTGGAAACGCCGAATGCGTATCGGATTGCCCGGATCAATACATTGCAGGATCAAGTGACGCTTGCGCCCACGGTGATCTACAAGCCGCCGGTGACGCCTGCGGTGGCCGCGGCCAGGCAGTCGTACCTGGGGCGGGTGTATCTGGACTGGGCGAAATGGCCGGTGGTGGAAGACATGGGCGAGATTCCGATTCCGGGCGCGCCGCCGCCGCGCGGGGCGCAGTGGCACGCGGTCCAGTTCCGGGATCTTCGCTTTGACCGCGGTCCGGCAGCCAACCCTCCGCTGAGCGGATGGGTTTATGTGAATGTCGTTCCTGGGCAGCCGCCGGTGGTCGAGGGCATGTATATGGACGGACGCGTTCAGAATTGAGCAGCCGCGGGAATGAGTAGACGCACGGCTCTGGTGGACGCGACGGGCTTTGGCGCGGGCGTCGTGATGGCGTGAAATTCGATTCGCCCCATTTCACGGCTTTCGCTTGACCCCCGCTGCTGTACGACGGGACAATAGTGGTTTCTGCTGTATTTTCGATTCGAGGCTTGTCATGTCAGCATTTTTCTGGGTCATTGCCGCCGTTCTGAGCCGCATCGTTCCGCATCCGTGGCTGAACTTCACTGCCGTGGGCGCGGGCCTGCTTTACTTTGGCGCGAAGCGTTCGCTCGGCTGGATCTTCGTTCCGGTGCTGGCGCTGGCGGCGACGGACTACTACCTGACGGTGTTCATTTACAACTACGCGTTCCACGTGGACGCCTACCTGGTGACGTGGGCGTGGTATGCGGCGGTGGTGGTGCTGGGCTATATCCTGCTGCGGAAGAAGATCACGGTTGCGCGGGTGGGCACGGGCGCGGTGCTGGCGCCGACCTCGTTCTTCCTGCTGAGCAACTACGCGGTGTGGGTGGGCTCGCCGATGTATCCGCACACGTTTGCGGGGCTGATGACCTGCTATGCGGCGGGGTTGCCGTTCTATCGCAACGACCTGATTTCAACGGCGGTTTTCTGCGCGCTGGCGTTTGGTCTGCCGGTGCTGGCGCGGCGGATGGCCGAGGCGAGGCATGCCGGTCAGCAGACGGCGATTTAGGTTCAGCTTCCAGCGATGACAAAGGCCACCTCGCGAGGTGGCCTTTTACTGTTGATGGGCACTGGCCGGTCGGCCGGTCGCTGTTCCCGAAATGGGAATGGGGTGATTTTAAAAGCTATGGTTAACGTCCCAGAAGTTGTTGATTAAAAATGGGTTACGGAAAGGTTAGTCTCGTAAGCCCTTTAGAATCAATGCGAGGTTAAGGGACGGTCGCGCCTTCGGCGCAAAAGACAATAATCTACCGCGAAGACGCATAGTACGCAAAGGTTTGGGGGTGGTTATCCTTGGAATTCCTTTGTATTGGCATGAAAAAAGGCGGCTGGATGGCCGCCTTTTTTGTATTTATTCCTAACTTCCTAATTCTAAGGATAGCAATTTAGGGGTTAATTCCCGGCACATTTCTCGATTCTCAGTTGCCAGTCCCCAGTCCTCAGTTGTTGCGCCTGACGGCGCAGATGCTGCCGTTTACACTCAAGCCAAATGCTGAACCGGGGCTGGGCCTACACGTCCATTATTGGGAGCGAGCACCATGGGCAGACTTTGCTCTCCCACCTGGCGGGCCTTTACTCCCACTCCAGCGCGGAAGGCTGGCAGGAAAAACTGAACCACGGGGAAGTTACCCTCGACGGTGTCATTGCCACGGGAAGCGAATTAGTCGCTGCAGGGCAAATCCTTGTCTGGAACCGTCCGCCGTGGGTGGAACCGGATGTTCCTCAGGACTTCGAGGTGCTGTTGGATGATGCCCATCTGCTGGCCGTGAACAAACCAAGCGGGCTGCCGACCTTGGCCGGCAGCGGCTTTATGGAGAACACGCTCCTGCGGCTGGTGCAGAAGCGGTGGCCCGAGGCGAACCCTGTCCACCGGTTGGGGCGGGCCACCAGCGGGATCGTTCTCTTCGCCAAGACAGCGGAGGCTGCCTCGTACCTGGAGGCGAAGTGGAACACGGCCGAAATTGAAAAAATCTATCGGGCACTGGCGCAAGGGGTTGCGCTGGAGGACCGCTATGAAATCCTTACGCCGATCGGGCTGGTGCCGCACCCGCGGATCGGTTCGGTGTGGGCGGCCAGCCCGGATGGCAAGCCGTCGAAGTCGGCGGCCCGGGTGATTTCACGCGGTAAGAGCACAACGACCTTTGCGGTCAGCCTGCATTCGGGGCGGCCTCATCAGATCCGAATCCATCTGGCATCGATCGGGCATCCGCTGGTGGGCGATCCTCTGTATGGGTTCGACGGCCGGCCTTTGGAGAATGATCCCGGGCTGCCTGGCGATGGAGGATACTTTTTGCACGCCCAATTTTTGAGATTGCGGCACCCGATCACGGGAGTGCCCATGCAGCTTGAGGCGGGTGTGTCCCCCACTCAAGCCAAAAGATGGCTTGAGTGGGCCACCCTCAATAGTCTCTAAGACACAGTTTCGAATTCTTCGGCGACCCAGTGGGTGAAGGCGGCCATGCTTTGTTTGCGGCCGAGGAAGGCTTCGACGATTTGCTTGCCGGGGATGGAGCCACCGGGTTCGAGGACGGTCTGGCGGTACCTGTGCGCCGTTTCGGGGTTGAGGAGGTCGGCGGGCGGGAACTGGGCGAAGAAGTCGAGGGCGATGACCTTGTCGTAGAGGTAGGTGTAGTAGTTCGACGTGTAACCGACCAAGTGGGTGAAGCTCGCGTACATCTTGTTGCCGTCGATCCACTGATAGGGCAGGAAGCGCTCGTAGAGGTCCTTGAGGAGTTGGTCGGGGTCGAGCTGATCGGGCGGGATGAGGTGGGTTTCGAGCGAGTAGGTGGTGTAGTAGATCTGGGTGCGGACCCAGTCGGCGCGGCCGAAGGCCCCGGCGCGATTCATGCGGTGGACGAACTCGGCCGGGATGGGCTCGTTGGTCTCGTAATGGAGGGCGAAGGTGGCGAGGAGGGCGGGATCGCGGAAGAATTCTTCGAGGAGCTGGGAGGGGACTTCGACGAAGTCGCCCTCGGTGGCGATGCCGCTCTGGCCGGCCCAGCGCTGGCGCCCGCCGAGGAGGGCGTGCATGAGGTGGCCGAACTCGTGGAAGTAGGTGACGACGTCGGAATACTGCATGAGGGCGGGGTTGCCGTCCTTTGGCTCAGGGAAGTTGCAGATGAGCGCGGCCTCGGGGAGCTGCTTTCCGGCGACGCCGGGGATGAGGGGATGGGCGGAGAACCACTTGTCCTTGCCTTCGCGGGGGTGCATGTCGAGGTAGAAGCGGCCCACGAGGGCGTCGCCTTCGAAGACTTCCCATGCGGTGACGGAGGGATGCCAGACGTCGGGGTTCTCGATCTGGCGGAAGGCGACGCGGAAGAGTTTTTCGGCGGTGGCGAGGACGCCTTTTTGCGCGCGCTCATAGGGGAAGTAGGGGCGGACGGACTGGGAGTCGAAGCTGAAGGCGGAGCGGCGGTACTGCTCGACCCAGTAGGCGCGTGAGGCGGCGTCGATCTGTGTGAGGCCGGGCTGCTGGCTGCGGGCGAAGTCGAGGATCATGGCGTACTCGCGCTGTGCGCCTTCGCGAGTGGCCTCGGCGAGCTCGTCGAGGAAGGCCTGCATGTTGGCGGCGGATTCCATCATCTGGTCGGCGGTGGCGAGGTCGGCCCAGGTGGAGAAGCCGAGGAGGTTGGCGACCTGCCTGCGGGTGTGGAGCAGGTCGAGGAGGATGGCGCGGTTCTGGGGGTAGGCGCGGGTGTTGTAGGCGAGCATCATGCGGCGTCGGAGGTCGCCGGAGCTGGCGAAGGTCATGACCGGCATGTAGTCGGGGAAGTCGGTGGTGAGGAGGATTTTGCCGGCATGTTCGCCCTCGGCGGCGGGGGGGTGGGCAGCGAGGAAGTCGGGTGGCAGGCCGTCCAGCTGGGAGGGGTCGTCGACCAGGACGGTATTGGCGTTTTCCTGGACGTTGCGGCCAAAGGTGAGGCCGGCAATGGTGGCTTTTTCCTGAAGTTCCTGGAGTTTCTGGCGGGTGGCTTCGTCGCGGTCAACGCCGGAGAGGCGGTACTGGAGGAGGGTGCGCTCAAGGTAGTGCCTGGTGGCGGGGTCGAGATTGTCGAGAGGGATGGCAGCGAGGGCGTCGTAGACGTCGCGGTTGAGGGCGAGCTGGACAGCGACCTGGGAGATTTTCTGGGCGAGTTCCTGGGCCTTGTCGCGGATGGATTTGTCAGGGTAGACGCTGTCGAGGAGTCCGACCTGGGAGCCGGCGGAGGCGAGCTCGGCGATGGCTTGGTCGTAGGGCTGGAGGGAGTTTTCAGGGGTGCGCGGGCCAGTGACGGCGAGAAGGCGGTCCAGGGCGGCCTGATGGGCGGCGATGCGCTGGTCGACCCAGGCGGCGAAGGCTTCGGGGGTGAGCGGGGCGCCGGCGGCGGCATTCCAGGGGCGGATGGCCGGGGAAGAGGCGGGCGAAGGGTTTTGGTCCGGCAAGTGAGGTTCCTCCAAAGTATCGATGCTACATGGCGGCGCAGCGCGGTGCACGATGCGCGGGAAATGGGGCGGTTTTGGGTTCCGAGGGCAGCCGATGGAAGCCGGTCTGGCACCTGCGGGGCGTTGCCGGATGCGGTACATCGTCCAGCTTCTCTAACTTCCGGCAAACAAAGAAACGAAAACCGCACTATATTGTTAGGGAATCGATTGCATGCGGCGGAAATTGCTTTTAACATGCCGCAATCGTACTTATGACTGATCGAGTTGCAGCGTCGCAACCTCAATCCGGCATGGACAGCGCGAGTGGCAGTGTAGCCATCTCGCCTGCGCAGCTTCTGCGCTCCCGCATCAGCCGGGTGTGCGTGGCCATTGCCGCATCCAGCCCGGAGGAGATGATCGAAAAGGCCTCTGAGGCGGCGCGGGAGAATCCATTTCTTGAATTCCGGCTGGATTATCTGCCGAAGCCCGCGGAAGGGATTTCGGAGATTCACCGGTTTTTGTATGAGCTGGGCGAGGTAACGGCGATCGCGACATGCCGTCGCGCGCCGAACGGCGGGAAGTTCAAGGGCAGCATTCACGCGGAGATCGAGGTTCTGCAAAAGGCGATTGAGGCGGGATGCGACCTGATCGATATTGAGATCGAGACCGCGGAGGAGCTGAAGCCTGCGGAGCTGGAGCGGATCCGGTCAATGGGCGCGGGGCTGATTATCAGCCACCACGACTTCAAGGCGACAGGGGATCTGGACAAGACCTTCGAGCGCATCCAGAAGTTCCGGCCGGACTACATGAAAGTGGTTTCGACGGCGACGTGCCTGGCCGATAACGTGAAGATGATGCGGTTCCTGGAGCGGACGTCGGACCGTGCGAACATGATCGGGATCTGCATGGGCGAGCAGGGGCTGATTTCGCGGGTGCTGGGCGTGCGTGCGGGTTCGGTGTTTACGTTTGCGTCGGCAAGCCCGGGTGAGGAAACGGGTCCCGGACAGGTTGCGGCGCGCGCGCTGCACGAGATTTACCGGATTGACGAGGTTTCTCCGGCGACGCGCGTGTACGGGGTGGTCGGGAATCCGGTGGCGCACTCGCTTTCGCCGCTGATTCAGAATCTGGCGTTCCGGCGAGAGACGGTGAATGCGGTGTTTCTGGCGCTACAGGCGACGGATATGGAGGACGTGCTGACGCTGGTGCGGGAGATTCCGCTGCACGGGCTGGCTGTGACGATGCCGTTCAAGGGCGCGATTCTGAAGCATCTGGCGAACACGGATAACCTGTCAGAGAAGATCGGGGCCTGCAACACGGTGGTGCGTTCGCTGGAAGGGAAGCTGTACGGGTTCAATACGGATGTGGCTGCGATTCTTCGTCCGCTGGAGCGGCGATTGCCGATGCGGGGCGCGCGGGTTCTGGTGATCGGCGCGGGCGGAGCGGCGCGTGCCGCGGTGTTTGGGCTGAAGGAGAAGGGCGCCGAGGTGACGATTGTGAATCGGACGCCGGAAGCGGCCCAGAAGCTGGCGCGGCAGGCCAAGGCCCGGACGATCAAGTACGAGCAGCTGGCGAAGGCCAGTTTCGACGTGATCGTGAATGCGACTCCGATCGGGATGCGCGGGCATAAGCAACAGAGCTGGCTGAAGCCGGAGCAACTGAACGCGCGGCTGGTCTTCGACATGGTCTACAACCCGATTGAAACGCCGCTGCTGCGCATGGCGCGGGAGAAGGGGCTGGCCGTGATTACGGGCGTGGAGATGTTTGTGCAGCAGGGCGCGCGGCAGTTTGAGATCTGGACGGGCAAGCCGGCTCCGGAAGAGGAAATGCTGCGGGCGGTGGTGCACGCGCTGCGCCAGCGGGGTGAGACCGGCCAGGAAGAGACCGGGCAGGCGCAAGTGGCCGGGGTAACAGGTCGCGCACGGCGGTTGACGGGCAGCCAAACCAAGGCTGAGAAGCCTGCCAGGGAAGCAGTGGCATCGCGCGCGAGCGGGACGGCGCCCAAAGCCGCGAAGACAGAGGCCAAGGCGGGTGTTTCCAAAGCGCCCGCAAAGGTTGCCGCAGCGGGCCGGAATGGGCATGTTGGCGCGGCGGAACGAGTCCAAAAACAAATCGCGAGCAAGCCGGTGGTGAAGGCGGCCAAGAGCACGACGAAGTCCGCGGCGAAGGTTGCGAAGCCCGCGGTTCAGAAGGCTGCCCGTGGCGCGGCAAAGGCCGCGAAAGGGTCCGCCGGCGCAGGTGCGAAACAGGGCACGCGCGCGGTGAAAGCGGCCGGAAGCGGAAAAGCGAAGCGGCCCGCGGCCCGCCCGGTTCGGAGCCGCTGAGAGCATTCTTCGGACGGATTGGCTGATCAGTCTGGTTCCACAATCGATGCCGTCAAGCGCAAAGCGGTGGACGCTGAGTTTTTGACGGATGGATAATGAGTGCAATGTTTGAATCCTTCACTTCCCGCGCGCATCAGTCGGCAGTTGACAGACTGATCCAGATGGCCACCGGCAAGAAAGCCCCTGCGGAGCAGGAAGCTCCTGGGCCCGAGAGTACGGAAACGGCTGCGGCGGTCGCCGAGCAGCCTGTGGCCGAGGGCAATGCGGAAGCTGTAGCCGAACAGCCGCAGGTGGAAGCCGCGGTTGAGGCTCCCGTGGAGCAGGCCCAGGCGGAAGCGCCGGCAGAGACTGCGCCGGAAGCGGTGATGGTGGTGGAGAGCGCGGCGGCGGTGTTCGAAGCGGTGGTGGAAGCACAGCCGGTGCAAGAGCCAGTGAGTGAGCCGCCACAGGGTGAAGCTCCGCCAGTCTATGAGCCAGCAGCGGAGGCTGTCGCCGAGCCGGTGGCGGAAGCGGTTCCGGAAGCGGCAGCCGCGGCGGAGCCGGTGAGCGAAGCAGTTATGGAGCAGCCTGCGGAGCCGGCGCCTGAAGCGGCGAGTGCGGTTGAGGTCCCGGTCGAGCAGGCCCGGGTGGAAGTGCCGGTGGAGACGCAGCCGGAAGCAGCCGCGGTGGTCGAAGCGCCGCGAGTCGAGGCTATGACGGCTGAGGCGGTCGTAGAGGAGCCGGCTCCAGTGGCGGAGCCTGCGGCAGAGGTTGTTGCGCAGCCAGCACCGGAAGTGGCCGCGGAGCCAACGAGCGCAATTGCCGCAGAGACGAAGCAGCCGGTGGAGGAAGCTCAAGCAGAGCCGGAAGCGGCAGCAGAGGCTGCGGCGGCGGAGGCAGCTGTAGCAGCAGCGGCGATGGGGGCATCCAGCGGAGCGATGGCTGCGGAGCCGATCGAGGAAGACGCTCCGCATGTGTGGAAGAGGCGTGCGACCGATGCGGCAGAACCGGGGGCTCCGTCGCCGAGGGTCGCGGAGGCACTCCGTCGCGCGCAGAGTCGAGGTCTGGGCTTCGAGCGCGAGAAGGCGGAAGGAAGCGAGCCAGCCCCATCCGCTGGTCATTACGGGGATGAAGAGGAAGAGCCGTTCAAGCTGGAGAAATACCTGCGGCGGTCGACGGACCGGAGACCGGGAGTGTTTGGAGCGGCAGCCGACGTGGTTCCGTCACCGGATGAGACGACGTTCCTGAAGTCGAAAGACCAGGGAAGGTCGAGCGACGAGGTGACCGAGGAGCAGTTGCGGGAGCTGGCGCAGGATCCGATGTGGAAGACGCTGATGCAGTTCAAGGGCTGGCTGCCGGTGGTGACGAGCCTGCTGCCGATGCTCGATCTGGCGACGGGGCGGCCGCAGCCTGGGACCTCGGACGAGATCAAGGACACGATGGACGGTCTGCTGATGTCGCACCGGGATATCCGTTCGACGCTCAACAGCCAGACGACGGAGCTGCGGCGGGTGGAGCAGGAGGTCGCGCACCTGCGCGAGGCGGCGGACAAGACCAGCTTTGAGCAATCGGCGATGGCCGACGACGTGCGCGGCATGCAGCGGCTGATGAAGAATGCCTCCATGTATATGGGAATTTTGCTGGGGCTGCTGGTTGCGGTGGTTGGCTACATGGCCTTCCTGGTCTTTACCTACCTGAATCATCCGGCGCACTAGGGGCGGATTTTCTGCTGGAATGCCACCCGGTTGGGACCTTCCCGTGGAAATTCGTATTGGTTTGCCCGACCAGTATCCTACGAAATTCTTCAAAACTTTTGAGGCTGGTATTAATGCCATGTAAGGTATTGATAAATAGCCGCTTATTGGATATTAGGCGTGAAACTCATGTGTTTTGAATGAGTTGTCCGAGCGGCTTTGCGTTTGCGGCGGCCGGGAGGCGGCGATACGAATGGAAGCGTATGGGTATACGAATCGGTTTGGCGCTGCAATTCGGGGGCGGTTCGTGCCTGTCTTCTGACCTATCGTGCCCCGACTGCCGAGCTCGGGGTTGCAGTGGTGGGTTAGTTCGAATTCGGCGACGGAAAGTGGCGCCCTAACATGTAGTCGATACCGTTGAAAACAGAAAAGAGAGCGCGCATAGTCACCTCTCCCGACTTCTTCCGAAGGCGCGACTTATCGAGGGATCTAATTTGATCGACTAGTGCGACTCGATCAATGGCTGCAGTCCCATCGACAGTTGTTATCTGGGATGCTGGGACGGTGATCAGGAAGGGGTGGATCGCCTTTTCAGTATGGCGCGATAGGGGAAGCGCGACGACGCACCTGGAACGGCTGCGCATAGAGACTATGAGCCAGATCCTGTCCCCATGCTGCTCTGATCCTAGGGTGTCAGCAGGGTCTGGTTCGCACCAATACATTTCGCCTCGTCTATAAGTCGGAGGAGCAGTCGACATTCAGATCTCTCATTGAAGATTCTAGGAGTTCTTGGTCTTCCTCATCCCAAGGATGATCGAAAAATTCACTACCCTCCTGAGGTCCGCTTCGAAGCCGGAGGGAGAGCGCCTCCTCAGCGATTGCTGAAGCGTTTACCCACGCGCGCAGGCCGTCTCGTATGGATGGCTGAATCTCGGCGGGGATCGGACGTTCGAACTTCATTGAGGCCAATATGCAGTCATAATGGAACTGTCCCCACGCGGTATAGAGACAAAAATCTTCGTTGAGACGGCTGTCTGTATCCCTGTCTCTAGGTTGGCCGGACCTTGCGATCTCCTGGGCGACACACTGAATCCGGTTTACGATCCACAGGGTGAATTCAAATTGCTCAGAGATTTCCGAGCCGAACAATACGTTGCGGAACCGGTCCAAGTCTTCCGCGATTTTTTCCATTGTAGCTACCCGCATCGTCTCAACGGCGTTCTTGGGTACCAGAAGATCAATCGTGTCGCTCAAGGCTCTACGAGCACGGAAATACTTCTCCCATGCCTCATGGCGTGCGCTGCCGAATTCCTCAGCGGTGCGGCACGATAGAACGCCGAGGAGCTGCTTATCTAGCGTCTCGGTTAGCTGACGGATCAAATTTTCGTCATTCCGCTTGATGGCTCGGGTCTCGCCGGAGGCCGTGGCGTCGAGCGCACCAATGGCTCCCACCTCAAACGGTCGACCCACTCTTTTCGGCATTTCTAGCAATGCGGAATCCATAGATTAAGACTACCTCTTTGCTTCCATTTCGTTAGATACCGATTCGACCAAGGCAGGTTGCGGTAGGGAGATGGCTGGAGAGCATTTTCGAGCATTCCTCGTCTTTTCTGCAAGTATCGATCCTACTTACCTATTAATCGGCAGGGCATGAATCTACAACACCACCGTCGCCGTCGGTCTCCCGGGCGAGCTGCTTCTTTGCAGTTTTCCGTCTTCCGCCTGTGCGCTGTCCTATTCGTGTAGGTATCTCTGGGTGGGCACGTTTTCCACAATGCGCTCGAATTGTGCTCGGTCTACCGGCATTTGCCTTTGATCCCATTGGTGTTAAACTGGTGGCGAATAAGATGAGAAGATCGAAAAGCCCGTGACGCACCCTGACAGGGTCACAGGCTCAACGCGTTTTAAAGGTCTGGCTCCTCGACTTGTCTAGGGCAGAGGAGTCCGATACGGTTCAGGACCGCTTCACCCTGGCCACGGCTTGCGACGTGGCCAGATTCTCTTTTATCGGAGAGTGTCTAGCTAGTGCTAGGGCCGGTCTTATAAGCCGGAGATACGTTGTCGCGTATGGAGTTCGATTCTCCCGCTCTCCGCACAATTCTTTTTCGAACTACGTTTGAAAACTTCGATCTCAAAATTCAGGAAGTTTTCCAAGAATTCTGGAATCGTTATAACTAATTTTCTGACACAACGAAATTTTTGTCACTACTTGTCACTACTTTTTCCGACGTTTTTTGTTGGACTCGTTTTTATTGAGCCTAAAAAAACACCTCCAAGAAGTAGCCCCTAAACACCCTGCTCGAATTCGAGCGCCATCTTTTTTGCTACCCGGATCCGCTTACAAAACCATCATATGTGTAAACCGGATAGGTACCCTTATGAGGCATTAGGCACGGAACTAATTTGTTTTGAATGAGTTGTGCGGAGGGGTGTGCGTTTGCGGCGGCGGGGTGGCGATACGGATGGAATCGTTGGGGTAGAGGAATCGCGGGGTGCGGGCTGGGGCTGCCGGGCGGCGTGGAGGGTTTCGAGCGGAGGGTGGTTGCGCGCTGAGGAAACAGGATTGTGCCCGGGCCGGTGGGGGGTGCGAGGCTGGGGTTTTCGGGCACGGGCGCGGGTTCGGCAGGGGCGCGAGGCGGCGGGCGTTGCCGATGGGGTGGCGGGCGGCGCTGATGGGGCGGTGCTGGGACCGGGTTCGGCGGCGGCGTTCACGTCCGTGACGCCGGGCTGTGGCGGCGCGGGGGATTGAGGGGGATTCGGCGCGGGCGCGACAAGCGCGGGCCGGGCGGGCGCGGGTTCGGGCGCGGCTGCAGTTTCCGCGGCGGCAGCGGCCTGTTTGCGTTCGCGGTCGAGCATGGGGAGCAGGACGTCGGCGAGGGATGGCATGCGCGCTTGCTGGGCTTCGGCTTCCGCGGCGATGGCGGCCTGTTCGAGGTCAAGGAGGAGACGGAAGAGCGAGATTTTTCCGGCGAGCATGGCGTCGACGAAGGCGCCGGCGATGGCGTCCTGGCGTTTGCGGGCGTGGGTGAGAAGGGCTTGGGCGAGGCTGCGGCGCTCCCAGGAGCCGGAGGGCGCGGGGGCGGGTTCGAGGTCGTCGTCGTAGGCGGGGTTGGGGGTGGCGACGGGGTCGTAGACGTGGTCGAAGCGCGAGTCGGACATGGAGGCTCCTGGGGCCGGTGAACAAGCCCAAACAGAAAACGGGACGCTGGTGGGCGTCCCGTTCGGTTGAAGATTGAGTTCTTAATTACAGGATATCAATTTTGGGGTTAATTCCCGGCAGGGTGGGTCAGCGAGTCAGCGGAAGAGAATTTTTCCGCAAAGACCGCCCCGGTGCTGGCCGCACCGGCGGACGCACCCGCTTCGTTCCGTTCTCCATCCACCTTCAGGAGAAATGATCTAGGACGAGCGGGGAAGCACCATCACGGGGCAGTGCGCGTGACGCAGAACTCCCTGGGCAATGCTGCCGAGCAGGATACTGCCGATGGGGCCGCGCCCGTGGGTGCCCATCACGATCAGGTCCGCGGACCATTGTCGTGCCGCTTCCACGATTTTTGCTGCCGGGGGTCCTGTCTCGATGAATTCCAGTACGGGGGGCTCTGCCGCCGCGCGAGCCTTGAATGCGCGCAGGAGTTCCCGAGCATCATCCTGCGCCAGAGTGAGCCAGCGGTCCGCAGGGACGCCGGAACCCAAGGCGGTATGAGCCAGGGCCGGATCGACCACGTGAATCAATGCGACCTCCGCGCCGAGCTGCCGCGCAAGGTCAAGGCCGATGCCGGCGGCATGGGCGGCAAAGGTGCCTGTATCTACTGCAATCAGTATTTTCTTGAAGATCATAGCTTGCCTCGAATTCCGAACTGCCGGAAGATCCAGATTTTCAGATGGTCCATGCATAGAAGAAAGACAGCGACGGCGACGAAAAGCTCGACGATGGACCACAGCGGAAGGCTGTGCATGAGCATCCCGTTGCTTGCGAGGAAACTCACGACAGCGATGTCAAGAGTCGAACTCAGGATCATCAGCCTGCTGGGAGGGGAATTCCAGAAACGTTTCCTCTCGCGCACGATATAGACGACTCCTTGTCCCGTGAAGACGAGCATGACGAAGACCAGTGTCTGAAGCCGTCCAAGCGGGAAACGGAAGACGTTCCTGGCCGTAAAGAATACCCCGAGCGAAAAGAGCAGAAGCGCAAAGGACAGCGATCCGGCTGTGAGGATCAAGGTGCGGATATTCCACCGGTCGGGAAGCGGGGAGGGGGATACGTTGTCGGTTGCGATCGACATGGTGACAAAGTCATTGGTAAACAACAGGAGCACAATCAGCAGGGGAGTTATGACGAAGCTCCGTGTCGTCATGACGCCCAAGGTCAGGAAGAACGCGATCTCAATGGTTTTGATGATTTTGTTGAGCGTATAGGTGAGCATGCGCTGGTAGATTTGCCGGCTGACCTCAACGCCGGCCACGATTCCCTCCAGCCCCGGATTTGTGAGTGCCAGGCTGGCGGCCGACTTGGCGACATCGGTAGCGCCGGCGACCGCGATGCCGACCTCAGCCTGTTTCAGGGCAGGCGCATCGTTGACGCCGTCGCCGGTCATGCCGCAAACGTGGCCGCCGCGTTGCGCCATTCGCACCAGCCTCAGTTTGTCTTCGGGATAGACGCCCGCGAAGACGTTGTATCGCCGCAGGAGAGAGGCATCAGATGTCTTTAACTCCTCGGGAGGACAGAGTTTCGCATCCATTCCAATGCGGTTGGCAATCGCGACCGCCGTTGCAGGGGAGTCTCCTGTCACCATCGCAATCCGGACGCCCAGTTCCCGGAGACGTCCGATGAAGCCCGGCGTGTCCGTTCGGGGCGGATCTTCGAGGGCAATCAGGCCCTCCAATCGATATGCGTCGCTGTGGCGCTTCGAGGCCACGGCAATCACGCGTAATCCCCGCGACGCCAGCCGGTGGAGGTCGGCCTGCCATGGAGCCGGTTCGGCGGATCGCATCGCGACTGCTTCTGGGAATCCCTTGATGACATCGACTCTGGAGCTGTCTTCGACGGCTGCCGCTTCACAGACTTTGGTTGCCGGATCGAAGGGAGTGAAACTGATCCGTCGGGGTATTGCGGTATCCACGCCTGCATTTCGCGCCGCCTGCAGGATTGCCAGGTCGATTGGGTCCTGACTGCCCTCGTCGCTTGCCAGGGAGGCATGACGCAGCAGTTCTTGTTTCGAAGACGCGCCATGGACAGCGAAGTCCACGACACTCAGCCGATTCTCTGTCAACGTGCCGGTCTTGTCGCTGAACAGGATGTCCATTGCGGCGGCTTCCTCAATGGCCGAAAGGCGCGTCACCAGGACGCCCGACCGGGCCAGTCCCACCGACCCTAATGCAGTGGCCAATGTAAAAGTGGCAGGGAGGGCCACGGGGACCGAGGCGACGAGAAGAATCAGGGCAAACGGCAGCACATCTTTCCAGGGAAAGCCGTGGTGCAGGCAAAAGACCACGAGAGCCAGCACAAGAATCAAATCCAGAAGCACCAGATAGCGGACGATTCTGAGGATGATTGCCTGCAGATGACTGACTGTTCTGGCGGTGCTCACAAGCTCCGCGGTCCTGCCGAAGAAGGTTTGCCGCCCGGTCGCAGTGACGCGCGCCCGGGCCTCGCCGCGGGTGACAAGGGCGCCGGCGCAGACGCGCTGCCCGGTTCCCGCATCCACAGGCATGGACTCGCCAGTCAGCGCGGACTGGTCCAGAGATAGGTGACCGTCTGCAACCATGGCATCCGCCGGGACCAGATCGCCCATGCGCAGATAGATGAGATCGCCGGGGACGATGACACCGGCATCGATCACCTGCCATTGACCGTCCCGCAGCACTCGGGCTGTCAGGGGCAGCCGTTTGCGCAGGAGGGCCAGTGCACGGGAGGCTTTCCGTTCCTGCAACAGGCCAAGCGCGGCATTGAAAGTGAGCAGGGCCGCCACGATCAAGGCTTCAGGATACTTGTGAAGCGCGAGTTCTATGGCAACCGTGGTCTCCAGCATCCAGGGCACCGGGGCCCAGAACCTGGCCGCGATGGCAAACAAGATGTGAGTGGAGGGTTCGGGAAGGGTGTTCGGGCCGAAACGCTTCAGGCTTGCGAGGGCATCCTCACTGCTCAGTCCACCGGCAGAGGTTGGGGCGTCGTGAAAGCGCTTTTGACTCATACGCAGACAGATCGACCGCAGTTGGAGCGGCTCTTTCTTAAGGAAAAAGCCGCCGGGCAATATTCATCTTGTAACCACTTGAGCCGGAAACGCCGGAGTGAATGGTGATCGATCAACCATTCTGACCCTCGCAACTGCAGAAGAGCATACGGAGTTCCTTCCTCCGTCGTAGGTGACTGGCATCACCGTTCGGTGTACTTCGCACCGCCATGGACGGTTCGTTGCAAGGCCATGGGTGCGATACATGGCGGTGACGCTGTTGCGTATGGAAGAGTCGTCTGTGGATGGGCGGGTTGTGGGCGACTTCGGCGCGGGCGATGCCAGCGCATTTCCCCCTATTCCCGTGGACTTTCTGAATTCCACCCAGCGCAGCCCTTTCTTAACGGAAAAGCTGCGTTGGGGTTCTCTCTTCGGTCTATACCAATAGGGGAAATGCTCTAGCTTTTCGCGGTGCGGAGGGCCTGGTCGAGGTCGGCCCAGAGGTCTTCGAGGGATTCGATGCCGACGCTGAGGCGGAGCATGCTGGGGGGCAGGTGCTGCTGGCCGTGGGCGCGGGCGCGGCGCTCGATGGTGGATTCGACGGAGCCGAGGCTGGTGGCGTGCTGGATGAGGCGGAGGCTGGCGCAGACGGCGTTGGCGGTGGCGGCGGCATCTGCGGCGGCGTTGGAGGCTACGTCAAAGGAGATGATGGTGCCGAAGCCCTTGAGCTGGCGCCGTGCGGCTTCGTGCGTGGGGTGCGCGGACAGGCCGGGATAGCGCGTGAGGGTGACATCAGGATGAGCGGCGAGGCGCTCGGCGAGTGCCATGGCGTTGGACTGCGCGCGTTCGAGGCGGAGCGCGAGGGTGCGCAGGCCGCGGGTGGCGAGGAAGACTTCGAGGGTGCCGGGGGTGGCTCCGTTGAGGTTGCGAGAGGCGCGGATGGCGGCGGTGAGCTGGGGATCGCGGGCGGTGACAACGCCGAGGAGCAGGTCAGAGTGGCCGCCGATGTACTTGGTGGCGGACTGGACGGAGAGGTCTGCGCCGAGGTCGAGGGGGCGCTGGTTGAGGGGCGTGGCGAAGGTGTTGTCGACGGCGAGGATGGCGCCGGGCTTGCGGGGCGCGGCGCAGATGCGGTCGAGGTCAGCGACGTGGAGGAGCGGGTTGGAGGGGGATTCGAGCCAGAGGAGGTCGGCGGTGCGGGCGGTTTCGATCCAGCGGGCGGTGTCTGCGAGGGGGATGCGCTGGATGGTCCAGCGGTGTCGGGCCTGGCCGGTTTCCGCGAGGTGGACGACGCCCTGGTAGCAGTCGTCGGGCAGGGCGATGTCGGCGCCGGCGGGGAGCTGGTCAAAGATGGCGGCGATGGCGGCCATTCCAGAGGAGAAAGTGAGGGAGGTGGCGTCTTCGAGGCCGCCGAGGATCTCTTCGAGGGCTTCCCAGCCGGGAGTGCCCTCGGTGCGGGAGTAGACGCGGGCGTCTTCGAGGAGGAAGTTGGAGGCGGGCGAGAGCGGGACGTTGAGGGGCTCGCCGGGTTGGTGGGGGCGACCGGCGGCGACGACCCAGGAGTCGATGGAGAGCGGGAGACCGGGGTTTTTGGGATCGGTGGGCGGCATGGGGAGATTTTAGTGGATGGGGGCTGGGGTGGTTCGTGAATTGGGCGAGGGTTGTGAATTCGGCGCAAGCGGAGATTGGACGGGGCAATTCCACGAGTGTTTCCGCGCTAGAAAGATTTTGAGGGTTTGCTCTTTTTTCCCTTTGCACTGGCGGATTTGGAGGCTGGCGTGTTGGGCCAGTCGGGTTGCCGCATGGCGAGTTTGGCGGCCTGTTGAAGGGTCAGATTTTGCGGAGCGGCCTTGAAGGCGGTGTCGTAGTCGTCCTCATTCTGGCTGATGGTTTTGAAGAGGAGGACGTGGCCGTTGATGTGAGTGCGGGTGGAGACGATTTCCCATACATGCGGCTCGAGCTGCTTGCAGTGGACGCTGAATGTGCCGCCCTTGTTCATGTGCCCGATGAGGCCGAAGAAGAAGTTGACGTTGTGAATCAGCCTGCCCTGGAAGGCAACGATGCGGTGCTGTTTGCGATCGAGGATCATTTCACCGGCCATGGCGGCGAAGACGCGGTCCTCCTTGTTGGGAGGGTGGAAGTTGGGATTGGGCTTGTAGGAGAGCGTGATGTCCCGCGGGGTCTGGCTCTGGACGGTCCATAGGAATGCCTTTGGGATCATGCGCAGGAGTTGAGCGACCTGTTTGGCGTCATGCTCGTCGTTTTTGCGCTGCTTCTGCTGCAGCTGGGGGCTGTGGACGAAGCGCTCGACCATGGCTTTTTGCTGCGCAAGCGGGATGGCGTGGCCGTTGAGGCGAGTGATGCGATGGATGGTTCCATGCGACGCGGTCTGGACGACGATGGCGTACTGGTTTTTGCCGGGCTGCACGTCGTGGTCGTGATAGATGAAGACCGAGTGATCGTTTTCATCGGACTTGAGTTGAACCTGGACCGCGGTGGAAACCATGTCGCTGAGCTGCTTTTGAGTGAAGCGTCCAGCTGAGTTATGGGGATAGGCCGCGGCCGTGAATGGCATGGAGGCCATGAGGAAGCAGGGAATCAGGGGAGTCAGCCTCATAAACCTTGGGATGCGTGTTTTCCGCGAGGGGCATGGAGGCTGGTTGCAATGACGATCATTTGCCGTGACAACGACGAGATACTTCATGGGCGTTGCGGCGTGTTGGCGACTGATGCAGAAGAACCGCCGGTCTCTCCGCTGCGCGCCTTTGGCGCTCCGGTCGAGATGACAATTCTTTTGCGAAGATGGATATTTCATCCCCGCGCAGGATACGGTTATCTGGCGGGGGCGGCGGTTGCGGCTGGGGTGAGTCTGGGTTGGGCGAGAGTTCCGGTGAGGTTGGCCGCCAGCGTGCGGGAGCCGAGAGTGAGGTCGAGGGTGCGGTCGAAGCCGATGGCTCCGGAGATGGAGGTGGGTTCTACTCCGGGGCGATTGACGAGGGTGCTGCCGGCGATGGTGAGCTCGTTGCTGGAGAGCGCGCCATGGGCGGTCCAGCGGGTGAACTGGTTGAGCGGAGGGGTGTCGCCGAGGCTGCCATGGTTCCAGGTGAAAGTGAAGGCACCGGTGGCGGAGCCGGCGAGATCAGAGGCGCTCCAGCCGTTCATGGCGAATTTGGCGTGGAGGTCGGCGGCGCCGGTGGCGGCCCAGTGCTCGTGAAAGAGGGCGGCGAGCTGGGGGATGGCGATGCGGGAGCCGTTGAGGGCGAGATGCCAGGCGGGGGAGTCTCCTCCGGCGAAGAGGGAGCCCTGAACATGGAGTTTGCCGCCAAGCGTGTCGGCGTCGAGGGAGGCGATTTTTAGATCTGTACCTGAGACGGTGACATTTGCCAGGACCTTGTGCATGAGGAGTGGTCCGGCGGTGAGTTCGCCGATGGAGACGGCGCCGTTGGCGGCTGGCCATTCCCGATGGCCTTCGTTGAGGTGGGCGAGTAGGTCGGCCCAGAGGACGCCGTGAGCGTCGGAACCGGTGAAGGCGGCAATGAGCTGCGAGACACGCGCTCTGGGCAGATCGAGTGTGAAGCGCACGGGGCAGACGGAGGCCTGGCAGAGCGTGGGATAGGACGCGGAGAAAGTGCCTTTGACCGCGCCGATGGTGAGGGCGGCGGAGTTCCAGGTGACTGC
Source organism: Acidobacteriota bacterium (assembly GCA_021791875.1). Taxonomy (GTDB): domain Bacteria; phylum Acidobacteriota; class Terriglobia; order Terriglobales; family Acidobacteriaceae; genus Acidobacterium. The sequence goes on along the minus strand of JAJYVU010000022.1, from coordinate 27,026 downwards.
GAGTGGCGTCAGCGTGAGATCGGCGCGGGAGATGGTGGCCGGTCCGCTGAGGAAGCTGGGATGGAGGACGATGCCCGTGAGGGTGGCGGAGCCGGAGGCGACGACGGAGGGTTCCGTGGCGAATTCGCGGAAGGGCGCGATCCAGGGGCCCCTGAGGGTGAGATTGAGATTGGCGATGCCCTTGCCGGTGTAGTTATCCAGATGGAGCGGGAAGGTTCCGAGCTGGTGATGGAGTGCGGCGAGATCGGCGATGGCGGCGGGGCCGTCCAACTGTAGCTGGAAGCCGCGGTTATCGAGAGTGCCGGAAACGGTGAGCGGGGTGGGCGCGCCGAAGGGCACCTGGACGGGAGCGATGGCGAACTGGAAGGGCGGCAGTCCGGAGGTGGGTTTGCTGGGGACGACTGCACGGGTAGGGCGTGTGCGGCGCAGCGGAGCGGGCCAGGGCAATCTGGCGTGAGGATGGCGGGCGCGAAGCTGCGAAGGCAGGGCAGGCTGGCGAGCGCCGGCATAGACGGTGAGATGGGAGACGACGATGGGGTGGTCGAGGTCCTGGAGATGGAGGATCAGGGTGGCGAATTCGGCGTGGCCGATCCAGCCTGTCGCGGCGGTGGCGCCGGACTTGAGGCGGCGCTTGAGGGGCGTGGATTTGGACGCGGGTTGCGGGGCGGGCTGCGGTCCGTAGGTGAATTCGCCGTTCATGACGCCGTTGGCGTTGAGAGTGCCGGCATTCTGGCGGACAAGGCCGAAGATCTGGACGATGAGGGGTGCCGGCAGGTGATTGACCTCAAGCTGCAGCGAGGGCGCGGGGTGATCGAGGTCAGGGATGGAACCGGTGAGCAGCAGGTGGCCGGGCGGAGTGGGAAGCAGGCAGAGAAGGTGGTCCACGGCGAAGGCCGCGTTGTGGTAAGTGGCCTGGCAGGTGGCGTTGAGGCTGGGCGAGGAAAGCGGCGGGAACTCAATGCGGTGGGTGTTATCGAGGTGGATTTTCCATTTGAGGGCGAGGTTCCGGAGGGTGCCGTGTAGGGAGCCGTCCATGTTGAGCTGGCCGCGCCAGCCGAGGTCCTGGCCGGCGAGCAGGCGCGAGGCCTGGCCGAGCTGGGCGTTGTGCCAGGAGATCGAGAGGTGAACCGGGAGGGTGTCGAGGTCGGTGGTGCGGCCGATGGAGCCGTCGAGGCGAAGGGTGCCAGTGTCGGCGAGGTCAAGATCGAGATCAGTGCGGACAGGCTGGGCGTGGAGGCGGACGCGCCAGCGGTTGGCGGACTGCTGCCAGATGGCGAAGTCGGCGTCAAAGAGCGAAAAGGGGAGTTTGACCAGGCCCTGTTTGAAGTTGATGCGAGCGTGGCTCATCTCGATGTAGGGGAAGCGCGGCGTGGAGCCGGGATGAGGCTGGGTGGTGGGCGCGTGGGGAGTACGGGCGGCCTGAAGCAGGATGGAGGAGAAGTTCCACTGGCCCTGAGCGTTGCGCACCAGGTTGACGCTGGGGCGGTACATGCTGATGCTGCTGACTTCGATGGGCCGGCGCCAGAGGGAGCTGACGCGGAGGGTGGCGACGACGGAGGGCGCAATGAGGGTGGGTTCGGCGCCGAAGGCCGGGTCGGCGTCGACGGTGAAGTTGTCGAGGACGATGCCGGGGGTGGGCAGCAACTGCAGATGCATGGACTGAATCTGGACATTGCGGCCGAGGCTGCGCGAGATGCTGGCCGTCATTTCCCGGCGATAGGCGTTGAGGCTGATGTAGGGCGGCACCAGCAGCGCGAGCAGCAGGAGGACAAAGATAGCGAGCGCAATTTTCGTTTTTCGCCAGCGCGGGCGGGGAGCATCGCCGCTCATTTCAGGACCTATTCACACTGCCAGGGCGAACAGCGTTGCGAGCCAAAATCTGTTCAGCCGAGGCGGAGTTCGAAGACTGTGGCGGGTCCACAGTCGAAAATGACAAGGAAGGATGGGCAGGCTTTGGCCGCAATCCAAGGGGAAAGGGCGGATTTTCCCGATTGCTTCGTCGCTCGCAGGTAAAGTACGCCCGGTATTTGTGGCTCGTCACTTCTTGCACTCGAAAAAATCCGCTCCTTTCGCTGACGTCCTGGTAGTGTTAACAGGTCCTACTTCACCACATGGAAGGTGCGGTTCCAGCGGGTCTGCGTGAAGAAGTGCAGGGTCTCGTGGATGAAATAGGCGACGTGATCGGCAAAGGTGGTCTTGTTTTCTTCGTTGGCCGGCATTTCAAAGGACCAGTAGACGAAGATCGGTCGTCCGACGATGTTGCGGCGTGGAACGAAGCCCCAGTAGCGGCTATCGAGGGATTCGGGGCGGTTATCGCCCATGCAGAAGTAGTGGCCCGGTGGGACGACGAGGTTTTCGCCGTGGATGTAATTGGGCATGGCGAGGGCCCACTCGGCGGTGACTTCATCGCCGGGCTGGGGCGGGACATCGGGGAAGTCGTCGCGGTAGGGGAAGTAGTCGCCGGGCTTGGGCTTGGCGGCGTAGGGCTCATTGAGCTTTATGCCGTTGCGGTAGACGACGCCGTTGATGAGGTGGATGCGGTCCCCGGGGACGCCGATGACGCGCTTGACGAGGAACATGTTGGGCTGGCCGGGCTTGTAGAAGACGATGATGTCGCCGTCCTTGACATTGCGGTAGGGCATGAAGGACTGGGCCCAGTGTGTGGGCGGTGCGAGGGTGACGCGGTCGACGAGGACGTGGTCGCCGATGAGGAGGGTCTTCTCCATGGAGCCGGAGGGGATGACGAAGTTCTGGAAGATGAAGGTGAGGACGAAGAGGCCGATGACCAGGACGCTGGCGATGGACGCGAGGGCTTCGAGGGGAGTTTCGTCTGTTTGCGACTTCTGGTCTGACTTTTTCTGCTCAACCGTCTTTTCCATAAACCTCAGGGCGCGGAAAACCGCGAATGGTGCCGGAAACGCGACTGCCTGCTTGCTTCTTACTTAGAGCATTTCCCCGACTACCGTGAACTTTCCGAATTCAACCAAGTGCAGCTTTTCTTAAGGGAAAAGCTGCGTCGGCATTCTCGCTTCGGTCTAAACCAATAGGGGCAATGCTCTAATGGACGATCTGGAAGACGCGATTCCAACGCGCGAAATTGAGAAGTCCGGCGAAATAACCGGTTTTCTGTCCGAGTTTATCATTCGGCAGCGCGGGGAAGGCGGGACCGGAGGGTTCGCGAAGGGAGAAATAGATGAGCAGAGGGCGTCCGACGATGTTTCGGCGGGGGACGAAGCCCCAGTAGCGGCTGTCGCGGCTGTCGTTTCGGTTGTCTCCGAGGACGAAGTAGCGGCGGGCGGGTACGTCGAGTTGTCCGTGATGGACGTAGTGCTGCATGCGGAGCCACCAGTGGTAGTCGGCGCCGGGGTAGTTGTAGGTGACGGCGGGGAAGTCGTCGCGGAAGCGGTCTGGGACGGCGGGCAGGTAGGCGGCGTAGGGCTCTGAGACCTGATGGCCGTCGCGGAAGACGAAGCCGTGGTGGAGGTGGAGGTAGTCGCCGGGCGAGCCGATGACGCGCTTGATGACGTACTCGGGGGGATTCTCAGGGAAATGGAAGATGACGATGTCGCCGTCGCGGGGCGCGCGGTAGGGCAGGAGCCAGCTCCAGTGGCCGGCGGGGGCGAAGGTGATTTTGTTGACGAGCAGGAAGTCGCCGACCTTGAGGGTGGGATACATGGAGGTCGAGGGGATGCGGAAGGGCTGGACGATGAAGGTGAAGACGAAGATGATGCCCACCAGAAAGCGGAGGGTCGAGGTCATGGTCTGGAGCGGGCCGTAGGGCAGCGGGTTGCGCGCGGCCGGAGTGGGTGCTTCCGGCAACGGAGGGTGCGGCTGGGGCGGAGATTCCGGGAGGGTTTGGGGAGATTTGCGGGTTGCGGGTTCGAGCTCAGGTTGCGGGGCGTGCGCCAGCGGAGCCGCGGCGGCGAGGATGGGGGTGCGGCGGGTCATGCGGCGTCTCCGGAGCTGGTCGGGGTGCGGAGCGGCGTGGCGCGGAGTTTGAGCAGAGCGCGGCGGGCGGCTTCCTGCTCGGCGTTTTTCTTGGTGTTGCCGACGCCGCGGGCGAGCCGGGGCGAGGGTGAGTCAGGGATGCGGACTTCGACGAGGAAGCGCTTGCGGTGGTCGGGGCCGGTCTGGCCGGTGACGACGTACTGGGGCTGGCCGCGATGCTCCGACTGGAGGAATTCCTGGAGGGTGGATTTGTAGTCGCCGATGTTGGGTCCGCTGGCGGCTTCGACGAGCAGGGCCGGGAGCGAGGGATCGATGACGTGGCGCTGGATGACGTCGCGGGCGGCGACGAGGCCGTCGTGGGGCGCGTCGCTGGTGGCGGCGTCGAGGTAGACGGCGGCGATGAGAGCTTCAGCGGCGTTGGCGAGCAGGGCGGCTTTTTTGCGGCCGCCGCTGCGTTCTTCTCCGCGGCCCATGCGGAGGAAGCGGCCGAGTTCGAGCCGCTGGGCGACCTGGGCCATGTGCTTGCGGCTGACGAGGGCAGAGCGGAGGCGGGTGAGATGGCCTTCGCTCATTTCAGGATGGGCGCGATAGAGGGCCTCGGCGACGATGAGGCCGAGGACGGCGTCGCCGAGGAATTCGAGCTGCTCGTTGTCTTCAAGGTGGGCGCGGGATTTTTTTTTCGGCGATCTGGGCGCGGCTTTGGCGTCGGTGCGGGCGGGCTGGGGTGTGACGGCCTGCTCGTAGGCGAGCGAGCTGTGGGTGAGGGCGCAGGTGAGGAGTTCGCGCCGGCGGAAGGTGTAACCGAGTGCGGCCTCGAGTTCGGCGTCGGCGGGTGTTTTGAGGGGCGCGGCGGCCTGATCCGCATCTTTACGCATGCCGTGGCTCCCTGATGGCGGCAGCGGGGTTGCCGTCGCGGTTCCGAAAAAGGCTCATGCCGTGGATACGGGCCGGGTCCATGGTGCTGATTCAAGAGTAGAGCAAATGCGAGGGCGGGAGCCAGTGAAGAAGAGAGCGGGCGGCGATGGATTCAGAGGATGGCGGTGCGGAGGCGGCGCTGGGCGCGGTATTCGAGCCAGATGAGAGCGATGAGGATGAGGTCAAAGAGGGTGAGGAGGATAAGACCGATGCCTCCGGTGAGGGTGAAACGGTAGAGCTGGTAGGCGATAAAGCCGGTGAAGACGAAGATGGCGACGGGGTAGGCCCAGAGGCGGTTGCGGAGCAGGGCGGCAACGATGGCGATCTTGATGATGCCGTGGGCGAGCAGGTAGATGGCCATGAAGTGCTCGCTGGAGAGCGAGAAACGGGCGGCGGCGTGTCGGAGCCAGTTTGCGACGAGGTCGTGGGGGTCTTCGGCGATTTCGTCCTGGGTGAGGAGGTGGACGGCGGAGGCGAGGAAGCCGGGGCTGATGAGCCAGAGGGCGATGGCTCCGAGGATTTCCAGCAGGGCGTCGAGGCCCTTGAGGAGGACGCTGAGACGGAAGAGAAGTTCGCGGAGACGGGCACGGTCCTGGAGGAGGGTGGAAAGATTCATGGGATGGTGGGTTGGATGCAGGGACTCGCCGGGCGGGCGGTAGCCTGGTGCGGAAGCGGCTCCGCCATGGGTGGTCGATGCTTCGCATCGATGAGGCCCGCGCATGCTTCCAGAAAGGCGCGAGGAGAAATTGCGCGCCTCTGGATGTCTCCGTCCCGCTCAAGCCAGAGGCGGTGCGGAGCATGGGAGTGCTGTTTTGTGCATCGAGGGAAAAGATGGTTCCATCTGATGCTGTGTGTCGATGGAAACTGTGACGTGTGTGATGGAGTGCGAGCTGGAGCCTGAGCGCGTTTATGCAAAACTGGTGGACCCTGTTCTGATCCCGCAATGGGCGCCGGTGTTTGCAGAGAGTGTGGAACCCGTCGGAGGTTCGACCTACCGGGTGACCAAGGGCGGCGACATCTTTTCTCTGGAAGTGGTTCCGCATGAGGCCGACTTCGCTGTCGAGTATCTGCGGGATCTGCCGGGAGGCAAGCGGGGCGGCGCGTATGTTCGTGCGATGCCGCGAGGGCAGGGGGGCTCTGTCATTTCCATGCGTATGCCGGTTGGCCCGAATGCGACACCGGAACAGGTGCAGGCCGTACTGGAGCGGGAACTGCAGACGCTGATCAGGCTGGCCTGACGGTTTGTGGCGCTGCTGGAAAGCAAAAGCCCGCTCGGGGAGCGGGCCTTTGTCTGGATCGAAGGTGTTGAAATGCAGATTCTTCGGCTTCGCCTCAGAATGACAACATTTCCTACTGCTTACATCCGGTCGAGGGCGTCGAAGGCTTCTTCTTCGAGGCCGTGACGGAGGAGCAGGTTGGGCAGGTTCTGGGAGAAGGCGCTGCGTGGCATGACGGTATCGCAGCCGGCTTCGAGCGCCTTGACCTTGAGGTCGCCCTGGATGTGGGAGAGGAATCCGACGACAGAGGTTCCGCGCTTGAACTTTGCCTTGATCTTTGGGATCAGGGTGAGAGGTTTGGCGTTGGCGTTGTTGAGGTCGAAGATGATGAGCGAAGGGCGCTCCTCTTCGGGGGTTTCCATCAGTTTGGCGACGACTTCCTTCTCGGCGCCCTTGAGGAAGCCGACCTTGATGCCTGTTTTGCGCGCGACCTCGTTGATTTTGGCGACGAAGAAGAGGTCGTCAATGAAGCAGAAGATGCGTGTGGGCGCATCTTTGCGGACGGGGAGCGGGGCGTCCCAGATGGAGTCCATATAGCCGCCGACATTGCCGTTGACGGTGCCGTTGCGGACATCGATGGTGGCAGGCGGGGCGTCGGCGACGTTGCCGTTGACGGCGCGGTAGCTGTGGTCCATGGGGCCGACGAAGGTGTGCTGCTTGCGCTGCTTGTTTTTGCGGCGGCCACCGCCCTGTCCATTGCCGTTGCCGTAGTTGTTTCCGGGGTTGGCCTGGCGCTGGAACTTCTGCTGATTCTTTTGCTTGCGCGGCTGCTGGTTTCCGGGGTTGGCCTGCTGTTGCTGCTGGTTTCCGGGGCTGGCCTGCTGGTTTTGCTGGGCCTGCTTGTTCTTTTTGCGGCGGCGGCGACGGCGGCCGTGACCGCCTCCCTGGTTCTGGCCGTTGGCCTGGGCGGAGGAGTCGGCGGTCTCAGCGGCTGTGGAGCCCTGTGCGGGCGCGGATGGCGGCGGGAAGCTGGCTTGCGAATCCGCGAAGCCCTGCGTCTCGTTCTGCTCTGGTGTCATGCTTGCACTTCCTGGTGCACTTATAGTTAGTGCCGCGTGTTTCTACGGAGGAAACGGGGCGGCGATGGTCAAAAGGCCATAGTTAACGGCAGGCCGAGGGGCGATCTGCATCGAGCCCTACGGACGCAACGGGGCCAGCGGTGGAAAGCCGCGAGCCTGCGGAACGCAACCGAGCCGAATTTCGAACGTGCAACACTCCGAATGGTTTCCTTCACCGAACGATGAACCGCTGCAAAGAGATGCCGCGGACGGTGTAAGGGCACTGATCACTGGGTCTTGACTAGTCGATGTATGCAGCGAGCCGGCCTTTCCAAGGGGCGGGCATCAGCTACTCGATAGGCAAAGACGATATTACTCCGAGCTGGAGGCGTTGACAAGTGATCTATTTCTTAGATGCGCCGGGAGCGGGGAAAGGCGCAAAACAGAATCGCCGTCCGCGGGGCAGACGGCGATCATGATGGCCAGTCACTGGCCTCCCGGAAAATGCCCTATCCATGGACTTGATGGAGATTGGGACTTGATGCTCCGGCCGGGGCGAAACCGCGTAGGTCTCAGCTCTCGCGAACCGGAGCGAACTTGCAGGCTCTCTAATAGGGGAGCCTTTACGTCTCTGGCTGCCAAGCTTAGTCGCAATTCGAGTGCCGTTTCGGGGTTGTAATGGAATCAAAAGGTTAGGGCTGGAGCGAGCCGAGAGGGTTTCAGAATCTGGTAGGAGTTTGGATTTCAATATTCGTAAAACCATAAGTTGCTCTGTTGATAATGGCGGATTGTGGATGGGCAGGAGGGCGGATTGGCTTTACGAAAGTGGGGTGGTGGGCGTAAGGTCTGAGGTATTCGGGTAGCATCCGCCAAGCGAGGGGAGCTGCACTGGAGACGACGATGAGCATACCGCACTTTGGCAGCGCCGAGAGCGCTGGACCGCAGGCTGTTCCGGCCAAGGTTACGTTTCAGACACTACAAGAGAAAAAAGAGCATGGGCAGCCGATTACGGCGCTGACGGCGTACGACTACGCGACGGCGCGGCTGGTGGACGAAGCCGGGGTGGATCTGATCCTGGTGGGGGATTCGCTGGCGATGGTGGTGATGGGCTACGAGAGCACGCTGCCGGTTACGGTAGACGAGATGCTGCATCATACGCGTGCGGTGCGGCGTGCGGTGCGGCGCGCGGTTCTGGTAGCGGATATGCCGTATGGGTCGTACCAGGTGACGGCGGCCGAGGCGGTGGCGAACGCGGCGCGGTTTGTGAAGGAAGGCGGCGCAGAGGCGGTGAAGATTGAGGGCGGAGCGTCGCGTGCGGAGATGGTAGAGCGGCTGACGGACGCAGAAATTCCGGTGGTGGGACACCTGGGACTGACGCCGCAGTCGGTTCACCGGATGGGCGGCTACAAGGTGCAGGGCAAGACGGTGGCGGCGATCGGGAAGCTGATGCACGACGCGCATGCGCTGGAGTCGGCGGGCGCGGTGCTGCTGGTGCTGGAGGGGATGCCAAGGGAAGTGGCGGCGCGGATTACCGAAGAAGTAGGGATTCCGACGATCGGAATTGGCGCGGGTCCAGATTGCGATGGACAAATCCTCGTGTTTCATGATCTTGTGAATTTGAGCTTTAGCAGGCCCCCGAAGTTTGTACGGCAGTATGCGGACGCGGCGGCGCTGTTTCGCGAGGCGCTTGCCGGGTATGTGCGGGATGTGACGCAGAGGGAGTTTCCTTCTGACGCGGAAAGTTACCATCTGCCAGCCGAGGCGCAGGCAACGCTGGCACGCAAGGCGTAAATGCAACGGATCAAGACCGTCGACGAGATGCGGGCAGCAGTGCAGAGTCTGCGTGGGCAGCCTGCGGCTGCAGGGAATGGAAAGATACACGGTGCGAGGAGTATCGGGCTGGTACCGACGATGGGCGCGCTGCATGAGGGGCATCTGAGCCTGGTGCGGGCGGCGAAAGACCGCTGCGACGCGGTGGTGGTGTCCATTTTTGTGAATCCGACACAGTTTGGGCCGCGGGAGGATTACGACCGGTACCCGCGCAATGTGGACGCGGATTGCGCGCTGCTGGAGCGCGAGGGCGTGGACGCGGTGTTCATGCCGGATGTGATGGAAATGTATCCGCCGGGCACGACCACATATGTAGATGTGGGGCCGATTGGAGAACGGCTGGACGGGGCTTCGAGGCCGGGGCATTTTCGCGGCGTGGCGACGGTGGTGGCGAAGCTGTTTCATATTGTGGAGCCGGACCGGGCGTTTTTTGGGCAGAAGGATGCGGCGCAGGTGGCGGTGCTGCGGCGGATGGTGCGGGATCTGCACTTCAGGACAGAACTGGTGGTGTGTCCGATTGTGCGCGAGGACGACGGGCTGGCCATGAGTAGCCGTAATGGTTACTTATTGCCGGACGAACACGAGCAGGCGCTGGTGCTGCATAAGACGCTGCGGGTGATCCAGAGCCGGTTTGCGGAAGGAGAACGCTCGGCAGAGCGGCTGCTATCGGCAGGGCTATTTGTGATGGCGTATGAGCCGACGGTGCGGATTGACTATTTGAAGGTGGTGAATCCGAAGACGCTGGAAGACGTGAGCGAAGTGGAAGGCCGGGCGCTGGTGGTTTTGGCGGCGTTTGTGGGAGGTACGCGGCTGATCGACAACGTGCTGCTGGAAGAGCCGTTCCTGGTGAATGTGATTCCCGCGCAGGCGTGAGCGCGGCAAAGACGAAAGAACCTGCAGAAATGGATGAGCCCCGCTTTTCAGGCGGGGCTCATCTGATTGCGGCATGCTGCGGCCGGAGGTTAGTTGTCGGTCTCGATCTGCGAGATGTGCGAGACGGTGAGCGAGTAGTTGTTGGAGCTGTCGCGCAGCAGGTAGCCGTGCATCTCGAGAGCTGTGCCTGCAGCGAGCGAGGCGAAGCTGGTGGAGCTGAGTCCATCTTCGTACTCGGTCTGCGAGTTGGTTGAGGCGTTGAGTGTGGTCAGCGAGTCGTAGGTGGTGAGGAACGACTGCGTGGGCAACTGGAGGGTGAAGGTGTAGTCCGGAGCCGTGCCTTGCGGAGCTGCCGAGAGTTTTCCGGCGAGACTTTCCGGCGCGAGATCGACTTCCTGCGCTGCAATGGTGCTGCTGGACAGGGTTCCGATGACTTCGACGGACTGGCCGGGGAAGATTTCTGCATTGGTGAAGGCGGTGGGGGAAATGCCATCTGCAACGGCTCCTTCACTGAGGCCGTAGGTGGTGGAAGACGCGAGCGAGACGGTCACGGACACACCGGGGAAATCGCTGAAGTCTTCGCGTGGGACGAAGGTGAAGGACGTGACGTTGCCGCCGGAGTCTGTGGTGACTGCCGTGACGATGCCAACGCCGCCTCCGTCAGAGCTGCCGAATGCGCCACCATCCATGGCCGCGGAGATCATAGTGGCAAGCAAGGAGCCGTCAGGCTGCATGGCGCCGCGCACGGTCACGATGGAACCCGGCTTGATACTGCCGGCGGTGATGTTGGAGGCAAACTGGGTGGAAGAGTTGATGGTAAAGGTGGACTGAACGCCGGTGCACGCCGATTTGACCGTGATGGAAGTGGAACTGATGCTCACGACCGAGCCGGTAACCTCGATTTCGCGGTCGGCTTCGTTTTCGTTTTCGATGGAGGCGGCGACCGAAGTGATGGACGGCGTGAAGGTGAGGGTCGAGCTGGTGAGGTCAAAGGACTGAGCGAGATTGAAATTCAAGCGCAGATTGACATCCTGTCCCTGGGTGACGGTGAGTGTGGGATTGAGTGTGACGGTGTCATTCGGCGAATTGACGGTCGCCGTGCCTGTGACCACACTTCCGGAGGCGTCGACATAAGTGACCTTTGCGGAGCTTATGTCGATATTGACGGCGCTGTAAGTTCCAGCGGCGACATTTTCGGTTTCAATGGGTTCCTGAATGGCGCCGAGGCTGGAGAGCTCGATGGTGCGGGGACTGGACAGCACCGTGACGTTGCTTCCGCCGCCGGAGGGCGTGAGGCTGATGGACGAGACGGTGACGCGCGCCGAGAGGATGTTGCTGAGAGGAGCATCACCAACGGTCACGAGCATGGCCGCGCCATTGGCTCCGGAGGCCGAGCTGCCGCTGATGGGGCCCTGACCGCACCCGGTCAGTGTAAGAGCAGTGAGGCCAGCGCCGGCAAGTACGGCGGCTGCGCCAAGGATAAGCTTACGATTCATGGATACCTCCGTGGGGGGGAAAGCGATGTTCGAAGTTACTGTACAACGGACTCAAGAAAACTGACTTGTTGCCGGCGTGAAGATTTCGTCATCTATGACAAAGTGCCTTCTATATCAAGGTTTTGCGGGTAGCTTTTACATCTGCCGCATAATGTCTATGCAAAAAGTACATAGATTGAGCTATGAACGAGATGACCATGTGTTGTAACAAACAATCTGGCGTGGTTGTTTATCGGCAGCGGATCCGCCAGCGTAGGCGAGAAGAGCAAATTTATGACCATAGAGGCCAAGGCGTAGACTTGGGAGCAAACAGCGCACCAGAAATGGTGCGATGATTCCTGGACGAGGATGCAGAAGCATGAAGGCTCTTTTACTGAGCGCGTACAAGGAACTGAAGATGACGGAGATGCCGGCGCCGGAGCCGGCAGAGGATGAGCTGCTTGTGCGGGTAGAGGCGTGCGGCATTTGCGGCAGCGATGTGCATGGGTTTGACGGGTCGAGCGGGAGGCGGATTCCGCCGCTGGTAATGGGGCACGAGGCCGCGGGCACGGTGGTGGCGCGGGGCGCGCGATGCGAGACGTTTGCGGTGGGAGACCGCGTGACGTTTGATTCGACGGTGTATTGCGGAAGGTGCGTGTTCTGCCGTCGCGGGCAGGTGAATCTGTGCGAGGAGCGGCAGGTACTGGGTGTTTCCTGCGGGGATTACCGGAGGATGGGCGCGTTCGCGGAGATGGTGGTGGTTCCGGAGCGGATCGCGTACCGGCTGCCGGATGGGCTTTCGTTTGCCGAGGCGGCGATGCTGGAGGCGGTTTCTGTGGCGATGCATGCGGTGCGGCTGACTCCGCCGGCGGATGATGAGACGGCGGTGGTGATCGGCGCGGGAATGATCGGCGCGCTGACGGCGCAGGCGGCGCGCGGGTATGGGTATTCACACGTAGTAGTGGCGGATGTGGATGCGAACCGGCTGAAGCTGGTGCGTGAGCTGGGATTTGAAGATGCGCTGCAAGCGACGGGCGAGGAATTGGTCGCAATGGTGAAGGAGATGACCAGCGGGCTGGGCGCGGATGCGGTTTTTGAGGCGGTCGGGAAAAATGAAACCGTGAATGTTGCGATTGACTGCGCGCGCAAAGGCGGGCGGGTGACGCTGATTGGGAATGTAACTCCGACGGTGACATTACCGCTGCAGAAAGTAGTTTCGCGGGAGCTGCGGCTGCAGGGCTCGGCGGCATCGTCGGGGGAATATCCCAAGGCGATGGAGTGGATGCAGGAAGGCAAGATTCGGGTGAAGCCGCTGATTTCAGCGGTGGCTCCGCTGGAGGAAGGCGTGGAGTGGTTCACGCGGCTGTATGCGCATGAGCCGGGGCTGATGAAGGTGATTCTTGCGCCGCAGGGGACGGAGGCCGCGAAGTGAGCGACGGGCTGTTTGATTTGACAGGACGGGTGGCGCTGGTGACGGGCACGAGCCGCGGGCTGGGGCAATATTTTGCGCGTGCACTGGCGAAGGCCGGAGCGGATTTGATTTTGACAAGCCGGAAGAAGGAGTCGCTGAAGGAGTTTGCCGCGGAGATTGAAGGCATGGGTCGGCGGCAGCATTGCGTGGACCTGGACGTGCGCGATGAGCAGAGCATCCGGCGGATGGCGGCCGAGGCGGAGCAGGCGTTCGGGAAGATCGACATCCTGGTGAACAACGCGGGATGCAACGTGCGGAAGCCGGCGCTGGAAGTGACATGGGATGACTGGAACACAGTGCTGGACACGAACTTGCGCGGGAGTTTTTTTGTGGCGCAGGCCGTGGCGCGCGGGATGGTGGAGCGCGGGTACGGGCGGATTATCAATATCGGCTCGGTGACGAGCGTGGCCGGTTATGCGGGACTGGGGCCGTATGGGGCGAGCCGCGGAGGGATTCGGCAGTTGACGATGAGCCTGGCCGATGACTGGGGCAGGCATGGGGTGACGGTGAACTGCCTGGCTCCGGGGTGGTTCCAGACGGCGCAGAACCGGGTGATGTACGAGGACAAGGAGTGGGTGGAGTATTTGACGGAGCGGATTCCGTTGAAGCGACCGGGAAGGCCGGACGATCTGGATGGGGCAGTGGTGTTTCTGGCATCGGAGGCGAGCCGGTACGTGACGGGGCAGACGATGCTGGTGGATGGCGGGATTTCTACGGGGGCGATGCGGGCGCTGCCGAGGACTGGCCGTCCAGGCGAGCGCGCCTGACGGCGGTGCTGGCCGTTTCACCGCAAAGGCCGCAAAGAGCGCAAAGGATGCGGCACCCCGAGATCAGGGAACCGTAAATTTCTCGGCGCAGGCGCTCGCGCGTCTCGACTGGGAGTGACCCATCATGCAGGGTGGGAGTTTCGTGATTCTGCAAATGACACCGAGACGGTTACTTATTGTGTGATGGACGCGGCGGGGACCATGTTGGTGTCTCGGAGGAGGAAGAGATAGGCGGCGATGCCGATGAGGAGGTAGACGGCGGCGAAGCGCGTGTGGGCGAAGGCTGCGCCGAAGATGCCGAGGCCGAAGAGGGTTCCGAGGACCAGTGCGACCATGCGAACGCGGCTGGAGTTGAGGCCGCGATGGATGAGCATGTCGACGAGGAGGCCGCCGATGAGGAGGTCGGCGATGGTGGCGATGAACCAGGGGATGGCCGTGTAGAAGAAGGAATCGAAGAGGTCGATGTGGAGGGCCTGGTGGAAGTAGCTGGGGAGCCAGGTGAGGAGCAGGTAGAAGACGTAGTTGTATGCGCCGAAGCCGATGGTGAGTCCGAGGACCTTGGGCTGGCGAAGGAGGGCGAAAAAGCCGAGGTGGGGCGTGGGGGTGGTTCGGGCGGATGAAGATGCGGCGTGGCGGACCGGGGCGACGTAATGGTCGGTTTCACCGGGGCGGGGATCGCGGTAGATGAAGTAGAAGGCGGCGAAGTAGGCGAGGCTGAGTGCGCCGGTGAAGAGGAATCCGCTGCGCCATCCGAAGCGGAGAACGATGATGCCGATGAGGGGTATGCCGATGGCGGAGGAGAACTTGGCGGCGGAGTCAAAGAAGCTGGTGGCGAAGCTGCGGCGGTGCGGAGGGAACCAGCGTCCGATGGCCTTGGCGTTGGCGGGGAAGAATGGGGCTTCGCCGACGCCGAGGAGCAGGCGCGCAGAGTAGAAGATGGGGACGGTGGCAGCGGCTGCGGCTGCGAAGGACGCGAGGCTCCAGAGAAAGGCGCCGATGCGGCCGATGGGCTTGATGCCGAAGCGGTCGAGGAGCGCGCCCATGGGGATCTGGCAGATGGCGTAGGGGATGTTGTACGCGCCGAGGAGGTATCCGTAGACGACGTCGTTGATGCCGAAGGAGTGCTCGAGGCCGGTGTGTGCGACGGAAAGGTTGACGCGATCAAAGTAGTTGATGAGTACGCCGATGCCGAGGAGGATGGCGATGTTCCAGCGCATGCGATGGCCGGAATTGGCTGGGTGGAGGATTTGGGGCTCGGATTCGGCGGTGTGCATGGTCGCAGATGATGGTAATGGAGTGCCGGCCGCAGGGGCGAACGCGTTGCCGGCGCAAGAGCGATATCTCTTCGAGATGCGGGGCACCGTCTGAGGCCTTCCACTCGGGGCAGCAACAGGTTCCGTAGCAAGGCTGGGCAGCGGTGATTCCATGCCGGTAGAAGCAGTTGGGAAAGCATTTACGGGAAATGTGCGGGATTTGGCATACCTTTGGGATGTGGAGGGGGTCCAACCAGGAGGGACGGAGCGTGTGGTTGGGCAGGATTGTGTGGCCTGTGTGGAAATCGCGCGGTTGGATTGACAGTGGTGAGGGGGCGCTGGTAAACATTTACCGACTTTGGAATGACGCGCTCCGTTGGCGCGGCTGCGCCGGCTGTGCGCTGGAGGCGGCCGTTCCTCGGGGCGATTTTGCATGGAGGGGATAGAGATGGATGACATTACGCGGAGAACGTTTATAAAGGGCACGGCCGCTGTGGCGGCGGCAGGTGCGGCGGCTCCCAAGGCGCTGGCGCAGGCGGCGGCGAGCGGGCATGAGGCGCCAACGAAGCTGAGCCAGTTTCCTTACAGCGCGGTGGAATTGCTGGACGGGCGGATGAAGGAGCAGTTCGAGGCGAACCATGAGTTTTTTCTGGGGCTGGATGAGGATTCGCTGCTGAAGCCATTCCGGCAGAAGGCGGGATTGCCGGCGCCGGGCGAGGACATGGGCGGATGGTACAGCTGGTCGAATGAGTTCGATCCGCCGAATAACATGACGGGGTATATTGCGGGGCACTCGTTTGGGCAGTATGTGTCTGCGCTGGCGCGCGACTACGCGGTGACGGGCAACAAGGCGACACAGGCGAAGATTTTCCGGCTGGTGCGCGGATACGCGGAGACGATCACGCCGAAGTTTTACGTGGATTATCCGCTGCCGTGCTACACATTCGACAAGATCAACTGCGGGCTGATTGACGCGCACCAGTTTGCGAACGATCCGGCGGCGCTGCCGGCGCTGGCGCGGGCGGTGGACGCGGTGATGCCGTATCTTCCGGCGCATGCGGAGACGCGGGCGGAGCAGCGGGAGCATCCGCACCCGAATATTGCGTTTACGTGGGACGAGAGCTACACGCTGCCGGAGAATTTCTTCCTGGCATACAAGCGCTCGGGCAACAAGCGTTACCTGGAGCTGGCGCAGCGGTTCCTGCTGGATCAGCAGTACTTCGATCCGCTGGCGGAGGGCGACAATGTGCTGCCGGGCAAGCATGCATACAGCCATGTGAACGCGTTCAGCTCAGCCTCGCAGGCGTACCTGGTGCTGGGGAGCGAGAAGCATCTGCGGGCGGCGGAAAACGGCATGAAGTTTGTGCTGGAGCAGAGTTTTGCGACGGGCGGATGGGGTCCGAACGAGACGTTTGTGGCGCCGGGCAGCGGGACTCTGGGCAAGAGCCTGGAGTTTACGCATGCCAGCTTTGAGACCGGATGCGGATCATACGGGCACGCGAAGATTGTGCGCTACCTGACGAGGATTACGGGCCAGAGCGTGTGGGGGGACAGCCTGGAGCGGGTGTTCTACAACACGACCATGGGTGAAAAGCCGATTGAAGAAGGCGGGTTCACGTTCTACTACTCGGACTACAACAACAACCGCGCGCAGAAGGTGTACTACCAGGAGCAGTGGCCGTGCTGCTCGGGGACGTTTCCGCAGGTGACGGCGGATTACGGAATCAGCTCGTATTTTTATTCGCCGCAGGGCGTGTACGTGAATCTGTTTGTGCCGTCGCGGGTGAAGTTTCAGCAGAAGGGTACACGTTTCCGGATTGAGCAGCGGACGGAGTATCCGTACTCGAACGACGTTGCGCTGCATGTGTGGGGCGAGAGCCCGCAGACGTTTACGATTGCGCTGCGGGTGCCGCAATGGGCTGGGAAGAACACGGAAGTGGCGGTGAACGGCAAGCGGCAGCAGGTGGATGTGCGGCCGGGCGAGTTCCTGGAACTGCGGCGGGAGTGGAAGAACGGCGACGTGATTGAATACACGATCGACCAGCCGATGCACCTGGAAGCCGTGGATCCGCAGCACCCGAACACGGTGGCGCTGATGCGCGGGGCGCTGACGCTGTTTGCGGTCAACGCGCCGGAGAGCAAGTTCACGCGGGCGCAACTGCTGGCGGCGAAGCAGGAGGGGTCGGACGGGCGGCGCTGGAAGGCCGAGTCGGCGGTGGCGCCGGTGACGTTCCGTGCGTTTCCGGATATTCGCGAGCAGTGGAACCGGCTGTACCACGATGTGACGGCGTAACGGCAGCGGCCGGGCGCAAGCTGCGCGACTTTTGATGTCTGACGATACGGGCAGGGATGGTTACGAATCCCCTGCCCGTTTTTTTGTGCGCGCAAGGGCTGGGCCGGGACGGGCCTGATGCGCTGGAAGGCGGCTGAGGGAGTTCCGAGCAAAAGGTTTTCCCGCAGGCGCGAAGGAGCATGCCCGCAGGTGGGTTGCACGGGGTTCTGGCCAGGCAAAAGCAGAAAACCTTGTCCGCAGGGAGTGGCGGATTCGCCGGGGCGAAGGCCGAGTAGTGGAATGCGGCCAAAACAGGCGACAGATGGGGGGAATCGTGTGCTGGCGGGAAGCGGAGTGGAATGAGATTCGTGCCGGAGGGGCGGTGCGGTCGTGGAGAACTTGTGGAAATGGGAAAACATTTTCCACTTGACAAATGTTCGTTCGGACGAATAACAAGGTTGAGAAAATTTTGAGGCCTTGTTGCAGGCACGATTAGAAAACGTTATCCATCGAAGGCTTATTCAAGGGGACAAGTGATGAAGGGGATGAGAGTCATATTCACGCTGCTTGTGCTGTGTTGTTTTGCAGCGATGCCAAGCGCGTGGGCACAATTCAGCGCCACCGTAACGGGTACGGTGGTTGATCCGAGCGGCGCAGTGGTGTCAGGCGCTTCGCTGAAACTTACGAACGATGGAACGGGCGAGGTAAACACCGCAACGTCCAACGCGGCGGGCGCATTTACATTTCCGAGCCTGGCGCCGGGCGACTACCACCTGTCATCCACGGCGAAGGGGTTTGCGACGACGACCGTGCCGGTGGTGCTGGAGACGAACCAGACACTGAATGTTCCGGTGAAGATGTCGGTGGCCGGTTCGGTGCAGACGGTGAATGTATCGACGCAGTCTCCGCTGCTGAACACGGCAGACAGCCGCATCCAGGAGACGATCTCAGAGCGGACGCTGTCGCAGCTGCCACTGGCGGGCGAGAACATGATTTCGCTGGTAACGCTGGCGCCGGGCGTGACGGGCACGGGCGTGACGAGCAACGGGAGCCCGGGCTCGGGGCGTGACAACTACTCGACGGAGACGCAGGTGGATGCGAGCGCGAACGGCCAAGGCGCGGTGGGCAACATGTACATCGTGGACGGGCTGGACGTGACGAGCTCGATCCGGCCGGGCGTGCTGAACCTGACGCCGAACCCGGATGCGATTCAGGAAACGAGCATCCAGACGAACACGTACTCGGTGCTGTATGGGCGGGCGAGTTCGATCCAGATGACGATGACGACCAAGTCCGGCACGGAGCATTATCACGGCAACGCCGAGGACTTTTTCACGAACCAGAACATGCTGGCGACGACGGAGTTTACGCACAAGTACGAGCCATTCCAGAGCAACAACGTTTCGGCGTCGATTGGCGGACCGTTCTGGCCGAAGAAGCACTTCGGCTATTTCTTCTTCGAGATTGAGCCGCAGATCGCGACGAATGCGGTTGCATACACGACGACCTTTGCCGATCCGGCGTTTGTGAACTGGGCAAAGACGAATTATCCGAACACGGTTGGCACGAAGATCCTGACGAGCTATCCGGTGAGCAACATGAGCAACGTGGCCGTTTCGGCCACCGCGGCGGATATTTTTCCGACAACGTGCGGCACGGCGGCGACGAACAACCTGCCCTGCAGCCTGGCGATGATCGATTCGGGTAATTACGGTTCGTCGGCGTATCGGAACGGCGACCAGTACTTCATCCGTATCGACAAGGACTTCAGGAAAGACCGCCTGTATGGGACGGTGTTCCGCACGACGCTGAACTCGAACGGACCGAATCCCCGCCCAGCGTTCAACACGACGAACAAGTTTTACCAGTGGGCGATTCAGGCGAATGAGACGCACACGTTCAACTCGAACACGATCAACGAAGCAGCGTTTGCGGCGGACCGCATCGAGGGCATCACGCCGGCGACGGGCCTTTTCAACGTGCCGGTCGTCAATGTTTCCGGCGTGGGCGCCGGGTACGGCGACGGCTTCGCGCAGGGCGATTTCATCCAACACAACTATCACTGGCGCGACATGCTGACGCACCTGGTGGGCAACCATGACATTCAGATCGGCACCGAGGGCCTGTTCGCGGACGACATTGAAATCTTCAACGGGCCGTACGATCAGCCGAATTTCTTCTTCACGAACCTTCTGAACCTGGCGCAGGACCAGCCGTTTACCGAAGGCGGGCTGGCATACAATCCGCTGACGGGCAAGCGGGACCAGTGGAACTGGAACGCGGCAGGCATGACGTTTGGCGCATTTGTGCAGGACACGTGGAAGATCACGCCTCGGCTGACGCTGAATTACGGCATGCGGTGGGATGACTTTGGGAATCCGTGGTCGCGCAGCGCGGGAACCGCGTTCAGCGACTTTTACCTTGGGCCTGGCCAGACGTATGCGCAGCAGATTGCGAACGGCGTGCTGATCCGGCATGATCATGCGCTGGCGCGGTCGATCACGGACATTTTCAGCCCGCGCGCGGGACTGGCGTGGGATATCCGCGGGAACGGGGACTGGCTGTTGAAGGCCGGCGCCGGCATCTTCCACAACTGGCCGACGTTGGCCAACCTGCAGGAGGAGTATCGCGGCAACCCGCCGGGCGATATCTTCCCGACGTTCTACCAGGGGCAGAACCCGGCGCCTATCTTTGGATTCGGAACCTCGAACCAGAAGCCGTTCAACTTCCCTGCCCCGACACTGCCGGCACGGCAACTGAACGCGGCGGGAGGCATTACGGGACTGCAGTTTACGATCGGCGCGGTGGATCCGACGCTGACCTCACCGGTGACGTACACGTATTCGCTCGGCATCGCGCACAAGATGGGCATGCATTATGTGGCGAGTGTTGACTTCTCGGGCGCGAACGGACGGAAGCTGCTCTCGGGCGGCGGCCAGGTGTACAACGTGAGCTACGGGCAGGACATCAACGTGCAGGCGGGTGATCTGATCCAGCACACGAGCCTGGTGCCGACGCGCCTGAATCCGAACTTCGGGTCGGTGTATTACACGAAGAATGACCGTGTCTCGAATTACGACGCGCTGATTCTGGCCCTGCAGGGAAGGTTCAGCCGGTCGTTCTTCAACGCGTCGTATACGCGGTCGTCTTCGTGGGACGACACGCAGGTGTATCCGAGCTACATCAACGTGCACCAGTGGTACGGGCCGTCGATCTGGAATGCACCGAACCGCTTCTCGATTGCATGGAATTACCAACTGCCGGATGTGAACGGCGACCGGGGCGCGCTGGGGAGGGTGGCCAGCGGCTGGATCGTGAGCGGCACGGGCATCATGCAGAGCGGGAATCCGATCAACGTATTCACGAGCGCACCGTTTGAACCGGTTGTGGATCCGAATACGGGCAAGTACGTCGGATACCAGCCGGGCAGCGGCGACTACAACGCGGATGGCGACAACAACGACTATCCGGATGTGACGAGCTATTCGCAGGGCTCTGGCCGTCATGCCTTCCTGACGTCGGGCATCTTCACACAAGGGCAGTTCCCTCAGCCGACGTTTGGGCAGGAGGGCAATGAGAAGTACAACCGCTTTGTGGGGCCGAACTTCAAGGAATTCGACGCGGCCCTGTTGAAGAACACGAAGCTGTTCGGCAGACTGAACTTCCAGTTCCGGTTTGAGGTGTTCAACGTGCTGAACCGGCCGAACCTGGTGAATGTGGACACGGACCTGGCGGATTCGGTCTTCAAGAACGGACAACAGCTGGGAACGTTTGGCAAGGCCACCGGGCAGGATCCGCCGCGATTCATCCAGATAGGAGGGAACTTCACGTTCTAGAGTGGATTTGCCCTTGGGAAATTCACTCCGAGTGCTTCATCTTTCGACAGAGGGGCCCGATGCGACGGCGGGATCGACGACCGGCGAAAACAGATGGCCTCTCTGTCATTGTCCCTGGGGAGCTGCAACCACCGTTCCCAGATGGTGCAACTATAGTAAGCAGCGAACGAAGCGCGGCAAGCGGAGACGCAGCGCGCTTCGTGCTGTGAAAGCCGCTTGCATAGAATCCGCTATTTGAGGTCACTTATGTCACGTTTTCGCTACCTAGCCTGGCTGGCGCCTGCACTGCTGATCGTGGTTGCCGGTTGCCAGAAGCCGTCCACATCCTCTACGAAAACCACCGCCGCGAAGACGACCTCGACGGCCACTGCCGAGCCGACAGAAATCAATGGCATGCCGGTGGTTCACCTGAAGCGCAAGCAGACGGGGGACACGCCGCAGTTTCTTGGCATGACGATCTTGCCGGGGCGGGGCATGAACACGTTCCAGATCACGGGGTATTTTCCGGGTCTGGGTGTATTTCACGTACTGCATGCGCCGACACTGGAGGTGGCGAACACGAAATACTACGGCACGGCGAGCGATGCATACGGGGATGACAGCTTTGCATTTGGCGGGGCGTTCCTGGTGCCGTATCCGAACCGGATCCTGGGCAAGGTTTCGGCGGACAAGAAGACGATTACCACGTACTGGCATGGACACAAGCTGGTGCTGCCGGCGAACTGGCACAACAGCGCGCATCCGACTGAAGATCTGCATGCGATGCACGGGCTGATTCTGAAAGAGAATGCGAGCAACGTGAAGGTGGAGAATACGCCGGACGGGCAGGTGGTGACGGCGGACATGCCGGACGCGTTCCACGGGCAGTGGCTTTCGAAGACGGATCTGCACTTCAGGATTGCGCTGACGGCGAAGGCGATCGACGCGCAGATTACGGCGAAGAACGTAGGCAACGAAGACGAGCCGATGTCGATGGCGTGGCACCCGTACCTGCGGATTCCGAGCGGGGAGCACGCGCAGGCGCTGCTGCATGTGCCGGGAACGATGCGGGCAGAAGTGAACAACTATCAGGACGTGTTTGTGACCGGCAAGTTGATGCCGGTGAAGGGCACGCGGTGGGACTTTCTGGCGCCGCAGGGCAAGCCGCTGGACCATGGATACCTGGACGACAACTGGTCGCACCTGCTGTGGAAGAACGGAAAGCTGACGGTTTCGCTGTCGGATCCGGCGTCGAATTACAAGATCAGCGAAGTGGGCTTTTCGCCGCAGATCAAGACGATCCAGGTGTACTCGCCGCCGACGGTGAAGTTTGCGGTGGTCGAGGAGCAGTTCAATTTTGCCGATCCGTTCGGCAAGGAATGGCACGGGATGAATACCGGCATGGTGACGCTGAAGCCTGGCCAGTCGGTGACGTGGCATGTGCAGCTGCAGATGTCAGAACTGCATCCCGCGAAGTGATTGAGGTTGAAGGGACACGCGCAAACGGAAGCAGATGCGCGGCCCTTTGATGAACCTGACTTCCTCCCTGCCTGGCTCGGTCTCTTCACCGGAGGACCGGGCCAGGCGATCTTTGTTTGCGGGGCTTGGCGAAGGGAGAGCGGCGGCTCAGCGGGAAATCGTGAGAGGATGAGCGAAGAGTCAGGGAATGCCAGAAAGTGTGGAAGGAAACAGCTAAGGTGCATGGGGTAATTGCCCTTCGAGGGCGGATTTTTCGCGCAGCGGCGGCGTGCCTGGTGTGCGCGGGAATGCTGGTGGTGACGTGCCAAGCGCAGGCGCAGACCGAACAGCAGAAGGTGCAGCAGATCATCATGCTGCTGCGGCTGGACGAATACCAGCAGGCACTGACAAGCGTGGACCAGATGCTGCGGGAGTCGCCGCAGGACTGCCGTCTGCTTTCGCTGCGAGGGATGTCACTGAATGGATTGCAGCGGCCGGTGGAGGCGGCGCAGTCCTTCAAACAGGCGCTGCGATATTGCCCGAGCGATCTGCTGGCGCTGGAGGGCGCAGCCGAAATTGAGTATGCGCGGCGGCAGCCGGATGCCGCGGTGCTGCTGAACCGGATCCTGAAAATGCAGCCGGACGATATTACCGCGCATGCGATGCTGGCGTCGTTGTATCGCGCGAAGGGGGATTGCCGGGCGGCGCTGCCGCATTTTGAGGCGAGCAGCCAGATGTTTGCCGGACATCCGAAGTACCAGCAGGCGTACGCATTCTGCCTTGCGGATACGGGGCATTACAAACAGGCAGAGACGAATTACCAACAGATATTAGGGACGGATTCAGACGAGGCGGTGCGCTTCAACCTGGCGCTGGTGCAGTGGAAGCTGCACGACGCGAAGACGGCGCTGGCGACGCTCGATCCGCTGCTCGAGACGACGCACCAGGAAGCAGTGCTGACGCTGGGCGCGCGGCTGGCCGAGGAGACGGGCGATACTCCGACAGCGGTGAAACTGTTGCGGGCGGCGATTGTGGAGCGGCCGAAAAACCTAGCAAATTACCTTGAGTTTGCGCAGATTGCGTTTACTCATCACTCGGCGCAGGTGGGCATTGACATGATCAATGCGGGGCTGACGCAACTGCCGAACGCGGCGCAATTGTACCTGGCGCGGGGCGTGCTGGAGGTGCAGCTGTCGAAGTTCGCGGCGGGGATTGCCGATTTTGAGAAGGCGCACCAACTGGCGCCGCAGCTCTCGCTGGCGATGGACGCGATGGGAATCGTGGAGAGCCAGCAGTACAAGCAGACGGCGGCACTGAATATCTACCGGAAGGAAGCGCGTCTGCATCCGAAGGACAGCCTGCTGCAATACCTGTACGCCGAGGCACTTTCGGAGTCCAACTCGACGAGCAATACGACGAAGGAAGCGATTGCGGCAGCGGAGAAGTCGGTGGCGATTGACGCGAATTATGCGCCGGCGCGCGACCTGCTGGCGCTGCTGTATCTGCGGCTGAATGATCCACAGAAGGCGCTGGTGGAGGCGCAGGCGGCGCTGCGGATTCATCCGACGGACGATGTGGCTCTGTATCACGAGATCATGGCGCGGCGGCGGCTGGGACAAACGGCCGAAGTGCAGAAGCTGGTGAAAGAACTGGCCAAGATGCGCCAGGAGAATACGCAGAGGCGGAAGGCAAGCCACCGCTATGTGCTGAAGGACGAGATGGCGCACTGAGCCGTGCATCGCGGAGAGGCCCTGCACACAAGCTGAGAGGAGGCCGAGATGGCGACGAAGGTTTCGCGCAGAGCTGTATTGGGCGGGATGGGCGCAGGAGCGGCGCAGGTTCTGCTGACGTGCCGGGTGGCAGGAGCGGGCGTGCTGCCGCGCCTGACAGGAAAGCCCGGACTGCTGGACCTGGACCTGACGTCGATCAGCGCCAATGTGCTGCGGATTGGCATTGCGCCGGTGAATGCGTGGGCAAGCGAAGAAGAGCTGGGCGTGGTGGCGCATCCGTATGCGGTGGCGCTGGAGAGCCAGCTGGACCCGGTCGTGAAAGAGATGGCATGGGGGAAGTACCGGATAGCGGTGGAGGAGAATCCGCTGCGGGTGACGGTGACGAAGCCGGGCGGGAAATTCCGGCAGCAGATTCAGTTCGACGACGACAGCACGGCGGTGCGGTTTGGGATTGCGGACGGGCCGGTGTTCGGGATGGGCGAGGGACTGCCGACGTTTGACTTGCGCGGCGCGCGCTACCGGATGCACAACGGCGAGGGAACGCCGAACCTGGATACGGATGGGGCGCGGCTGCCGATTCCGTGGCTGGTGAGCGCGTCGGGATGGGGGCTGCTGATCGGGCAGCCCTCCGGCGTGATGGATTTGCGGGGCGAGCGGGGAGTCTTCTGGCCGGTGGAAGCGACCTCGACGCGCAACGTGTATTTGATAGTGGGCGATGAGCCGCGGGAAATACTGCGCGGATATGCGGAGCTGACGGGATTTCCGCATTTACCGCCGCGCTGGGCGCTGGGGTATCAGCAGTCGCACCGGACGCTGGCGAGCAAGGAAGAAGTACTGGGAATTGCGCGGAGCTTCCGCGAGAAGAAACTGCCGTGCGACACGCTGATCTATCTGGGTACGGGATTTTGCCCATCGGGATGGAATACAGGGCATGGGTCGTTCACCTTTAACGAGGATGTGTTTCCGAATCCGAAGGCGATGTTTGGGGAATTTCACGCGGAGCACTTCAAGGTGGTGCTGCACGTGGTGCCGCCGGGGGATTTCCACGGGACGATTCACGACACGGGGCCGACGGCGCGCGAGCCCGGTGATGCGGTGAGCTACTGGAAAGAGCATTTGCCCGTGGAGGCCGTGGGCGTGGACGGCTGGTGGGCCGATGAGGGCGACCGACTCTCGGTGTACAACCGGCTGGACCGTAACAAGATGTATTGGGAGGGTCCGCTGACGGTGCATCCGAAGCGGCGGCCGTTTGCGCTGAACCGCAACGGCTATGCGGGCTTGCAGCGGTATGGGTGGCTGTGGTCCGGCGATGTGACTTCGACATGGAAGACGCTGGCGGCGCAGGTTCGGAACGGGATCAACACGGGGCTGAGCGGAGTGCCGTACTGGGGCACGGACACGGGCGGATTTACGCCGACGCTGGAGCTGACTCCGGAATTGTATCTGCGATGGTTTCAATTCAGCGCGTTCTGCCCGCTGTTCCGGTCGCATGGGCAGGCGTGGAAGCTGCGGCTGCCGTGGGGATGGGATACGGGGAAGCCGGGACCGCTGGAGGGCGCGGAACGGCTGGGTCCGGGATGGCCCCCGGAGGCGGAGTTGCACGATGCGCAGGTGGAGGTGATTTGCCGGAAGTACCTGGAACTGCGCTACCGGATGCTGCCGTATGTGTATTCGACGGTGGAGCAGACGCATCGGACGGGGCTGCCGATGATGAGGGCGCTGTGGTTTGCGTATCCCGGAGACAGGAATGCACTGCTGCGGGATGACGAGTATCTGTGGGGCGATGCGTTCCTGGTGGCTCCGGTGCTGGAGAAGGGGGCGCGGCAGCGGAGGGTGTATCTGCCGGAGGGCGAGTGGTGGGACTTTTGGACCGGTGAGCAGCTGGACGGCGGCAGGGAAGTGACGCGGGAGGTGGACCTGGAGACGATTCCGCTGTATGTGAAGGCGGGCGCGGTGGTTCCGCTGGGGCCAGTGAAGCAGTGGACGGAAGAGCCGGTGGATGAGCCGCTGACGCTGAGGGTGTATCCGGGTGCGGATGGGGAATTTGCGGTGTACGAGGATGACGGCGAGAGCTTTCGGTACCGGGAGGGCGAGTTTACGCGGCTGCTGTGCGCGTGGCGGGATGCGGAGCGGAAGTTGACGGTACGGGCCGATGAGAATGGGAGACCAGCAGCCGGCAGGCGGGTGCGCGTGGAGTTTGTCGGGCGGAAAGAGCCGGTGATGGTGACGCTGGAGGCGGGCGCGACGGTGGTGAAGATGTAAGAATGGCTGGGATTTGAGGGGATTTTGGTGGAGCTAAGCGGGATCGAACCGCTGACCTCCTCGTTGCGAATTCAGAGAGTAAAGTCTGACGGAAAGATACCAGACGATACTAAGTGACACTGAGAGGCAGTGTTCATGCGCGTTTTGCGCACGTTCACTGCCTTTTGTGTGTGCCTGAGTGACACTGCCGGACATGGCCCGACACCGGCAGGGATGGCACAGTTACGACACAAACAACGACACAAAATGCGGCGCTGCTGATGGCCGGTTGTGATCCCCGGCGTGACCGTCTGCCGGGCTGCTCCCACACCCGGCCAGCGGGCGGAAGCGCTGACCATCCCACGCGCAACGGTTCGCGCAACCGGACGCGGCGCGCGCACGTTCTCAGGGGGTGCGGTTCGCGTGGCACGTTCGGCTGGAAGGTTGAGGCGATATAAGGCGCTCGCAATTTTCAATTTTTTTTTGAGTTGTGCGCGGGGGCTGAGATGCGCTTTACACGGATTTGTTTAAAAACCGTGCCGAAGGGCGTGGGCTACAGTCATCGGGTTGTAAAGCCGATGGATAGACAGCCCATGAGTCTATATTCCTTGACCCCGTACTGGGTACGCTCTAGCATTGCTCGCGGAGCGAAAGGCTGGGGCTGCTTTCCCATCTGAGCATGGGGCCGGATAGTAGAGGGTGG
>JAJYVU010000021.1 GCA_021791875.1 Acidobacteriota bacterium | reverse complement strand
CCCTCGCAAAACCTCCTCCGCTCGGCCTCAACACACTATCTGGCCCTCGCTACTGCTCAAAAAGCACCGGCAAACGAAAACACGTCCCTAATCACGCACCGGAATCAGCACCTGTGAGAAATGCGGGCTAAGCTCCCAAATTATCGACGCGCTCAGAGGCGCAAAAGATAAAGGAGCGCGGCAGTGAAGAAGATTACCACCAGAACGGGACGTGGGACTAGCAAGTTGCAGGGTCAGCAGCTGAGCCGCTCACCAAGAGTGCGGATGTGGTCCTTTCTACTGCGAGGCGTCTTGTAACTGTGCGAGTTTCTTTTTCAAGTCTTCGAGTTTTTGGCCGGCCTGGGCTAGTTTGCCCTGGGCGGTGAGGCTCTGGTAATCGGCGAGGTCCTGAGCGGCGGTTCTGACGAGGGCGCTGCTCTTCCCGGTGATCTTTGAACTGGCAGGAGCAGGGCCGGTTATGGGCGCGTTCTGGCTGGAGGAACCGGCGGTGGACTGAGAGAGCGAGGAGGGCTGGCCATTGAAGAGGGCGTTGAGAGCGGTCTGAAAGTCCGGCCCATAGGCGAGGCGATCCTGAAGGGCGAGGACGACGAGACGCAGCTCCGGCATGGGGCTTTGCTGAGCCTGGAGATAAATGGGTTCGGCGTAGAGCAGCGCCTTGCCGCAGGGAATGACGAGGAGGGCGCCACGGACGACGTGGGAGCCCTGCTGGTTCCAGAGGGTTAGCTGGCCGGAGAGGGCGGCGTTCTGGTCGATGCGGGCCTCGATCTGCATGGGACCGTCGACGAGCTTGGTCTTAGGAAAGTCATAGACGACGGCGTTACCGTAATTGGCGCCGTCGCTGCGGCCGGCGATCCAGCCAATGAGATTGTTGCGGTTGGCGGGGGTGAAGGGGAGGATTGAGACGAATTCAACGTGTTTGGAGCCGGGGAGCTTCATGAGGACATAGTTCGGCTCCATGGTCTGGGTTTGCTGGTTTCCCTCACTGCTGGTCGTCAGCTCCGAGGCGACGGTCCAGAGGTCTTCGCGGTTGTAGAACGTTTGCGGATCGCTCATGTGGTAGAGGCCGTAGACCTGAGCCTGCTCGGCGAGCAGGAGTTCGGGATAGCGGATATGGCGGCGTAGATCGGGCGGCATGGCAGAGGCATTGCGGAAGAGCGAGGGGAAGAGGCGACGCCAGGCGTTGATGATGGGGTCGTGCTGATCGAAGACGTAAAAGGTGGTGGTGCCGTTGTAGGCATCGATGACCGCCTTGACGCTGTTGCGGAGGTAATTGATGTTGCCGTCGCCGAGGGGATAGTGGGCGGAATCGGGATAGCTGTTCGAGGAGGTGAAGCCGTCGAGCATCCAGTAGAGATGGCCATTGTCGCCAAGGACGATGTAGGGGTCCGAATCCCAGGTGAGGAAGGGTGCGAGGGCGTGGACGCGGGCGAGGATGTTGCGGCGCATCAGCAGGCGGCTCTGCGCGGTGATGTCGTCGCTGAAGGGGACCTTCCAGAGGTCGCCGCGATCGGCTGATATCAGGATGCGGCGCATCATGCCGCCGAGAACGATGCCGCCGGTACCGTCGTAGTTATTGAAGTTATTGGCCTGGCCCTGCGGGTAGTTGAACTCCCGCTGGCGGGTGTTGACGTAGACGTCGGTATTGGTGAGCTCGCCGTAGTAGATTTCCGGGCGCGTGACTTTGAGGCCGGGTACGGTGCTGTCAACCGGCATGTCTTTGAGGTAGAGGTTGGGCAGGCCTTCGGGGGTGAATCCGTTGACGGGATTCATGGTGATGCCGTAGCCGTGGGTATAGATGAGCTTCTCGTTGATCCAGTTGCGGCTGCTCTCCGGGAGCTTGTTGAGGTTGAGTTCGCGCGGGGCAATCATGACTTCGCGAAGATCGCCGTTGATTTTGTAGCGGTCGATGTCGATGTCAGGAAAGTCGTAGTAGGTGCGGATCTCCTGGATCTGGCGGAGGGTGCTCTGGAGGGCGCGCCAATCCCAGAGACGTATGTTCTCGATCGTGCCCTGGTTGTTGTCGGGGTCGGCGGCGTCAGGGGTGGTTTCGGCGGGGAAGTGCTGGCGGGTAATGCGGTCGAGGTCCCAGGCGCGGCGGGTCCACTGGATGTTTTGGGCGATGTAGGGAAGTTCCTTATTGAGCTGATTTGGCTTGACGATGAAGCTGCTGACGTACCAGGCGATGACTTGAACGATGAAGAAGCAGGCCAGGGCGGGAAAAATGGCCAGCACCAGGCGGCTGGCGCGCGGGGCAGCAAAGGCATTGAATGCGGCGACACAAGCACCGAAGATGAGAGCGATGGCGACGATCAGCATGCCGGTGATCTTGACATGCGCATCGGTGTAGTTGACGCCGCTGAAGATGGTGTGGGTACCGAGCAGCGTGTCAAAACGGTTCAAATACACCTGAACGGCGAGGATGAGCAGGAGGAAGGCGAAGGAGAGCGAGAGTCCCCGCCACGGCAAGGCGAAGCTGAAGCTGGTGCGTCCCTGGGTGGCGGCCCGGGTGCTGCTGGAGAGGAGGAGGAAGCCTGTTGCGCCGATGCAGGCTACGACGGCGAGCATCATGAGCCAGCCGGCAAGAAGCTGCCAGGCTGGCAGGGTGAAGAGATAGAAGTTGAGGGGGCGATGGAAGATGGGATCGAGCGGCGCGGCGGCGTGGGGAGCGTTGAACCAGAGCGCAAGGGTGGGCCAGTTTGCCATCATGGCGCTTCCGGCGATGGCGGCGAGGGCGAACGAGGCGGCGACTCCGGCGATGCGCAGGGCGCGGCGGACGGGGAGCTTCATGCTCTGCTGGCCGATCATTACCTCGCGGTCATGGGGGAGATCTGCCTGATGCATACGCCAGAGCGTGAGGAACCAGCCGTAGAGGACGAGGAAGCTGATGACAAAGAAGAAGGCGAAGGATCCCCACTCCAGGCTCCAACTCTTCCAGAAGACGCGGCCATAGCCGAGTGCTTTGAACCAGAGAGCGTTCACGTACCAGGAAAGAGCGGAGGAACTGCCGAAGAAGAGAGCGACGACGATGAAGATGGCAACCAGAGCCGCGATATTGAGAGTAGGTTTGCGCTCATGGGCGTCGATGGTCTTGTGCACGAATATCCTTCTTTCCAAGGCGGAAATGTCAGTAAATAAGTGACCGCCCGTATTTTACGCCGTGCGGGACCGCGGGCCGAGTGTCGCAGAAGTATGAGAAAAGATTCATAGCGAATCGACCCTCCAGAAGTGAGCGGCGCGGTGGCCCGGCTTACGATGAAGACGGCCTTCAGAGCACGTTCTTCAGGCAGGTTGAAAGAGCGGTCTTCAATTCACTGCTCATGGTCAACGGCTGGGAAGAAACCGCGTCGTTGCACAGCTCCCGGCTCGGCGAAGAGCGCTTCAGGAAAATACGTCATCTCTCGTTCGGTATCCGAGAGGTGGATAGATTCGATCGCAGGGAGAGCAACGGAAAGGAGTGCTATGGCCAGGCAAGCGCGCGATTTTTCCAGAAGGCATTGCAGAAAGGCGTTCGCACGTCGGATACGAATCTGTAGAGTCCGGCTCATCGTGTGCTGCATCGGAAAGCCGTGCCGTTCACGCTCGTCGGTGGTCCCACGTCACTGATAGAGGTAGATAATTATTTGTACTGAGAAGCGGGGCAGTATCCAGTGATATACAGTTCGCAACCGTTTTCAGAAATCCAGCAAAGCGCCATACGCGTGGACTGATTTGCGATCAGTTAACCCCACTATTGCATGGGACGCGATAAGTTCGTCGGTCCGGATCTGCTGAGCGGCTTATGCGCCGCAGTGGCAGACTATGAAACCCGTAGAACTACACTTTCATGCTAAGGGGGCTTCACTTTGAGAAGATGGCGATTCATTCAGAGTCGCTGATTTTGTCATGTCAATCTTGATTCAATGGGTAATATCCTGGCCTATCCGGTATCCAATATCTGCAATGTGACAGCATGAAGCAACCCGCTGTTTGTGGCTGCTTTAGGCAATCACTGAATAGCTAACAATGGCATCGGTAGACTGGGGCAATACACGATGCATCCAGCTTCGTTTGGTCAGCTCTTTTTGAGTTGAGCATGTGCAATGAAAGGACAATCAAAGTAAAAATGAAGTTGTGAAGTTGTTGAGTAGAAGCCTATCATTACAGTCAATTTCTCCCTAGGTTCGCTCTGCCTGAAGAGGAAACATTGTAAAGATCGCAGGAAGACGATGATCCGGCCCTATTTAGGTGTGATGCTTGCATGTTTTATAGGTGTAGTGCTGCCCACCGCTTATTCGCAAGCAACACCCACGATTCAACCCGCAAACCGAATCGTCTCGCAGGTGAACGACAGCGATCTCATTACGCTGAAGGGTAACGTTTCGCCCCTGGCGCAGGCCAGATTCGATCGTGGACAGGCTCCAGCCTCGGAGCCAACAGGGCGGCTGATGCTTCTGCTCAAGCCGAGCACCGCGCAGCAGCAGGCGCTCACGCAGTATCTTCAGGACGTACAAAATCCCTCCTCCGCGAGATATCACCAATGGCTAACGCCCGTTCAGTTCGGCGCGCACTTTGGGGTGAGCGAGAGTGATCTGCAAACGGTGGAGTCATGGCTGAGAGGCAAGGGATTCCACATCGTGGCCGTACCCTCATCACACGACATGATCCAGTTCTCCGGCGATTTCGGCCAGATTCAGAGCGCTTTTCATACCAGCATCCATGCCTTTGCCGTTGAGGGAAAAACTTATTACGCCAACCTTACCAACCCTCAAATTCCCACCGCGCTGGCTCCGGTCGTTGCGGGCCTCGCGCCATTGAATGACTTCCATCCCAAACCCATGCTCCAGTTTGGCCCCCGTGGACGATACGACTCTCTAACCCATTCCATCCAGCCTCAGTTCACGCTCTTCGGGGCCAACGATATCCCCTACCTGTTTGTCGATCCGGCCGATGCCGCGACCATCTATGACTCCCCGAACAGCAATCTGAATCCCAGCTACACCTCGGGCACAACTTATGCCGGAGCCGGAGTCGACATCGGGATTGTCGGGGATTCCAACATCACCATGCAGGATGTGGAGAATTACAGGACAGCATTCCTGGGAGAAACCACCACCTCGGCCAACCTCCCCACGGTGGTCGTCGATGGCACCGATCCCGGTCTGAATGGAGACGAAATCGAGGCCCTGCTCGATAACGAAATCGCAGGAGGTCTTGCGCCTCAGGCCAAAATTTACTTCTACACATCGGCTAATACCAATCTATCGTCCGGTGTTTTCAACGCCGTGCAGCGCGCCATCAACGACAACACGGTCAGCATTCTCAGCATCAGTTTCGGTCTATGCGAGGCCCAGTTAGGCACAACCGGCAATGAGATGATCAATGCCCTGATGGAACAGGCAGCGGCGCAGGGCATCTCCGTCACCGTCAGCACGGGCGACAACGGTTCGGCGGGCTGCGATAACTTCGCTACCGAGACCGAGGCGACCGGCGGCTTCGCGGTCAGCGGCTTTGCATCCACACCCTGGGATATCGCCGTCGGAGGAACGGACTATGACGTTCTTCCCACTTCCTTCTCCCAGTATGTCGACGGCTCCACCATCGGGTCCCCGCCCTACTACCGGACAGCCAAAGGATACATTCCCGAAGAGCCATGGAATGACTCGACATTCCCGAACACAGACTACAGCAGCAACGAGGCATACACAGGTATCAACAGCCAGACCAACATTATTGCGGGAAGCGGAGGTGTGAGCCAGGTCTACCCCAAACCCGCATATCAGCTTTCCCTGACTCCCGCGGACGGCGCGCGCGACCTCCCCGATGTATCGCTGCTGGCTGGCAACGGCCTCTATAGAGCCACCTGGGTGGTTTGCTCCGACAATGTCGCCGACGGCGTTACCAGCCAGATCTATACCGACTGCCAGAACACGAACGGCACTTTTTCCAGCGGTGCTGTCTTCGACGGCGTAGGCGGAACCTCTGCCGCGGCGCCGGCCTTCGCCGGCATCCTCGCGCTCGTAGAACAGAAAACGGGCTCGCGTCTGGGAAACGCAAATGTCGTCCTCTATCAATTGGCTCAATCGAAGTACAGTTCGGATTTTCACGATGTCACCACGGGCAATAACTCCGTGTATTGCCAGACCGGCTCACCGGACTGCGGCGCAAACAACTTCCTCACTGGATACAACGCAACCACCGGCTACGACCTGGCCAGCGGCCTGGGGAGCGTCAATATCGCGGCCCTCGTCAACGACTGGAACAGCGTCTCGCTGTCTTCCACTTCCACCACGCTGAACATCAATGGATCGACCGCGCCGCTCACTGCCGTGCACGGAACCTCTCTCAGCTTCAGCGTCGGCGTCAATCCCTCATCGGCCACAGGAATCGTCGGGATCATTGACACCGCCAATCAAACCACGGGTGGGACTGCCAGTGGCCCACAAAATAACGGCCAGTTCACCATTCCTTTAACCAGCGGCTCCGGTACGGCAACTTATAACGGCCTGCCGGGCGGCAGTTATACGGTATCGGCGCGCTACAGCGGCGACACCAGCAACGCCTCCAGCACTTCGTCTCCCATCAGCGTCACTATCACGCCGGAAGCCAGCACCACGACACTTACTGTCAATGCTGAAAATCCACAGACCGGCGCAGCCATTACAAACCTCAACAGCATTCCCTACGGCTCTGCTGTCTTTTTGAACGTACAGATTACCGGCACTGCCGAGGGCAGCAACACGCAGGGCGTGGCCACTGGCACCGTCACATTTCAAAGCGGCGCCGCCTCCATCGGCACCGCCAACGTCGGCGGCGGAAACCTCGCATCCTACCCCGCGCTCGCAACTCCCGCCACTCTGCCCACCGGCTCGCAAAGCATCACTGCTACATACTCGGGCGACGCCAGTTTCAACGCCAGCACTAGCACCGCACAGTCGGTCACGGTAGTCCCGGCTGCCACCACCACAACCGTTACCGCGTCACCTTCCACCTTCAATACCACCAGTCCCATCAGTGTTCAGGTCCAGGTAACTACCCCGTCAAACGTGGGCAGCGCACCTACCGGAACCGTCACCGTCAGCACGGGCGGCAAGACCCTCTTCACCACCAGCAGCTTCACCACTACCACCCAGCAAACAGGTGGAACCTATTACACCGTTCTCACCGCCACCGGCTCTGCCGCAACATCGCAGTTCGCCTCCGGCTCCAATGTCATCACCGCCACCTACGGTGGCGATGCTAACTACACATCCTCCAGTGGAACAACAACCGTAGACAACACGGCGGGCGTAGGCAGTTTCACCCTCACAAACAGTGGCAATGTTACCGTAACCGCTGGCCAGACAGGGCAAGTCACCATTACACTCACACCATCCGGAGGCTTTCAGAGTCTTGTGACTCTATCCTGCAATGCATACCCTGACGGGTCCTGCTACACAAGCTACATCAATGTCACTGGCACCACGGCAATCAGCACGACCCTCTCACTCGCAACCCTTTATGGCTCCACTCCGGGCACCTACCCCATAACAGTCACTGGAACAGACCAGACCGGCACAATTACCGCACAAACTAGCTTCAACCTGACTGTAAACGCCATTCCCGCAAACGCCGGTATTACGATTTCAGCCACTTCACCTCCGCCCATCCCCCCGTCAATGCCGGGCCAGGTTTCCTATACGGTCACACCTGTGAATGGCTACATCGGCAATCTGAGCATCACTTGCTCCGTAAGCACCTCCATGGCCAATCCGACCAGTCCCCCGACCTGTGGTCCCGGCTCGGCAACAATTTCCGGAAACTCAGCCTCAGGCGGATTCGTGCCGATTGATACCTCCCCTTCTACATCCCTTGGCACATATACTCTCAGGATTACTGCGACCGACGAAAACAATGCGAGCATCACCGCCTCCACCACCACCACATTCACCGTGCAGTCCGATCCATCTTTCTCACTCACGAACAGCGGAAACCTGACCATTGCTCCAGGCGCTGTTACAGGCAACACCTCCACCATTCAGATCGCGCCGTCCGGCGGCTTTACCGGGCAGGTCAACCTCACCTGCGCGCTCACGTCGTCGGTTGCTGGCGGTACTGATCCGCCCACCTGCACCCTGCCTTCGTCGGTCAACATCACGGGAAGCACCGCCGCTACGGCAACGCTGACGATCAACAGCACGGCATCTTCCACTGCCACGGCTCATCCCATGCTGAGAAAGGCCTTGTTCGGCGGCGGAGGAGCGCTCCTGGCCTGCCTGCTACTCTTCGGCATTCCCGCCCGCAAGCGCAGTTGGCGCACCCTGCTGGGTGTGGTGGTCCTCTGTGTTTTCCTCTCGCTGATAGGATGCGGCGGTGGCTCCGGAGGCGGGGGTGGAGGCGGCACAGTCGCCGGCACCACCGCAGGCACCTACACGTTTACTGTCAAGGGAACCGATGCGGGCACAGGGCAGATTACGTCCAGCACAGTCGTAACAGTAACAGTCACATAATGAGCAACGCTACTTCTCGCTCTGGATATTTTCTGCAATGACACAAAACTGGGAGATTAGTTGTCCGCTTTCGGTAAGCGCCCATGAAGCAGGCTTGACGCAGCCGGGCCATCAGCACGGGAGCCAAGCTCCGCGGAATCTGCGGGTAGAGAAGGACAATATCCTCCCCCGGCAAGCTATACAAGCTGGCATGAATCGAGCTGTGCGCGAACGCCCGTTGATTCTGCTTCCCTGCCACGGAACGAAATGCCCCCCGGACTTGAAGTCGGCAGCGCTTTGTCGAGCATCGCCTTCAAGGGCTTTACGATGAGCTGCGGCCGGGGCGCCCGCGCAGCATCTCCGATGAGAAGGTGGCATCGCTCCTGCGGCGTACGCTGAAGAGCAAGCCGCCTGCCCGAACCCATTGAAGCGTTCGCCAGGCAGCGCAGGCCAATCGCCTCTCAAAGTCGACGGTGCACCGTGTCTTTCAGCCGTTTGCCTTACAGCCGCATCGCAGCAAGACCTTCAAGCTCTCCAACGATCCATTCTTTGTCGAAAAGGTGCGCGACATTGTTGGACTGTACCTGAACCCTCCGGACCACGCCATCGTTCTGGCCGTCGACGAGAAGTCCCAGATTCAGGCTTTGAGCCGGACCCAACCTGTGTTGCCGATGGGATTGGGCTACGTGGAGGGAATGACGCATGACTATGTGCGCCACGGCACCACCACTTTGTTCGCCGCTCTCGATATCGCCACTGGAACCGTATTGACCGAATGCAAGCCTCGACATCGGCATCAGGAATTCCTGGCTTTCCTCAAACGCATCGACAGTGCCGTTCCGGCCCAATTGGATGTGCACCTGATCGTCGACAACGCACAGCAAGGTGCGGACATGGCTCGCCCAGCGACCCCGCTTCCACGTTCATTACACCCCGACCTATTCCTCCTGGCTCAACCAGGTTGAACGATGGTTCGGCCTGATTACACAACAGGCCATTCGCAGAGACAGCTTCCGGAGTGTCCGCGAACTGATCCGACGCATGGAGGAGTTCGTGCAACAATACAACCGCAACTCCCGTCCCTTCGCCTGGACTGCCACAGCAGATTCAATCTTCCAGAAGCTGGCTAGACTCTGGTCACGCATTTCCGTGACAGAACACTAGGAGTGGGCTGTATGATTCGTGAGAACCAATCGGATCGAGTCGATGGGTGCCTGCCATTTCAGCAGAGCCTTTGTGCCATTCGCACGCTCCGTCACATCCTCATTATTCTTGCGGATGAGGGTCTGCTCCCGGCGCGGCGAATTTTGGATGGGGACGGCTGTTCCGATAGCGTTCCCATAAACGGCGCGGCTCCAGCCACTTGCGAACTCGTCAGGAATCCGCGCTCTCCGGGTGCGGAGACCGCACCTTCAGCAGCCCAGACTTTGCGCGGGGGGACGGTTGGAAGCGTCTCCCGGCAGCTTCTCAGACCCCTTTATTTATTGGTAAACAGCCGCTTTTCTTACGTAATCGCTGACGGCGAAACTCCTTCCATCTCAGGCCGATACGGCGACCTTGAGCCCCACCGCGGGGGCAAACTTCAGGTGGAAAAAATAAATATTGACAACCATAGACCTGTGCTTTAATGTGGCTCGCACTGATAACGCTACCAGTTTCACGGTTGCTTATCGTGTGACTCAGGCAAAAGTCCGCCCGAATGGTGATTTGAATAACTGATGCGCAGAACAGGCATGCGCCGTACATCCGCACTGTTGGAGGCAGTGTGCGCGGCTCAAGCAGGCGGGCAGTGTGTGCCTGATCCTCGATTTCACCAGCGGAGCGGGAATCAGAAGACGTTGTTACCACTTGAAAAAGGGGACCATAATGGAGCTGAGACGCGCCGCAATTCGCGGAGGCACGAGCGGGATCTTTACCGCGCGCCTCTTCCTGATTGCGATAACACTCGCATTTTTGGTATCGTCCGCCAATTTACTGTTTGCGCAGGCCGTGGCGGGTATTACCGGAACTATCGTTGACCCGACGGGAGCTGTCGTCCCGGGGGCTCACGTCACAATTACAAACGACTCCACTGGTGTTGTTACACGAACAGTGTCCAGCAGCGCCGGCACCTATTCGGCGACAGGCCTGATTCCAGGCCACTACACCGTTTCGGTGACCGCCGCGGGGTTTCAGACGGTGAAGCAGTCGGATGTCCTGGTGGAAGTCAGTACCACGGCGACGATTAACTTCAAGCTGGTGACTGGCTCGACGACACAGACGGTCCAGGTGACGAGCAGCTCGATTGCGTTGAATACGACGCAGCCGCAGCTTGGCACCACGATCGACCCGTCCGTGGTGGAATCTCTGCCTGTGGAGGTCTCCGGCCGCGGCCGCCAGATCGACTCACTGCAGTTCACCGCTGCCGGTGATACAGGTAGCACCTTTTCACACCGTGTGGATGGCGGTGTCGATTTCGAACAGGAAATCCTCTTCAACGGTATTCCGGCTCCGCAGCCTGAAACAGAAGGCTATACCACCAACTTCGATCCGCCCTTTGAACTTGTCCAGGAGATGCGCGTCCAGCAGTCGACCTTCGAGGCGCAATACGGGCTCGGGCAAGGTGCATTGAGCTACCAGACCGCAACTGGTACCAACAAGTTCCACGGCGATCTGTTTGAGATCAACCGCAACAGCCTTTTTGACTCGGTAGGTTTCTTCAACGGTCCGGCATGGGGCGGGTCTCCCAAGCCGCCACCGGATCACGAGAACAACTGGGGCTTTACCGTCGGTGGTCCTGTCATCATTCCCAAACTCTATAATGGGCGCAATAAGACCTTCTTCCATTACAGCCAGGAATGGTTCCGGCAGAATAATGAAAACACCGGAGTATCCACCGTGCCCACGGCACGGGAGCGCACCGGTGACTTCAGTGATTTTGTAGACGGCAGCACAGGAAAACTGATTCCGATCTATAACCCGTATACCGGACAGCAGTTTGACTACGGTGGCCGGCTCAACGTCATTCCGCCCAACCTGATCAGTCCTACCTCCAAGATTCTGCTGCAGTACCTGCCATTGCCCAACCGGCCCGGCAGCGGTATCGGCGGACTGGATTCCAACAGGAGCTATGCCCCCTTCAGCAATCCGAACATTCAGAATGTCTGGGGCTTCACCATCGATCAGGTGCTGACTCCTAAACAGAGCATTGAATGGAGTGAATGGCGGAACAGCTACAGCAACTACAGCTTCGACTACAGCCCCATGGTGATTGCGCCGAATCCGCTCAACAGCATGAAGTATGATCCGGCTCTCGGTACGGTCTTTCTTCTGAACTACACCAACACCATTTCACCGAACCTGGTGATGACGCTGGGTGCTGGATGGATCGGTGAAATCAACGATCAGTACAACCAGACCAAGTACAGCTTCCCTGCGATCACGGACGGTGTGATTCCACCCAACATCACCTTTGACGGCCAGCATGCGCCTACCAGCTGGGGCACCAGCGGTGCATGGTTGCGGTCGATCAACCGCAAGCTCGGTGTCGCTATCAGCAACAACTGGTTGTGGACCAAAGGTCGGAATACCTTCAACATCGGCTGGGAATTCCGGCGGAGCTTCCAGGACGACAACGAAGAACAGACTGCCGGCGGCCACTTCGCCTTCAGCCAGAAGGAGACGTCGGATCCGAACAGCCCCAACTTCGGCTCGGAAGGAAGTGCATTCGCCAGCTACCTGCTGGGTCTGCCCGACGAAGCCAACCGGAGCAATTCCCAGGAACTCAAGCTTCGTAACATGGCCTTCTCGCCTTATTTACAGGACAACATCAAACTGAATCCACGGCTGACACTGAACCTGGGCGTTCGCTGGGATATCATGGTGCCCTTCACCGAAGTACACAACAACATTGTCTTCTTCGATCCCCATATTCCCAATCCTGCAGCGACCGGTCTTCTTGGTGCGGTGTCGAAATTCGGCAACTGCACCGGCTGCTCGGGATATAACCGTGCTCCTATCAACTGGAAGCATTTTGGTCCACGTATCGGCTTCTCCTATCAGATCAGCAACAAGTCTGTGATTCAGGGAGGATACAGTCTGGCCTTCCTGGACGGCGGAGCCTACGAATATGGAACCAATAAGGTGGCTGTGAATTATGGCAACCTGCTGGTCGGTTCCTATACGCAGCAATCTACCGGAACCAACATCTCTGCTTATGGAAGCTGGGACACCCATATCATGCCGAATCCGGGGCCGACGCCTTTCAATCCCGGACTGGGCGTGGGTGGCCCGCAGGTGGATGCCTTCAGCAGGAAAGACAACTATGCTCCTTACAGCCAGCAGTGGAATATCAACTACCAGCGGCAGCTGCCGGCGAGTATGTTCCTGACGGTGGCCTGGGTGGCGAATCGTGATATTCACCTTCCCAGCCAGCTCAACTCCATCAACCAGCTCAACCCGAAGTACTTCGCTCTCGGAAGCAAGCTCGGCCTGAGCTTTGCGGATGGTTCGGCTCAGGCAGCCGGATTCACAGCACCCTATCCGCAGTTCGTCAGCCAGTGGGGAAACTCGGCAACGGTTGCCCAGGCACTGGTTCCGTATCCGCAGTACGGATATATCTTCAACAACTTTGAAGGAGACGGCACGTCCTTCTACAACAGCTTCCAGGTCAGCG
Source organism: Acidobacteriota bacterium (assembly GCA_021791875.1). Lineage (GTDB taxonomy): Bacteria > Acidobacteriota > Terriglobia > Terriglobales > Acidobacteriaceae > Acidobacterium. The sequence continues at coordinate 36,058 of JAJYVU010000021.1, read as the reverse complement.
TGCAGAAGCGCTTCTCGCAGGGTTTGGCGTTCCTCGCAAACTACGTCTTAGCAAGCGAATACAACAATACAAGCAGTGGATTCACAAGCTTTATCGGAAATGCCCTCAACAAGTACGATCAGAAACTGGAGTGGTCTCCGACGAGCGGAAATCCGCCGCGAGTCTTCAACCTCAGCGGTACCTACCAGCTTCCGATCGGTCCCGGAAAGCGCTTCTTTAACAACAGGGGCCTTACCGGGCAGGCTCTGGGTGGATGGCAGGTGGGCTTCATTATCACCGAACAGGCCGGCACACCAACCGGTGTTTACCAGAACCTGAGCTTCCCCTACCCGAATGGTGGCGGAGAACGTCCGAACCGGAACACCAGCGTGCCTCTGTCGACGGCGAGCTACTCAGTGGCAAACGAGTACTTCACCGGACACCGTTCTTCGGCACAGATGTTCCCGGCAAATGCCTTTACGGCGGCGCCGCTGTATACACTGGGTAACTCGTATCGTACCTACTGGGGACTCAAGAATCCCCCCTTCTACAACGAGGATGTGAACGTGCGCAAGCACTTCTTCTTCGGACACGGTGTCGAGGGTATTCTTGAGGTCGATTACTTCAACGTGCTCAACCGAACGCAATTCAACGGACCTGATACCAACATCAGCGACGGTACCTTCGGCCAGGTCATCAACCAGGGCCAGCAGAACAGTAACCGTCAAGGTGAGGGTCAGTTCCGAATACAATGGTGAGCTAAACCCGGGGGAGGATCTCGCATCCTCCCCCGCAACATTCGCCCGGCATGCGCTGCGGAAACAAGCCGCGTCGCATGCCGGTTTTCTGTCTTCCGCTTTGTGGGGAAGGTGGAGTAATTTTGTTGCAGAGTGAACACGATGTCTTCTTTTCACCGCAAGATTGCAACGATTGCGTTCAGTGTGTGTCTTTTCTCCGCGGCGGTGGCGCCTGCCTCCGCGCAGAGTTCGTCGGGTGGGGTCTCGCCGCAGGTACAGCAACTGTATTCGCAGGCCGTTGCCGCGCAACAGAGCGGAGATCTCGAAACCGCGACCGCAAAATACCGCGCCATGATTCGCATCGATCCCGGGCTTGCGCCGGCTTATAACAACCTGGGAATGCTTCTCTTCAACCAGCGGAATTACGCGGCGGCGGCGCCCGTGCTCGCGCGCGGCCTTGAGATCAATCCCCACATGACGACGTCGGTCATCATGCTTGGCCTGGCGTACTTCGAACTGGGAGAAAACACCAGGGCCGAGCCGTGGCTGCAGCGGGCCGTCCACGCCGATCCTTCGAATGCAGACGCTCAACTCAGTCTCTCGCATGTGTTGCTGAATTTAGGCAAAAGTCAACAGGCGATCAGTCACCTGCGCGCGTATCTCGCGATCAAGCCGCGCGACCAGCAGGCGTGGTATCTGCTTGGCGAGACCTACCTGCGGTTGTCAGAGGAAGCCCTGGGCAAGGTCAGGGAGATCAATCCGAACTCCTTTGTCGCCGACGAGGTTGCCGGAGAGATCGATCAGGGTATGCACAATTACGGCGGCGCGATGGTCCTTTTCAAGAAAGCTGTCGATCTCGCTCCGCAGGATCCGGGAACGCATCAGCGACTGGCGAACGTCTATTGGCTGATGGGGAAGTGGCAGTCCGCGCAGGCAGAATTTCACAAAGTGCTGTCGCTGGCGCCCGGGGATTGCCAGGCGCGATGGAAACTTGGCAACGCCATTCTGCAGGCAAACGGCGCGCTGCAGAGCGCATTGAAAGAGCTCAATCGCTCGATTCGCGAGTGTCCTGATCTGATGCAGGCGCACGTGGACCGGGCCCGGGCGCTGATCCAGTTGAATCAAGCCAGGGAAGCGCTTCCAGACCTGCTCATGGCCGAGAAGAGCAACCCCAACGAGCCGATGATTCATTTTTATCTGGCGTCGGCTTATCGCGCCGAAGGTCAGACGGACCAGGTGCGGCGGCAAATGAACATCTACGCAAAATTGCAGCAGGAGAAGAGCCAGGCACTTTCGAATCAGGTGAGCGAGGAGCTCAAGCTGAAGAGTGCCGCGCACTGAGGCGGGCGATGGATGGGGGGGACGTTGCGAATGAATCCTGCACTTCGTCCACGTTCGGGTTGCGCCTCTACGCGAATCACACGTCGCCTCGGACAACAAAGGGGAAGGTACAGGAATAGGGTGCGTGTTCCCCAGCGGCGCATTATCCGAAGCATAGGTAAATTGCCGCCGACTGCGAACGGCGACAGGGCAGGCAACGCACGCATTCAACCTGATTCAGCCCTGATGCAGCAAGATATCGCGGAGCGTTTGAAGTGAACCGTCGCATATTTACGATGAGCTTTCTCGCATCCCTGATGGGAGCAGGCGTTGACCTGTCCACCATTCCAGGGCTTGCGCAGCAGAGCGGAATGGGTGGGGGCAGCGCCACCGGAGGTGTTCATAAGGCAATTTATGATGCCGAGCACAGGCCCATCACGGCTGGTGGATTTGTAAAAAACGGCCCCATCATCTTCAGGAATATGACACAGCAAGCGGGCCTTGCCCATTGGACGCATCACATGGGCTCGCCGCAGAAGAAATTCATCATTGAAGTCGTGGGCTCGGGCGTGGGCCTGATCGACTACGACAACGACGGGTGGCTCGACATCTACATGGTGAACGGATCGACCTACAAGGCGATGGACGGCAAAGAGCCGGCGCCGCGGGCCGCGCTGTTTCACAATAATCGCGACGGCACGTTTACTGACGTGGCCGAGAAGGCGGGCGTGCTGAACGAGCGCTGGGGATTCGGGGTTGCGGTGGGGGACTTCGACAACGACGGCTGGCCGGACATGTACGTGACGAACTTCGGCAAGAACCGTTTGTACAAGAACAACCACGACGGTACCTTCACCGATATCGGCGAGAAGGCCGGCGTGGCGCTCGGCAACTGGTCGACGGGTGCGACCTGGGGCGACTACAACGGCGACGGGCTGCTCGACCTGTTTGTGCCCGGGTACGTGCACTATGACCTCAAGCATCAGCCCGCGGTGGGCTCTGACGAGGTGGTTTCCAATACCTGCCGATTTCGCAATGTAAGCGTATTTTGCGGCCCCAGGGGCCTGCTCGGCGCGCACGACCATCTCTTTCGCAACAATGGAGACGGCACCTTTACCGACGTCAGCCGCAGTGCCGGTGTGTACGACGCGCCACGATATTATGGGCTGACCTCGCTTTTTGTGGATCTGGATGGGAGCGGCAAACCGGATCTGCTGGTTGCCGATGACTCGACTCCGAATTATCTCTATCGAAACAAGGGCAATGGAACCTTCGAGGATTACAGCTATCAATCCGGATTCGCTGTGAATGGAGATGGGCGAGAAATTGCCGCCATGGGCATTGCCGTCGGCGATTATCTCAACAATGGAAGACTCGACATCGCCGTCACGGATTTTTCCGACGATTACTCAGTCTTGTACCGCAACGACGGCTCGCTGTTTTTCACCGATGTGAGCAAGCAGGCCGGAATTGCCAAGCCAACGATCCCGTTTCTGGGCTGGGGCATTGGCTTTATCGATTTTGACAATGACGGATGGAAAGATCTGTTGATGGTCAACGGGCATGTCTATCCTCAGGTCGATCAGCACAAGTGGGGCACCAGCTATGCGCAGCGGCCGCTCCTGTTTCGTAACTTGCATCACGGGACCTTTGAAGTGATGCCGGCGACGGAAGGCACGGGTCTGGCAGAGGTGTTCACAGGCCGCGGGGCGGCGTTTGGAGACCTGTTTAACAGCGGCAAGATCGATGTCATCATCAACAATCTCGACGGCCCTCCCGCGCTGCTGCGCAACGTGAATCCCGATCATCATCATTGGATCAAGTTTCAGCTTATCGGCGGTCCAAAGTGCCCGAGGGATGCTGTCGGAGCTACGGTATTCGTCACTGCCGGAGGGGTGCGGCAGCGCGGAGATGTCCTCAGCGGCGGCAGCTTTGCATCGTCGAGCGACCCGCGCGTCCACTTTGGACTCGGCGACGCCGCCCACATCGATGAGATCGAGGTCCACTGGCCGGACGGACAAATTGAATCCCTCAAGCCGCCGCCGGTAGACTGCATAGTGACCGTGCAGCAAGGTCGCGGAATGATCCGCCGGCTCGGCCCGGCAAAACCATCACAAGATCCCAGGTAATCGATCTCATATGCGAGTCGCTGGACAAGTGAAATCTGCGGTGCGAAGTTCTGAAAAGCGCGAAAGGCAAATGCGCAGGTCATTCTCGATGATCAGCTTCGGCGCGCTTCTGCTTTGCCTCCAGCTCTGCTCCGCGAGCGCATTTTGCCAGCAGGCAGCTCAGGGCAATGGGGACGCGCTTGAGCAGGCCCGCGCGCTGGCTGTATCGGGCAAGCTTCAACAGGCCCAGACTCTATTGCAGCAGGTCTTGCATAGTGAGCCCACCTCGGCGGATGCGCATTTTTTGCTCGGCTATGTTTACTTCCGTGAGCAACATCCGCGAAAATCCCTTGCCGAGTTCACGTCCGGCGCCCGCACGCGGTTTCCCGGAGTCAATGATCTGCGCATCGTCGCATCCGATTATGTCCTGTTGGCCGATTACACCGACGCAGCCAAATGGTTTAGCGTGGTTGCATCCGAAGACCAGAACAATCCGGATGACTGGTATCTGCTGGGTCGCGCCCAATACAGCGAAAATCACTTCCAGCAGGCCATCACAAGCTTCCAGCGGACGCTCGCGCTTCGTCCGGACGATGTGACCGCGGAAAACAATCTCGGCCTCTGCTGGCAGGGGATGAACGAGATGGCGAAGGCGAAACAGGCATTCCAGACTGCCATCCAATGGGAAGGTGCGGCGCCGAATGATCCCCAACCGTTCCTGAACATGGGCACGGCGCTGATTAACAGCGGCCACACGAGGCAGGCGTTGCCCTATTTAAAGACGGCAGTCCACCTCGCGCCTCGCAACCCGAAGATTCGCGAGGAGCTGGCGCGAATTTATCAAACGCAGAAGGACCTGCCGCAGGCACAGCATCAACTCGAAGTTGCGATTGCGCTCGCTCCCAAGGCCGCCGGCCTGCACTTTGAGCTGGGGCGCATCTACTGGCGCGAAGGACTGCACGACCAGGCGCAAAAGCAATTCAAGATCTGCGCGCAACTGAATGGCAGCCATGGTTCGGTGGCAACACCCAACCCCTACACGCCGCGCTGAATCCCGTGTCGACGGCGGCTCCCTTGCGGCGGCCTGGTGTGGATTTCCTGTCCGCCTCCGACTGCCAGGGTAGCCCGCGCGCACTCTCCGGAGGATTCTCAAAACCGCCCCGGAGAAAATATCTCCTACTTTGCCCGGGTGCGGAGGTTTGCGAGAATGCTGGTCCGGTGAGGACAAAAGGCAGCGACAGAACCGCGAGCGGTGGCTTGTGACGGAAATTCATCGAGGTTCCTTTCCATGCGTCGACATGAGCGATTACCAAACTTTGTTAGCAGACGCGCCGAATCCCCGACGGTCTGACTGCGGGAAAAACAGCGGCACATCGTAAGCTCTATCGAAAAGCAACTTCTTTCCTTTTTGAAATCCCTAGTCGATCAGTTCTCTGAGCTAATCGTGTGGTTATCTCCTCGCCTTGATTCCCAAATGCGGCTCGCATGGGCGGAGAAGGTCGCGGTCTCCCATAGGCGCTTCCCAGGAGAAGCAACCGGCCAAGTGTCAGAGGAAACACTTTTTAAAGAGAACCTAAAGGTCCATGATCGCAATATGGGTGTAATAAATCAAAGCTGAGTGCTGTTTCAGCCATTTGAAGACGCCAAAACTTCATCTCTGGGATCGCGATTCATTTTGTGTTTTCAGGCCCATAGCGGTGAAGTGATCTTTGAGCGCTGTCCATTACTACTTCACAAATAAACCAGTCGTAAATAGTGGGTCTATAAAAGGCGGAAGAGGGGGTGATTGGTATGGCCTAGAGCTGGTGTGCAAAGTAAAAATAGTGGACGCTTGACATCCTCCTGTTCATGCTAGTAGGTTTCGGCGCATAAAGTTTTTCAATACAGGACAAATGATTTAGGAGGTTCTCTATGCGGGCGAGCAAGCTGGCTTGGATTTTCATGTGTGTTGCGATGGGCCTCATCCTGACAGCGACTCAAGCCCTCGCACAAGCGAGCACAGGCGCGATCAGCGGGACAGTGACCGACAGCACGGGCGCGGCTGTCTCGGGCGCGGCCGTCACAATCACCAATCAGGAAACGGGTGTAGCGCGAACGTTCAAGACAAACGGAGAAGGGTTCTACTCCGCCGAGGGACTCGCAGCCGGTGACTTCACGGTGCAGGTCACGGAAAAGGGGTTTCAGACTTCGCTGGTCAAGAATTTGCACATCAATCCTGGCCAACGACTCGCCAATAACGTCACCCTGAAGATCGGCCAGGTATCTTCGAGCGTCGTTGTGTCGGCAAATGCTCTGCAAATCAACACGGAGACATCGGAGAACGGCGGGACGATCAGCAGTAAACAGATTAAAAATCTAATGCTCAATGGGAGGAATTTTCAAACTCTCGCCATCTCCATTCCGGGGGTCAGCAGCACCAGAGGGGCAGACTCACTGACGGGAGGAGGACTTCTCGGCGGCACGACCCTCATCGTGAACGGACAATCGACGGAGTACACGACCTACACGATAGACGGCATGTACGACATGAACTCAGGGAACCTTAGCAACATCAATATTCTTCCGATTGTGGACGCGATCTCTCAGTTTAGCGTTCTGAAGGATAATTACGGTGCTCAGTATGGTTTTGCGGGATCCGGACAGATCATAGTGCAAACCAAGTCCGGAACAAGAGCTTTTCACGGCGATGCATGGGACTACCTGCGCAATAATGCTTTTGACGCCAACAACTACTTCTCGACGTCCACGCAAGCGCTGCATCAGAACATTTTCGGTTATACCCTCGGCGGTCCTGTCATGATTCCGGGTCTCTACAATACTCATCGCACGCACAAGTTCTTTTTCTTTGCCTCCAATCAGTGGTACTCAATCACAGCCGGGCAAGTATCGCGCGGGGCGGTCTTCACAGACGCGATGAGGAACGGAAATTTCGCCAACAGCCCGACGCTGCCCGCTTCCGGGGCGCTGGCGCTGGATGCGCATAGTCAGGCTCTGCTGGCTTCGGAAGGGAAGACAAACTGCATTACCGGACCGACAACTCTGAACCCAGCCTGTTTTGATCCGGTTGCCGTCGCCCTGATCAAAACGTACATGCCGCAACCAAACAATCCTGGCGCTGGGTTTCTCAATTATGTGAACCAGGGTTCTCTGACTACGAGCGAGATCGACTATGTCGATCGACTCGACTATGACATTAATTCGAGCAATACGCTGATGGGCCGCGTTATGTACGAGCAGGTGAAAAATGGATTTCCCTACGACGCCTGGGGTGGAAGCCCTTACAACACATCCACGGACTCGTACTATACAACCGGCTTCAATGGGATGATCCGGTGGACGTCGAACGTTACACCGAACCTGATGAACACGGCAACCATCGGCGAAACCTACGACAAGCCCCGAATCAACACTCTGACCGGCGGAACTCTTCCCGCCGGCGTCTCAATCATCCAGGCCTTCCCGCACGCGCCTAGTTTAGGCCGCATGCCAAATGTTTCCATTTCGTCCGGCTGGACTGGTTTTGGTGTTGGCTCCGAGCCCATCACCGCTTCAGATGGAGAAGGGGTCATCCAGGATGACGTCAGTTGGGTGCACGGAAAGCAGGTGATCCTGGGCGGGCTTTTTTATATGTTCGGGATCAAGCGGCAGAACGTATTCACCAACCCCCAGGGTTCGTTCACCTTTTCCGGAGTTCATACGGGAGATCCCGCGGCAGATTTTCTCCTGGGCCTGGACAGCACATACAGCCAAGCAAGTTCACAGAAACTCGGAAGTTTCCATTACCGCCAGGGAGCTGCTTATATTCAAGACGATTGGAATGTTCAACGGAACCTGACGCTCAACCTGGGAATGCGCTGGGTATATTTTTCGCCTGATACAGCCAGCGGCGATCAAGTGACCACATTCAATCCAGCGTTGTATAACCCCAGCAATGCTCCGGTCGTGAATGTGAATGGAACCCTGAATGTGAATAGCCAGAATCAGCCGCTTACAGCCTCTGGATCAGTCGCCGACCTGCTGAATGGATTGGAGTTCGCCGGTAAGAACGGCGTTCCGAGCGGTTTCTTTATCGCGAGCAAAACGAACTTCGCTCCAAGAGTGGGCTTTGCTTACAATCTATTCGGAAAGGGGACAACATCCATCCGCGGGGGATACGGGATCGGATATTCGCGGATTCCGCTTGAGCAGGTCTATGACGCGTTCGGCCAGAATCCTCCCTACAATCAGAGCGCAAACGTTTTGAATAGCTTGCTGAGCAACGGTTCGGCCGGTACTGCCGCAGCTCCAACGACCCAGACGCTCACGAATGTTCCGTTGCACTTCGTGCCGTCCCAGATACAGACCTACAGCCTCTCGATAGAGCATCAGATCATTCCTAATATGATTGCCACGATTGCTTATGGAGGAAGCCTGGGACGCCACCTGACAACCTTCCAGGGGGGATACGACTTCAATTTCCCGTTGCCTGTGTCGCAGCCAAGCACAAGTGGTTGCCTGGCGCCGGGACAATCTCCTTCCAGTCATTACAACTTTGATCCATGCATCAACACGGGACTGGCCTCGCCGGACTATACGCGCCCCTACAAAGGCTACAGCACAATGAACAACGAGTACGACGAGGGCTCGTCAAATTACAATTCGCTGCAAACCTCCCTTCAATACAGAACGAGCAACCTGCAATTGACCCTCGCCTATACCTATGGGAAGGTGCTTGCAACCATCGGCTCTCATACGGCGGGGTCGGCAGGTTCGCAGAGTACACCGGCTCAGAATCCCCGTAACTTTCATGCTGAGTATGGTCCTCCTTCGTATGATTTCACGAATGACTTTACAGCTACCTGGGTCTATAACATCCCCTTATTCGATCGGCGAAGCCGGATGGTACGGGGCGCGCTGGGCCACTGGACCTTCGCTGGACTGGCTCTGCACCAGAGTGGATTTGCCATGAGCCCGGGGCTTTCCACGAGCACGAGTGGACTGGCGATTCGCCCCAATGAGGTCCTGCCGTACTCGAAAGTTGGAAAACTGGACGAATGGTTCAATACGAAGGCATTCGCCGCCCCCGAGTACGGATTCTTTGGTGATGCGGGGAACGGCGTGATCCGCGGGCCGGGCTATACCTCGTTCAATGTGGCGCTTTATAAATCCTGGCCACTCTACCGCCGGCTGCGTATGCAATTCCGCGCTGAAGCATTTAACGTTGCCAATCGTCCCAATTTTGAAGCCGTGGATACGAGTCTGGGAGATGCCAGCTATGGTCAGGTGACGAGTGCCGGCGATCCGAGAATTCTGGAGTTTGCACTCAAGACGATATTTTAGTGGACTTGAGCCGGGGTCTCCTGATTCCCGGCTCGATCTTTGCAGGTGTTGGCTATTCTTACGGAAGAGATGAGGTGAATGGATGCGACGTGTAGCAGGGGTTGTATCAATTGTGGCTTTCCTGGTGACGGGTGCTTTGGCGGCAGCACAGATGGGGAATCCGGCAAACGGGCCGACGAAGATTCCGGATGCGCAGCTCGATCCGGCGCGGAACCTGAAGGCGTCGGAACTGGAATCGGCGCTACACAAGCCTCTGCCGGAGCAATACATCTGGACGAAAGAGGAAGCGCCGCAGCGGGCACGTAACGCTCATCTAATTCCGCATTATTTCCGCCGCACCTTTCAGTTGAGCAGTGTACCGGCCCACGCCACGCTGTATCTGGCCGGGCCGCGGCAGGCGGAGATTTACGTCAATGGAAAAGAAGTAGGCCACTATCAGCTCAACCTGAATTTCCCCATGGGCATTCGCGTTTACGAATGCGACGTGACGGGAGCCCTGCACACGGGCAGGAATGTGCTGGCCATCGAGGCATTGCGCGGCCCGGGCGCAGGCAATGAAGCCGGCGACTCGATCAGCCGCCATCTGCAGCGCGGACAAGTGCTGGCTGCGATGATTGTTCCGGCAGCTCGCGGGCTGCAGGCACCGCCGTTGCTGATGAGCGACGGCGCGTGGAAGTCCACAACGCAGACTCCTCCGGCAGGCTGGCAGAATGCGGATTTCAATGCCGCGGGCTGGAGCAGCGTGGATGATCTGGGCGGCATTGAGAGCTCGATCGATTTGTTTCAGGCCAACGCCGACGCCGGCATGTACGCCTGGCCGGGTTACGACGGCATCTCGCCTTTCCTCGCGCATTACTCGCTGCATGCCATGAGTGTCAGAAATGTCTACGCCGGCGTTGGCTCCATCAGGAACGCGCAGGCGCTCACCGGCTCTACACCCGGCGAGCAACTTACCGTGACGCTTCCGAAGGAACATGTTTCCTTCCACAACTCGCCGCAGGTGCTGCTGGATTTTGGCCGCGAAGTGACGGGGCGGCTGGAACTGCAGTCGGACTCCGATGCCCCCGCCAAGGTGACAGTACAGTACGGCGAGTCGGAAGCCGAAGCCCTCGACAGCCCCTATCTCGGAATCGATCCGGTATATCTGCCGCCGCACGGAACGGCATATGGGCCAAAGAGCGCGTTTCGCTATGCAATTGTGCGGTTCCTTGGCGGGCGCGACACGCGCTTCCGCACGATTCGCCTCGATGGAATTGCCTATCCGGTGAAGTACCAGGGCTCGTTTGAATCGTCGGATCCGGAACTGAACAAGATGTGGACCATCGGCGCGTACACTGCGCATCTCTGCATGCAGGACGACATCTGGGATGCGCCGAAGCGCGATCGCAATCGCTGGATGGGCGATCTCGACGTCAGCGGTCGCACCATCGATGATGTCTTCGGCGATCACTTCCTTATGCAGGACACGCTGAACCGGCTGATCGGCCCTGCGCCGGTCGATCAGCATGTGAACGGGATTCCGGGATACTCCGCGTTCTGGGTGACTGGCGAAACGCAGTATTACCTGCACACCGGTTCGATGAAGCAATTGGAGAGCGTGCACACGCGGCTCGTGCAGTTGCTCGAATACATGGAAAAGGACCTGAACAGCCAGAACCTCTTCTCGGATCTGTCGCATGCCTGGCCGTTTGTCGACTGGTCGCCGGAGATGAACAGCTATGACGCGCAGACCCGCATGGCGACTCAGTTTGAGTATTATGCTGCGTTCAAGGACGGCGCCTACCTGCTGAATATTCTCCATGACGAGAAGAATGCCGAGCGGATGGAAGAGAAGGCCGATGCACTCAAAGCCGCGGCGCAGCAGTACATGCTGGATTCGCAGGGCTCGTTTGGAAATCGCTGGCAGCCCAATGCTTATGCGGTGTTATCAGGCATGGCAAACAAGGATCAATACGCCGCTATCTGGCATAACTCACTGTCTGATGTCGGTCATGTAAAGTACAACCCGTACATCATCACTCCCTATTACAACTTCTATGTGGTCAGCGCGATGGCGAAGATGGGCCACCGCAAGGCTGCGCTCAACTGGATTCGCCAGTATTGGGGCGGCATGGTGCAGGAGGGTGCGACCAGCTTCTGGGAGGGCTACGATCCCAGCTGGTACAAGGGCTTCTACTTCCATGAGTCGTTGCAGGCAGACAACATGTCCGGCTACCGCGTCAGTCTCTCTCACGGATGGTCGAGCGGTGTGACGCCGTGGCTGATGACGCAGATCCTGGGAATTCAGCCGACAGCCGGTGGCTTCGCCAGGGTTGATATTCGCCCTGACCTGATCGGTCTGAAGTGGGCCAGGGGCGGTGAGCCGACGCCTCATGGAATGCTGGACGTCTCCATTCGTAAGGATAACGGTTACGTAACCACCATCGATCTGCCCTCGGGTATCGAAGCGCGAGTCTCTGTTCCTGTTCCGGTTGCCAGCGCCACCGTGATGGTGAATGGAAAGCCGATGGCAAGCACGCCGGCCGAAGGTGGCAAGCGTGCCGTGGTGGTGATCACCGGGCAAGGGAAGTACGTGGTGACAAGCCGCTAAGCGGCTTGTCACCGCGTCACGGATCGCCGGTATAGCCGTTTGATGCCGGAGAAAGGCAACGCATGAGTCGTGTGACGAAGCAACCTGCCAAGGGGCCATCGCGACGGAAATTCCTCACGAGCGGCTCCGCTCTGCTGGCGGTAGCCGCCGGGGCGCCGATTTGTCACGCGGCGGAAGCGTCGCAGAAGGCCGTCACCGCCGCTGGTGCTGATCCGTCCGTTCAGCACCGCGCGGCGAACGGCGCCGGGGGCAACGCGCTCTATGGCGGGCCTGCTCCATCGAGTGCAGCGGCTTCGCGGATCTGGAAAGCGGATTGGATCACAAGCGCCGAAGCCCCCGCCAAAGAGCAATGCATTCTCCATTTTCGAAAGGAGTTTGAACTCAACGCCAAGCCCTCGCGATTCGTGATCTATGTGTCGGCGGATAACGGGTATCTCCTCAAGGTCAATGGCAGGCACGCAGGCCGCGGACCTTCGCATAGCGATATTCAGCACTGGAAGTACACGACCTGCGACATTGCGCCGCTGCTTCACGAGGGCAAGAATCTGATTGCGGCCACGGTGTGGAACTTCGCAGGCCATGCCCCCGTGCGTCAAATCACGGATCGCATTGGATTCCTGATCGACGGCGACCCGGAAAACCCGGTCGATATTCATTCAGAGGAATCATGGAGCGTGGCTGTTGAGAAGGGATTGTCGGCGCTTGCCATGCCTGTATTCCCCCAGCACTTTTACTATGTCGCCTCGGCGCCGGAAAAGCTGAACGCAAAGCTCTTTCGATGGGAGTGGGATGACCCGAAGGCCGCGGCCAGCGCGGATGACGGTTGGCAAAATGCAGTCGTCATTGGGCGCGCATCGAACTACGGCGTGAGGTCTGCGCAGACGGACTGGCAGTTGATTCCCGATGCGCTGCCGCGGATGGAGAGAAAAGAAGAATCCGTCGGGCGAGTGGTCCGCTTACTCGGGCTCTCATCTCACGGGAGTTTTCCTGAAGGAAAGCTGACCATCCCGGCGAATCAGGAAGCGACCATCCTGCTCGATGTTGGTCATCTCACCACCGCATATCCCGAACTCGTGTTCAGCCGGGGGCGCGGAGCCGAGATCAAGCTGACCTACGCAGAGGCGCTTTACGACGCCGAAGGACGCAAAGGGAATCGTAACGATATCAGGAACAAACATATCGAGGGCCTCTACGACCTGATTGCTCCGGATGGAGGCTCGCAGCGCACCTTCTCGCCGCTGGATTGGAGAACATGGCGCTATTTGCAGCTGGACCTCAAAACCGGTGAGGAGGCTCTCGACCTTGACGGACTTCGGGCCTGGTTTACGGCGTATCCGTTTGTGAAAACGGCAAAGTTCGAAGCTGGCGACCCCGTGCTTTCCTCCATCATGGAGGTCGGCTATCGCACGGCGCGGCTGTGCGCGCACGACACGTACATGGACACGCCCTACTGGGAGCGCCTGCAATACATCGGCGACACGCGTGTGCAATCTCTCATTTCGTATGCGATGACAGGCGATGACCGGCTTGCGCGGCAGGCGATCCAGGCCTTTCACAACTCGGCCATCTCCGAGGGCATCACGTTGAGCCGTTATCCCACCTCTGTATTCCAGGCGATTCCCGGGTTTTCGCTTTTCTGGATTGGCATGGTGCACGACTTCTGGATGTACAACGACGACCCGGAGTTTGTGCGTAGCCAGTTGCCGCTGGTGCGCAGCACGCTGAGCTGGTTTGCGGAGAAGCAGAATCGGAACGGCCTCTTGGGGAGGCTTTCGTGGTGGCCATTCGTGGACTGGTCGAATGACTTCGCGAACGGAATACCGCCGCAGGATGCGAATGGAGATTCCGCCGTTCTCAGCCTTCAATTCGTGGAGGCGCTCCGATACGCGTCGGCTCTGGAGACGGCGCTTGGCCTCGATGCATTGGCAAAACTGGACGCGGAGCAGGCGGACTTCATCTCCGGTGCGGTCAGGAGGCATTGCTGGAGCGCGAAATACGGCCTTCTTGCCGACACTCCTGAGAAGAATCACTTCAGCCAGCAGGCAAACGCGTTTGGCGTCTGGCTCGACGCGATTCCAAAGCGCGATCAAAAACGCGTGATGAATACGATTCTGTCCGCGAACAACCCCGGTTTTTCCGCATCCAACGTTCCGCCCGGAATCTCCCTCGCGTCCTATTATTTCCGCTTTTACGTGGCGCGGGCGATGGTTCATGCAGGGCTCGGTGATCGTTACCTCGATACGCTTGGGCCATGGAAGGAGATGCTCGCCGAGGGGCTCACTACATGGGCTGAAATGCCTCCGCCAAGCCGGTCGGATTCGCATGCCTGGAGCGCGCATCCGAATTATGATCTGCTGGCGACGGTGGCGGGCATCCGCCCTGCATCCCCAGGCTTCCGCAGCGTTCGCATCGAGCCCCATCCCGGACAGTTGAAACACTTGAGCGCCACGATGCCCACTCCGCGAGGGCTGGTGACTGTGGAGCTCGATAGGAGCCAGCCGAAACCGTCCGCAGTCATCACGTTGCCCCGCGGACTCGATGGACGCTTCGTGTGGAAGGGAAAGCAATACACGCTCACGGCAGGGAAGCGCGTGTTTTCCCTGTGAGCCGCATGGGTTCATAGCCCGGTCGCTCACTGTTGGGTCAGTTCGAAATTGCTTGCGAACCCCTACCATCCGATCTGCCTTCGGAGCGCATCTACTGTTAAGTTGGCCGGTCACGCCGCAGCGCTTGGATGCTGCGGGAACGATCCGGCCCAGACAGGCGAAATAGGGCCGGCCATTTCGCCAGGAGCATGATAAGCCGGTGCTTCCTTCTGTACGCGAGGTGGGAAGGTGCGCAAGTACCTGCGGTTCGTTGGCGGTTTGCGGAAGTTTGCGAACGCTCGGATGGATTCCGCCGAAGCCCTCGCTCTGGCGCGGTCCCTGCTCTCGCAACGGATTGCGGATCGGGAAGGAAATTTTCTGCGTTTTGTCGAGCGCGGCGTCTTCCAATACCCAAAGAGCCCCTACCTGCCGCTGCTGCAGGCCGCCGGGATCGAGTGGAACGACCTGAAAAAGTGGGTCGAGCAGGATGGCCTTGAGGCCGCTTTGCACACTTTGCAGCGCGACGGCGTCTACTTCACCGTCGATGAGTTCAAGGGCAAGTCGCCGGTCCGCCGCAAGGGGCTGAGTTTTCAGTGCGCCGAAGGAATGTTCGATAATCCCTTTCTCGCCTGCGCCTACGAAGTGCGCAGCGGCGCAACGCGAAGCGCCGGTACTCGCATCCGCATTGATTTTGACTACCTACACCAGCGGTCGTTGTACGATGCCTTCCTGCTGGCCAGCCATGGATGCCTGGATGCTCCGGTGGCCAACTGGTTTCCGGTCTTTCCGGGAGCGCCTGGCATCAATTCCAGTCTGCGTTTTGCGCATATTGGCAACCCTGTGCAGCGCTGGTTTTCGCAGGTGGCCGAAGACCAGGTGCAGGTGAACTGGGAAAAACGCTGGGGAACCAAAACCATCTTTGCCGTTCACCAGCTGAGCGGAGTGCCGCTGGCCGAACCGCAGTACACCAGCCTCAACGATGCCCGCCGCGTCGCAGAGTGGGCGGCGCAGATGCTCAACGACCACCAGCACTGTGTCATTTACACTTTTGCGGCCTCGGCCGTACGGGTGTGCATTGCCGCGGCCGAGGCAAATCTCAACCTGAAGGGCGCAAAGTTCCTGCTGACGGGCGAACCGCTCACGCCCCATAAGAAGAACGAAATCGAGTCGACGGGTGCTTTGGCGGTGCCCGTCTATGGCATTTCCGAAGCCGGCGTAATTGCCGCCGGCTGTCCCGCAAGGCATCCTGCCAGTGACCACTGCCATGTTTACCAGGACACTACGGCCATCATCGCCCAGACTGAAGCCGTGCCTCATTTCGGAACCGAGGTCAATGCCTATCTCTTCACTACGCTGCTGCATGAGTCGCCGAAACTGCTGCTGAATGTGGGCATGGGTGATTTCGGTGATCTGTGGACCGGACCATGCGACTGCCCTTATGGGGAATTGGGCTTCCATACTCATCTGAGCCATATTCGCAGTTATGAAAAGCTTACTGGCGAAGGCGTCACCTTCGTGGATACCGACTTCCTTCGCATCATTGAGAAGGATCTCCCGGAAACCTTCGGTGGGCAGAGCACGGACTACCAATTAGTCGAGGCGGAAGACACCGATGGATTCACCAGACTGCATCTTAGAATCAGTCCCCGCTTGGATGGGATCGATGACGAGGAAGTGCTCAACACGTTCCTGCAACTTCTCCAGCGCGGTGAAGACAGTCCCGAATCCTGGGCGCAATCCGGTGTTGAGATGTGGCGCCAGTCCGGGATGGTACGCGTGTCGCGAGCCGATCCCGTCGCCACGCCGAGCGGGAAGATACTGCCATTCCACTTGCGCAAAACGCGCACCGAGACCGCCCCACGTCGCAACGCCTGATAAGGAGGGCTTATGGGATTCCCACTCCACAGACTGAGAAGGCTCCGCCAGAACGAAGCCATGCGCGAACTCGTTCGAGAAAACCGGCTCTCAGCCAGCGATTTCATTCTGCCTCTCTTTGCCGTGCAGGGCCGTCGTGTACGGCAAGAGATTGGCGCTCTCCCGGGCAACTATCATCTTTCGATCGATGAACTGGTCGAGGAGGCCTTGTCGGCCCGCGACCTTGGCATTCCGGCCGTGCTTCTCTTCGGCGTGCCCGAACAGGCCGACAAGAACGAGCAGGCAAGCTACGCCTATGCGCCGCGGGGCGTCGTGCAGGAAGCGGTGCGCGCGCTCAAGCGGGCCGTGCCGGATATGGTCGTTGTGACCGACGTGTGCGCCTGTGAATACACCACCAGCGGGCATTGCGGCATTCTCAAAGATGGTTATCTCGACAATGACGCATCGCTCGAAGTGCTCGCCAAGGTTGCCGTTTCGCACGCCGAAGCGGGCAGTGACATGGTGGCTCCCGCCGCCATGCTGGACGGGCAGGTACTCACCATCCGGCAAGCGCTCGATCAGCACGGATTTCAGCGGACGGCCATCATGGGATACTCGGCCAAATTCGCCTCGAAGCTCTTCGATCCATTCTTCAAGCACGGGACGAATTCCGTGCTCTCGTTCGGTGACAAACGCAGCCACCAGATGGACTGTGGAAATGCCGAAGAAGCGTTGCGCGAAATTGCTCTCGACATCGAGGAGGGTGCGGACATCATCATGGTGAAGCCCGCCCTGTTCTATCTGGATATCGTGGCACGGGCGCGCCGCAAGTTCCCCATGCCGCTCGCCGTTTACAACGTGAGTGGAGAGTACGCCATGATCGATGCGGCCGCACGTCTTGGCCGCCTGGACCGGGATGCCATCATGCTGGAAGCGCTCATGGCCATGAGGCGTGCCGGTGCCGACATCGTCATTACGTACTTTGCAAAGCGGGCGGCGGAGTTATTGCAACACCGTGAGACCAGCATCGGAGCGAGGACCGAACTGCCTGTTGCCGAACCGGTGCTGGCGGAATCCGCGTGACCGCATTGCCCGATTGGCAAAGCGAATCCATGCCGCCGTCGCAGGCGGCCCGGCGCCCGGCACCCGGCTTTCGGGAGTTCATCCAGATCCTCACCGATCGGGGAAATCTGGTGCGAGTCACGGAACCCGTGCACTGGCAGTACGATCTGGGCCGCCGGACTCGCGCCGCCGGCCGGCCCATTCTCTTTGAAAATATCGAGGATTATCCCGGCAGCCGTGTCTTCGCCAATGGACTCTGGTCGCCCGGCGCGATCCGCCTGGCGCTGGGGCTGGGCTTTGACATGCCCCGCGAAGCCTTTCTCGCCGAGGCTCGAAAGCGAATTGCCCATCCCATCCCTCCACGCGTGATCGAAAGCGGCCCTGTGCTTGAGAACATCCTCGAAGGTGACGCGGTCAATCTGCTGGATCTCCCGGTGCCGCAGTGGCACGATCGGGATGCCGGCCGCTACCTCGGGACCTGGCACCTCAACATTACCCGCGACCCGGAAACCGGCGCGCGTAACGTCGGGGTCTATCGGATGCAGTTGCTGGGTCCGCGGCAGGCCACGGTGAGCACTTCGCAACGCAGCCACCTGGCGCTGCAGATGGCAGGGGCCGAGCGCGCAGGGCAGCCGTTGCCCATGGCCGTTGTCATCGGAGTCAGTGAGCCGCTCCTGATGGCCGCGGCTGCAGGTTTCCCCGGCGGGATGGATGAGTTGGAGCTTGCAGGTGGCCTGCTGCAGCAACCGGTGGAAGTGATCCGTTCGCAACCCAACGGGCTTGAACTTCCGGCCCAGGCGGAGATCGCCATCGAGGGCGTCATTCTCCCCGGTGTTCGGGTGCAGGACGGCCCCTATTTCGACTACGCGGGCACTCCGAGCACCAATTCGAGAGCACTGCTCTTCGAGGCCCAGCGCCTGCTGTTTCGCAGTAACCCGATCTTCCGCGGAGCTTCCGTAGGAATGCCGGGCGCGGAAGATCATCAGCTTTTGGCATTTCTGGCGGGAATGAACCTGGTGAATTTCCACGGCTCAGCGAGCCGCCGGGTCATGCAGAACCTCTTATTCAGGACGCGTCACTTTTCCGCCCTGCAGTGGGTTGACCGCATCAACCGCAAGACACTGATGCGGTTTCTGAGGAAGCCTGCGTAGAATTCGCTCCGGCGCCTGCCTCGCAGCCTTCCAGGAGTTTTGCGATTACATCGGCGGCGGTGTAGGACGATTGGTGCTCTGGCAGAAAGCGTCCAATCGAGCTGAGTTCATCTCCTGCCGTCACGAGCCCCAGTTCCACACGTCCGCCATTTCTTGACTGTGGCTGGCCGATGTTTGCCAGGAGGGCATTGCAGACGCATTTGCGCCCTTCGGCCTCGGCGGAGTCTCCACCCTTGGAGACGTACAGCGTCTCCGGCTCGGCAGCGCAGCGATAGCCGACTTCGCCTTCCGGCGTGCGGTAGGCCTCGCGAAGCTCGCCCACATCGCAAATGCGCGGCCGGGCCGCAAACGCGGCCGGCTCCGAGCACGTGCCTTCCAGACGGGCCACCTTGAAGGGAAAGCCCGTGGGGGAGGCCAGCGGATCGGTAAACACTTTGGCGCGTCCGTCCTTCACCTTGGCCAGCAATGCGGCTTTATAGTCGGCGCGCAGGCCAGACTCGACGGCAAACTCAAACGCGGTGCCCACCTGCACTCCGGTGGCGCCCTGCGCCAGCGCTTCCTGCAGCTTTTCCGGGTGACCGTACCCGCCGGCCAGCCAGAAAGGCACGCCCAGCTCGGTCAGCTTGGCAATATTCACCACGTCGCGTTCCCCGTAGATGGGTTCTCCTGCCTCGGAAAGTTGCAGCTTGCCGCGCGGCGGCGCATTGTGTCCCCCAGCCTTCTGCATTTCGATAATCAGGCCGTCCACCTTGCCGCTGGCCTTCTTGAGCATGGTTACGGCCAACGTGTTGGACGAGACAATCGCCAGAAACTTTGGCCGCTGGAGCGGCGGCAGCGGGCGATCCATATATTCTGAGGGATCAAAGCGCATCATGTAGCTTTCGCCCTCGCGCGCACCAATCACATTCAACGGGTACTCCACCGGAAGATGCTCGGCCAGCCGGTCGAGCACGCCCGGAATCTTGAGTGGAATCCCCGCGCCCATCAGGATGTAGTTCACCCCGGCCAGCATGGCCCCGTAGATGGTCGGCAGGTGCGCCAGCTGGATTTTCTCCAGATAGTTGATGCCTACCGGGTTCTCATGCCCCTGGCGCGCCAGGTACACCTCGACAAAGTTGCCTGCGATGCACAGCTCCACCACCTCGCGTGGATTGTCCTTCGTGTGCAGCGCGGTTGCACGGTACGGCGCCTTCGGATCCTTGCCGCCGGGAATGTAGTACTCCTTGTAGATACGCTCGGCCATGGCCGGGAAGGGAAATGCCTCCAGCCCGCGCAACATGTGCCCGCCGGGATCGCCATCCTGCAGCCGGCGCGCAAGGATGTGATCCAGCGCTGTTCCGGAAACAACGCCGAGCTGGCCGAGCCGCGATACAGCCTGGGCGAGCTGCCAGCTGGAAACGCCGGCTCCCATGCCGCCTTGAATGATGACCGGATATTCGCTGGATGTCTGAGGCACTCGTCATTCTCTCCATATGATGTTTCACTCATCGACCGCGCGCCGCCGCACGGCGGTCAATGCCGGCAGGCGCTTGCCATCTGCCCTTCTCCGGTCGTGAAACGGACGATAACCCCTGGGGCCCGTCTTCCCGAAGCATTCGTTCGTGCTGTATCGATCTGGAGCGGCGGATAAGGAAACTCCATCTATCATCCCGGCCGGACCTGCCTGTGATCTGTGACGAAGATCACAGGCTCCATGCTCGCGCGGTTGTTGAAGCTGGTGTCCCTGCGTACATCCTGGAGCTATACGCTCTCGCGACGCTATTGCATTGAGAAAAACGGGGCGAAATACCCAAGGCGGGGAGTGCTCCAGCAAATTCGCTACAAAGCGTTGTCCTCTCGGCAAATTTCCGCAAGGAAGGAACTTTTTCGAGCCTGACGGCGGGAGCGAGGGCGCATTTCGCATGGCTTGTGGTATCGTTACCTTGCTTTATTTTTCAGCCAAATTCAGCATCCAGAATTGCACCGTTCACCCGCGATTTTGAAATGTACTCGTCTCAAGGAGATGCCCATGCAGGACGCAGGCAATCGTTCGTTGTTGCGCGGTTTTTTAAGCCGTGTTCACCTTCATAACCAATCGGTCTCGTGGTGGCGCCGCGCCGGGGGAGCCGTCCTCGCGCTGAGCTTCGTCACCTTGACCGCAGGCGCCCTGGCGCAGAACGCCACCGGCAACGCAGCGTACGTCAACCCCATGATCGGCACCGGCACCGGGCCGGGATCGAGCGAAAACCTCTTCCCGGGACCATCCATGCCTTTCGGCATGGTCCAGCTCAGCCCCGACACCGAAAGCAACGGCTTTGGCTACCACTACTACCAGAAGCTGATTCAGGGCTTCAGCATGACGCACATGAGCGGCGTCGGCTGCTCGAACGACGGCGAAGTCTTTTTCCAGCCCACCACAGGCCCCGTTGAGACCAACGTTGCCGAGTTCGAATCGCCCTACTCGCACCAGCAGGAGAAAGCGATCCCCGGCTATTACGATGTGGACCTGCTGCGCTGGGGCATCAACGCCGCGCTGACGGCGACCGATCGTACGGGCGAGGCAAAGCTGGTCTTTCCGGCCGGCAAGGCAGCCAATCTGCTTGTGCCCATCAGCCATACGCTCAATGAGGCTGTAGGCGCCGAGGTCCACGTGGTTGGCGACAACGAGGTGGAAGGCTACGTCACCAACCTCACCTTCTGCGGAAGCAACCGGCCCTACAAAGTCTACTTCGTGATGCATTTCAGCAAGCCTTTCGCCAAGTATGGCACCTGGTCTGGCTATCGCGACGGAGCCCCGGCCAAGCTCTCAGAAGGCAGCCGCGAAGCAACCCAGACCTATGTCGACAGGCAGATCGGCGCCTATGTTTCCTGGCCGTCTAGGGCCGAATCGAGGACCGTCACCGTCAAAATCGGCATTTCTTATGTCGATCTGCAGGGCGCGCAGAGCAACCTGCAGGCCGAGGCCGCCGGCAAGAGCTTCGCCCAGCTTCGCAACCAGGCGGAAAGTACATGGGACAAGGCGCTTAACGTGATCGACGTCACCGGCGGCACGCCGCAGCAGAAGACCGTCTTCTACACGGCGCTCTACCACAGCCTGCTCATCCCCAGCATCTTCAACGACGCGGATGGCCGCTACGTGGGCTTCGATGGCAAGATTCACCAGGTGGCAGCCGGGCACAACATTTACGACAACTACTCCGGCTGGGATATCTACCGCAGCGAAATGCCGCTGGTTGCGCTCATCGCGCCCAGGCGCATGGCTGACATCGCGCAGTCCATCGTGCTCATGTACCAGCAGGGCGGATGGATTGGCCGCTGGCCCCAGGTCAACCAATACACCAACGTGATGGCCGGCAGCCCACTCTCGATCGTGCTTGCCACGGCCTGGCTCGACGGCATTCATAACTTCGACATGAAGGCCGGCTGGGAGGGCATGTATAAGGACGCCACGCAGGAGCCGCCGCCCGGCAGTTCCTACCAGGGCCAGCTCGGCATGAAGTGGATCAACACCCTTCACTACGTGCCCAACGACAAGGTCCGTTACGGCTCAGTTTCGCAAATCCAGGAAGACGCCATTGCCTATGCCTCGATCTACGATCTGGCAAAGGCTCTGGGCAAGGACGACGCGGCCCGCACGCTCTACGACCGCGCGCTCTATTACCGCAACGTTTTCGATCCCGCGGACCGCATGTTCCGCCCGAAGAATGCTGACGGGCAATGGCTCACGCCTTTCAATCCGAAGAAGGGTGATGGATTCATTGAAGGCTCGGGCTGGCACTACCAGTGGTTTGCCCCGGCCGATCTGGCCTGGGTGATTCACGCCATGGGCCGCGATACCTTCAACCAGCGCCTCACGCACTTCTTCAGCTACAAGCAGCCGGGTTGGTATCCGCAGTACTACAACCCCTACAACGAAACGGACCTCGAAGCCCCCTTCGAGTTCAACTTCTCGGGCGAGCCCTGGATGAGCCAGCACGTCGTCCGCCGCGTCCTCAACGAGAACTATCCTGACAACCCCAACGGCATTCCTGGCAATGACGATGCGGGCGAAATGTCTTCCTGGGCCGTCATGAGCATGATGGGCTTCTACTCGGTCGATCCCGCAAGCCAGGCCTACGAGCTGGTGAGCCCGGTCTTCTCCAGGGTCGTGATTCACCTCCACGCGCCTTACTCCGGCAAGACCTTCACGGTGGAATCCTCTCCCAATCCAACGGCCAACGAGTACATCCAGGGTGTGAAGCTGGACGGACAGTCGCATGCAAAGAACTGGATCTGGTTTGGCGACATCAGCAAGGGCGGCACGCTGGACTTCAACCTGGGACCCATGCCGAACAAGTCCTGGGGCGCGGCTCCGGCCGATGCTCCGCCCTCCCTCAGCAACGAAAAACCCTGATCTTACACAGCAGTGGATGTCTTTGCAGGAGCCCGCGCATGCGCGGGCTCCTTTTTTTGGCAGCCTGTGCGGCGCATGTCGCCGAGGCTCCTTCGTGACGCGGGTCACAGCTTTTTGGAAAAGTTGAGGCAACCTGAGAGGAGAGCCGCTGAACAGAGCTGTGCCCGTCTGGAGGCGGCAGCCGCCATGGGGAGCGAAAATGCCCGTGAGGGCGGATTTTCCCAGGGTATATCCCAAGTTACAGCCCCGGCGGAACGTTTCCGCCGGGGATAACAGCACCTTCGGAACCCGGACCGGGCTTCGCCAAAGGGAAATTCGCTCTAGACTGGAGGAGAAGCTGTCTCCGAAGGACCAAGTCGCAATCCGCATGCGTTCCGATCTGAATCAGGCCATTGCTTTGCTCCAGAAAGCCGATCCGGCCAGCGTCCAGGCCGCGCTCAAGCTGCTGCAGGGCACCGTCTTTTCCTTCAGCATGAAGGTGTGCGGGCACCGCGAAGACGCCGAGGACACCATGCAGGAGGTGCTCGTCAGTTCGCTCCCGCACCTGGCCAAGCTTGAGGACTCGCGCGCTCTCTCCGTCTGGCTCTATACGGCCGCCAGAAACCGCTGCTGGCGCAGCCGCAAGCGCCATTCCTACAGCCGATCCGTGGCACTCGAAGACCTGATGCCGAATGACGCGGAGCTGGCCGACCTGCTTGCCTCCGCCACCGCCAGCCCAGAGGAGCAGACCCTCCACGCCGAAGATCACCAGATGGTCCACGCCGCCGTGCTGGAACTGCCCCCGCAATACCGCATCGTGCTGGTGCTGCACGACATGGAAGAGCTGGAGACCGACGAAGTCGCGCAGGTGCTGGGCCTGAAACCCGGTACCGTGCGCGTGCGGCTCCATCGCGCCCGCCTGCTGTTGCGGCAGGAGATGGACAAGAAGCTCCGCGGCCTGCACCGGCAAGCGCACTCGGAAAAAGCGAAGGCCAGGGAATCCGCCCGCGCCCGGCGAACGCCCACCTGCACCGAAATCTTCGCCAACTTATCCGAATATATGGATGGCCGTCTCGAAGCCAAGACCTGCGACCAGATGAAGACCCACATCGAGGCCTGCCCGGCCTGCCTGGCTTTCATTCGCGACCTCAAGGCCGCCATCGACCGCAGCCGCTCGCTCCGCATCCCCATGGACAGCGAAGTGGGCCAGTCTCTTCGGCGCATGCTCGCCGAGGAGTATTTGCGCCTGCTGAAAAACGGTGAAACGCTGGCCCACCGCTGACCCACAGCCCGAAAAACTTCGCCGGAACGCCCCGTCCCGAAAAAAAATCCTGCAAATCTGTAACGCTTTGACCCCTCACTGCCTTTTTTCGGTTGAAGACACTCGGAGAGGCAACAGGGATGAAGACAACGAAGCAGACAGGCCTGTGGATGGCGTTGCTGATCGGAGCCGTGTCCTGGACGGCGATGGCGCAGCCGTCTCAGGCAACCGGGCAGCCGCCGCAACCGGCAGCCCAGCTTACGCTGCGGCAGGCTATCGATACGGCGCTCGGGAAGAATCCCGCCGCCGCGCTGGCTCATGCCGAGCAGAATGCCGCCCAGGCGGGCGTCGACGCGGCGCGCACCGCGCTGCTGCCCCAGTTGGGGTTTGCTGAGGATATTTCGCGCGGGAACGACCCCGTCTACGTTTTCGGCACGCGCCTGCGCCAGCAGCGCTTCACACAGCAGAATTTTGCGCTGAATCAGCTGAACAAGCCCACTCCCATTGGCGATTTCGTCACGCGCTTCAACGGCCAATGGATGCTCTTTGACTGGCTTGGCACGGAAAAGCGCATCCGGAGCGCGAAAGACTACCAGGCCAGCGCGGCTTCCATGGGCGAGGGTGCCAATCAGCGCATCGTGCTGCGGGTGGTCGAGGCTTACCAGTCGGTGCTGTACGCGCAGCGCCGGCTCACGGTCGCCCGGCATGAGCAGGCAACCGCCGCGGCGCTGCTCCACGACGCCCAGACACGTGTCAAAGCCGGTCTGGCCGTTGACTCCGATGTGCTGGCCGCGCAG
This sequence comes from Acidobacteriota bacterium, assembly GCA_021791875.1. Classification (GTDB taxonomy): domain Bacteria; phylum Acidobacteriota; class Terriglobia; order Terriglobales; family Acidobacteriaceae; genus Acidobacterium. The sequence goes on along the minus strand of JAJYVU010000021.1, from coordinate 10,944 downwards.
GTCAATCTCTCCGAGCGCGAACAGGAAACCATCGCCGCGCAGGGGGATGTGGACAATGCCTGGGCCGGTCTCGAAGCCGCCATGGGCGTCACCGGAATCCTGCGCCAGACGCTCGCGCCCATTCCGCCGCGCAATTATCCCTCCAGCCCGCTCGTGCAGGATATCGACCAGGCGCTCAAGACACGGCCCGACCTCAAAGCCCTGCGCCAGCAGGGCGCGGCCCAGCGCGCCCAGGTTTCCGCCGCCCGCACCGATTTTCTGCCGCAGATCGACGCCTACGGCAACTGGGAAACCGATCGCGACACCTTTGCCGGCAACGGCGGCAACAACTGGGTTGCCGGTGTGCAGCTCAAGCTGGACATTCTGCCCCTTGGCAAGCGTGCCCGCCTGCTTGCGGAAAAAGCAAAACAGCAGCAGATCGAGGCGCGGCAGCTGGCCGGTGAGCAGGCCATTCGCCTCGCCGTCGAGCAGGCATGGACCGCGCATCGCACCGCCGAGTTGCAGGTGAAGACGGCGCGGGCCGCCATGGCCCAGGCCGCCGAGAGCCTGCGCATCCTGCGCAACCGCTACCATGCCGGGCTTGCCACCATGACAGATCTGCTGCGCGCCGAAGATGCGCAGCGGCGGAGCCAGAACGACTACTGGCGCGCCGTGTATGGCAACACGGTGGCCTACACCCAATTGATGTACGCGACAGGCGGACTCACGCCTGCCGCGGCGGAGGCTTTGCAATGAATCGACCGATGCTCATTCTCTTGTCTGCCGTGCCGGTTTTGCTGGCCGGATGTACACGCCCCGGGCCAGCCGTGCATGCCACGCCGCCCGTGGCCAGGGCCGCGCTCGTAAAGAGCGTTGAGGAGCAGGTGCCGCAGGGCATTCCCATCACCGGCACGGTCCACGCCAAGGAGACCGCGACGATTTCCGCGCAGGTTCCGGCCACCATCACCCAGGTGCTCGTCCACGCCGGCGATCGCGTCTACGCCGGCGAAGTGCTGGTGCGGCTGGACAATGCAGCCATGCACGCCGGGCTCAATCGCGCGCTGGCTGCGCAGCAGGCCGTCGAAATGCAACAGCAGGCCGCCGCCACCAATGCATCGCTGGCAAAAAGCACCTTACACCGTTACGAAATCCTGAAGCAGCAGAACAGCGTCAGCCCGCAGGAGTTTGACGTGGTCCAGAAGCATGCGCAGGCCGCCGAACTGCAGGTGCAGGCGCTCAACGCGCAGGCCTCTGAAGCCAGGGCCGCCGTCGCCGCCGCGCGCACGCAACTCGGATACACGGAGCTGCGCTCGCCCTATGCCGGCACAGTCACCGCGCGCATGGCCGATCCCGGCACGCTCGCCACGCCCGGCATGCCGATTCTGCAGGTTGATCGCGACGGCCCGCTCCAGATGTACGCCACCGTCGACGAGTCGCTGATCGGCTCCGTGAAACTGGGCATGCAGATGCCGGTCACGGTGGATGGCGTCAGCCAGACGATGAGCGGCCGCGTGGCAGAGATCGTGCCCGCCGCCGATCCGGCCAGCCGCAGCTTCCTGCTCAAGCTCGACCTGCCGCATCGTCCTGATCTGCGCCCCGGTATGTACGCCACCGCGCAGTTCCCCGGAGCGCCGCGCTCCGTCATTCTGGCGCCGCAGTCGGCGGTGATCCAGCGCGGTTCGCTGTCCTACGTGTACGCGCTCGACGCCAACGGCGTGGCACAGCTGCGCTATGTCACGCTCGGCCATGTGCACGGCAAAAACGTCGTAGTGCTCTCAGGGCTGGCAGCAGGAGAACAGCTGGTCAACAACCCCGGCGATCGTGATCTCGCAGGCAGACGGATTGAGGCTCAGTGATGACTCTGTTTCCCAAAAAGACCGAAGGACAGGAAGGAGCCAAGCCGCGCGGTTTCGCCGGAATGCTCGCGCAGCAATTCCTCGACTCCAAGCTGACGCCGCTGCTGGTGATGGCCTCGCTCTTCCTGGGGCTGATCGCCATCGCGAAGATCCCGCGCGAAGAAGATCCGCAGATCATGGTGCCCATGCTCGACGTGATGACGGCCATGCCCGGCGCCACGCCCAAAGAGGTCGAGGAGCGCGTCACCAATCCGATTGAAAACCTCATGCACCAGATCCCCGGGGTGAAGTATGTGTACTCCATCTCAAGCCCCGGGCAGAGCCTCGTGATCGTGCGCTTCGATGTCAACTATCCCGAGCAGCAGGCGCTCGTCAACGTTTACAACAAGCTGTACGCCAACAAGGACATCATGCCTCCGGGCATCTCGCAGCCGATTGTCAAGGCGCGCTCCATTGACAATGTGCCGATCCTCACGCTCACACTCTGGGGGCAGCATTACAACGGCTACCAGCTTCGCCAGATGGCCGACGAAATCGAGCACTCCATCCGGCAGATCCCCGATGTCTCTGAGACGCACGTCATCGGCGGGCAGCCGCGCGAAATGCGCGTCATCCTCAGCAGTTCCAAGCTGGCAGCCTTCGGAATCTCGCCTGACATGGTGGTGGGACGGCTGAAGGCAGCCAATGCGCGGACACAGGCCGGACAATTTGCCGACGGCAACCAGGAGATTCGTGTTGACGCGGGGCAGTTCTTCCGCGACGCCGACGACCTGAGCAACGTCGTGGTGGGCGTTGCCAACGGCCGGCCTGTGTACCTGCGCGACGTGGCGGACAAGATTCAGGACGGCCCCGCCGATCCCCACGACTACGTCCTCTTCGGCACCACTGTGCGCAGCGCGGCCAATGGAGCGGCGCACGAGTATCCGGCCGTGACCATCTCCGTCGCCAAACTCAAGGGCACCAACGCAACCGTCATCGCCAATGAAGTGCTCAAGCGCGTGGCCGAGATGCGCGGCGTGAAGCTGCCTGACGACGTTCACGTCACCACCACGCGCAATTACGGCAAGACCGCCAAGGAAAAAGCCGATACGCTGCTCGAGCACCTGTTTATCGCAACCATTACGGTTACGATACTCATCGCGCTCTTTCTTGGCTGGCGCGAATCGGGCGTCGTCCTGCTCGCCATCCCGGTCACGCTGGCCCTCACGCTCGCCATTTTCTACCTCATGGGCTACACGCTCAACCGCGTGACCCTCTTCGCGCTGATATTCAGCATAGGCATACTCGTCGACGACGCTATTGTTGTGGTCGAAAACATGGTGCGGCATTTCCGCATGCCGGCGAACTGCCGGCGTCCTCTTCACGAGGTCGCGGTGGAGGCCGTGGACGAGGTCGGCAACCCGACCATCCTGGCCACCTTCACCGTCATCGCCGCCATTCTTCCCATGGCCTTTGTGCGCGGACTCATGGGCCCCTACATGCGGCCCATCCCGGTCGGCTCATCCATCGCCATGCTCTTCTCGCTTGGCGTTGCGTTCATCGTGTCGCCGTGGGCTGCCAAGCGTTTGCTGGGCCGCAAGCACCTGGAAGGCGCGCATACATTCGAGCCGGAAAAGGAAAGCCGGATCACGCGCTTCTACCGCAGCGCCATGCGCCCGCTCATCGAGAGCCCGAAGTGGCGCTGGCTCTTCCTCGGCGCCGTGGTGTTTCTGCTGCTCGCCGCCGCCGCACTCGTTCCCTTGAAGGCCGTACTCGTCAAGATGCTGCCCTTCGACAACAAGAGCGAGTTCGAGGTGGTCATCAACATGCCCGACGGCACCACGCTCGAGCAGACCACCCGTGTTGCGCAGGCGCTGGGCGCCTATCTTGGCGAGCAACAGCAGGTGCTCGACTACCAGATCTACTCCGGCACTGCCGCGCCCTACACCTTCAACGGCCTGGTGCGCCACTACTACCTGCGGGATCAGGTGAACCAGGCGGAAATTGCCGTCCACCTGCTGCCGCAGGATGAGCGCAGCGAGCAGAGTCACGAAATCGCCAAGCAGTTGCGCCCCGGCCTCGACAAGATTGCCGCGAAATACGACGCGCGCATCGCCGTCACCGAGGTTCCGCCGGGACCGCCGGTGTTGCAGACGCTGGTGGCGGAGGTTTACGGGCCACATCTCAAAGGCCAGATCGAAGTCGCCCGCAAAATCAAGCACATCTTCGAGCACACCAGCGGCGTGGTCGACACCGACTGGTACATGCAGGATCCGCAGCCGGAAGTCGTCATGCACGTCGACCAGGCCAAGGCCGCGTTGCATGGCATCAGCGTGGCCCAGGTCGCCGAAACGCTGCAGTTGGCCACCTCCGGCATGGAAGCAGGCCTGCTGCACGTGCCGGCAGCGCGCGAGCCGATTCCGACCATGGTCGAAATGTCGCGTCCCGATCGCTCCTCCGTCAACGCGCTCGAAAACATCAAGCTGCGCGGGGCGGACGGCAGCCTGGTCTCATTGCGCGAGCTGGTGGACGTAGAGCACACCACGCTGCAGCCGGATATCTACCACAAGAACCTCAAGCGCGTGATTTACGTCACCGGCGACGTGGCGGGCGGCGAAGAAAGCCCCGTCTACGCCATCCTCAAAATGAATCACGCCCTGCACAGGCTGCAAACGCCGGACGGCTACAAGCTCGGCATCTACAACGCCGAGCAGCCGCCGCTCACGCAGCACTACTCTGTCAAGTGGGATGGCGAGTGGCAGATCACCATTGAGGTCTTCCGCGACCTCGGCCTCGCCTTTGCCGCCGTGCTGGTGCTCATTTATGTGCTGGTGGTGGGGTGGTTCAAGTCCTTCACGGCGCCGCTGGCCATCATGGCGCCCATCCCGCTCACCCTGGTCGGCATTCTCCCCGCGCACGCCATGCTGGGCGCGTTCTTCACGGCCACATCGATGATCGGCTTCATTGCCGGGGCCGGCATCATCGTGCGCAACTCGATCCTTGTCGTCGACTTCGTCGAGCTGCGCCTCGCCGAAGGCATGCCTCTCAAGGAGGCGGTCATCGATGCCGGCGCCGTGCGCCTGCGCCCCGTGCTGCTCACGGCGGCAGGTGTCATCGTGGGCGGCTCCGTGATTCTGCCGGACCCGATTTTCCAGGGACTCGGGTTGTCCCTCATTGCCGGAACTGTCGCCTCCACGTTCCTCTCGTGGCCTGCTATTCCGGTCATCTATTACATGCTCAACCGCAACCGCAAGGGAGCGGAAGAACAAATCTGTTTACCCACCGACCTCGATAAGGAGACTCGTCATGACGGTTGAACGCGGATTACGTATGATCGCCGGCATTGTTGTGCTGGCTTCGCTGGCACTCGGCTACTGGGTGTCTGAGTACTGGTACCTGTTCACAGCATTTGTCGGCTTGAACCTCTTCCAGTCGGCTTTCACCAACTGGTGCCCCATGATGGTGGTGCTGCGCAAGCTGGGGCTGCCCGAGCCGGGCTGCGCCGCCAAGGCAGGCAGCAATGCATGACCGCCGATTTCCCGCCGCGCAGGCGCATCGCCTCGAAGATCCGGCGCGCCTCGAGTGGTTGCCTCCGGGCGAAGTGCTCGCACTGCTGAACATCGCTCCGGGTGAGATCATTGCCGACGTGGGCGCCGGCACCGGCTACTTCGCGTTGCCGATGGCCGGGCGCGCCGGCAACAAGGGCCGCGTCATTGCCGTGGATGCCCAGAGCGAAATGCTCGAGTGGATCCGCAACAAGATGCGCTCCGCCGGTCTGGAAAATATTCAGCTCGTGCATGCCGAGGCCGAGTCGACCACGTTGCCGGGTGCAAGCTGTGATCTGGTCTTCATGGCCAACGTCTGGCACGAATTTCCCAATCGCCAGGCCGTGCTGGCCGAGGCCGCGCGTGTCCTCAAGCCAGGCGGCAGGCTGGCGATTCTGGACTGGCGTCCGGATGTGGAGCGCGAAGCCGGGCCTCCACTCGAACACCGCATCGCCGTGGAAAACTGCGTGCACGAGATGGAAGATGCGGAATTTCAGCCGGTCGCCATGGGCAACGTAGGCGAGTATTCCTGGCTTGTCATTGGCACGAGGTAATGGTTGTGGCCACTCGAAAAAAAAGCGCACATCCCGCCAGGCCAACCCCGGCACAGCTGTATGACGCCGTTTACTGGGGAATGTTTCGCGTGGAGTCGGGCCGTCCCGATGCGGAGCTCTGCCTGGCCGCGACGCTGCTGCGCGCCTGGCTGGCGCTCGAAGAGTTGCCGGCCGACAGCGAACCGCGCCAGTGGTTGCGTAACGTCAGCCCGGTTTGCGTGGAGATGCTGGAGTCGTTGCGCGACAGACGGGTGTCCGGCGACACAGCCTCCTGCATCGAGGAGTAGGAAAGTAGAGCAACGCCTGCGCCGCCTTGAGGTGGATCGGGGAACCGCAAAAGTGAGGGCAAGATGCAAGTCAGTATCGTACACACCGGAAAAATGAAGTTCAGGATGCAGGCTCGCGAGCACGTAATTGAAACCGACCAGCCCGAAGAGGTTGGCGGCGACAACTCTGCCATGACGCCGCCGGAGATTTTCCTGGCCGCGCTGGGCTCCTGTGCGGCCTTTTACGCAGCGCAGTACCTGTCCATTCGCAAGCTTTCTGACGGCGGTGTTGAGGTTTCCGTCGAGGCCGAGAAGCTGCGCGATCCGGCTCGTCTCGGAAATTTCACCATCCGTGTCAAAAGCCCCGTGCCGCTCAGCGAAGAGCAATCCCAGGCCATGGAGCGCGCCGTCCATCGTTGCCTGATTCACCAGACGATGCTGCAGGTGCCCCACATCGACATTGAGGTTCAGGCTGGTCAGCCAGAAGTTGTGGCTGTACCGTAATCTCCGCTTCCCCGGAGATGCGTGGAGCGTGTTTCATAATCACGCAGGTGTTTGGGATGGGTTGTATGGAAGCCGGCAACAAGCCGGAATCCTTGAACGTCGTGACCCCGGGACCCTGTCTGGGAAACGCGCTTGAACAAGAAAAAGGCTGCGGGTCGCTGGATCCGCAGCCTTTTTTGTCGGGGCATTGCCCCCTGACTTACTTCAGTTTCTGCAACTGCTCCGCAGCAATCTGGCCGGCAGCGGTCTTGCTGTCCTTATCCTTCACTTCGGCGTAAATCTGCTTCGCCTTGTCAGGATTGCTGGTTTCGTACACGCTCGCCAGAGCCAGCTGGGCTGCGCTGGCAGGCACCGCCATGGCGGGGTGCTGGATGAGCTTGTTGTAGATCGCGATCGCTTCTGAGCTGCGGTTGGTCTGCACGTACAGGCTGGCCAGCGCCATCTGCGCCAGCGCCGCAATGTTGCGGTCATGCGCCTTCGACGCCTTCTTCAGCTCCGTCTCGGCCTTGGCATGGTCGCCCATGTCGATATCCGCGAGGCCTGCGAAGTAGCGCGCATCTTCACCGGGGCGCAGCCAGCCGTACTGGTTGGCTGCTTTCTCAAACAGTGGGTATGCGGCCTTGGCGCGCGCGGCAGCCGTGTCGAAGCTTCCTTGCGCTTCATCGGCGGGTTCGCCCGGAACGCGCAGCGGCGTTTCGTAAATCGAGAGCGCCTGGCCCAGAAGATTCTGCGCCTTACGCTGGCGCACGGCGTAGGTCCAGATGGCGGCGACAATCAGGGCAATCACCGCGAGGGTGATAATCCCGTACCGGATCAGCGTGCCGCGATTCTCCGAGGCCCAGTCCAGGGTGGCATTCGTCGTGTCGACGAAGCGGTCGTGCTTCAGGGCATGGCGTGTTTGTGTGTCCACGAGTCCTTCAGAATTCCTTCAAGGCGGGGTGGCAGGCAAGTGCTTCGGATCTCCGCAGGAGCCTCCGAGTTGCTACTGCTTGCATAACAAGAGTTTATCAGAGCGGCCGCCCGGCGGGCGAGGTCATCCGCCGTCGGGCGCAAGCCAGACTTTCTGACACGGCTGGCAGTGGGCCTCGTCACAGGAACGCACCTCACCCACGAAAAACGGGCGCAGCCCAAGTGGCTGCACCGTGCCGGCAGGGCAGCCGTGAGCTTCAGGCTGCCCGCTCCGCTTCTTCCAGTTCGCCGTTTTCTATCTTTTCCTGGCAGGAGATGCAGTACGGCGTCCACGGCACGGCTTCCAGCCGCTTCGGGCTGATCGCTTCGCCGCACATCAGGCATTCGCCGTACGTGCCGTCGTTAAGGCGCTGCAGCGCCAGCCGGATGAGCGCCAGGTGCGTGCGCTGGCTGGTGCCGCGGCTGAACATCAGCTCGCGCTGATACGAGAGCACCGCCTGGTCGGCGGGGTCGATCAGGTCTTCGGCGTCGAGCTTCCGTCCCTGCTCGACTGTCGAGAGAACCGAGCGCTCAACCTGCGCCTTCTGTTCCAGCAGCTTTTCACGAAAGATCCTAGTCTCAGAAACTTGTTTCTTCATCTCATGTCCCCTTTCTGTACGAGAAAGTCGGCCTTTTCGGCTCGTTGGAATTACTTTTCTTTGACGCAGAAAACGGGCATGGAATACAGATTTTTTTCACGATTTTTTATTTATTTTTGAGGTGCAACCCTGGGTCGTTCACGCGTGTCCATGAGGTTGCCTGCAAGCTCTTGAATCCGGGCGATCTTCCTGAAGCCGCCCGGAAATTTGATGCCACCCCCTCAGCCCATTTACGCTAGAAACTGCCATGTACGAGAATTTCACCGCTACCGACCGCTGGACTCAGGAAACTCTCCACTGCCGCTGGAGAGCCAACATCGTTGCGATTTCCACTCGTCATGCCGATGCCGTCGACATTCGCTTTGACGTGAGCGGCCGCCCCGTCTGGATCGCCATGCCCTACGCCGCCTGGGTGGAGCACAAGAAACGTACCGGCAAGGTCATTACCGACCAGATGGCCGCGCAGGCTGCCGGCCTCTATCTTAAGCAGATCATCGAGTCCGGCTACGACAGCGGTCGCGAAATGTACACCATGACCGTGGAAGAAGTGATCGCCAATGTCGAAGCTGTGCTGCGCGAAGCCGGCCACACCAGCAAGCTTCCCACGCTGGTGCCGCGGATCGACGAGCAACTCCCCGCCTAGCTCCGCAAATTCAATCCGTTTGAACCGATGCGCCCGTCTGGGGCGCATCGCTGTTTTTGCCACCTCCCTTGGCCGGATGGCACAATACTCGGTTCGCCGATTCAAGCAGTTTCGGAAAAGATGTAGACCGATGGGACGACAGACGCGCCGCCATTTCATCCGGAAGTGGACGCGCCGGTGCGGTTTCCGCAGGTTCCAGTCTTTCCGAAAATGCTATTCAAGGAGCCATGCTGCATGGGAGCGATCACGGTTACCCGCGATCTCGCAAAGCTGATTGAAGGTCCGCACGTTCACCGCAACCTTTCCACCCCGCAACTGGTGGAAGCCGCCATCGCGCGCGGCGAAGCCACGCTGGCTGCCAACGGAGCGCTCGTGGCGCGCACCGGAGCACGCACCGGCCGGTCGCCCCGCGACAAGTTCATCGTGGAAGACGACTCCACGCGTGGCAAAGTTCACTGGGGCAAGGTGAATCAGCCCTTTCCGCGCGAGCACTTCCGCGCCCTGCTCGACCGCGTCGTCGCGCACATGGCCGAGCGCGACCTCTACGTCATGGATCTCCACTCCGGTGCCGATCCCAACTACCAGCTCCCCACGCGCTTCCTCTGCGAGTACGCCTGGCACGCCCTCTTCGTCAAGCAGCTCTTCGTGCGCCCCCTGCTCGCGGAACCTGACCGCTACGCTCCGCAATTCACCGTGATTGCCGCGCCGGAATTTGAAGCCGTGCCCGAGCGCGACGGAACCAAATCCAGCACCTTCATCCTCACCGACTTCACCGACCGCATCATCCTCATCGGCGGCACCAAATACGCCGGCGAAATGAAGAAATCCATCTTCGGCGTCATGAATTACCTGCTGCCGGAGCGCAACGTCCTCCCCATGCATTGTTCGGCCAATATCGGTAACGACGGCAGCACCGCGCTCTTCTTCGGCCTCTCCGGCACCGGCAAAACCACGCTCTCCGCCGACTCCTCGCGCCGCCTCATCGGCGACGACGAGCACGGCTGGAGCGAGGACGGCGTCTTCAACTTCGAGGGCGGCTGCTACGCCAAGTGCGTTGATCTCTCCGAGGAAAAAGAACCGCAGATCTTCCACGCCATCCGCTTCGGCTCCGTGCTGGAGAATGTCGTCATCGACTCGCGCACCCGTATCCCCGACTACACCGACGTTCGATTCACTGAGAATACCCGCGCCGCCTACCCCATCGAATACATCGCCAACGCCATGATTCCAGGCGTCGGCGGCCATCCCCGTAATGTGCTTTTCCTCGCCGCCGATGCTTTCGGCGTGCTGCCGCCCGTCGCCAGGCTCAATCCGAACCAGGCCATGTACCATTTCCTTTCCGGCTACACCGCCAAGCTGGCCGGAACCGAAGCGGGCCTCGGCAGCGAGCCGGTCCCGGAATTCTCCGCCTGCTTCGGCTCGCCCTTTCTGCCGCTCGCGCCCGGCCTCTATGCGGAGATGCTCGGCAGCCGCCTGCGCGAGCACAACGCGCAGTGCTGGCTCGTCAACACCGGCTGGAGCGGCGGCGCCTTCGGCGTGGGCAAGCGCATGAGCCTCAAGATCACCCGCTCCATCGTCGACGCCATCCTCAACGGCACGCTCGCCGAGGCCGACTACGCCGTCGAACCGGCCTTCGGACTCAGCATCCCCACCAGCTGCCCCAACGTACCCGCCGAAATTCTCAACCCCAGTAATATGTGGGCCGACAAGAACGCCTACGACGCGCAGGCGAATCTGCTCGCCTCAAAATTCGAGGAGAATTTCAGCAAGTTCGGCGTGCCCGACGAGGTTCGCGCCGCCGGGCCCCACTCCAGAAAGTAGAAGCATGTTCCTGCGCAAACTGCGAGTCGAATACCAGCGCGCCGCTGAACCCGCCGGCGCGCCCGGGCCCATTCGTCCCTGTCCCATAAATTGGATCGACAACTTCGCCATGCGCAACTTCACCAACGATCCCGTCTTTGACGACACGCTGCCCGCCGCTGACGGCCTGCTCGAAGCCGGGCTCCGCGTTCCCCTCGACCGCCTCCAATCCGCCATGGATGACTGGTTTCGCCGCAAAGGCTACCTGAAA
>JAJYVU010000020.1 GCA_021791875.1 Acidobacteriota bacterium | reverse complement strand
CCGGATTTACCGTTCCGCTCGCCGGCCCCGGCGTCGCGCTCGGCACTTCAGCCTTCGCAATCTCTCTATCGGGCTGGTCGCCGCGAACCCCATGCACCTCTGCCGCGTGTTCCTGCGCCAACTGCCTCTCATCCGCACGACGCTTGGCCAGCTGCCGCTCATACGAGAGATGCGCAGCCGCCCGCTCGCGCGCCAGCCGCCGCTCGTACGCCAGGTGCGCTTCGTAAGCACGGTGCGCGCGCACCCGTCGCTCATACGCCAGATGTTCCTCATAAGCCCGATGCGCCGCCAGCCGCCGCGCATAAGCCGTCTTCACGACCGTCCGATGCGCAACAACCCGGCGCGTTCCAGTTCCTCGCGCAAGCGTTCGATGCGCCACTACCCGATGGGTTACGGGCCGTTGCACAGCTCTCCGGCGCGTCACCGTGCGCCGCGCTACCGTCGCCCGTTTCACGGTGCGGTGCGTCGGCATATGCTGCGCCCGCAACCGCCGTTCCGCGGCCATGCGCCGCACCGCGCGCTCGTGTTCCAGCCGCTTAAGCCTTGCCCGGCGCTGGGCCGCTGTCAGGGGATGCGTGGTTTGGTGAACGGCAGAGGCATGCGCAGGCGCGCTGTGCTCCGCTGCGGGCGTCGCGCCAAAAGCAGGAAGAGCTGGCGGAATCACCAGCAGAGCGACAATCAGAAACTTCAACATCGAGCATCTTCGCCGGGAGAGTCGTCTTGCAGTCTTGAGAATAACCAACCATTCCACTCTCCGGGAAGTACCGTGAATGGCACTATTGCCCGCATTTGCAGCATTCTTCCCGATTTTGCGCATTTTCCTCCGGCACGGCTGCGATTTCAGAAACGCGGACCCGATTGACCCGCCTGCCGCAACATCGCGCACCGAATTTCGCCCAGCCCCACCCCAATATCGGGCTACAATGCTTGCGGGTTGCTTTCAACGCTCTTTGCAAGGATGGCCTATGTCTGATCAAGCCGCAGTTCCGCCCGTTGATTCCGCTCCGGCTCTCAGCCAGTGGCAGCGAGTCGTCGATGCCTTCATCGCTCCCTCCAAAACCTTCACTGACATTCGCCGCAGCACCAGTTGGTGGCTTCCCTGGCTCCTGGCGGCTATCATCGGGCTCGGCTTCACCATCGCCGTCCAGCAGCAGGTCGGCTGGAACCAGGTCGCCGCAAACACCCTCCGACAGAATCCCAAGGCCATGGAGCAAATGCAGAAGCTCCCGCCCGATCAGCTCGCCACCGCCCAGTCCATCCAGTCCAAAACCATCCAGATCAGCGCCTTCTCGATCCCCTTGCTTCTGCTCCTTACCGCTCTGGTCGGCTCGGCTGTCCTCTGGGGCACGGTGAACTTCCTCTTCGGTGGCCGCGCCAAATTCGGCCAGATGTACGCGGTCTGGTTCTACGCCACCCTCCCGCTCACCCTCGTCTCCCTTTTGTCCATCATCACTCTCTATGCCGGCCTTGATCCCGGCTCCTTCAACCTCCAGAACCCCGTCGGCACCAACATCGGCTACTACCTCTCAAGCGACGCACCCCACTGGCTCAGCACCCTGCTCAGCTCCGTCGACGTCCTCAAGATCTGGGCCGCCGTCCTGCTCACCATCGGTTGCGCCAAGGTCGGCCAGATCAAAAAGAGCTCCGCCGCCGTCGCTGTCTTCGGCTGGTGGATCCTCTTTATCCTGCTCAGTGTCGGAGCCACCGCCATCACCGGCACATAAATCCGCTTCCGCACCAAAACAAAATCGGGAGCCATGATGGCTCCCGCTTTTCATTGGATTGAATCCCTCAATGCATCTATCGGTTGCAGATGCCCCACTCTCACAAAAAGCTGTGGACGGACACCCGGGGGCTGGCTTCTCAGTCCTCCCAGCGCTTGAACACCAGGGATGCATTGATCCCGCCAAACCCGAACGAGTTTGACAGCGCCGCATTCACCTTGCCCGCCAGCGCCTGATTCGCCAGGTACTCCAGCCGGCAGCCTTCATCCGGATTGTCCAGGTTGATGGTCGGCGGCATCATCTGGTGCCGCAGCGCCTGCACCGTGATGCCCGCTTCCAGTCCGCCCGCGCCGCCCAGCAGATGGCCGGTCATCGACTTCGTCGAGCTCACCTTCAGCTTCTTGCTTAGCGCATGCTCGCCAAACACCATTTCCAGCGCCCGCGACTCGTTCACGTCGCCCAGTGGCGTCGAGGTCGCATGCGCGTTCACGTAGTCGATCTCCTCCGGCTTCATCTTCGCATCCGCCAGAGCCGCCTTCATGCTGCGCTGCGCGCCTTCACCTTCTGGAGCAATCCCCGTCATGTGGTACGCATCGGCGCTCATTCCGTAGCCGCATATCTCGGCCAGAATCGTCGCGCCCCGCGCCTTCGCATGCTCCAGATCTTCCAGCACCAGGATGCCGGCGCCTTCGCCCACCACGAATCCGTCGCGGTCGCGATCAAACGGCCGGCTTGCCTTCGTCGGCTCGTCATTCCGCGTCGAAAGCGCACGCATAGCCGCAAAGCCGCCCACTGACATCGGCGTTACCGCCGCCTCCGAGCCGCCCGCCAGCATTATGTCCGCATCCCCGCGCTCCACAATCCGAAACGCGTCCCCAATCGAGTTCGCGCTGGTTGCGCACGCGGTCGCCGTCGCTGAAATCGGACCCTTCGCACCGTACCGGATGCTCGCCTGTCCCGCCGCCATATTAATAATGGCGCCCGGAATAAAGAATGGTGATATCTTGCGCGGACCACCCGTCATCAGGTTCGTGTGCTCGCGCTCGATAATCTCAAACCCGCCGATGCCCGAGCCGATGAACACTCCCACCCGCTCCGCGTTCGACGCGTCGATCTTCAGCCCGGCCGAGGCAATCGCCTCATCGCACGCCGCAATCGCCAGGTGAATGAACCGCGCCATCTTCCGCGATTCCTTCTTGTCAATAAACTGGAGCACGTCGAAGTTCTTCACTTCGGCCGCGAAGGTTACTGGATACCCGGTGGCGTCAAACTGCGTAATCGGCGCCATGCCGCTCTTGCCCGCCACCAGGTTTTCCCAAACCTCAGGGGCCGTGTTCCCTACGGCGCAAATCAGCCCCAGTCCGGTTACGACAACTCGTCGCTGCAAGGCTACTTGCCGCCTTTCCCGTGCTTCTCGATGTATTCGATCGCGTCCTTCACCGTCTTGATCTTCTCGGCGTCTTCATCCGGAATCTCAAGATCGAAGGCCTCTTCGAACTGCATCACAAGCTCGACTACGTCGAGCGAATCCGCGCCCAGATCCTCCTGGAACGACGCGCTGGGCGTGACCTCAGCCTCGTCCACCTGAAGCTGCTCCACGATAATCTGCTTAACCTTGTCCTCAACACCTGCTGCCATGTGCTCTCCTCTTAATCTGCTGCTGAGCTTCGATTACGGCGCTCTAGCTCCATTCTCGCCGCCTTGAGTCAGAGATGCATACTGCGGGCACAACTCTACCCTGACCCCGAAATTTCAAGTCTAATGGCCACCCTGATGCATGTAAAGGCGGCAACCAAACCGCCCTGTGAGTTTGTTTAAAAACGCGCCGAGGCATCGACCGAGGCACAGCAAATTCTCTAACGGCAACCAAACCTGTGCAATGGATTGGGTCGGTTCTTCGCCGAAATTCTGTTTTTCAACAAACTCCTGAATCCCCCGCCCTTCTATGCGTTCCGCTCATCCCACTCACCCGGCCCGCACGCGCCCCCATCTTCTCCAAACACACACCCTCCCGCGGAGTTATAGTCTTCCCTATGCCCACCCTCACTGTCGTTTACATCCTCGCAGCCGCCGCCGTTGGCATCATCCTCGGTGTCATCATCGGCTCGTGGCTCGGCGGACGCATCGGGCAGGCCACCGCCCGCGCATCCCAGCAGTCAGCCGACAATCTCCAGGCCGACCTCGAAAAGCGCGACACCGAAATCGCCGCCCTCCGCGCCCAGCTCACCGAATCCCAGCAGGACGCCATCCGCGCCAAAACCGAAGCCGAACGCCTCTCCGAGCTCAAGCTCACCCTCGACGCCGCCGAACAATCCCGCGACAGCCTCATCCGCGAGCTCGCCACCGCTCAGGCCGAAAACGCCCGCCTCACCGCCAACCTCACCAATGAGCAGCGCAACGTCCAGGAAAAAATTCAGCTCCTCCAGGAATCCCGCGAAGAACTCAAGCACCAGTTCCAGACCCTCGCCCAGGACATCCTCGATCAAAAATCCAAAACCTTCGCCGAACAGAACCAGGCCACCCTCGGCAACCTCCTCAACCCCATCCGCGAAAAATTCACCGAGTTCCAGCAGAAGGTCACCGAACTCCGCGAACAGGGCATCCAGAGCAGCGCCGAGCTCAAAACCCAGATCGAAGGCCTCAGCTCCCTCAACGACCGCCTCTCTAAGGAAGCCTCCAACCTCGTCCAGGCACTCAAAGGCTCCTCAAAAACCCAGGGCGACTGGGGCGAATTCATCCTTGAACAGGTCCTCGAATCCGCCGGCCTCCGCAAAGGCGAGCAGTACCGCGTCCAGCAATCCCACGCCGACAACGACGGTAAAAACCTCCGCCCCGACGTCATCCTCTACCTGCCCGAGGGCAAGCACCTCGTCATCGACTCCAAGGTCTCCCTCCGCGACTACACCGATTACTCCTCCGCTGAAGATGAGGAAACCCGCAACGCCGCACTCAACCGCCACCTCGCCGCCATCCACAATCACATCAAAGGTCTTGCCGACCGAAAGTACCACAACCTCTATGACCTGCAATCCATTGACTTCGTGGTCATGTTCATCCCCATCGAGCCGGCCTACATGCTCGCCCTCGCCAAGGACACCAACCTCTGGCAAACCGCATGGGACAAGGACATCCTCCTCGTCGGGCCCAGCACCCTCCTCTTCGTCATTCGCACCGTAGCCCAGCTCTGGCGTACCGAGCAGCAAAACCGCAACGCCCAGGCCATCGCCGACCGCGGCGCCGAACTCTATGACAAACTCGCCGCTTTCGTCAAAGATCTCGAAGACATCGGCAAGAACATCGACCGCGCCAAAGCCTCCTATGACGACGCCTGCAAAAAGCTCTACATGGGCAAAGGCAACGCCATCCGCCAGGCAGAAATGCTCCGCACCCTCGGCGTCAAAACCACCAAAAACCTGCCCGGCCAGCTCGTCGAAATGGCCCATCACGAACCCCTCGAACTAGCCGCCTCCGCCGACGACGAACCCGAAGAAGAATAGCTTTCAACTACCCAGAACTGTTGTCATCCCAACTCTCTCAACGTTGTCATCGCTGAGCAAAGCGACCGAAGGGAGCGTAGTCGAAGGATCTGCGGTTTCGAGCTCTTCCGAAAGATAATCCACGGGTGCGGGTGGTCCGCATGCTCCTTAGAGCATTTCCCCTATTGGTATAGACCGAAGAGAGAATCTCAACGCAGCTTTTCCGTTAAAAGAAGCTGCGCTTGGTTGAATCCAGAAAATTCACAGGAATAGGGGAAATGCTCAAGAGATGCGGGAAATGAAAAGCCTCGATCTCAAAATGAATGGCGTGCGAAGCACGCTATTGCCCGTGCGGCCAGCACCGCCGTCAGGCGCGTTCGCCCGTGCGGCAGGCACTCCACGCCTTCCGCACCCGCTCCCAGGTCACCACCAGATCCTCCGGCAGCACCCGCGTTTCGCCCACCACGGTCATGAAGTTCGTATCACCCGTCCAGCGCGGAAGCGCGTGCATGTGCAGATGATTCTGCACGCCCGCTCCGGCTGACCGTCCCAGGTTCAGCCCGAAATTGTAACCATCCGCGTGATAAACCTCGGCCAGAGCGCGCTCCGCCTGCTGCGCCATCGCCATCATCTCGGTAGCAGCCTCTGCCGCCAGCCGCGCCAGCGACGCCTCATGCGCGTACGGAACCACCATCACATGCCCCGACGTGTACGGATACCGGTTCAAACACAGGTAATTGTGCTCGCCCCGCGCCACCAGCAACCCCGCTCGCTCGGCCGCATCCCGATCCATCCCACCGGCAATCGCCGCATCCACGCTCGCCAGCAGATTACAGAACACGCACTGCCGGTCATCCTTGAAGTAAGGAGCCAGTTCCTCAGCAATCCCCTGCCGGCTCGCCTTATCCGCCTGCGTCACGTACGTATACCGCCACGGCGTCCAGATGTGGTCCATACCGCCGAGTGTAGCAGCGCCAGCATCCCGTCAGCAGCTATCCGGGGGCACCATACCTCGCCCGTTGTTGGCGAAGTGTGGACCGAAGCGTCCGTTAGGATGCCATCTAGTCTTTCTCCGCTCGACAAATCAAAATGCCCACATACCGATCCATCCAGGCAGCCTTCTCCGGAGCAATGCTTCGAACTTCATCCGTGACCGCCGGCTCATCACACTGCACCAGCCGCAAGCCCGCATCCGTCAATGCGTTCAGATAATCCGAAACCCGCGGCATCGCATGCTCCAGATACAAATCCGGCTTCCAAGGCGAAGGGTAACGGTACGGCGCTGTGTACTGATAAGCCGCACCCGGCTCCCAATCGTCAAGCTCACTCTTGAGCAACGCAAAGCGAAAGGGATGAGGAACGGAAAGAATCAGCGCACCGCCAGATTTCATCAGAGCCGCAATATCACTCAACGTCTGCCGTATATTGCGGGCATACATTAACGCCTGAAAGCAAACCACGCGATCAAATAGTCTCCCGCTTAACTCCGGCAATGTCGCAAGATTCTCAAACCCTGCCTGCACCATCCGCAAATTCGCGCATGCCGCATGATCTGCCCAACCCTCGGCAAATCCCGTGCTCGGATCGAGCCCAACCACGCTCCTCGCACCATGCTCCGCAAAATACCGCGCCTTCTCGCCTGTTCCACAGCCCACATCCAGCACATCGAGGCCGCGGACACCGCCCACCATCCGCAATTGCGCTGGCCATTCAATTTGCTTATCTGCAGAAACTTCTCGCGATGCGGCGTAGGTCTTTGCAAGCTCGTCCCAGATCATGCCGTATAGCTTCGCATTGACTACACCGTCGCGGCAAAAGCGTGATCATCATCCTTGGATCGAAGCAGGCATCCCCCACCCCACCTTCCATGAAACAATCCCTCCATGCAGTCCCGCCTCCGTTTCACCCTGGCATGCGCCGCCGTCCTCGCGCTCTCCGCTTCCGCCGCGCTTGCCGCACCGCAAAACACTCCCGCCAAGCCCCACCCGCTCACCCATTTCCGCCCGCTCAAGCGCCACCCCATCGTCGCCCTCTCCTTTGACGATCTCCCCGCCGCCGGCGGACTCCGTCCCGGCATGACCCGCGTCAAAATCCTCACCCGGCTCACTCGCGAGCTTCGCGCCGCGCACATCAAAGGCGTCTACGGCAACGTCAATGCCGTCGATCTCCCCGGCGACCCCGACTGCCAGCAGGCCCTCCGCGTCTGGCGCGCCGCCGGCATGAACATCGGCAACCACACCTGGTCTCACCCCGAGCTCGACAAGGTCACAGCCGCCAGCTACGACGCCAACATCGCCCGCGACGAGCCTTACCTCCGCCAGTTCGCCGGCAAATCCAACTGGCACTGGTTCCGCTATCCCTATCTGGAAGAAGGCAACACCGTAGCCAAGCACCTCGCCGTCCGCCGGTGGCTCCACGCCCACCACTACCGCGTCGAAGAGGTCACCCTCAACTTCAACGACGACGACTGGGGCGACCCCTACCTCCGCTGCAAGGCCCAGCACAATGCCGCCGCCATCGCCTGGCTCAAAGCCAGCTACATGCAGAACGCCGCGGAGTACATCCAGCTGGAACGCGAAGAGCAGCAGGTCGCCTTCGGCCACGAAATCCCCAACGTGCTCCTGCTCCACGGCACCGAATTCACCACCCTCATGCTGCCCCGCCTCATCACGCTGCTCCAGCAGCAGGGCTTCCGCTTCTCCACCGTGCCCAGGGTCGAGCGCAACCACGCTTACCGCTACGACCCCGCCGTCGCGCTGCCCGGCGGAGGCTCCTTCACCACCATGGTCCTGCTCGCCCGCCACCGCACCGTCTACCTGCCGCCCCATCCCCCCGAGCCGCTCGACAAGCTCAACTCCATCTGCGGTGGCGAATAGCCTCATTCCGCATCTCTCAGGTGGAATTCCGGCGCCCCGCACCTCGAAGAGATATGTAAGCCGCGCAACGCTCGTGTTCGCCCGTGCGGTCAGCACCGTCGAAAGTGCGTTCGCCCGCAAATACTTTGACGGCAAGCTCCGGATAGTCCTCCGCAGCCAGACACGCGTACTCTGGCAGTGTTCAGGAGATTCACCCATGCCCGCCGCGCACACTGCTGTCCCCCATCCGTCCGCGCAACCCTCGCGCCCCATCCAACCCGCCATCCATCCAGACCGCGCGTGGGCCGCCCTGCTCGCCCGCGACGCTTCCGCCCGCGACTTCGTCTACGCCGTCACCACCACCGGCGTCTTCTGCCGCTGCGGATGCCCCAGCCGCACTCCGGCCCGCGAGAACGTCCGCTTCTTCCCCACTCCCGCAGACGCCCGCGCCGCCGGCTTCCGCCCCTGCCGCCGCTGCCGCCCCGAGGAGCTCCCCTCCGACGCCCGCCTCGCCCAGACCATGGCTGCCTTTCTCGATCACCATCACGACCGCCGCGTCCCTCTCGCCGAACTCGGCCGCCTCATCCGCCGCAGCCCCTTCACCGCCCAGCGCATCTTCCGCCGCACCCTCGGCCTCACCCCCGCACAATACCAGCGCCAGTCCCGCGCCGCCGCCCTCCGCGACCAGCTTCACTCCGGCCAGGGCAACGCCACCGATGCCCTCTATGCCGCCGGATACTCTGCCTCCAGCCGCGCCTACGAGTCCGCACCATCCTCCCTCGGCATGCCGCCGGGAGACTTCCGCCGCAACGGCCGCAACCAGACCATCCATTACTGCACCGGTCCGTCCCCGCTCGGAACCCTCCTCGTCGCCCGCACCCGGCGCGGCCTCTGCGCCGTCACCCTCGGCGACCACCCTGACACCCTCGTCCGCGACCTCCGCGACCATTTCCGCCAAGCCACTCTCGTCGAAGACCCCAGCCTCGCGCCCCAAATCGCCGCCATCACCGCCGCCCTCCGCGAAAACCCCTCCGCTCTGCTCGATCTCCCCCTCGACCTCCGCGCCACTGCCTTCCAGATGCGCGTCTGGGAAACTCTCCGCCGCATTCCCCCCGGCCAGACCCGCACCTACGCGCAGGTCGCCGCCGAAATCGGCCAGCCCTCCGCCGTCCGCGCCGTCGCCCGCGCCTGCGCCTCCAATCCCGCGGCCCTTCTCGTCCCCTGCCATCGCGTCATCGGCGCCAACGGCTCCCTCACCGGCTACCGCTGGGGCCTCGACCGAAAAAAGCAGCTCCTCGCCCTCGAATCAGTGTCGCCATCCAGCAGAAACGCCGCTCCGCATGCCAAATTCCCGGCTTAGAGCCCGTTGCCGATCCCTTATTTATGCTCCAAAACAACATCCATCAAACAACGTCCGGCCCGATTCCATTCATCCCACGAAACAGCACCATTCGCTGCTTTCTACTACGGGCCCGGCTTTCCAGGATGGTATCGTCTACAAGGAAGGAAGGAGAAACACTCCGCTCGCCAGACCCTACGTGTCTGCGCGGCTATTGTGAAGAATTATGGCGACTACTAGCATTGCGACTCCGCATCACGTGAAAGATCTGGCCTTGGCCGACCAGGGACGCAAACGCATCGAATGGGCGAACCAGTCCATGCCGGTGCTCCAGAGCATCCGCAAGGACTTCATCAAGAATCAGCCCCTCAAGGGCTTGCGTGTGGCAGCTTGCCTGCACGTCACCACCGAGACGGCCAACCTCATGATCACCCTCCGCGACGGCGGAGCCGACATCGCGCTCTGCGCCTCGAACCCGCTCTCCACCCAGGACGACGTCGCGGCTTCGCTCGCCCGCGACTTCAATATCCAGGCCTACGCCATCAAGGGCGAAGACAACGACACCTACTACCAGCACATCATGTCGGCCATTGACCATAAGCCGCACATCACCATGGACGACGGCTGCGACCTGGTCACCATCCTCCACACCAAGCGCCGCGACGCCCTCGAAGGCGTCATCGGCGGCACCGAGGAGACCACCACCGGCGTCATCCGCCTCCACGCCATGGCCAAGGAAGGCGTCCTCAACTTCCCCGTCGTCGCCGTCAACGACGCGCTCACCAAGCACATGTTTGACAACCGCTACGGTACCGGCCAGTCCACTCTCGACGGCATCGTCCGCAGCACCAATGTGCTCCTTGCCGGCTCCAAGTTCGTCGTCGCTGGCTACGGCTGGTGCGGCCGCGGACTCGCCATGCGCGCTCGCGGCATGGGCGCCAATGTCATCGTCACTGAAGTCGATCCCACCCGCGCCCTTGAGGCCGTCATGGATGGCTTCCGTGTCATGTCCATGACCGAAGCCGCCAAGATCGGCGACATCTTCTGCACCGTCACCGGCAACAAGAGCGTCATCCGTCAGGAGCACTTCGAGCTCATGAAGAACGGAGCCATCATCTCCAACTCCGGCCACTTCAACGTCGAAATCGACATCCCCGCGCTCGAAAAGCTCTCATCCTCCAAGCGCCAGACCCGCGACTTCGTTGACGAGTTCAACCTCCGTGACGGCCGCAAGATCTACCTCCTTGGCGAAGGCCGCCTTATCAACCTCGCCGCCGCCGAAGGCCATCCCGCTTCCGTCATGGACATGAGCTTCGCCAATCAGGCCCTCTCTGCTGAGTTCCTGATCAAGAACCATGCCAGCCTCGAAAAGAAGGTCTACTCCGTCCCGCAGGAACTCGACAAGCGCGTCGCACGCCTCAAGCTCGAAACCATGGGCATCGGCATCGACCGCCTCACCCCCGAGCAGGAAGAGTACCTCGCCAGCTGGAGCGAAGGCACATAGGACTGGCCGTCCAGCCAATCACCGCTTCCCGGCAAAAGCAAAAGCCCTGATCCCCCGGAATTGGGACGGGATCAGGGCTTTTTATATGCTGACATCAACTCTTAGCGGGAAAACCACCCCAGCGGAATCGCATCCGCCATCCGCTTGTACCCCGCCGGTCCCGGATGCAGATGCCCGCCCGAGTCGTACTTCGGATTCAGCCTCTCCGGATCCGCCGGATCCTCCATCACCTTCGCGAAATCGATCACCTTGTCGAAGTGCCCCGGCTGCCGGATCCACGCATCCACTTCCTTCCAGTCCTGCAGGATCGCCGCGTCCGGATGGTAGTACAGCGACCCCTGAAACGGCATGATCGTCCCGCCAATCACCTCAATGCCATGCTGGTGCGCCACCGAAATGATCTGCTGGTAGGCCAGGATCATGTTATGCACCAGCGCATGATTCTGCGCCGGCGTCATGTTTTTCTTGAAGCCAAAGGTGCCCAGGTCGTTCACGCCCTCCAGCACAATCAGATACTTCACGCCCGGCTGCGCCAGCACATCGCTGTACACCCGCGCCGTCGCCGCCGGCCCCAGCCCATACAGCAGCAGCCGGTTGCCGCCCGTACCCTCGTTCAGCACGCACAGGTTCCGCGTCTTCTTATTCGCCTGTAGCCGCTCCGCCAGAAAATCCGTCCAACGCTGGTTCTTGTTTCTCCCGCTCGCGTGCCCGTCCGTGATCGAGTCCCCAAGCGCCACAATGCAGGCGGCCCGCTTCGCCGCCGCCACCTCTACGCCCGACAGCTCAAACCAGTGGTTCACCTGCGCTGCGCCCTGCATTTCCGCCGCGGAAACATGATCCCCATGCTCGTAATAGGTATCCGTCCGCGCGCCCGGATGGCTCGTCTCCCGCGCCGGTGGCTCCTTCAGGTAATACGTCACCGCCAGGCTCGACAGCGGCGCCGCGTGAAATGTAACCGGATCAGACACATATTCCGCGCCCGCCGGAATCGTCACCTCCGGGCTCCCGCCAAACGTCACCACCGTATCCGTCTTTTCGTCGATCTGCGACGAACCCGGCGCAATCGCCCGCGCAATGTGCACTGACGCAAATGTCAGCGGCCGCGTCCCCCACTCATTCGACAGCCGCACCCGCACCTCATCGCCTCCCAGCGAAAGATGCACCACCTGCCGCACCGTCGCATCCGTCAAATCGGCGGCAGGCAGCGTATTCCGCGGCTCGGGAATCTGCTGCGACGAAGCCCAGCTCCCCACCCAGTGCATGTTATGCGGAAGCGTCTGCGCCGACGCTCCCAATGTCATCAATGCCATCAGGTAAATCAATTTTCTCATGCCCAACAGCATATCCCCTGCGCATTCATCCGCGCATCCTGCGCACAGAAACCCAATTCAGACCCAGGGATTAAGCTTTCAGCGCGCGTCCGCCCAGACGGCCAGTCCCTAGCGCTCGAACCACTGCAGGGGAATCGCATCTGCCATTGCCTTGTACCCCGCCGGATTCGGATGCAAATGGTCCCCCGAATCAAAGGCCGGCAGGTACCGGTTCGGATGAGACGGATCGCGCGTCGCCTTGTCAAAATCCACATAGCCGTCAAAATGCCCCGGCGCGCGAATCCACGCATTCAATTGCTGCCGCAACGCCTCAAACTCCGCGGTCTGCGGTTTCTTCCAATAACTGGACCCTCCGTAGGGCGTCAGCGTCGCACCGTAGACCTTGATTCCGTGTGCGTGCGCCTGCGCAATGATCTGCTCATACGCGTCGATCAATTGCTCTTTCAGCGCATTCCGGTCGGCGACCGTCACATGACCCTCCAGCGCCAGGTGCCCAATGTCGTTGATGCCTTCCAGCACGATCATGGATTTCACCCCATCCTGCGCGAACACATCCCTGTCCAGCCGCGACATCGCATTCGGGCCCCAGCCGTCCATCACCACGCGGTTCCCGCTGATGCCCTCATTCAGCACGCACACATTCCGCGTCGCCGGATTCGCCTGCAGCCGCGCCGCCAGGTCATCCGGCCAGCGATTGTTCCCGTTCACTGTCGACTGCCACCCATCCGTGATCGAGTCGCCAAACGCCACCACGCAGCTGCGCGGATGCCGGCTCGCCACATCCACGCCCGAAAGCCAGTACCAGTGCCCCACCTTGCGCGCATCTGTCAGTTGGGTCGCAGCCGTCTGATCCCCATGCACCACAAAGATGGTCTGGTTCGAATTGCCATGGTACGTTGCCGGCATCGCCGGCTTCGCCACGTAAAACGTAATGGCGACATCCGAGAGCGGCTTGGCGTCGAACTCCACCGGGTCTGAAAAGTACGCCGCATGCGCCGGAATCATCACCGAATTCTTCCCGTTGAACGTCACGGCCCTGTCCGTCGAAGCCACGATCTCTGATGAGCTGCCCGAAACCGCATCCGCCACATGCACCGACGAAACCCGCAGCGGTGCATCCCCAAAAACATTCGATATCCGGATCCGCACCTCCGGGCCGCCCAGCGACAGATGCACGATCTGCCGCATCGTCACATTCGTCAGCTCCGTCGAAGAACCGTAATCCCTTCCATCGGGCTGCATCTGGGCTGAGGCCCAGCTCCCCGTCCAGTACACATGTGCTGGCGCGCTCTGCGCCGCCGCCGTCAACGTCAAACTCAGCAGCAATACTGCCAGTCGCTTCATCAGAAGGTTCTCCCATCCCGCGGTTTTTAGGTTTTTCGAGTCGTCGCGTCTCGAACTGGTCTGATAAGCCCTCCGCGCCTGGTGAGGCCTCGTATGAGATCCGCCATTGAAGCGGAGCCCATGCTTGTCGTCGAAGCCGCTGCGCGATGGATGAGATCAGTTCTCGGCTCTCCCGTTCCACCGATTCATGCAACGCAAGGATGGTATCGCATGAGACAGGCCACGCGCTTTCCCTGTAAAACTGCCTGCAATAGAGAACTCTTTGTGTCTGGGGGTGTCTGAGGGCCTTCCATGAAAAGGCCCTAGTTCAAATCGTCGCCCACCACCACGCGCACAGGCTCGGGATGCACCGTCGGCTCATTCTGAATCAGGATCGTTCGCACCTCGCCGCCCGCATACGTCGCGCTGCTGCTCGTGTACACCGGCGTCGTGCTGCCCGCTTCCGTCACCACCAGTTGGTAGCTTCCGTCCGGAACATTCAGGTAGCCGGTCACCCGTCCCGGTGCCAGATCTTTGACCAGCGGCGTTGCATCCGACGGAGACTGCCCATTTCCCAGGTAATACACGTCCACCTTTCCGGTCGCCTCGGCGGTCTGCAAAAACCGCACGGAAAATTCCCCAACCGGCGCCGACTCCGCCTGGTCCCGCAGCAGCTTCGCCGTAAATCCACTGCCCGCATCCGCCAGATACACTGAGTGCTGCCCCGCCGCCTGCAAATCCGTTGTCAGGGTGGCCAGCGGCTCCTTCGTTCCGGTCGCATCCACCGTAATCGTCACCGGCCCCGGCGCCAGAATGGCGTAATTCGTAATCGTCCCCGCCGCGACATTCCTCGCGATCTCCGTCTTCCCGGCGTATACATCTACCGCCGGAGCGTTGTACGAAGCGTCCACGACGCGCAAAAGCGACGTCGTCTGCGACTGGGAGACCGTCTGGCACGCACACAACGGCCAGATCACGGCTGCCGCCGCCAGCCAGCCGGCCAGCCGACGTCCAGCACCCGGTTTCCGCAGAATCCGTCCGATACTTGCCCTCTTCACTCCCGGTTGCCTCAATCTTTGTTCGCGCCATGGCTGCGCCCGCACCCGGCGCCAGCCTCTAGTTTCTACAATAACCCGTAAACCGCCCGCCGAAGTTCCCCGCCATCGGGCCTGCTCCTCAAACCACGGGAAGACCCTCCGAACCGCCCCGCAAATGATGATTTATCAGATAATTACAGCTTCATCCCGGCATCCTCCACGCCGCCTGCCGCCCCGCAAACCCATCCCCCGTAAAAATGCCCGGCGCGCAACGCACCGAAAACGCGTTTTCCACATCTATTAAGAAGGGATCTGTCCACAATAGGACGCCTTGCGGAGGGCTTCGCGCATGCAGATTACCAGTCGCGCCCTCATTCCGGCTTTCGGTCAACGCATGATATCCTATACGCTCTGGGGGAAAAGTGCGCCCATCATCCCGCGGCTGTGTCCGCACAGGGAATCGCCTCATAATGGCCTCAATCGCACTTCGTCCAATTCAATACGCCAGATCCGACTCTTTCATCGCGGGAGATAAATCCGCTTGGCATTAGACGACAAGTACGAAGAGGACATTCAAAAGCTCATCGACGTCGGCAAGGAAAAAGGTTACCTCACCTACAACGACGTCAATGATCTCATTCCCGGGGACCTGACTTCGCCCGAAGATCTCGAAGACCTCATGAACACCATCGGGACCCAGGGCATCGATATTCTCGATGGCGGGCCCAAGCTCGGTGGCGACGGCTTCGAAGAAGAAGAAGGCGAAGACGTTGAACTCGATCTTACCCCAGGCACCCTGGAAAAAACCAACGACCCCGTCCGCATGTATCTGCGCGAAATGGGCACCGTGCCCCTGCTCACGCGCGAAGGCGAAGTCGAAATCGCCAAGCGCATCGAGCGTGGACAGCTGCGCGTCATGAAGGCCGTGTCGCGCTCGCCCATCGTCATTCGCGAGATCGTTGCCCTCGGCGAAGACCTGCGCCGCGGCGTCCGTAACATCAAGGAAGTGGTGCTCTTCGACGAAGAAGAAATCACTGAGGAAGTGCTGGCCGCGCGTGTGCGCAAACTCACCGGCCGCATTGACAACATCGTCAAGCACCAGAAGAAAATCGCCGCCCTGCAGGAAAAGCTCGCGGCTGCAAAAAGCAAGGTGAAGGAGCAGCGCAAGCTCCGCTGGCTCATCGGCCGCGAAATGGTGCAGATCACCCGCATCGTCCGCGACATCAAGTACACCAACCAGGAGCGCAAGCGCCTCCTCGACAAGGTCAACAAGACTGTTGACTCCATGCGCATGCTCGAGCGCCAGATCCGCTCCCTCGAAGCCAAGCACGATCAGTCGAAGAGCGAAGAGCTCAAGAAGGAATACCGCCGCCAACAGAAAAACTGCCGCGCCGACCTCGATCAGCTCGAGCAGGAAGCCGGCCTCACCATCGCCGAACTCAAGCGCACCCAGCGCGAAATCGTCCAGGGTGACATGGACGCCGAGCAGGCCAAGCGCGAGCTCATCGAGGCTAACCTGCGCCTCGTCGTCTCGATCGCCAAAAAGTACACCAACCGCGGCCTCCAGTTCCTCGACCTCATTCAGGAGGGCAACATCGGCCTCATGAAGGCGGTCGACAAATTTGAGTACCGCCGCGGTTATAAATTCTCGACCTACGCCACCTGGTGGATCCGGCAGGCCATCACCCGCGCCATCGCGGATCAGGCCCGCACCATCCGTATCCCTGTGCACATGATCGAGACCATCAACAAGCTCATCCGCACCTCGCGGCAGCTCGTGCAGGAGCTCGGCCGCGAGCCAACCTCCGAAGAGATTGCCAAGCGCATGGACATCCCCGTCGCCAAGGTCCGCAAGGTCCTCAAGATCGCCCAGGAGCCCATCTCGCTCGAAACGCCCATCGGCGAAGAAGAGGATTCGCACCTCGGAGACTTCATCGAAGACTCCGGCGCCGTTTCCCCCTCCGAAGCCGTCATCAGCGTCAACCTCAAGGAGTACACCTCGCAGGTGCTGCGCACGCTCACCCCGCGCGAAGAGCGCGTCATCAAGATGCGCTTCGGACTCGAAGACGGCTCCGAGCACACCCTTGAAGAGGTCGGTCAGAGCTTCCAGGTCACCCGCGAGCGCATCCGCCAGATCGAAGCCAAGGCCCTCCGCAAGCTGCGTCACCCCTCCCGCTCGCGCAAACTGCGCGCCTTCGTGGAGAACCCGACCAACCAGTAACCCGGCATCATCCCTAAAACAGCAGGGCCGCTCCCACCGAGCGGCCCTTATTTTTTCTTGAGAAAGCGAATCTTATCCTGCCGCGGCCGGTTCAGCCGCATTCGCCGCCAGCGCCTCCGTCGTGCGCGGCGCCCGGCATTCCAGCAATTGCGTCAGCACCTGTTGCAGATTCGTCGCGATCGCGGTCGGCCGGCTCTTGCCAAACCGGCTCCGTATCTCCTCCGGATCGCCATCCGTGCCCCACAGCGCCACCACCAGCCGGTTCTTGGGCAAATGCTCCCGAATCTGCTGGCACAACCCCCGCGCATGCGCAAAGGCAAACGGCGGCAGTGCAGACAGCAGCGCAGACGTATCCCCATCCTGACCCAGCCGCCCCAGAATTTCCGGCGTCAGCGCCGACGAAGACAGCACCATCGTATGCCGCCCCGCGCGCTCCAGCAGTTGCGCCACCATCATCGCCGCCAGTTCATCAGCCTCGTCATGCGCCGCTACGCATACAATCGGGCATCCCTTGCGCTCGCTCGCGCGCTGCGCCTGCACTCGCAGGCTCTCCGGCCACACGTTCCTGGAGTCCCCGTGCTCGGCCATCACCTCCGTTATGCTCTGGTAGAGATACGTGCTCCGCACCGTGTCCAGGTTGCCCTTGTTCCGGTCCTGCTCGGCCAGGATCAGCGCCGGCAGCAGCACCGCGTCATATAGCTCCACCAGCGTGCGCCCGTCCAGGTAGCGCTCGGCGATTTTCCGCGCCGAACCATGATCCATCGCCAGCAGCCGCTCGTAAAACGCCGCCTCTGGGGCCAGCTCCGCCTCTTCGCCCAGCAGGATGTACAGGAATCGTAACTGTGGAAGATACCTTCCCACCACGATCAGGCACACCGTCAGCGGCGTCGACAGGATCAGACCCGCCCATCCCCACAACATCGTCCAGATCAGCGCCGTCACCAGCAGCGCCAGCGGCGAAACCCCCGTGTGCGTGCCGTACAGCCACGGCTCCAGAAAATTGCTCACCAGCGCTTCCATCGTCACAAACAGCAGCACCACAAATAGCGAATGCCACCACCCCGGAAACACCGCCAGCGTATAAATAACCGTCGCCGTGCCCGCCACCATGATGCCGAAGTAAGGCACCAGCCGCAGCAGGCCGATCAGCACGCCCCAGAGCGTCGCGTTCGGCACATGCAACAGGTACAGACAGAAGCCGAACACCGCCCCGTACATCGCGTTCACCAGCACGTTCATGACCAGATACGT
Organism: Acidobacteriota bacterium; assembly: GCA_021791875.1. Lineage (GTDB taxonomy): Bacteria > Acidobacteriota > Terriglobia > Terriglobales > Acidobacteriaceae > Acidobacterium. The sequence goes on along the minus strand of JAJYVU010000020.1, from coordinate 32,203 downwards.
GCTGATCCTCTGTCCCGCGTCGTTCAGCGCCTGCGTCATCACGTTGATCTGGCCTTCCCCGGCCAGCAACAGCACGCGATTCCGCAAGTCCTCCCGCTTGAACAGCATGTAGACCGTGAACACTACCACGATCGCAAATATGCCCAGCGGCTTCACCACCGGCAGCAGCAGCGAACCCAGATATGCCGGCAGCGACTCATGCGGCTGCACCACCTGCACCGGCGTCGGCGTAATGGGATTCTTCGACTGCGCCTCGGCCTCCATCTTCAGAATCTGCCGCTCCAGTCCCTCGCGCGTCATGTGACGGAACTGCGACGGCTCCACCGGCTTAGGCTCGACCGCCGGAGGCGGCGGCCCAGGCACCACCAGCCGCGACAAGTCGTCGCTCAATCCCTTGATGCTCGTCACCGCCCGCGCCAGCGGCCCCCCTGTAGGCACATGGATCGCGTTGATCTTGCTCTCGATGTTGTCCCGGTAATTCGGCAGCTCATTCACCACGCTCAGCATCTGCGCGCTCACCACCCACCCAATGACCGTCAGCACACCAAACGCGGCCACCACCACCAGGATCACTGACGGACCCCGTCGCAGGTGCATCCGCTCCAGCCGCATCACCGCCGGCGTCAGCAGAAAGCTCAGCGTCAGCGCCATGGCCAGCGGAATGAAAATATCCCGCCCAAAATACAACGCCGCCAGCCCCGCCGCGAACAGCAGCAGCGGCTCGCTCGCAAGGAGCGTCTTCCGGCTCTGCGAAATCGTATCCGTCGACATCGAATTCCGTCTCTCTATCAGTATGCCGTCATTCCCCTCGGCAGCTGCCCCAAATCAGCCCATGGAACCGTTCTCGCCGCCAATGCGTACACTCTAACGGAAAGAAGTGTGGAGGTTGCACCCATGGCCTCAAACTATCCTTATATCTATCCCGGCACCCCCCAGCAGCAGGCGGCCTTCTGCCAGCAGATGGCGCTCGTACAAAAAGACGAACTCGTCGGCTTTTTGCTCGCACTTCTGCTCGGCACCTTCGGCCTGCATCGTTTCTATCTCGGCGAAACCGGCTGGGGCATCGCCTATGTTGTCTTCTGCTGGACCGGCATTCCCACGCTGCTCGGCTTCATCGAGTGTTTCTTCATGCCCGGCCGCGTCCGCGACTACAACGCCGCCCGCGCCGCGCAAATCGCCGCGTGGGTCAGCCAGGCCATCCCGGCATCCGGCCCCAGATAGAGCATGTTCCCTCAAGGCGCCGAGAATAACGGGGCGCCCAGCGTGGCCGTCCGAGCAGAAAACGGCTACACCGAATCCATCCAAATCATGGACTGAACCGGCGAAATCCCCAAAAACAAAAGTGCCGCCGTTCTTAGCGGCGGCACGGAATCACGCAGCGTTGCTTATTTGGCGGGTGCCATGCTCATCGCAACACTGGTTGGCTTCTTTGGCGCGGGCGGAGAACCGCTCGTTGGTGCAGTGCCGGCGGCGTTTTCCGGTGCCGGATTGCCCCCGTTTCCGACCGGCGGCGCGGCCTGAAATGGGACCGGCGCCGTATTCTTCGATTCAAACTGCTTCACCCACTGGTTCGACTCATTCACTGCCGGCTTCTGGCCCGGTTTGTGTAGTGTCTCCAGGAAGGCCACCACCGCATCCACCTCTGGCGGTGACAGGTTCTTGCCGTAGGCCGGCATGTTGCCGCCGCCCTGCAGCACCTGCCGTATCAGCTGGCTGTAGGTCATCGTCGTCGCCACATCGTCCAGCGCCGGACCGCGCATGCCGCCATGGCCATCAATTTCATGGCAGTTGCGGCACTGCTTGTCTTGGAAGACGATCGCGCCTTGGCGCTCCAACGGGCTCAACGCCTTCACCTGTTCGGGCTTCAAGGTATCCGAGCTCCACGCGTTCATGTGCGGGCTCCACGGAGTGTACGTCCCCAGGTCCGTCAGCGCGCCCCAGCCCACCGCCAGCAGCATCACGGTCAGCAGCGCCACCGGGCGCCGGTGCCAGCTCTTCTCGCCTTCAGAGGCAACCAGGGGCAGGCCCAGCAGCGCCAGAATGATGATCGGCGGCCCGATGATCAGCAGCGGCGTTTCCATCCACGGCGGCAGGAAGGCCAGCGACGTGTAAATCCACAGGAAGAAGAAGTCCGGCTTCGGCTCCGTATGGATGTAGGTCGGATTGGCAATGCCGCCCGGCCCCTGCGGACCGAAAATCGCCGCGCACACCAGCACCGCCAGAATCACACCGCTCGAAAAGACGATGTCTTTCCACAGCGCCACCGGCACAAACGGCACGCCGTCTTCGTGCGTCAGCTTGTGGTACTCCTCCAGGTAGGTCTCCCGGCGCACCGCGCGTCCCGGCATCGGCCACTCGTTGATGCCCAGCTTCAGCACCATCCACACGTGCAGGCCCGCAAGCCCCAGCAGCAGCGCCGGAATAATGAACACGTGCATGACAAAGAACCGGCTGAGCGTAGCTCCGCCGATGATCGGTCCGCCCAGCAATAAATGGACGAGTTGCCCGCCGATAATGGGCACGCGGCTCGTGATCATCGCGCCGATACCAAGGCCCCAGTACGCATCCTGGTCAAACCGCAGCACCTGGCCCGTAAACGCCATACCCAGCGTCAGAAGCAGCAGGATCACGCCGACCATCCAGGTCAGCTCGCGCGGATACTTGTATGCGCCGAACAGGAACACCTGGCACATGTGAATCAGCACGACGGCGACCATGAAGTTCGATCCCCATCCGTGCACCGCGCGGATGTACCACCCCAGCGTCAGGTTGTGATTCAGAAAGTTCAGGCTCTGCCACGCCTGCCCGGCCGACGGCACATAGACCAGCGCCAGCAGGATGCCCGTGAACACCTGCAGCATCAGCAGCGTAAACGCCGCGCTGCCAAACACGTACCACCAGCTCGCGGTATTCTTCGGTACCGGGTGCAGCGCTGCTTCCTTCACCGGCTTTTCAAAGCCGACCCGCATCTCTACCCAGTCATAAACTTTCTTCAGGTCTTTCAACCGGCGCATGGTGTGTCTCCCTTACAGGGTCCGATGGTCGTCACCAGCTTCGCCGTGTTCGAAAGCGTTGGCATCTGCCCGGCGAAGATCTGTAGTTCGCCGTTCAGGATCTGGTGCTTGTATTTGAAAAGCCCCCGAGGCGGCGGTCCGGCTGCTACCGATCCGTCTGCGTAGTACACGCCGCCATGGCACGGGCACATGAACAGCCTCGACTGCGGAAACCACCGCACCGGGCATCCCAGGTGCGCGCAGTTGATCGCGAATACCGTGAACTTCTGCTTCCCGGTGCGCCGTACCCAGCACGCGATGTCGTCGGTCTGCCCGTCCGTCGGGCTGCGCCACGGATTCACATACGTCGCCAGCCGCGTCTGCCCAACCGGGTATTTCTCAATGTCCCCCAGCGATACCCAGGACTTGTAAGCCCGGTCCTTCTTTGCCGGCGACAGAAGATAGCCCACAATTGGCGCCGCCAGCGCTAGACCCACAATCCCATTAAACGCAATGCCAATCTTCATCAGCAGCCACCGGCGCGAGATCTCGGCCTTGCTCATCCCTCCCGGCTGCACGTGCTGCTCTTCAACGCTTCCTGTATGTTCGCTCTGCATTTTGGTCTCTTCAGTCACGTTGTCCCTCACGGATGCGACGGATACGGTTGTCCCGGTGACGCCACTCGCAGCGATCCCAGGTACGTAACAATATCGGTGACTTCCTGATCCGTCAGAGGATGTCCCGGTTTGTCATTGCGCCAGTCCGGCTGCCCCAGGTCGGGCCGTCCGGCGATGATGATGGTCCGCAGCGCCTGGTTGCTGATCAGCGCGAGGAACGATGAATTCGTAATGCTGTCGTGCGGCCCTTCGTGGCAGGAAACACAGTACGTGATGTAGTCCTGACGCCCCTTTTCCGCATCGCCCCCCGTCGCCGGCTGCTCATAGGCAGGCGGTGTCATGCCGCCGAACGCGTTCGGCTTGGCCCACTCCTTCCGCATGCCCGCAATGATCGCGTTCACCTGCGGGTCGGTCAGCGTTCCGCCGTCCTTCTCGGCAAATGCCGTCATCATCGTCCCCGGCATGCCGCCGGAAATGATCTGCTGCAGCGTCTGATCGTCCACCAGCGCCTGGAACTCCGGGTTCGCCAGCGGAATCGCCATCCCGCCCTGCCCGGTCTCCCCATGGCAGGCCGCGCAGTTCTGCTTGTACAGCGCATGAAAGTTCATCTGGTCCTGTGGCGGCTGCCATTCATGCTTCGGATACCCGGGAAGACTCTTGCATCCCGTCAGCATGCACACAGCCAGCGCACAGGTTACGGCTACTAGGGGTGGAATCCGCATCAGTGGCCTTCCCCCTGGTGATTTTCGTGCATAAGACCCGGCGCCTCCAGACCCACGCGTATCGCGAAAGGCATGTTTCTCACTCGCTTGAAATTTTCGTCTCGGGACACAATCCAGCCCGCCACCAGCCCGTACGCCACCTGCGAAACCACAAACCACGGCCACGAAACGTGCGACGCCAGCGCCGGATTGATCAGACCCATCGAAGCATACTCCAGACCCGACCACACCAGCGGCAATGCAATGCCGCCCAGCAGAATCGGCCGGCTGGGCAGCATCGGCAGCATCGCACCGTAAATCAGCCCCACCAGCAGCGATGAAACTCCGTGGATCACCAGCGCTATCAGCAGCCACTGCCAGTGGAACGCGTTGATTTGCGCAGGCGTCACATTCTGCCAGTCCGCCACGCCCGCGCCGCCCAGCAGATTCACGCCGTACCAGATGCTGCCATGCGCAATCTGCCCGTAGATCAGCACCGGAATCACCATCGCGATTCCGCCCGCGATCCCGCCCTTGAGGCCCGCGATCAGCGGCGACGTTGGAATGATCTCGCCCGGCTCAACATGGAGACCCGGCAGCTTGAACCGCTGCACCGTCTTCCGCTTGGTCTCGATCTCCACCGGCTGCACTTCCACTGGAACATGTTCGGCGTTCTCATGCGGCAGCACTTGCCGGAACCACCCGATGCAGCCGGCCAGCACCAGCACCACGCCCAGCAATGAAATGATCTCGCCCAGCAGAATGCCGCCTAGAAGCAGCGTGCAGCCAAACGCCAGCACAATCGGCCACGCCGTGTTTGCCGGCATGTGGATGCTCTCGCCGTGTGCGTGACCAGAGGGATGTTTTGCTATATCCGACATTCGCTCACCGCCCCAGAATGTAGACCACCGTGAAAACAACCACCCACACGGCGTCAACGAAGTGCCAGTACAGCGCCAGCGTCTTGATGTTGTACGCGTGCTTCTGCTGTACATGGCCTGTCAGTGTGAATATGAAGACCGCCGTCAGCATGATCAGCCCCACCACCACGTGCGAGGCGTGCAAGCCCACCAGCGAATAAAACGTGGTCCCGAACAGATTCGTGCTGATCGTCAGCCCGTCGTGGTAAATCAGCCGGTGCCATTCCAGCGCCGTCCCGCCCAGGAAGATCCCGCCCAGCACAATCGTCAGGCCCCAGAAGAAAGTGAACTGCTTCATCCGGTTGTGCTCGATCGCACGCTCTGCAATCCAGATCGTCAGGCTGCTCGACCACAGGCAGATCGTCATGAAGACCGGAATATCCAGCACCTGCGCCGGCTGCGGCCCGCTGACGCTCTTCCCGATGTAAAAAATGTAAGCCAGCACGAACATGCTGAACAGCGCCGTCTCGCCGATGATCAGCGAAATCATGCCCGATGCGCCGCGGCTCGGCAGTCGCCATTCTTCGTACTTGTTCTGCACTACAGGGATCGTCGCCATTACTCGTACTTCCAGTCCGGATCTTCAGGGTGCTTCAGATCCCAAAGGGGTCTACGGCTGTTCACAACCGGGTCAGTCGCAAAGTTATAGGCCGGCGGCGGCGACGGCGTCGCCCACTCCAGCGTCCAGGCATCCCACGGGTCGTTCCCCGCTTCCTTGCCCTTCATCAGGGAAATCACCACGTTGTACAGGAACACCAGCACCGCGATCGCCTGCACAAAAGCGCCAATCGTCTCGATAAAGTTCCAGATGCCCCACCCGCGGTCCGGCATGTACGTGTAAATGTGCCGCGGCATGCCCAGAATGCCCGGGATATGCATGAAGTCAAACGTCAGGTGGAAGCCGATCAGGAACAGCCAGAAGTGCCACTTGCCCAGCGTCTCGCTCAGCATCTTCCCCGTCGCCTTCGGGAACCAGTAGTAGATCGCCGCGAAAATGTTGAACACAATCGCGCCCACCAGCACGTAGTGGAAGTGCGCCACCACGAAATACGAGTTATGAAGCTGCCAGTCCCACGGCGCGGCTGAAAGCATGATGCCCGTCAAACCCGCAATCAGAAACTGGAACAGGAAGGCCAGGCAGAACAGCATCGGCGTCGCAAACACAATCTTGCCGCCCCATATCGTCGCCAGCCAGTTGAAGATTTTTATGCCTGTCGGAATTCCCACCAGCATCGTCGACAGCACAAAGAATGTCGTCGTCGGCGTGCTCATGCCCACCGTGAACATGTGGTGCGCCCACACGCCCAGGCTCACAAAGCCGATGCCCACCGAGGCTGCCACCATCGCCGCGTATCCAAAGATGCCCTTGCGCGAAAAGACCGGAATAATCTCGCTCGCTATTCCAAAGGCTGGCAACACCAGCACGTAGACCTCCGGATGCCCGAAGATCCAGAAGAAGTGCATCCACATCACCGCCGAACCACCGGCCTGCGTGTCAAAGAAGTGCCCGCCCAGGTAGCGGTCGATCATCAGCATGATCTGCGCCGCCGTCAGCGGCGTGATCGTCACCAGCGTCAGCCCGCTCACCACCAGCATCAGCCACGAGAACAGCGGCATCCGCATCAGCGTCATGCCCTTGCAGCGCATCGAAATCGTCGTCGCGATAATGTTGATCGCCGTGCCCAGCGTGCCCCATCCGGAAATAATCAGCGCAATCGCCCAGTAGTCCGGCGCATGCCCCGGCGAGAACGCCTTTTCCGTCAGCGGAGCGTAGGCAAACCAGCCCATGTCCGGTGCCGTGCCCACGCCATACAATCCAAACCCGCCAATAAAGCTGTAATACAGCAGCAGGCCGCCGAACGCCGTCAGCCAGAAACTGAAAGCATTCAGCCGCGGATACGCCATGTCGCGCGCGCCGATCTGCAGCGGCACTATATAGTTCGCGAATCCGAACAATATCGGCATGCCCACCAGGAACACCATCGTCGTGCCGTGCATGGTGAACAACCGGTCATACAGCTGAGGCGAGACAAAATCGTTGTTCGGAACCGCAAGCTGCACGCGGATCATCAGAGCTTCCACGCCCGCCACCAGCATGAACACCAGCGCGTAACTGATATACAGGATCCCGAGCTTCTTATGGTCGACTGTGATGAACCACTCGCTCAGCCACTCGAAAAATGACTGCTTCGTCGCCTTTTGTGGCGTGATGTCGAGCGCGCCGCCAATCGGTAGTGTCTGGTCTGCCATGATGCGTTTTTCCCATTCTCCTGCCGGTACAGCAGATGCTTACCCCGCTCCCGGCACTGCAATGAAACTTAACGAAGCGAACAGAGGTATGCCGTCACTTCATCCAGCTGCTTGTTGTTCAGCTGCATCGCCGGCATCAGCACGCCCGGCTTGAAGTGGTCCGGATCCTTGATCCACGCCCGCAGATTCGCCGGCGTATTCGAGAGCGATCCCGATCCCAGCGTGTCCCGGCTGGCCAGGTGCGTCAGGTCCGGACCGAACCGTCCCGTCGCCACTGTCCCCCGGATCGTGTGGCAATCCATGCACGCATTGTGCATAAACACCTCGCGCCCCGCCGCCACCGCCGGATCTTCCACCGCCGGCTTTTGCTGGTTCTTGATCCATGCCTTGAACTGCGCTGGCGTCTGCACATAAACCCGCAGCAGCATCATTGCGTGCTCGGTCCCGCAGAACTGCGAGCACTGCCCCTTGTACAAACCCACTCGCGTCGGCAGAATCCACGTCGTGTTCACATGATTCGGTATGCAGTCCGTCTTGCCCGCCAGTTCCGGAATCCAGAAGCTGTGCACCACATCCGCAGAAAGCAGCTTGAAGTACGTCGCCTCGTCCACCGGCACGTGAATCTCGTTCGCCGTCACCACCCCATACTTCGGATAACGCACTTCCCACCAGAACTGGTGGCCCACCACCGTGATCGCCAGCGACTCCTTCGGCTTCGGCGCATCCTGAATTGCAAATATCAGCCGCGCCGAGGTCAGGAACATCACGACCACGATCATGATCGGAATAATCGTCCACGCCATCTCAATCTGCAGGCTGCCAAATATCTGCGTCGGCTCGCTGCCATCGTCATTCTTGCGCCGCCGGTACTTGATCACCGCATAGAGCAGCGCTCCTCCCACCACAACAAAAATCCCGCCCGTGATGGCGAGAATGAAGATAGCAAGGCTTTCGATTTCCCTGGCCGGCTTGGATGCTGGCGCGAACATGTTCGTTCCGGGCTGGACGCCCGCGGCCCACGCCGATACCGGCAACGCAATCGTCATGCCGGCGGTGAAAAGAAGGCGACGTAACACTTTGGAGATTCCCGTAAACATCGATGTAGCGTACCCGTCACTTGTTATGGCGCACACGCGATACCCGTCATCGCGGCACGCAATGATTTTCCCCGAGCCGCCCCTGCGGCTCCGGACCTCTTCAACTTTTGCCTATGGCGAACAAAATACACGCCACGGCAACTTTTGTCTTGCGTATTCCCCGGAGTCTACCCTGCGGACTCGAACTCGATAAACCCCGTTGTTCGGCTTTCGTGCGCCCAGCGTGGCGCATACCGGCGAAATTCCATGCTAAATGGAAATTCGCTCTCCCTCAATTCACCGGCGTGCATCTCACCAAACTTTATTCGCCGTTCAGGTGAATTTTTCCCTCTTCCGGTGGCATTTCTTACCCTGCAGCCACGCAACCGGCCACCGACAGCGAGGTCCGATTTTCCATTCCGGCAACCAAATATGGATGCGCAGGTCTTTCCACCGGTGCCTGCGTTTTTCTGACGCGGCAAACTTCGACGCAGACCCCCATCAGCCCAGCGCTTCCTCCGCCGCCTTGCGCGCCTCATGCATCAGCCCCGGCAATCCCACGCCGTAGTACGCATTCCCCAGCAGACGTAATCCCGGCAGTCGCGCCACTCGCTCTTCCAGTGCGCGCATCCGGTCCAGATGCCCCACCGCGTACTGCGGCAGCGAAAACGGCCACCGCCGCACCAGTGCATGCGTTGGCTGCGGCAACTCGCCCAGCGCCAGGGCCATCTGCTCGCGCGCCCGCGAAATCACTTCCTCATCTGAAGCCGCCATCAGAGTCCCCGCCGCGCGGTTGCCAAAAAACGCCCGCAGCAGCACGCCACCCTCCGGCGCACGATGCCCGAATTTCTGATTCACAAACGTGCACGCCAGCAGCGAATCCTCTCCCGCCGTCTGCGGCGGCACCAGGTACCCGAATCCCTCCGGAATCTCCATCCCCCGCGCCCGTTCCGCGTCAAACGCCAGCGCTGCCACCACCGCCGAGCTCGCCTCCAGCTTCACCAGCTCCGCGGCCTCCGCATCCAACGGCTCCAGCAGCCTCCGCGTCACATGCGCCGGAGTCGCCACAAACACCGCGTCAAATTCCTCCGCGCCCCGCGACGACTTCAACTGCCATCTGCCCCCAATCCTCGCAATCGCCTCCACCGGCTCCCGCAGACGCACCATCTGCGGCGGAATCTCCCGCTGCATCGCCTCCACAAACGTCCCCAGCCCCGATTTCAAGGTCGTGAATACCGATTTCTTCGGCCCTTTAACCTTCGTCGCCCGCTCCCGCAGCGCCAGGATCAGGCTCCCGTACTGCTGCTCCAGCCGCACAAACGGCTCCATCACCGCCCGCACGCTCAGCGTCTCCACATCGCCGCCAAACACCCCTGCCAGCAGCGGAGCCGCCACCGTCCGCGTCACCTCGTCGCCAAAATGCCGCCGCACAAAGCTCGCCACGCTCTCATCCCGGCCCTCCGGCAGCGCCGTCGCTTTCAACTCCGCCGCCCGCTCCGGCTCCTGCATATACGCCCGTCGCGCGTCCTCGCTGAACAGTGGCGAATCCGCAATTGCTTCCAGATCCACCGGAACCATCATCCGCATTGCGCCCGGCAACGCCACCAGACGCCCGCCCCATAGCAGATACGTCCGTCGGATCGCGTCATTCGACGCAACCACCTCATCTTCGAGCCCCAACTCCGCCGCCAGTTCGCGTGCCCATGGCTTCTCCGTCACCCACGAGTCCGGCCCGCACTCCATCACGAACCCGCTGCGCCGTTCTGTCTCGACGGTTCCGCCCAGCCGCGCTCCGGCCTCATACAGCACCCACTCCACGGCACGCCCGGCCGCGCGCTCGCGCGCCAGTTGCCAGGCCGCGGTCACCCCGCTGATCCCGCCTCCGACAACCGCAATCCGTTTCATGGCTCTTTGGTCTCAGCCGCAGCCAGCCGCTCCAGCCCGCTCTCGGCCAGCCCCTTCAGCGCCGCTGTCAGCAGCGCCGAATCATTCAGCGACGCAGGACGCCGCATCTCCATCCCCAGCTTCTCCGCAAACTCCCGGAAGCTCACATCAATGTCGTAAAGAATCTCCACGTGATCGCACAAGAATCCCACCGGCTGGATCACCACCTTCTTCACGCCCTCTTCGCGCAGCGCCGTCAGCGTCTCTTCCACCGATGGCCCAATCCACGGCCCACCGCTCATCCCCTGGCTCTGGAACGCGAAATACCACTTCTCAAGCCCCGCCACCTTCGCCGCCACATGCATCGCCGTCTTCTTCGTCTCAAAGTTGTAAAGGTCGGCCGGCATCGGCGGCCGTCCCGGCTTCTCCGGGTCCGGCGCCGGCGTCTGCACCGTCCGGCACGGCACGCTGTGCGCCGTGAACAGCACCGGAACTCGCTCGCCCGTCTCCGCGCAGAACGGCTCCCACGTCGCCCGCAGCCGCTCGGCAAACGCTTCGGCCAGCAGATCGTCGTCCGCCCACGCCTCAATGAACTCCACCTGCATCTGCTCGCCCGCAGCCGCCATCACCGCCCGCCGATAAAGCCCCACGCTCGTCCGCGAGTTCTGTGGAGCCAGGCAGATCGCCACCGCCCGCGTCACCCCGTCCGCCGCCATCTGCCTCACCACATCGGCGATGTACGGCTTCCAGTTGCGCATGCCCACGTACACTGGCACTCCCAGCGCCTCTTCGAGCAACCGGCCCTGCTCCAGTGTCAGCCGCGTCAGCGGACTCCCGCCAATCGCCACAAACCGGTGCCGAACCTCCTCCACCGCCGCCGCAGGCATCGGACGTCCGCTCACCACGTTCTTCAGGTATTCAGGAATCTCTTCCGCCGCATCCGGCGTGCCGTGCGCCAGCAGCAGAATCGCCGCGCGCTCAGCCATGCTGCGTCTCCTGTGCATACTCACGCACAAACTTCACCACCGCCTGCACGTTCTCTACCGGCGTTCCCGGAACAATCCCATGCCCCAGGTTGAAAATATGTCCGGGCCGCCCGCCCGCCTTCGCCAATATGTTTCTCACACGGTTACGAATCAGATCCGGCTCCGCGAACAGCGTGATCGGATCCAGGTTCCCCTGCACCCCGCAGCCGTAATCCAGCCGCCGCCATGCATCGTCCAGCGGAGTCCGCCAGTCCAGCCCCAGCACATCCGCGCCCGTCTCCTTCATCGCCGGCAGCAGCGACGCCGAATCCACCCCGAAGTAAATCACCGGCACGCCCATCGCCTGCACCTCGCGCACCAGCGTCGTCGTTATCGGCAGCACGAACTCGCGATAATCCTCCACGCACAGCGCGCCCACCCAGCTGTCGAAAATCTGGATCACGTCCGCGCCGCCTTCCACCTGCTGCCGCGCGTAATCCCTGAGCACCGTCGCCAGCTTCTCCAGCAGCAGCCGCCACGCCTCTGGCTGGCGATACATCATCCGCTTCGTCTCGATGTAATTCCGCGAGCCGCCGCCCTCGATCATGTAACTGGCCAGCGTAAACGGCGCGCCCGTAAATCCGATCATCGCCAGCGCGTCCTTGAAGTGCGCCGCCACCCGCTCAATCGCCTGCGCCACATAAATCAGCTCGTCCGTCCGATCTGTACGCAGTCGCACCACATCCTCGGCCGTCCGCACCGGCTGGTGAATCACCGGCCCTTCGCCCGCCTGGAACTCGAACCCCAGCCCCATGCACTCCAGCGGCAGCAGCAAATCGGCAAAGATAATCGCCGCGTCCACATCCAGCTTCTCCGCCGCGGTGATCGTCACCTCTGCCGCCAGCTCCGGCCGCTTGCAGATCTCCAGCAGCGAGTGGTGCTTCCGCACCGCCATGTACTCGGCCATATACCGCCCCGCCTGCCGCAGGAACCATACCGGCGTCCGGTCCACAGGCTGCCGCAAACACGCCCGCACAAACCGGCTCGCACTCGATGCCGGCATCTGTTCTGAGCCTGCGCCGCCCTCTGTCACTGCAGTTTTCAATACCTTTTCGTCAGACATAACTTAGCCCAAGGTTAGCACCCGGAAACCATCTCCACTTGTGCTCCCCCGCACAACCACTTCACGCCCTGAACAAAAAGGCCGCCAGTTTCCCGGCGGCCTCTGCTCCGGCCAATCGCGCTACTGCATCTCCTTGTTCTCGTGCTTTTCTTTCTTCTTCGCCCACGGCTGGTACGTCAGCTTCACGTTCTTGCCCAGCACCCACTTGTCATACCAGTTGAACCAGTACTGATAACGGTCGCGAATGTACGTCGGTCGCGTGAATCCGTGCCACTGCTGCGGATACACGATCAGCGCCGAAGGCACATGCAGCGTCTGCAGCGCCTCATACATCTGCTCGCCGGCCTCCAGCGGCACGTTGAAGTCGCTCGTCCCGCCCATGAACAGCGTCGGCGTATGGATCAGATTCGCATGGAAGAACGGATACCCGATCTTGATGTATCGCTGCACGTTCTCCCACGGCACGCCCAGCTCATAGTTGTACTGGTTGATGTACTCGTCCACGCCGTACAGCACGAACGGATCGCCCGTCCCCGCGCCCGCCGTCGCCGCCTTGAACTCGTTCGTGTGCGCGATCATGTAATCCGTCGTGATGGCGCCGTAACTCCAGCCGCCCACGCCCATGCGGTTCCGATCCGCGATCCCTTCCTGGATCATCTTGTTCACGCAGGCCTCGATATCCTGCACTTCCAGCACGCCCCAGTTCGCCCAGATCGCCTTCTGGTAAGCGATCCCGCGCCCGTTGCTGCCCCGGTAATTCACATTCAGCACCGCGTAGCCGCGCGCCGCAAACAACTGCCGCATCGGCGAAAACTCGTGTGCATCCTGCCCCTGCGGCCCGCCGTGAATCCACAACAGCATCGGATACGGCTTCTTCGCCCCGGCATCATCCGGCAGCGTGATCAACCCATCCACGCGCGTACCGTCTTTGCTCGTCGCGTCCATATTCTCGGCCTTGGCCAGCACCAGCTCTGAGAGCAGCTTGGCATTCTGGTGTGTCAGTTGCCGCAGATGCCCGTCGCTCAGCGCAAACACCTCGCCCGGCGTCGTGTCCGTCGTCCAGAGCACGGCCTCATGTCCGTCTTTGCCCGAGTGGCCCCACGACACGCCCTCGCTGTCCACCAGACGCGTCACCGCGTCCGTCGCCACGTCAATGCTCGCCGGATACCGGTTCCGGTCATCCGTCACCAGTGCAAGAATGTGCTTGCCGTCCGGCGTCCACTGCGGCTCATGTATCGGACGGTCAAACTCCGCCGTCAACACTTTCGCGGGCCCGCTCCCATCGGCTGCGATTACCGCCAGCCGATTCTCCTGGTACTGCCAGTACTTCACATGCCCGCCGCGCAAAAACGCGATTTCCTTCCCATTCGGAGACCACGCCAGCGGCCCCGTGTCCTCGCCCGTGTAGTGCGTCAGTTGCTTCGGCTCCGACCCCGCCTTCGCCGCCACCACAAACACGTCTGTGTTGATATTCCGCTCCGGCTCCGCCGTGTGATTGCTCACAAATGCAATCTCTTTCCCATCCGGCGACCACACCCCGTCCTGCTCGTCATACTTCTCGCCGGCCGTCAGCTTCTCCATCTTGCCCGTCGCAATGTCATACAGATAAAGAAATGTGTGCGACGTCGCCGTGATGTATCCCTTGACATCCTGCTTGAACAGGTAGCGAGTAATCACAATCGGCGCAACGTACTTGTGTTCCTTCGCATCGTTGAACGCGTTCGCGCTCACAATCCGGCCCACGTGCACCGTCAGCAGCAGTTGCTTTCCATCCGGAGACCAGCGATACGCCTGAATCGTGCCGTCCTTTTTCTTCACGTCCGTCAGTTGGTGCGCCTCGCCGCCGTGCCGCGGCAGCACCCACACCTGCGTGCCTTCGGCTTTGCCCTTCCGCCCGGACAAGAACGAAATATACTGCCCATCCGGGCTCCACTCGGGCTCGCTCACCGACCCGTTGTATCCGTACGTCAGCTGAATGTCCTGCTTCCCATCCCAGCTCACCATCCACAACGTGGTGATGTGATCATCCTTCTTCATATCCGTCGTCCGGACCGTGTACAGCACCCACTTCCCGTCCGGCGACACTTTCGGGCTCCCCACATCCTTCACGCGAAACACATCGTTTAAGGTCATCAGATGGGGCTTCACGGCAGTCTGCGCGATCACTGGAGCAACTGGCGCAAACGCCAGGGACAAAAGCAGAAATCCAACTCTCGTTCTAAGCATGGCTGGCAGTATATTCCAAAAACCGGTGAAGACTCTGTGAGGACGCCCGCCTGCTCTCAAGGCAGTCCACACTTGTCAATCACCAGCAAAGCCTCCAAACCTTCGCAGACGCTCTCAACTCAATACGGAGCATCGAAGGCTGAAGACTGGGGACTGAAGACTGCGTACTGGGGACTGAGAACTGGCGGCGATGCTGCTCACGCCAGCGCCTTCGGAATCGCCTCTTCCCACCGGCCCTGCGCCTTCAAAATCAGCTCCACCACCTCCCGCGCCGCACCCTTGCCGCCCGCCGCCCGCGTCGTGTAGTGGCAAATCTCCTTCAGCTCCACCGCCGCATTCGCCACCGCCACCGCCAGCCCTGCCCGCCGCGCCAGCGCCATATCCGGCAGATCATCGCCCAGAAAAGCTGTCTCTTCTTCGGTCACGCCCGCCTCTTCCAGGCATTCCTCAAAAGCCGCCGTCTTCGTTGCCTGCCCCAGGTACACAAATCGCACCCGCAATTCGTTGGCGCGCTGCTGCACCGCCGGCGACCGCCGCCCTGTGATGAATCCCGTATCAATCCCCATGATGCTGGCCAGCTTCAACGCCAGCCCATCCTGCGAATCGAACGCCTTCAGCTCACCCACTCCGCCCCCGGGCAATGAGACCAGGCACACTTCCCCGTTGGTCAGCGTCCCATCCACATCCATCAAAAACAGCTTGATCTTCTTCGCCCGCTCCAGCACTTCGGAGCCCGGCTTCCATGTCTCCTGCATAGCTGCCATTGTAGTTGCCGGTAGCCTGTCCACATTTGCCGGTTGTCAGTGGTGAGCAAAGGCTCCAAACCTTTGCCAGCAATTTCAACTTAATACTGAGGACTGAAAACCGGGGACTAGGGACTTTGGACTGACAACTGGGGACTATGAAGTGGCGCCCATCCCCTCCCTCATGCATAATGGCATCGCAACGAAATCGACCCAGCGAGCGCTCTCTCCATGAAACTTCTTCTTCCGGCGCGTCTACGCACCGCCCTTTTTGCCGCAGCCATTCTGATATCGCTACCACCTGCCGCCGTCGCGCAGACCTACGTCACCCCCACCACCAACAATCCGCCCCACTATGGCCCCTGGAACGCCATCTTCCTCCAGGGCGGCATCGGCCTCAACTACCCCATCGAGGAGCACGACACCGTCCAGATGGCCAGCGCCCCCTGGACCCTCTATGCATGGATCCAGCCCAACCTCCCGCTCACCGAGCCAGCGCTCATTGGCGGCCTCGGCTCCACGTCTGACGAATACTCCCGCATGCTCGCCGCCTCGAGCAATGCCGTCATCCTCTGGGACGGCCCCGACAATTCCCTCCGCTTCCCGCTGCCCGCCGGAACCACCATCACGCCCGGCTCCTGGCACTTCATCGCGGCCACCTTCGACGGCGACAAGACCTTCCGCGTCTACTTTGATGGCTCCCTCGCCGGCTCCGGAACCCTCCTGCTCGGCAGCGTCAAACCCCAGATCTCGCTCGCGCCCGCCAATCACCTGCCCGCCGGCTTCGCGCACTACGGCGGCAAAGTCGAAGGCTTCACCCTCCTGCGCCACGCCCTCAGCGCCGGCGACCTCGCCACTCTCGCCCACCAGCGCAAGCACCTCGACATTGTCGACTTCTTCCGCGGCTCCAAGGACTGGCCCATCCAGAGGTTTCAGTGGACCGGCTACCGCGAACCCCAAAGCCCGCAGCAGGAACCCCACAGCAAAGCGCCGTTTTCCAAACCCGTCGCTCAACCCCTGCCCGCGCATCGCCCGCGGCTCACGCCCACCGGCCACAACACCTGGACTATCGGCGACTGGTACCTCCAGGCCGCGCCCAAAGTTGACGCCACCGCCGCCCAGATCGGCGCTCCGGGCTTCAGCACCGCCAGCTGGCTCGCCGCAACTGTCCCCGGAACCGTCCTCACCACCATGGTCGATCGCGGCATCTACCCCAATCCTTATTACGGCCTCAACAACATGGCCATCCCCGAGTCCCTCAACAAACAGGACTACTGGTACCGCACCACCTTCCCCACTCCCAGATCCGCGCGCAACCGCCAGTTCATCCTCACCTTTAACGGCATCAATTACGTCGCTCACGTCTGGCTCAATGACCATTCCCTCGGCTCCATCAAAGGAGCCTTCATTCGCGGCATCTTCAACGTCACCGCCGACCTCAAACCCTCCGGCGAAAACGTCCTCCTCGTCCACGTCGATCCGCCCTTCCATCCCGGCATCCCGCAAGAGCAGTCCGTCCTCGGCGGCCCCGGTGCAAACGGCGGCATAATGGAGCTCGACGGCCCAACCTTTATGGACACCGAGGGCTGGGACTGGATTCCCGCCATCCGCGACCGCGACACCGGCATCTGGCAACAGGTCACCCTCCACGCCACCGGCAGCGTCCACATAGGCGATCCACAGATCATCACCACCCTGCCCGACCTGCCCAGCCGCACCCTCGCCGACGTCCGCATCAACGCCCCCCTCAACAACGACTCCAGCTCACCCGTCCATGCCACCCTCAGCGCCAGCTTCCAGGGCGTCTCCATCAGGAAATCCGTCACCCTCCCGCCCGGCGAAACCACCGTCTCGTTCACTCCCGCCGAATACCCCCAGCTCGCCATCCACAATCCGCACCTCTGGTGGCCCAACGGATACGGCAAGCCCAACCTCTACCGCCTCACGCTCACCGTCTCCACCGGTCGCACTGTTTCAGACACAAAGCAGCTCCACTTCGGCATTCGCGAGGTCAGTTATGTCCTCGGCCTCATGACTCCCGACGGCCAGCTCAAGCAGTTCATCTATGACCCCTCTCGCGGCGATGTTGCCGCCGCGCCCGTCATCAACCTCACCCACCGCGGCATCCTGCAGGTCCCGCCGCAAAGCCCCTACCCCGCCTTTTATCCGGCCAAATACCGCAGCGATTGGAACCAGTGGGTCGAGTCCGTCACTCCCGCCGGCTTGCACTCGCCGGCCCTGCGCCCCGCGCCCGCTGACTACGCCGGAACCCGCACCTTCCTCGTCCTCATGGTCAACGGCGTCCGCATCCCCGCCCGCGGCGGCAACTGGGGCATGGACGACGCCATGAAGAACGTCTCCCAGGCCCACCTCGAACCCTACTTCAAGCTCGAACAGAAGGCCGGCATCGACATCATCCGCAACTGGCAGGGCCAGGACACTGAAAAGACCTTCTACGACCTCGCTGACAAATACGGCATCATGATCTGGAACGACTTCTGGGAATCCACACAGAACAGCAACATCGAGCCGGAAAACCCAGCCCTCTTCCTCAAAAATGCCCGCGACGTCATCCTCCGCTTCCGCAATCACCCCTCCATCGTGGCCTGGTGCGGACGCAACGAAGGCGTCCCCCAGCCCATCATCAACACCGGCCTCGATAAGCTCGTTCGCACCCTCGACGGCACTCGCTACTACACAGGCAGCTCCAACCAGGTCAACCTCCAGGTCAGCGGCCCCTACCAATGGCAGAATCCGGTTCTCTACTACACCAAACTCAACCGCGGCTTCTCCATGGAAACCGGCACACCCTCCATGTCCACCCTCGAATCCTTCAAGGCGTGGACCCCCAAGCCCGACCAGTGGCCCATCGACGACGTCTGGGCCTACCATGACTGGCACCAGGGCGGAAACGGCAACACCCATCCCTTCATGGCAGCCATCCAGGCCATGTTCGGCGCGCCCACCAGCCTCCCCGACTTCGAACGCAAGGCCCAGATGCTCAACTACGTCGACCACCGCGCCATCTTCGAAGGCATGGACGCCCATCTCTGGCAGCCCAACAGCGGTCGCCTCCTCTGGATGACCCATCCCGCCTGGCCCAGCAATATGTGGGAGATCTACAACTACGACTACAGCGCCCAGGCCTCCTACTACGGCGTCAAGGAAGCCCTTCAGCCCCTCCACGTCCAGCTCGATCTCTCCAACGGAAACGTGCAGGTCCTCAACACCACCCTCCACTCCTACCCATCCCTCACCGTCGCCGTCCACGCGTACTCGCTCACCAATCAGCCGCTCTTCCAGCAGGTGCCCACGGCTCAGGTAGCCAGCCCCTCCAACCGCGTCGTCAAAGCCTTGACCATCAGCCTCCCCGAGTATGAAGCCAGGGCCCAGGGCGTCGCCCTCATCGAGCTCACCCTCACCACACCCTCCGGCAGGCTCCTCTCGCGCAACCTTTACTGGCTCGCCGCCGATATGGCCGACTATCGCGCCCTCGACCGCCTGCCCCAGGCCACCATCACCGCTTCCGCCTCCTGGACCCATGCCAAGGGCTCCGACACCGTCACCGTCCACCTCCAGAACACCGGCTCCGATGTCGTCCTCCAGCAGAAGCTCACCCTCCTCGACGCCTCCGGACATCGCATCCTCCCGGCCTACTACAGCAACAACTACGTTTCCCTGCTCCCCGGCGAAAGCCGCACCGTTACCATTCAGTACCCGGCCACGGCTGCCACTTCCGCCCCGCACCTCACCCTCCGCGCCTGGAACCTTACCCAGCGCACCATCCCCGTCGCGACGCAGTAGCCGCACACGATCCGCTCCCAGTCCTCCATTGGCAACCTACGACCGCCAACTGGGGACTGGGGCTGAAAACCGGCAACTCCCCTCTGTGTTAGCTTGAAAAAAGGAAAGGGGTGGCCATCTGCCGCCCCCGATCTATCTCTATGCCGCCATCGCCGAACCTGTTTTCACCGGATAACTCGCAAGGCTCGGTTTCCCATTCCAGCTCGGCTCCCCCCTGGCTCGTCCGCGCCGAGTTCTTCCTTCGCGTCATGGTCCGCCTCTACGTCGGCGTCGTCGTCCTCGCACTGCCCTGGACCCATTTCTGGACAGACAACCGCCTGCTCCTCTACTACGCACCACTCGCAAAAATTGCGTTCAGCGGCATCACCCGCGGCCTCGTTTCCGGCCTCGGCATCTTGAATGCCTGGATTGCGCTCTCGGAAGCCATTCACCACCATGAAAGATGAACCTATGTCGAATGATGAACTCATCCCCCTGGACCCTCCTCAGCCGCTCGCCTCTGCTCCGCTGGCCTACGAAAATCCCGGCTTCCTCAACAGCTCCGACGGCCGCATCGTACGCATCCTCGCCGAATACTCCGAGCCGCTCGCCCGCTTCCGCCACGAGCGCATCCAGGACACCGTCGTTTTCTTCGGCTCCGCCCGCTTCCGCGCCCTCGATGACGCCACCCATGAACTGGAACTCCTTGAAAATACAGGCTCTCAGCGCCCAGCACCGCCCGAGGAACAGCCCGCCCGCGCCCGCGAAGGTCGCGCCGGCGTCAGCCCACTCCGCCTCCGCCGCGCCGAGGCCGCCGTCGAAATGGCCCGCTACTACGAGGACGCACGCAAGCTCGCTCACCTCCTCACTGAATGGAGCATGGGCCTCAAATCCCACCGCCACCGCTTCGTCGTCACCTCCGGCGGCGGGCCCGGCATCATGGAAGCCGCCAACCGCGGCGCATTCGAGGCCGGCGGCAAAACCATCGGCCTCAACATTCGCCTTCCCTTCGAGCAGCAGCCCAATCGATACATCACACCCGCCCTCAATTTCGAGTTCCACTACTTCTTCATGCGAAAATACTGGTTTGCCTATTTGGCCAAGGCGCTAGTAGTCTTTCCGGGAGGATTTGGCACGCTCGACGAAATGTTCGAGATCCTCACGCTCTCTCAAACGAACAAGCTCGCCAAAAAGATCGGCATTGTCGTTTATGGCTCGTCATACTGGAAGCAGGTGATCGACCTGGATGTCCTCGTCCAGAAAGGCTCCATCTCTCCGAAGGACCGGCAGCTCTTTCAGTTCGCGGATACCCCGGAAGAAGCCTTTACTCTCTTGCGAGATGGTCTCATTCACAACCACCTCGAACGGGAAGAACTCTGGCGCGAGGGCGAAATGGAACTCCCCGAGATCGCTCACACGCGAAGGTAATAATCAAATGGTTACAGCATCGAAATTTGCGCTCATTTCGCCGTCCGGTCATCTGGCGTTCATCTCGCTCATGGATACTGGTAGCGAAGTACATGGGGGATAGAGATATGGCGGGATCGCAAAAAATCTCTTATTTCTGGAAAGACACGAAAGCTGCGGGAGCCTGCAAAACCGGCGTTTCGCTTCACAGCCACACCAACCAGTCGAAGGAAACCCTCGACTTCGTAGCCAACTGGGGCGCTCAGTTCCCCTTCCTGCGCCCCTGGCTCGAAAGGGCTGAAAACGGCGCCCGGGACGACTACGGCGTCCAGGTCCAGTACTCGCGCGCCTACTGGACACCGCCCCTCACGCCCATCCTTGCCTACGAGCTCGAAAGCAAGCAGATCCAGAACAAGCTCGGACTCAATGCGCTCGTCTCCATCACCGACCACGACAGCATCCAGGCGCCGCTGCTCCTGCGCAACGTTCCCGCCGCCCGCCAAATCCCGCTCTCGCTCGAGTGGACAGCCCCCTTCGGCGGCGATCAGGCCTTCCACATCGGCGTCCACAACCTGCCCAGCGACCAGGCCGTAACCTGGATGGACACCCTCTCCGAATACACCCGGAATCCCAGCGCGCCTCGCCTCACCGAACTCCTCGACGCCCTCCACGCGCTCCCCGATACCCTCATCATCTTCAACCACCCCGAGTGGGACCTCTACCTCATCGGCCGCGAAAAGGCTCACCAGCGCGTCAACGAGTTCCTCACCCAGAACCGCCAGTTCATCCACGCCCTCGAGCTCAACGGCCTCCGCAACTGGGAAGAAAACCGCCGCGTCAAGCACCTCGCCGAAAAGTGGAACATGCTCCTCATCTCCGGCGGCGACCGCCACGGCTGCGAACCCAACGCCAACGTCAACCTCACCAACGCCTCCACCTTCACCGAGTTCGTCCACGAGGTCCGCGACGGCCACAGCCACGTCATGTTCATGCCCCAGTACGCCGAACCCTGGAAGCATCGCGTCCTCGCCTCCACCCTCGACGCCATCCGCGACTACCCGGACTTCCCGCAGGGCTCGCGCCTCTGGGACGAACGCGTCTTCCATCCCGACAAGGACGGCTCCATGCGCAGCCTCAATCAGATGTGGCCCACCGGACGCGCCCCCTGGTACATGCACTACGGCATCCGCATCGTCCGCGCCATGGGCACCGGAACACTCTCCAAGGGCCTCCGCCTCGCCTGGAGCGACGCCCAGGATCTCAAATACCGCCTCGGCGACGAAACCGCCTGAGCACCAACCTCTGGATTCACAACACCCCGGCACGGCTCCCCGCCGTGCCTTTTCTTTTCAGTTGACCACCCGGCGACGCCATCCCCGGACTGAAGCTCGCCATCCTGCCATCCGCCGTGTAGCCAATCGTCTGCGTCACCGATCCGCCCACGCTCCTCGTCTGCAGCAGATCGTTCCCGGCTCCGTATCCGTAGGTTGTGGTCGTCGAGCCGAGCGTCTGCGTCAAACGGTTCCCGTCCTTGTCATACGTATAGCCATACGTCCCGTAGCTGCCCGTCGCACTGCTCAATCGCTGCAGGCTGTCATGGACAAAGCTCTGGCTGTCGGCGGAGTGGACCCCGTCCGTAATCGTCTTCACGTTGTTGGTTGGATAGTACGCGTAGCTCAGGTTCTGCAGCACCGAGCTTCCCATATCCGTGATCCCCATCATCCTTATTAGAGAGTTGCATAGTATACGCCCATGCTCCCCGTCATTGACCCAGTCGGCTTACTCTTCTATGTCGGCCCAAATTAACAACTCCGAAGTGCAACAGCCATGCGATGCCTACATATAGAAACAGATTGGCAACAATTGCTCCAACAGTCGTCACCATGCCCAGCGGAGTTATTCGCCATCCAACTAAAATCCATCGACTCGATGGCCAAAGAATTGCCGTTAGATTTACAGGCCCTACCGCAATCTCGAAACCAACACCAAACCATAAAAGGGCTAACGAAATCAGCGGCATTATCACACTAAGTGCCGCACCAATAACACATGAGGCAGTTCTAGTTAACATTATGATTCCCTTTCATCAAAAAGTTGGATTCAAGATATTTTGCCACCATGGAAGCGGATAAACGGAACCCGGGCTAGGGCCTTCATAACCTGGCTCCAAAGGTGGATGCTTGCGCAAGCACTTCGCAGCCTTTTCCTCAGCCATCTCGAGATCAAGTGGCCCAATATTTGGATAGTCTTGCGGTGTAGGAGGGCCGAAGTCGGCCGGGCTCAAACCCTCGCCGTCGCCTCCCTCAGGAACCCCTGGATCGACTGTCCCCGAATCACCTTCTGCAACCTTCCCCCAATCTATACGACCATAGCAGGCTTCAAAGGCTAGGTAAGAGTTATAAATAAGTGTTTGAGTAAAGGTATTGCTCTTGGGTTGGAATCCGAATGTATCGAATAGATTTACAGGATTGTCGCCAACATACGTATATGCACCCGTGTCCTGCTGAGCGAAACTGAGTAAATATGCAGTGACCAAGTGCCCATAAGTCTGGCCGTAAAATCTCGCGCTCCCCTGCATCGCCAGCGGATCCGGCTCCGCATACCGTCCCAGTTGCGGAATGTAATCGCGGAAGCCATTATGGTTCCAGCCGGTCTCGATATCGTAGTACTGCCCAGGGAAGCGCAGGTTCTGCGTAATCGACCCGCTCACTGAAGCCTGCCCGAACGGCCCATACGCCGCCTGCCAGGCAACCGTCTGGCTGCTGTCCGTAGCCAGTTGCGGCGTGCCCAGCCTGTCATCCTGCAGGTAATACAGCGTGCCCGTAGCCGGGTTCAACGTGGCAATGGGCCTGCCGTTCAGATAGATGTAGTCCGCCTGCGGAGTACCCGCCTGATCCGTCTCCTCCAGCAGCATCCCATTCTGCCCATACTGATAAATCTCCCCCGTGCCGCCAAGGAACGCCTTCCACACCCGCCGCCCAAAACCATGGTAGGTATTGCTGTCCACTACCTGGCTTCCCGCATTGACCGCCGATAGCTGAGCAACCTGGTTGTAAGCGGCTTGGTTGTAACTGAGCGCCGTGGTGAGTTGGCCGCCGGGTGACTGAATGCCGGGACTGAAAGAGTCTATCCGGTCATCGGTAGGTCCTGAAACTTGTCTATACAACAATGAACTATTCACGCCTACTTTTCCATTCCTTTGTCTTCTTCGGACCCTTCTCGGAGATTACATACTGCTCGTGGACTATAGTAGAGGTCTTCCAACTGCGCATTCGATTGATAGTAATAGCGTCGGAAGGTCCAACTTGTATTGCGTTGTCAATATTCGTCGCGATAATATTCTGCGGTTCCCAAACCTTCCGGAATCTTTTGCCATCGAATGTATAGAGGCGAATGACAATGGTGTACGGGGATTGCGGTGGGACATTGGCCCATGCAATAAACCAGAATTGACCGGTGATCTGTGGCGGCTGCAGTGCTTGAGCATGTAGGCCAACGAGGTACGAATCGCTCTGACTCAGATTTCCGGTGTTTGCAACGTTTACGAATTTTCCACCCAAATCGGCGTATGCGCGGAAGCAGATATAGTCCTCGTTGATGGCCGGGCCTCCGCGCCAGAGCTCAACGCCGACGATCAGGAAATCGCCCTTGGGCAAATTAGCGAAGAACGCAACGTTGTGTATGCCCAGGCCCTTCGTGTACCCCAAGAGGTGGTTGAGCCCCGACTGAACCTGCTCCACGGTCGCAGAACCCGGCACGAACCTCTCGTTGATGTAATGATCAATTTCAGAGAGAACATTGTGAGTCAGCTCCGTCTTTTCCGCTTCATACCGTTTTCGACCACTCTCAGTCCGCCATCGTAGCTGTTCGGCTAGTACCCTTACTCGCGATCCGCCAGCGGTTTGAAATTTAGCTTGCTGGCCTCTGAGGCTAGAAGGAAAGCAGAGAAGGCAGATGCCAAAAGCCATTGCGCATTGATTGAGTCGTCTTCTCACAATTGAACCCCTTTCACGGAATCGCGGGTGGCCCACTCAAGCAAACGAAGTCTTTTGCTTGAGTGGGGTTGCAGCTGAGCGCGGTGATCAGCTGCCCGCCCGGCGCTTCCATTCCCGCATCCAAGCTGAACCCTCCTTCCACCGGCGTCGCAATCAACCTTCGCTGTCACGCGGCTCCCGCCGCGGCTGCCCCAAATCTCGATCTTGCGCCGCGGGGAGACTCACCCATTTCACGCCCGAACAGAACTTACCACGTATCCTCCACCTATGTGCCGGCAATTTGCTGCCAACTTGTTATCCTGAACTTAGGAGCACTTAAAAGGCAGCCGCGATCCAGCCGCTTTTCCCGTCTCCACGCGCCCATTCCGGGCGACCTCCACCGACAATCCCCCGTAACTGGCTAACCTCCCTCTTGGATTCAATGCCTTCCCCGCAAAAACCATGGGGCCTCCGGTTTTCACGGCCGCTCAACCCCATAACATCAACCACTTACCCACAAAAATGGACGGGAGTCGCCAAAGTTTTTTTGTGCGCTTGCCTCGAAAAATCTGCCCGTAACGCCTTGAAAACACCAGAAAGCGCGGCCTTTGCGCCGACGCCCAGTTCCTTGGCGTCCTTTGCCTCCTGGCGGTAGATTTTGCTTTGTCTTGCGCGCCGCAGCGCGCGTGCCCCGCCATCCCACAGCTGAATCCACCCCACCGCTTGTGGCATCCTGTTACCGGGGGGGGGATTTTCCTATGGCACTCGCGACATTCGGCGCAGGCTGCTTCTGGGGAGTCGAAGCAAAATTCCAGCAGGTTCCCGGCGTCCTTGAAACCGCCGTCGGCTACGAAGGCGGCGCCACTGACAACCCCAGCTACCACGCCGTCTGCACCGACCTCACCGGCCACGCCGAAGTCGTCCAGCTCACCTACGACCCCGACCGCGTCTCCTACGCCCAGCTCCTCGAGCTCTTCTTCGCCCTCCACGATCCCACCCAGCTCAACCGCCAGGGCCCCGACTGGGGCACCCAATACCGCAGCGTCATCTTCTTCCATTCCCCCGAGCAGGAAGCCGCCGCCCGCACCCTCATCGACCGCCTCACCGCCGAAAAGCGCTTCCCCCTATCCATCGTCACCCAGCTCGTCCCCGCCAAAACCTTCTGGCGCGCAGAAGAATACCACCAGAAATACCTCCAGAAGCGCGGCGCCACCTCCTGCCACATCTGAACCCTCCCCATGAAGGGTCATTTCGAGCGAAGCCCGCAGGGCGAGTCGAGAAATCTGCGGTTCAAACTCTTCCCGAAACAAGACTTCCGGGCGCCCCAGCCTCGCGCAGCCAGTGTGGGCCTTTTGAGCCGAAGGCGCGTTTCGCTGGACGCGCAGTCCCCCGTGCGGTCAGCACCCTGGACAGCCAGTCCCTTAAACTGAAACCAGCGCCACCGCGCTCTCGGATCCCAGATGACCCAGCGGCTCTACTATCTCGACTCCTTCCTCCGCGAATTCCCCGCCACCGTCACCAACATCCGCGAGCACTCCCGTCAGGACGGCGAAACCCTCTGGCAAATCGCCCTCGACCGCTCCGCCTTTTACCCCACCAGCGGCGGCCAGCCCTACGACACCGGCACCCTCCGCGCCACCTCCCGCAACGGAGCCATTCTTGAAATCCCCGTCCTCGCCGTCGAAGAGGACGAATCCGGCGAAGTCTGGCACTCCGTCAACAAGCCCCTCATGGCCGGAACCCAGGTGGAAGCTTTCATCGACTGGCCCCGCCGCCTCGATCACATGCAGCAGCACTCCGGTCAGCACCTGCTCTCCGCCACCTTGATCCATCGCCTCGGCGCCCACACCGTATCCTTCCACCTCGGCCCCGAACTCTCCACCATCGACATCGACCGCGACTCTCTCTCCCCCGACGACCTCACCCGCATCGAGCGCGTCGTCAACGACCTCATCGCCGAAAACCGCCCCCTCTTCATCAACACCGTCGCCCGCGCCGACGCTGAAGCTCTCCTCGCCGCCGGCGAACTCCCCAAGCTCCCCGAGCGCGACGGCACCATCCGCATCATCGAAATCGAAAACTACGACCGCAATGCCTGCGGAGGAACACACGTCCACTCCACCGGCCAGATCGGCTCGCTCCTCATCCGCTCCACTGAGAAAGTCTCCCGCGGCCTCCGCCTCACCTACGTCGCCGGCCTCCGCGCCGTCAGCGCCGCCCGCCACGACGCCGAACTCCTCCACCAGGCCGCCTCGCTGCTCACCATCGGCCCCGACAGCCTCCCGGAAGCCATCCGCCGCATCCAGGCCGAAGCCAAATCCGCCGCCAAAGAAAATCAGAAGCTCCGCACCGAGCTCGCCCACTACCACGCCGCCCGTCTCGTCGTCGAAGTCCCCTACGAAAACGGCATCCGCTGGGTCCACCGCGCCTTCGACGACCGCGACCCCGACTACCTCCGCCAGCTCGCCTCTGCCCTCACCGCCGCCGCACCCCACACCGTGGCCTTCTTCTCCTGTCGTGAAGGAGACTCCGCCCGCATCGTCTTCGCCCGCAGCCGCGACCTCGACTTCCACTGCGGACACGCCCTCCGCGACGCCCTCGCCCCCCACAACCTCCGCGCCGGAGGCTCCCCCGACATGGCCCAATCCCTCATCCCCGCCCACTTACTCGACACCCTCCACACCACCCTCACCACCCAATACCACCAGTAACTCGCAGTTATCCGATGTTATCTCCACGCACAAATCGTCAAGACAGCTGACACCTTCACAGATGTCGTCATCCCTGTAAATGTTGTCATTCCGAGCGAAGGCGCGAAGCGGAGGAACCTGCAGTTCATGAATATTTTGGGCGTTCCATCCCCACAGATGTTGTCATTCCGACCGAAGTTTGCTCGCTCACAGCGAGTAAACGAAGCGGAGGAATCTGCGGTTTCCTCATCGGCCTTTGGCCGACCGGTAGAACCCCGGGCGAATCGGGGCCCCCATCCACAGGCCTTCGTGGATGGGGTGATCTTTAGCCCGGGGAATAGACGTTCTAACTACAAATGGGCTTCAGCCCCGGGTCTTTTCCTTGCCTCTCCCAGATCAGTCAGCTTTCTGATGGAGGATACTGTCCCGCTACTTGGCCCAGCGGTTGAAAGATTCGATCGTCTCGCTGCCCGCAACGAAGAACCTTGTGTCACTCTCAGGATCTACCCCTCCAACTGGTGCAGATTTTCCTGCCACTCCAACAGCAACCCGAGGCCTGTCATCTTCGTGCAGTCCGGGACCTCTTGAGGTTGGAATAGCGGAGATATCGTCGAAACCCAGTGCCCCATACTGAGGTCAGCCGACTGCTGAAAGTGCGCATCAGAACAATTCTTCCGTAAGTCCATCCATCCTCTGCGCGATTTCTTGAAGCTTGGCAGCAAGCAAGGTCGCCTTTTCTTCCTCTCCAAGATACCCGATCGAGACGATACCTTGCTGCAAATTCTGCCATGCACTTTGGACTTTTCCCATGTACATCTCAAGGCCCTGATGTATTAGGGCTAGGTTTTGTACCCCCCGGGCCCCGGCGGATGCATTCAAACTGCCGAGCACAGGATGTAAATTCTGGAGGTCGTTATAGTAAAGCTTCGCATCTTTGAGCGTGTAATAGGTCGCCGGATCGAAAGGTTTGCCCTGCTGTCGGAGCAAAGCATTGTGATCAGCCATGACTTTGGAAATTGTGTCCCAGCTTATGCTGTGGTCTAACTGAATGCCTTCTGGGTTTACTTGCTGGCCGCTTGCGCTATCCCGGACGGAGATGACGCGATTGCCGACAAACTGTGGATTAAACTGCGGCTGGCTTAGAATTCGATTGCGTGTGTTTGTTCCGAAGCTGAAGGTCTTGCGCGGATGCACCGCCGGGTCGAATTCCGTCCGTTCTCCTCCCCTAGGAGAGTAATCCACGACCGGAGTCGGTTTGGGCAAGCCAACTTGCTCGGGGACAGCACGCTGGAGCACCCCGGAGATTGTGTTAGCTCCAGTCTGAGACCGGTATACAGATGGCCCATCTCGCCTGCTTAGAGCGTCTTTACTTTGCGCAGTCGTTGGTGTGGAAGGTTTATAGGCAGGTGGAGCTGACGCAGCCGCCATTGACGATTGGACGGGCTTCGGACGTGAAGCAGCAAGCTTGGCCTGTGCCGGGCCTTGAGGTCGATATACCGGCGGAGCAGCAAGCTTGGCCTGTGCCGGACCTTGAGGTCGATATACCGGTGGAGCAGCAAGCTTGGCCTGTGCCGGGCCTTGAGGTCGATATACCGGTGGAGCAGCAAGCTTGGCCTGTGCCGGGCCTTGAGGTCGATATACCGGCGGAGCAGCAAGCTTGGCCTGTGCCGGCGGCTGAGGCCGGTGAAGAACCATGGAGGATGATCGAGAAATTGTCGGAGAACCAGAACGGGAGATAGTTGATCCAGCCATATATGCCCCTGCAGCCCGTCGGAGTGAAGTCAAATTGGCTAGCAGTGTAGATCCCGAGTGTTGAAATCGCAAATCTTGCCCGGAACAACAACTGCTTTTGCAGTGGCCAGAGGCGGGATCACACGTCGAAGTCTAGTGGGGCTACTTTACGCCTACCCTGGTGCCCCTCACTCGCTTTTGAGATGTGGGAAGAGACACAACGTTGCCCCTGGTCACATTGAATAATCAACCAATTTCGCCGGTAATTACCCCCAAAATTGTTATCCTGAAAGTAAGGACATACAAAAGGCGGCTCCCCACCCGGAGCCGCCTTTTTCGTGCCCACACAGGGGATATACCCCATGAGACAGAGACTGATTCTACAGGACTTACAAGGGTAATAGGACGGATGACACACATTTCCGTCGATTGCCTTTGCGGGCGGGAAATTTGACCGCCAGAAAGTCTAGTCGTGAAAGATGAAATGGGGCGCAGCGCTACTACTCGTTGTTGTCCACGTCGGAGTACTCAACGCATTTCTTGCTTGGGGCATCGGGCACTTTCCAAGGGGGTCTGCCAGCTTTACAGAATTTAGACCAGTGGTTGACGCCAAAGATGTCCTGGTACCAGACTTCTCCCCATACCGCTACATAAGATTTTCCTTGCCGAAGGTCTTGATATTGGGAATTAGTAATAGCCAAGGGAATATTCCGTCCGTTGTAAGGCCCCATAACTTGGAAAACAGTGAATTGTGTGTATTGCGAAGGATGACCTTGCCCCTGCAAAACGTACTCCATATGGCGCTCTGAGAAGATATCGAGGGAGCGGATTAGATGGAGCGGATACCAAGGAAGGCCTACACGTACGAGTTCAAGCTTGAGGCAGTTCGGCTGGTGGAGTCGGGTCAGAGCATAGCGTCTGCGGCGCGGACGTTGGGCATCATCGAGCAGACATTGCGGAACTGGATTCATGCTCACAAGACTGGGAAGCTGACCGCCGGTGGGCGTGGATCGAAGCTGACGGCCGAGCAGATCGAGATTCGCCAGTTGCGAGCGGAAAATGCGCGCCTGCGGATGGAGCGCGACATACTGGGAAAAGCAGCGGCGTACTTCTCGCGAGGCCAGAAATGAAATACGCCCATATCGAAGGCAATCGTGATCTCTGGCCGGTTCGTTTGCAGTGCAAGGTGCTGGGAGTCAGCTTCACGGGCTATCACCAGCATCATTTGCGCCGCCAGAAGATTGCTCATCGCCGTCACCTGAGCGACGCCGCCTTGCTGGTTCATATTCGCGCGATTCATGCCGAACTTCGTGGCGCCTACGGATGGCCGCGGATGTGGCGGGAGCTTCGCCGTCGTGGCGTGCGCGTAGGCAAGGAGCGGGTGCGTCTTCTGATGCAGCAACATGCGATTCAGGCGCGCGGCAAACGGAAGTTTCGCGTGACGACGACCGACAGCAGCCACCCGTTGCCGATTGCGCCGAATCTGCTCAACCGCAACTTCACCATCGCGAAGCCGAACACGGCGTGGACCGGCGACGTGACCTACATCGCGACCGAAGAAGGCTGGCTGTACCTGGCTGTGGTGATGGACCTGTTCAGCCGCCGCATCGTGGGCTGGTCGATGAAGACCAGCATAGATCGCAGCCTGGTGATCGATGCGCTGGAGATGGCCTGTCTGGGGCGGCGTCCAGGAACGGGCGAGGCGATCTTCCACAGCGATCGCGGCAGCCAGTATGCCTCAGAGGATTTTGGCGAAGTAATGAAGCTGTACGGACTGATTCCATCGATGAGCCGGAAGGCAAACTGCTGGGACAATGCAGTGACCGAAACGTTGTTCGGATCGCTGAAGGTGGAACGCCTGCACGGAGAAACGTTCTTCTCTGTGCGGGCAGCCAAAGATGCAGTCATCGGCTGGATACTCTGGTACAACCAGAAGCGAATGCACTCGACGATCGGCTATCAGAGTCCGGTCGAGTTCGAGCAGGCCTGGCAGCGGAAGCAGGCCAAAGCTGCGGCCTGAATAACCTGGGCTATGGAAGGGTGGAAATCGCAAACTGCGCGATTCCCACTCTCCCACAGCCCCGACGACGACGACGGGGTTTAAAATCCCCTCAAACCCGAGGCATATGGAGTACGCATCCTGAGGGCAAGGTCAGGATAAAGAGCTGGCGACCAATCGAATTGGGGAGGGATGAGTTGGTCGTGGTAGCCTCCCTTCGGAAATGGTTTGCCAGGTTCCGGTATAGGTTGGTTCTTGCCGGGAAGGTCGGCATCGTTTCCAGGCCCGACTATTTGAACAAATACAGTCGCTCGAACATGGAGAGCTGGAGTCTTCCCTGTGTTTATGAATTGCCCCGGTACATCAAGTCCCTGGCCAGCAGAAATTTGAATCGGAGTATCGTATTTTTCCGAGCTTCTAAACCGTATCCAAGGGCGCTCGCTGATTTCCAGTTGACGCGCCGCCGTCTCAGAAGCTTCTTTAGCCGCGTTAGCAGCCTTACTGTTAGCAGACCACATAAAAATTGTGAAGATCGTATAGACAAGCAAAAAAAGCCCTCCCGCAATCTCCACGAATGGCTTCATCCTGTCCCACCAATCTTTCTCTGTCTTGCAGGTAGCCTCGCAATGATTTTTGGGGTGTAGGTAGTCCGAACGGGACGATGTAGGACTGTCACCCGTTGGCGCCTCTGTATGATCGCGATGTTCGGCGCCCTTTTGGTTGCGCCTATTTCCGGTCTGTTGATTGGCTTTTTTGCCGGAGCGATTTGACATGAATTATGCCTGTGAAGAAACACGAATATCACGAAGGCCACAAAGCTGGCGAGAATTTTGAGAGCTTGGCTAGAGTTGTCTTAAGGGCTCCCAAGCCGGAAAAATCGAAGAAACAGCCGAAATCCAAGCCCCCAAAGGATAAGTCTAGCGGCAGCGACGAGTCTTAGAAGATTTCCTCTTGCCTCGTCCCTGCCTCCGGCTGGGTGCCCCACTCAAGCGCATTGTGTTCAGTCTCATGACATTCTTTACAAAGTGTCCCGGGACATCCTTTACACTCCTCGCGCGTAGCGTAGCGCAGCGCGAGGAGCGTAAACGGAGATGGCTTGGAAGACGATGGACCTACGAGAG
>JAJYVU010000019.1 GCA_021791875.1 Acidobacteriota bacterium | reverse complement strand
TGAACTATCCGGGTTGCTTCTGCGGTGGCTCCGGTTGTTCGGACAGGTCTTTGGGGTTTCTAAGTGGAAAGATTGTTCGTTGTCGTCGAGGCGGTGGAAATGTGAAAATCGGTTTTATCGATTTTCAAGGTCTGTGGGAAGGGCGGGAAACAGCTTGATCGTTTTCCGCGCTTTCCATCAGACCGGCATTTCCACGGCCTGCTTGGTTGCGTGTTAAGCCGCCAGGGCTTCTGGCGGACGGTGGAAGTATATCTGGTCAGGCGTCTGTGCCCCCAGGCTGGAATGTGGACGTCGGGAATTATAAAACTCGAAATAATGCCCGATTTTGTTTCTGGCCTCGCTGACCGACTCATAGGCATGCAGGTAGACATGTTCGTATTTGAGCGAACGCCACAGCCGCTCGACGAAGACATTGTCGGCCCAGCGGCCCTTGCCATCCATACTGATCTGGATGCCCTCTTCTTTGAGCCGTCCGGTGAAGACTCCACTGGTGAACTGACTTCCTTGATCGGTGTTGAAGATCTCCGGTGAGCCGTGCACATTGAGAGCTTCATCCAGTGCCTCGATGCAGAACGACGTATCCATGGTGATCGACAGCCTCCAGGCCAGTACGCGCCGGCTGAACCAGTCGACGACTGCGGCCAGATAGACGAAGCCGCGCGCCATGGGGACATAGGTAATGTCCATGGCCCAGGCTTGATTGGGCCGCGTAACGGGTAGGCCACGCAGCAGGTAGGGATAAATCTTGTGTCCTGGCGCGGGCTTGGAGGTGTTGGGCTTGCGATACAGCGTCTCAATGCCCATCCGCCGCATCAATGTGCGCACATGGCGACGGCCCACCTCGATACCCTGCTGACTGAGCATGTCGCGTAACATGCGGCTGCCAGCAAACGGATAGTTCATGTGCAACTCATCGATGCGCCGCATCAGCATCAGGTCCGCGTCGGAGATCGGGCGCGGCCTATAGTAAATCGCGGAGCGGCTGATCTGCAGCAACTCCACCTGCCTCGAAATGGGTAACTTGTGATTCGGGTCGATCATCGCTTTGCGCTCAACAGGCCCGCTTTGGTGAGCGCAGACTCTAAAAAATCATTCTCCAGCGTCAGTTCGCCGATCTTGGCCTGCATCCGGGTCACATCCACCTTGGCCTGCTGCTGCTCGGCCTTGTCTTCCCCGAAGACATCAGCCGCACCTTCCGCAAGCCGTGCCTTCCAGTCCGTGATCTGGTTGGGGTGAACATCGAACTGCTGCGCCAGCTCGGACAGGGTCTTGTCCCCTTTCAGCGCGGCCATGGCCACTTTCGCTTTGAAGGCTGCTGTGTGATTCCGACGTGGACGTCGTGTCATCCTTGCTCCTCTTCTCTGCCATCTTAATGGCTGGCTGAGGAACAGCCCTTCCACTTAGCCCCCTGTCCGAATTTCCGAATCCAGCTCAAAATTCGACTACTGGGCTGTCTTTTGGGGGATGGTTATCATCGGATTTTCTGGCTATGCAATGTGGTTTGCGCCATTATTTGCCCGCTTCCTGCCAGGTTGGGCGCTGAATGCGGCCCTGATCGTTCACGGGCATGAGGCCCTGCTTGCAGTGCTGTTCATTTTTGCAATTCACTTCTTCAACACCCATCTTCGACCCGAATCATTTCCCATGGACATGGTCGTGCTGACGGGAAGAGAAACCGAAGAGGAATTCTCAAAGAAGCGAGCACTGGAGTTTTCGCGGCTCGCCAGCCAAGGCATGCTGGAATCGAAAGTCGACCAACCACCTTCCTCCTCATTTGTAACTATGACGCGCATTGCGGGGTTTGTTGCAGTCGCAATCGGCCTGACCCTCCTTGTGTTAACCCTGATGGCCTATTTTTCTGGATAAGAGACAGAGACGCAGATGATTTCGCTGAGAAAATTCAAACAGAACTGGCTACAGCCCTTTTTCTTTTACGGTAATAACCCGCTCACGTTGATCGGAGCCAGCATCACGACGGCGTCTGCCATCACATGGTGGACGTTCTGGATCATGGATCTGATCAACAATGCCCTGAACAATCCGTACCTTGGGCTAATTTTCTTTTTCCTTCTCCCCATCCTTTTTGTATTCGGATTAATCATGGTGGCGCTCGGTGCATATTTGCGTCGAGACAAGCTCCGTAAAGCTGGTCAGGTCCCAACGGTCTATCCCACGCTTGACCTCAATAACCCGGTCTTTCGGCATGGTGCCTTGATCGTATTGATTGCCACCATGGCCAATCTCGTGATTGTGGGAACATCCACATATGAGGGTGTCACCTACATGGATTCGGCACAATTTTGTGGAAAATCCTGCCACGTCATGCAGCCGCAGTGGGTAGCCTACCAGCATTCTCCGCATTCCCATGTCGCCTGTGTCGAATGTCATGTTGGGCCCGGTTTCAACTCTTATGTGCGTGCCAAAATGCAGGGCACGAAGCAGTTGTATGAAGTTGCTTTTCATGATTATCCGCGCCCCATCACAGTACCCCTGAACGCGCTTCGTCCTGCTCGCGAAGCCTGCGAGCATTGCCATAATCCGCGCCGCTTTACAGGCGACAAGCTCGTGATCATTAATACCTTTGGCGATGATGAGAAGAATACCGAGGCCACCACCGTTTTGGTGCTGCATCTCAATCTCATCCATCGCGAGCACCTCAACCATTTTGTCTACACTGCTACCGATGACACATTACAAAAGATCATCGCCGTGAACATGCCCAACCCTAAAGGTGGCGAAACGCAGTTCATCGACTCGAGCTGGAAAGGCCCCATCAAGGGGGTGACGCGCGTCATGGACTGCATGGACTGTCACAACCAGGCGACCCATATCTTCCGTACGCCAGAGCAGGCTCTCGATCTCGCCATGGCGCATGGTAGCCCCAGTCCGTCACTCCCCTATGTGCACAAAGAGGGTATGGCGCTCATCCAAGGGAACTATAGCTCGCAAGCTGAGGCGGGGCAGAAGATTACAGCGGCGCTTTACAAGTACTATCAGACGAATTACCCGACATTATGGGTCAGCCAGCGTGCAACCGTCGAACAGGCTGCGAAGAGCCTGGTTGCGGTCTACGACCAGAATGTGTTTCCAGATATGAAAGTCACTTGGGGAACCTATCCGGACAATATCGGGCACATGAACTATCCGGGTTGCTTCCGCTGTCACGATGGCAGCCATGTGACGAAGAGTGGACAGTCGATCCCGAATGACTGCACCACCTGCCATAACATTCTGGCGGTGCAGGAGACGAATCCGAAAATACTGGATCAATTGGGCATCAGCGGCGATGCCACACCGTCCATCTGAAACACGAAGGGTGTCGGATTGCACGATCCGGCACCTTTTTGTTCAAGGAAAAGGGTCTACGACAGATATTCCCGTCGTTCGATTCCCAGTTTCTTGATTTTCGAGTTCAAAGTGGTTCTCTTCAATCCCAGCCGCTCGGCTGCACCGCCGGGGCCGCCGATCATTCCGCCGGCTTCCCGCAGTGCCTGTAGGATATGGGCACGCTCATTGGCTTCAAGCGTCTGGTCCGCCGGAGCTGGTTCCTCGCTCAGTTCCTGTAGTTCGGCCAGC
The DNA here is from genome assembly GCA_021791875.1 of Acidobacteriota bacterium. Lineage (GTDB taxonomy): Bacteria > Acidobacteriota > Terriglobia > Terriglobales > Acidobacteriaceae > Acidobacterium. Next base: position 49,863 of record JAJYVU010000019.1, on the reverse strand, counting down.
GGGGCGCGAAGTACTGGGCCGCGCGTCAATATCACGGCGCGCTCCAGAAAGTTCTCAAGCTCACGAATGTTACCCGGCCACTGCCAGCGTGTGAGTGTGCCCATGACGTCGTCTGGAATTGTTTCGATCCGTTTATTCATGCGTCGGGCATGTTTAGCTACAAAATAGTTCACCAGTTCTGAGATGTCTTCGCGCCGCTGCCTGAGCGGAGGGAGCAGGATCGGAAAGACCTTGAGCCGGTAATAAAGATCACTGCGAAAGGTCCCCTCCCGGACCATACGTGACAGATCGCGATGAGTTGCAGCCAGGAGACGAAAATCGACGGGGATCGCTCGCTTTCCGCCGAGTCTCTCAATCTCCTTTTCCTGCAGCGCACGAAGCAGTTTCGGCTGCAGTTCCAAGGGCAGGTCGCCAATTTCGTCGAGAAACAGGGTGCCATGATGCGCGAGTTCCAGGCGCCCGATGCGCTGATTGATTGCACCGGTAAATGCGCCCTTTTCATGGCCGAAGAGTTCGCTTTCGAGCAAGCCCGTTGGGATCGACGAGCAGTTTACTTTGACGAAAGTGCCTCCACTTCTCGGGCTGAGGTGATGAATCGCGCGCGCAATCAGTTCCTTACCTGTTCCGGTTTCGCCGAGGATCAGCACGGTGGCATCGGTTGGTGCAACTGTTTCCACTTGTTTCAGCACACGCTTCAAGCTCGCGCTCTGCCCAACAATCTCCTCAAAGCTGTACTCCGTATGCAACTCTTCTTCCAGGTATCTCTTTTCCTGGGCCAGTTTCTCGGTCAGTGCGGAGAGTTGACGGGCCGCGTTCACACCTTGAATTGTGAGCGCGATTTGAGCGGCCATCTGCAGCAGGGTATTCCGGCTAATATTGGCAAGGCCTTGGGCGTCGCGACTGCCAATGCAGAGTGCCCCGGCGATTCGTCCGCCGCCTTCGAGTGGGAGCCACCATGCTGCGCGTATTCCGGCTGCAAGAGGGCCGGCCAGTGCCTTCCGAGAAAAATCACTTGTTTCAAGGTCCGCCACATAAAGAGCTTCCCGCGTGCTGAAAACCTTCATTGCGGGAGAGTCTCCAGCATCATTCAGCGGGGTTTCACGGATAGCAGGCTCGGATGGAGAGGCATGCAGATCATAGCTGCGAAGAATCTGCTCATTTTCGTCATAAAGACTGACAATCGCGTAATCGTGCGGCACAATGCGTTGAATGCTGGCGGCGATTGCGGACATCATGGTTTGGATATCCAACCCTGGCAGGACGGAGGTGCTCAGCTCCGCTAGAAGGGCTTCTTCGGCGCGGCGCCGCTCGGTAAGATCGCGTGAGAGTTTCGAGTAGCCGATCAGCTTGTGTTCCGCGTTATAGAGTGGAGTTACAAGTACGTTGGCCCAGAAGCGCGATCCATCGCGGCGAATTCGCCACCCCTCGTCTTCATAACGGCCTTCGGCGGCCGCGACCCTCAGTTCGAGTTCGGGTCTGCCCCGTTTCACATCTTCCCGTGGATAAAAAATAGAGAAGTGCTGCCCGATGATCTCTTCAGCGCGGTACCCCTCGATGCGCTCGGCACCGGGATTCCAAGTGACAATCCGTCCATGCGGATCAAGCATAAAAATGGCATAATCGCGCGCGCCTTCAACAATTGCCCGAAAATGCTCTTGCGTCTCCCGTAGTTTGGCTTCGATTTTCCGCCGCCGCGAGATGTCGCGTATGACTGCCAGAACCACTGGCCGCTCTCCGGTTTCCACCGGGCTAAGCATTACATCAACGGGGATCTCGGTTCCGTCGCTGCGCAGACCAAAGAGTTGCAAATCCTCTCCCATCGAACGGCGACGGGGGGCTGCCGTATAGCCATGGCGATACTTGGTATGCGCGGCTCGGAATCGCTCTGGCAACAGGTCCTCGATACCTTTACCGATCAGTTCCTGCCGGGGATAGCCAAAGAGCACTTCTGTCTGCAAACTTGCTTCCAGAATGCGTCCGTCTTCGCGCGTAACAAGAATTGCGTCTGGCGAATTGTCGAAAATCGCCAGGAAAATTGATCTGTCGAGCGGGACCTGGTGGTCGGTGCCCTGCTGTAGCGGCTTCTCAGCGGCAACGTCCATAACTGCCAAATTGTCCCGCAGTCACCGGAGGATGGCAAGTGCTCCTAAAAAGTTGCGGCACCAGATGGTTAATCTGGTGCCGCAGAGGATTATTAAATTCAGTATTGACGCGGCTGTTATGATCCGCTGACAGTTTCCAAGGCTCGCCGGTTAGGAATAACCATATTGGCGCCGTGGAGCGCGATCAGCCGCTTCCGTTTGAAGTCGCCAAGTGTGCGCGTCACTGTTTCGCGTGTCGCGCCGACACATTCCGCAATCTGTTCATGAGTTAACGGCACGGTAAACTGCGTACCCTCGGGCGTCTGCCGTCCCTGCTTGGACCACCGCAGCAGGAGCCGCGCCAGTTTCTCGGTCGTTGAGTTGCAGAGGGCAAGTGTGCGTAATTGTTCGCAAGCGCTTTCATACTGCTGATTCAACTGGCGAATCACGCTGGCGTAGGCCTGGGGGTGTTTGACAATCAGCGCACGGAACTCCTCAGCGCGCAGGTAGGTCACGCGCGCGGTCTGCAGAACCTCAGCAGTTGCCTCATAGGGCGTGTCGGTCAGCGTAGAACTCAGCCCCAGCACATCGCCAGGCTTGGCAATCTTGAGAATCAGCGTCTTCCCCGTGCTGGAGCTGACCGAGAGCTTTACCTGCCCTGAGCAAATGACGTAGATGCCGCGGTTTGCCTCCCGCTCGAAATAGAGAAAAGTTCCGGCTGGGTAAGTCGAGGTATGTTTCGTGGACTGGAATGCTTCCATCCCAGTGGTGGGCAAATCGCAGAACATGCCCGGCTCGCGCAGTTGGCAGCTCTCGCAGTTTTTCGTGTCGTGATTCCCGGTGTGAACATTCATGGCTGGATTCCTGTCCTTTCCCACTTCATGCCTGCGCCTTGCTGCGCGCTTGTTCGGCAAACTGCCGCGTCAGCGGCGAGTTCACCTCAATTTCAGGGTTCGTGGCCTGCACGATCACTCGGAGAAGGTGCATGCCCTGGTGGTCGATAAATGTGGTCCCGCACAGATCAAGGTGGAGCTTTTTCCCGTCCAGACTGCTGAAGACCTGACGCCATACGGCTTCTAGCTCATTGGTCCACGGCTGGATTAATTTCCCCTCCAACTTAAGGTGGAGGGCGTTCGGTTTGTCCTTAACGGAAATTCTCAACATTTTGGGGATATCTCTTTCCGCCATTTCACTTGCTGCCACTTGTAACAGCAATCATCGTGCCAAAGCGGCAGCGCTGTGCGCGCCATCACTAAGTACCCGTGATTACAGTCACATGCAGGCTGTGATGAAGGACACGGAGAGACGAAATCGCAGTTTTCGTCGCGACGAGACGTCGCCACCTGACGAAATATCGTCACGAACGCTCGTCCATCTCCTGTGTGAAGCCTAATCCATCCAAGGCGGAGTCAGTGATGTGCCCATCAAGCGCTTAAGTTGAGATTTTGGCTACGGCCCGAAATCAAGCCAACGCTGAGACATCCGAGAAACAGAAGAGACGTGGCACGGTGGGGAAGAGTCGGCCATCCGCGAACAGGGAACGGACCTGCCGCGCACGAAGATGACCAAGGAGACTAGCGATTGAGTCATGGGCATTGCTGTGACGCAAATCACATACGCGTGTGGCCGGGGACACATCGCTCAAGACCGGAGCCACCGCAAACTGATGCCATACCGGAGATCTTCAGATGAATGCCGTAATTCATAATCCCGATGCGATTGTTCAGCCGCGCCAAATTCTGGTTGCGACTGATCTGTGCGACAGCAATTATTTGCTGCCGGTAGCGATCGCGCAGGCCAAAACGACCGGGGCTCATCTCACACTCGTACACGCCTTCATCAATCCGGCGATTCCATCCATCAGTGCCCAGGGGCTCGTGCCACCGGATGGTGGAATGGATGCCGAAGAGTTTGCCGAACGTATACTCGCAGAACTGGTGAAGAGAGCGCGCGCTGAAGGGGTGACCTGCGATTCGGTTGTCCGCCAGGGGTTCTCCGCTGCTGAGGCGCTGCGGGATGAGATTCACCGTACGGGCGCTGAGCGCGTAATCATGGGAACGCACGGGAGGGGGCGGATCGGCCAGCTTGTGCTGGGTTCCGTCGCCAAGAGTCTGCTTCGGTCCCTCGAAATTCCGATCTTTGCGGTTGGGCCGCATGTGCGTGCTCCCGAAGCGTTCGCCACGCCGCGGCGTATTCTCCACCCGGTCTCGTTGCAGGGGTACTACAGGGAAAATGTTGAGGTGGTGCGACGTCTCGCCGAGTTTCACAAGGCCGAATTGATTCTGATGCATTCCATCGAGCCGGATGCCGGTGATACGGGGGGCGCAGCACGGGATCTGAACTGGGCCAAGCGGCAGCTCGATGCGTCTGTCGAAGATCCATCTACGTTGATTGTTAACCTTCGCACGCATGTCAGCTATGGAGAGGTGATTAGCGAGATACTTCAGGGCGCTTCCCATTTTGAGGTGGATTGGATCGTACTTGGCTGGAATGAAAAGAGGCGCAGTCCTGCTTTTGCTGAAAGTGCTGCCTACCGGGTGATGGCAGCGGCATCCGTGCCGGTCTTCACCTTACCCCATCACTTGCCGCATCCAGCTGCGCACGCCCAACAAAAGTCAGAAGCAGCAGGGATGAGGCAGTAACCACGGGTGAGAGGCCCATCAGTGGACGAGAGGTGCAAAATGCGTTGCGCGAATCCAGGTTGCCATACGGAAGCACTCTACTTTCGGAGTGGAAGCCTGCATTGGATTGATAGTCAGCCACAGCTTGAGGGGGCGCCTCTACTTCGCGCAACCCGCCTCATCTGGCTGTGTGCTGTTTGCAGCAAGAGTCTCAAAGTAGAGACGTGGCGGCCTGCAGGACAACAAATTCGCCGCCCTTGTGGGGAAGTTATCCCCATTGACCGGGATCGCCGACGGCCGCCGGTAACGGCCGCGCCCAGCCATCCGGTATCGCAGTCAGCGTAGACCTGCGATACCGACCGGGAACGGGGGAGTATTACGGCTACTCCCCCTCCCGGAGCTTTTCGGCGCCGTAAACGAAACTGAGGCTCGTCATGTCACGCCATCCTGAATTTCACTTTGAGACCATCGTGGTCGCCACTGATCTCAGTGAGGCTGCGTCATCGGCCCTCCGCTATGCACAGGCCGTGGCGCAGGTGCACGGGGCCCGGATTGTCATCACGCACGTAATTGACCCTGTTGGCTACGCATTCGCGTCCGGTGTGCCGGATGCTCTTGGGAAAGACAAATCCGCGATCGACGAAATTCATCGTATGGAGGAGGAAACCAGGCGTAAGGGCATTTCAGTACATTCGCAGGTTCAGACGGGTGTTATCTGCGACCGGATACTGCAATCCGTTATTGACGCGCGTGCGGATCTCCTGATTCTCGGCACGCGCGCCAGCACCGGTGCGGGCCGCGCCGCATTGGGCACGGTGGCGCGCCAGATTCTCGCAAGAACCCCGTGTCCGGTACTTACTGTGCCCAGGGGGGCCGAGCGGCACATCCCGCGTGGCGGCGGATGGCAGCGTGTTCTGATCGCAACTGATTTTTCGGTCGCGAGCCTGGAAGCTCTGGCCTACGCTCACCGCTGCACATTTGATCAGCTCACGGTGGTGCATGCGGAGCCCTGTCGCGACCATCGTGAACATGAGGCATGCCTGGAGCGACTGAGATTTCTGGCACCGTTCAACGAGCAGCACACCGTGCCGGTGGAACACATAGTGGATTGCGGCGAAGCGGCAGACGTTATTATTCGCGAAGCCGGTCGGATGAATGCGGACATCGTCGTGCTTGGGGCTCCCATGGAGGAACTGCAGGAGAAAGACTTTGCGTCGAGCACTGTTCTTAAGGTTATTTCGCAGGTCCGTTGTCCCGTTCTTTGTGTTCCTTCAACACTTGAAATTCCTGTGCCTATTGAAGAGCGTAAGATGTCGGTGGGATGCTGAATCGGCCCCAGTTACGGACAACACTCTTTGCCGTACATGGCGGAGTTTCTCTGGCGTGTGGACTTGCCGTTCTCTACCTCAGTCTTCTTGCCGCCAATCCGTTCTTCTCGGCCATGGCCATTGTCATCGCCCTCGTGCTATGCGGTGCGGCGATCACCCTGGCAGGTATAGCTGATTGGTTTGCTGCTGCCGAGACCAGCCGGCGCAACTTGCAGCAGGTTCTTCTCTATGCTCTGGCTGGTCTTTGCTTCGTGGCCGCTGGATCTTTTTTTGGTTTTTCATCCTCGGCAACACTTCAGATTCTTCTGCTTCTGGTGATTGCTCACGGTCTTATCTTTGGAGCGCTTGGGTTATTGTCTGCGCTGCGCCTGCAGCATAAGGGTATGGATGCCATCGTGATCGCGCTCTTCGGACTGCTGTCGATTGCCGTCGCGGGCTGGATGGCAGGCCGAATCCGTGAGTGGACTGACCGTTCTGCACTGGTATGGGTGGGCGCATACCTGTGCCTCGTCGGTGCCAAACTGTTCTTCTTTGCGGGGGACGAGCGTTATCACGCTCTGCATCCGCGACGGGCAGTTTCCGCGGCGCTTCCGAGCAACAAATAACCACTGGCAAGGCAGGGAACTCACTGCTGCCTTGTTGCGGGGAGACCCTGATTCTGTGACATCGGTCACAGTTGTCCAAGGCGAAGAAGCTTAAAATCGCCGCATGGACGCATATCTTTTGGACCGCATCCAGTTCGCCTTCACCGTCACATTTCACTACCTGTTTCCGCAACTCACGATGGGCTTGGCGCTGTTGATTGTTGTTCTTAAGGGCGTCGCGCTCAGAACTGGGAACGAGCGCTATGATCAAGCTTCCCGTTTCTGGGCGAAGCTGTTTGCCGTCAACTTTGTTCTCGGTGTTGTCACTGGCATTCCGATGGAATTTCAGTTTGGCACGAACTGGGCAGAGTTTTCACGACTCACCGGCGGCGTTATCGGTCAACCGCTGGCAATGGAAGGGGTGTTCGCATTCTTCCTGGAGTCGGCATTCCTGGGCCTGTTTCTCTTTGGTGAAAAGCGCCTCACCAAGCTTGCGCACTTCGGCAGCGCCTTCATGGTTTTCTTCGGCTCCTGGCTCTCTGGCTTCTTCATCATCGCCACCGATGCCTGGATGCAGCATCCAGTAGCGTATACACGTCTTTCGAATGGGGTCTTCCAACTCGATAGTTTCTGGGGTCTTCTTAGCAATCCCTGGGCCTGGCGGCAGTATGCGCATAATATGTGCGCCGCGGTCGTGACGGCATCGTTCGTGATGGCCGCGACCGGCGCGTTCTATCTGCTCAATCGCAGGCATGAGAGTTTCGGAAAAATTTTCGTCAAGTTGGGTGTGATTGCCGGCATCATCTCGTGTGTCGTGATGATCTATCCCACTGGTGACGCGCAGGGCAGATATGTGGCCATGAACCAGCCTGCGGCTATCGCGGCCATGGAAGGGCTCTTCCACACGCAGACGGGTGCGCCGATTGTTCTGATCGGCCAACCAAACGAGCATACTCAAACGATAGACAACCCCATAGCAGCGAACGACGTGCTGAGCTTCCTGATCTACGGCACCACAAAGGCTGAGGTGAAGGGGCTTGACAGCTTCCCGAAACAGGACTGGCCCACGACGCTTCCATTGCTGTACTACGCCTACCACATCATGGCGGGCTTAGGGACATATTTCGTCCTGCTGATGGGGGTTGCGGCGTTCCTGCTGTGGCGAAAGAAACTGTTTGAGTCTCGATGGATTCTCTGGGCGCTGATGCTAAGCTTCCCGCTTCCGTACATCGCGACAACAGCCGGCTGGATAACTGCAGAAATCGGCCGCCAGCCATGGCTGGTCTATGGATTGCTGCGTACCTCGCAAGGGTTCTCAACCCATGTCTCGGCAGGGAACGGGCTGTTTACCTTACTTGGATTCATGGGCATGTATGCCGTACTTTCAATCCTCTGGATCGTGCTCGTCTACAGGATGATCGAACATGGCCCTGGGGCTGGAGCCCAGCACGCGCAAGCAGAGGCGCTCAGCGCATAACCATTGCACCCCTGGTCCTGAGTGAAACGGGGCAGTGACCGGGTGAGGAGAGATCATGGGATTTATCTGGTTCTGGATTGTTGCCGTCATGATTGCCGCCTACGTTGTGTTCGACGGCTTTGATCTCGGCGCCGGCATTCTTTACCCCATTCTTGGGCGTTCAGAGAAAGACCGCTCCACCATTATCCAGTCCATCGGTCCCGTGTGGGATGGTAACGAAGTCTGGCTTCTGGCCGGTGGAGGTACGCTCTTTTTTGCCTTTCCGTTGCTTTATGCGTCGTCATTCAGCGGCTTTTACCTGCCGCTGACGATTGTGCTTTGGCTGCTCGTTCTGCGTGCGCTCGGCATCGAGTTGCGAGGCCACATAGAGAATGAGATATGGCGCACCTTCTTTGGCGCCATCTTTTCATTTGCGAGCATCTTGCTGGCGATTTTCTTCGGTGCCGCGCTGGCCAACGTCATCCGCGGGGTGCCGCTTGGCCCGGATCATTACTTCTTCCTGCCGCTTTGGACCAACTGGCAGGTGGGTCCGTACCCGGGCATTCTCGATTGGTACACGGTCATCGGCGGCCTTGTCGCTGTTGTGGCGCTGGCCACGCATGGCGCCCTTTGGATATGGCTGAAGTCGTCCGATGAACTCAGCCAACGTGCACGCCGAGCGGCGGGCTGGGGCTGGGGGGCCCTCTGTGCGATGACCCTTATCAGTCTTATCGCTACCATTGCGGTGCAGCCGATGGCGTTGCGCAATTATGGGGACTACCCGATCCTGTACCTCATTCCTCTGGCTGTCGTGGCATCGCTGTTGGGTATACAGCTCTTCCGCAACGCGGGGAAGGCGCTGCTCGCGTTTCTTTCATCGTGTGCATACCTGGTGTTCATGCTGGTCGGCGCTGCAGCCGGGCTATATCCCGTATTACTTCCATCGTCGCTTGACCCTCAGAATAGCCTCACCGTTTCAGACTCCATTACGGGGTCGTATGCATTGCACGTCGGGCTGATTTGGTGGGGCTTCGGCATGTTGCTCGCTGTCGGCTACTTCATTACGGCTTACTGGCTTTTCCGCGGCAAAGCCGAAGGGCACTATCACATCTAGGAGCTTGTCGCTGTAGGAACGGCCCATCATCGACATGGAGGCGTCATTTTTAAAGGAACCGATGTGTCTGATAACAAATATTCTGTATAGCGACAAATTCTGTCGACTTCGGCTAAGATCCCCTGCCCAACTTCATCACCGCCCCATCCGGATTCTGGGAACTTTCGTTCATGGTAGTTTCGATCTATGCGCATCAGCATTGCGGTTAACCGGCCTTTTCATTCTGTGTTGATGGCAAACTCCCTGAAGAGCTTGAACCATAATGTGTCTATATACAGTGCCGCGCCCAGGCGCTACTTTTCAGGACTGGATGACAAAGTGCATACGCGGTTCGTGCCGGCGCCGATTCTCTCCGCGGCCTATAAGCTGCGGTTGACTTTGCCGGGGCCCCTGGAGAGATTCGACACTTTCCTCTTCGACCAAAGTGTTGCGCTACACCTTGATGGTACGGAACTATTCATAGGGTGGGCTTCACAGGCACTGGACACGGCCCGCAAAGCAATGAGGCATGGGGCAAGATTCGTGCTCGACCGGGCCTGTCCACATCGCGACTTCCAGGATGCGCTAGTTGTCCGGGAGGCAGAGCGGGTAGGCGCCAGAATGCCGAAGCTGGCGAAGTGGTTTCGCGAGCGCCAGATCGAGGAATATGAGTTGGCCGAAGTCATCCTGGTGCCCTCGGCCTACACCGTTTCGAGTTTTCCTGAACATCTGCAGCCGAAACTGCTCAAGGCGCCCCTTCTAGGGCGCTGCCGGTTTCCGGAATCTGTAAGAGCCGATCGCAACAGTACGTTTACGGTGGGCGTGGTGGGCGGAAATCCGCTGCGTAAAGGTTACCTCTATCTGCTCCAGGCCTGGCGGAAACTCGCTTTGCCCAACGCAAGGTTGTTGATCCGGGGCGGCGATTTTGCCGGTTATCCCGCACTGCAGGCCTTGATTCGGAGCATGCCTGGGGTGGAACACGTGGGTTACGTTCCCGATATCTCCGACTTCTATCAACGATGTGACGTCTTTGTGCTCCCGAGTATTGATGACGGGTTTGGTATGGCTCTTGTCGAGGCCATGGCGAACCAGCGTGCCTGTATTGCCACGACACACTGCGGAGCCTCAGAAATTATGACAAGCGGAAAGGACGGCATTGTCGTAGCGCCGGGAGACGCGGAAGCATTGGCCGAAGCGATTCTCAGTTTTTACGAGGATGAGGACTTTCGCCATTCGGTTGCAGTCCAGGCTGCGCGCACAGCTCGCACTTTTGCGGAATCCCGAGCGTATGAGGGCGCTATGGAAACACTGATCTCTCTGATTCGGGAAGCCCCCTTGGGCGGTGCCCTGGCGACGGAGAAAAAGCCCTGAATTAGATTACCGGGGCTAAAGCGACAGCGGTCAACCCGCAAATAAACAATGCAAACATCCAGGCGAGCAGAATTCTGGCTCGGCGGGGCGCGCTCGCGAATTCGCGCCAGACCAGGACGCCCCAGGCGGCGGAGATCATTGTCGCCCCCTGACCAATGGAATAGGACACGGCGGGGCCGACAATGTGCGCTTGCGAAGCGGTAAAGTTGAGAATCGCGCCGGCCATCCAGACCGCGCCGCCGATGATGCCCCATGCATGCCACGTTAGTGAAGCTTTGGCATAGCCATCGAAGGCCACTGGTTGACGCCCGTCGAGTGGTTTGCGCATGAGCGCGGTATTGGCCACAAGCGAGCAGACTCCCACGCCGATAGCGAAGTAGAAGGCCGTGGCGTACGGGCCGGCGGCTCCCTTGCCCGTCATCGCACGCGCCACAAAAGGATAGAAGCTACCCATCAACAGGCCGGAAATCAGGCTGATGACCACGCCGCGAGCGGTTACGTTCTGCTGCTGTTCGCGTGCGCGGTAGGCTGCGGCGTCCAGCACGATGGCCGTCACCACAATCACAATCCCGCCAAACAACAGCACTGGGTTCCCTGCCGGGGCTACGATATAGCTCCCTGCGGCGCCTACGACCAGCGCCAAGCCGATACCGATCGGAAAGGCTACGGCAAGCCCCGCAATTTCGATGGCTGCCACTAGGAGCAAGTTCGCAACATTGAAGATTGCCCCGCCCGCCAGCGCGAGCCAGATGTGGCGCCCATCGGCATGCGCGATGTCAGCAAAAAATGGTAGGCCCGATTTGCCGGTGCTTCCCAATGTCAGGCCAATGGCCAACACTCCCACAAACAGGCCAACCACATAGTCCCAGTAGAACAGCTGGAAGCGGTATCCGGGGCAAAGCTTCATGGTGTTTGCCCATGATCCCCAGCTAAGCATACTGAGGATCATGAACAACAGAGCGATCGCATACGTCTCTGGCTGATACAAGCACGCCCTCCCGGCGCTCACGCTGCGCCGCTCGCCATCCTATCGCAAATTGACAGATGCGTGGAGGAAGCTGGACCGGTATGCGGGCTATTCCACGTGATAAGAGAACACGAAGCGGCCGATTTGAATCAGCGGGTGTTGTTCTGGCGGCCAGATCTTGAATGCGTAGACGCCGTGTGTTGTGCGGTCCAGTCTCGCGATTACGTCACCGAGAGGCTTACCGGAAATGGCTTCGTAGAATTTCACTTCCAGCGCGTCGCCCTTTCGAACATAGCCCAGAATGTATTGTCCGGCTGGCAGCTTAAGGTGTCCAACCTCGATGGGGACCTGCGAGAGGAAGAAGTGTGAATACTTTCCTTCCGCCGAGTACCCTGCTGTAATCAACACGACGCCTCCGATGAACTGGTCCTTGTCGTTGATGATTCCCGATGCTGCCGGCATTTCGGTCTCAATGCGCTCCTTGACGACCGGAGCTCGCGCCGGTAAATAGGTCTGCAGCTCGCTCTTGGATGCTTGGCGCCATGATGTCGTGATTCCCTTCGCAAACGAAGCCGGTACTGCAAGCATCATTAAAATCGGCAGTGCCAAAGCCGGTAAGACAGGTTTGCTCCGCATCGAATCTCCTCTATTCCAGATGCACCAGACCGCGCTGCAGCGCGGTGGTGGCCGCCTGCGTGCGATCGCTCACGCCGAGCTTGCTCAGCAGGTTGTTGATATGTGTTTTGACGGTCGCTTCTGAGATATGCAACTGGTTCCCGATCTCTTTATTGCTATAACCCTGCACAATCAGGCGCAGCACCTCGTGCTCGCGCGCGGTCAGCTCAGTTCCGCTCACACGCTCGGCCAGCCGCTCGGCCACGACTGTAGGAATCCTTGTTCTGCCGGCATGCACCGTACGAATGGCATCGGTGAGTTCGTCTGCATTCATGCCTTTCAGTAGGTATCCCTTTGCGCCGGCCTGAAGGGCACGGTAAATATCCTCGTCGCCGTCAAAGGTCGTCAAAACAATAAAGCGTGCCTGAGGTGAGACAGCCCGGATTGCCGTGATGGCATCCACGCCGCTCATCCGCGGTAGGCGTAAATCCATGATGGTAATGTCTGGTTTGAATTTTTGGTGCAGCTCTACTGCCTCGCTGCCGTCTCGAGCCTCGGCCACGACTGTAAATTGAGGAACCGTGCTCAATAGAGCCACCAATCCTTGACGCACGATATGATGGTCGTCCACGACCAGGATCCGGATTGTCTCTTCGGCCACCGCTCTAATCCTGCCTTCCCAGCCGCAGCGTTACGCGTACTTCAGTGCCCTCGCCCGGCTCGCTCGCGATCTCCAAGTGTCCCCCAATTTTCGCGGCGCGCTCACGCATGCCCGTGATGCCAAAGTGTCCACTCCGTCCGTCTGGCGGCGTACCGGCGAACCCTTTGCCATTATCCCGCACTGTCATCTCAAAGTCGCGCGCGTCGTAGGTCATACGCAGGTTGATGGTTTGCGCGCCAGAGTGCCGCACTGCGTTTACCACTGCTTCTTTGGCAATTCTTTCGATCTCTGTCTCCACCTCTGGCGCCAGTGGCCGGTAAATTCCGTTTACCTGCAACTGCGTTTTCATTCCGGCGGGCGCACCGGTCTTGTCGGCCATCTTGCGAATGCGTGTGGCCAGCGTTTCCTGTTCCGCGCTCTGCGAACGCAGATCCCAAATGGAGGCTCTTGCCTCGTCGAGGCTGCTGCGAACCAGAGCCCGCGCCGTATCGAGCGATTTGCGGGCCGACTCTATCGACGTTGGCAACAATTGCGAGACCAGTTCCAGTTGCACCGACACAGCTGCGAAGCCCTGCGCCAGTGTGTCGTGAATTTCGCGTGCGATGCGTGTGCGTTCGCCGAGTACCGCCTGAAACTGCGCTCGTACGCTTCGTACCCGTAGCCAGTAAATCAGATATGCGGCCAGTATCAGAGTGATCACCATCACCACGCGGAACCACCACGTCTGATACATCTGCGGGAGCACAGTGAAATCAATTACCGCGGCCTCACGTGACCATAGCCCGTCCTGGTTGGCGGCCATGACTTCAAACGTGTACTGCCCCGGCGCCAGATTGGTGTAATAGGCTGTGCGCTGGTTGCCTGCGTCCACCCAATGCTGGTCAAAGCCCTGGAGCATGTAACGGTAGCGCACTTTCTGTGGTGCAACGAAGCTGAGTCCCGCGTAGTGAATTTCAATCCGGGAGTGTCCTGGTGGAACCTTGAGTGCCGCCCGAATCGAGGCTGGCTCGTCATCGATACTTACCTGCTCGATGGCTACCTTTGGCGGTACGCGGTCCAGTTCCATGTGCGCGGGATTTACCACGGCGAGTCCCTTCAATGTGGCGAACCAGAGCCGCCCGTCCGCTGAACGCCAAGCTGCCGGGTGCCCTCCGCGGCTGCATTCGCTGATACCCATGCCATCCGAGGCGCCGAAGACCGAGAAGGTCAGGTGTTGTGTCTCGCCATCGGCGTAATGATTGAGTGCGGAACGGCTTACGCGATAAATACCGTGTGTTGAGCTCAACCAAAGATATCCCTCTCCGTCGTCCAAAATCGCGTAGATGCTATTGGGCAAGCCGGTCGCCTTGGAAGAAATGTCTGCAAACCTTCCATCCCGATAGCGGTTGAGTCCCCCGCCCTTGGTTGCAATCCACAGGGTATCCTGTCGGTCCTGATAGAGTGCCGTCACAATATCGCTTGAAAGTCCGTTCTGCGTGGTAAAGTTTTCAAACTTCCCACGGGCGTAGCGCGTCAGGCCGCCCAGAGTGCCTATCCACAAGGCACCATTGCGCCGATCTTCGAGCATAGCGCCAATCAGATTGCTACCTAGCCCGTCCAATTGTGTGAAGGTAGTGAACTGTCCATTGTAGAAACGCGTCAGGCCATGGCGTGTGCCGATCCACACCGCACCGCCCGATCCTAAAAAGAGCGAGCGGACGAAATCATCCGGCAACCCATCCGCTGTGGTGTAGGCGCGAATCACTTTTCCATTGCGAAAGGCGTCGAACCCGTCGGGTGTACCAATCCAGAGCGTTCCGTCAAGTCCTTCACGCAGGGCCAGCACAACGTCGCTCGAGAGTCCCTGCGCAGTGGTGAGCGTGGTGAAATGTCCGTTTCGATAGCCACCCAGACCTGCGCCGTTGGTGCCAGCCCACATAGTGCCACCTTGGCCCTGAGTGACCGCGAGTACGTAGCTTCCCGCCAGCCCATCGCGTGCCGTGATGTTCGTAAAGGTGAGACTGCGCAACACGCCAAGGCCGTTTGATTCGAAACCCAGCCAAAGATCACCCTCGCGATCCTCAAATGCGGTCAACACCGTATTGCCCGATAGTTCGCTACTGTTGGGCAATGCGTTGATCTGATCGCCAGTCATCCGGGCCATACCCCGACTGGTGCCAATCCACAGGGCATGTTCTTGATCGCGATATAGCAGATTGACCTGGTCCGAAGGCAAGCCATCGCGAGTGTGGTAGCCCCGCGCCTGGGTGCCCTGGACGTGAAAGAGTCCCTCATCGGTTCCAACCCACATGCCGTTGCCGGACGTGGCGAGTGCGGAGACGTAGACTGGATCCGGCAAGCCGGCTGGATGTACAGTCCGGCAAATGCGATCAGAGCATACCTCCACGCCAGTGCCAGTGCCTGCCCAAACCGAGCCGTTGTCAGCCACCGCCATTGCCCGGATACTGACCTGCTGTCCTACGGCGATGAATTTCTCTGAGCCGGCGGCAGCTCGCAGCAGACCGCTGTCTGTCGCCAGCCACAGCGCTCCATCCGCGGTTTCCAGCATTCGGCTTGCTTCTCCCATCGTGACGGGGAGCAAATTGCGAAACTTTCCGTCTTGTAGCAGATCCAAACCGCCTGCAGTCAAGGCCCAGATGTGACCAGAAGTATCTTGAAAAATCGAATAGGTTTCACCTGTCTGGGGCCAGCCGCGAAACTTACCATGGCTGTAACTGGCCGTACCCCCTGAGGTGCTGATCCACAGAGTCCCGGCACGATCCTGCATCAGGCCATAAACGACATCGCTCGGAATCTGCGGGTATTTCTCGCTCGTGTACGTGACAAACTTTTCGCCGTCAAACCGTACTAGTCCACCCTCGGTGGCGACCCAGAGGAACCCATCGTGCGATTGCAGAATCGCGTGAACTGTGTTTTGCGGCAGACCGCTTTCGGTTTGCCACACCTGGGCGCCATCCTGCCGTAACGGGACATGTGGATCCAGCGCCAGGGCAGAACGCGCCATAACGGCGGCTAACAAAAGCGCAAGCAGCGGGCGAAGTCGATACGCGGGAACCATGAACAAAGTTTCTGCTTTGCATAGTACAGACTTTGGCAGGTTTCACGCCAAGCTGCCGCAAACTGATGGACGCTGTCTGCACCTGGCGCGAAATATCGACACGCTTAATCCGTCACCGTGTAAATTGCACATTTTCAATGACAACGCCTGTTCTTATGGCCTTTCCGTATGGTCTTTATGAATTCCTTATGACTGCCATGAGTTCCTACATACATCCAGGACGCATGCAGTTCCAGCAGAAGCAACCGGGGACCCAAAAGGCGGCGGGCCCCGGCAAGCCTCTACCCAGATACTTCGCGGAATGTGTCCGTTCGACTGGCAGTGCACTTCATTTGGAGGACCGTGATTTTGAAAATCATCTCTTTTTCGAACGGACTGCTCGGAGCAGTTCTTTGGTGCGCCGTTTCAGCAGTGGCACAGCCGAATACGGTGGCGGCAGCAGCGCCCTCAGCCAGCTCAACTTCGGTTGCGCCAGCCGCTCCAGCCCCTGCACCTCCACCGCCGCCTCCAGTGTGGAGCGTTGGTGGGCTCCAATTCAGTGGACTCATGGATGGCTATTACAGCTACAACGATAACCGTCCCAGTAATGCCGCTAACGGCCAGACCAACGACCTTTATAACTTCGACGACAAAACCGACCAGTTCAACCTGGCGATGGCCGAGCTCATCATCAACCACGATCCCAGCCCGATCGGCGTGCATGCCAATTTCATCTTCGGTCGTGCGAATGTTCTGATGCACTCGAGCACAGACAAGAACACCGACAACTACATCGAGCAGGCCTACGTCAGTGCGGTTCCGCCAAAGTGGCATGGGACTGAAATTGATTTTGGACAATTCGTTACTTCGGCGGGTGCTGAGGTCATCGAGGCTATGAACGATTGGAACTATTCTCGGTCGCTCCTCTTTGCTTGGGCGATTCCCTACTACCACTTCGGGCTCCGCACGTCGACGCCAGTCACTAAAAGCTGGACCGCCGGCTTGCAGGTGGTGAATGGCTGGAATGACGTCGTGAACAACAATGGCGGGGTCACGATTGGCCTCACCAGCTTGTACACGAAGCCGAAGTACAACTGGGCCCTCAACTACTATGTTGGTCCATCCAATACCGATACGCAGAATGGCTACCGGAACCTCATCGACACGACGCTGAATCTGACCCCTACCTCGAAGTTTGCCGCATACCTGAATTATGACTATGGCCAAAACCGCACGGCAGCTTCGGGAACCACTCCAGAAGATTCCGCGCACTGGCAGGGTGGAGCTGTCGCCGGCAACTATCAGTTCACTGCACACAATTCTTTCGCGTTGCGCGGCGAGTACTTCGACGATAACCAGGGCTTCTCCACCGGTACGGCGCAGGCGGTGAAGGAGGTCACCGGCACCTACCAGTACAAGTGGGAACAGGGGCTGATGACCCGCGTGGAAGTCAGGCACGACTGGTCCAACGTAGCTTTCTTTCACAAGGGGAATTCGGAAATGGTGAAGGGCCAGACCACGGTGACAGTTGCGTTGATTGCCTTTTTTGGTCCGAAGCACTGACGCAGAGCGACGGAAAGGTCGAAGAAACCGAAATCTGTGAGGGAGACAATCATGAATGAAAAGGCGCTACTTCTCGAACTGCTGATATCCGGCTTTTTTGCCATTGCCTGCTTCAAGGCTCGGGCGGCAGAACCCGGAGAGATTGCGCTGCGGCCGCGCGATCTATTGAAGCTCACCGATCGCGTAGAGCGTATGAGCCGCTCGCGCTGGCAATGGTTCGCGATGGCCGGGGTTCTCATCCTGGTTCGCCTGCAGACCGGCGTGCCGATGGTTGTGGAACTGACGGCCCTCATTCAGTTGATAGTGTTTCTCGCTCTACCGGGGCCAAAGCAGTGCCGGCCTGCCACAAATCCCCTGCAGGCCCGTAAGAACCGCAACGGGCGCAATGCATTCCCTGCTCCCCGCACCAGAGCACGCTAGTCTGCTCTGGCGTTGGAAGCTCAGCCCAAGGCGCTACATCCGCCAAAGTGTGGCGCGTGGACCCACTCTTAACTGAATTTCGTTCCGGAGGAAGTGATATGGCGGCAAACAAATCACAGGGCCGATCGTTTGGGCTCTTTCTCACAGGACTCACAGCGGCCTGCGCCGGCGTTGCAGTCATGCCAGGCGGTGTGGGTGTCGCGCTACTCATCGTGGGTCTGGTCCTTCTGGCAGCATCGATCATGATGTTCCTCAAGCTGAAACCACTCGAAGGAAAGCCTGCTCTCGGTGCCCAACCGGCGGTGATGAAACTCATCGGCGCGGCGCTTTCGGCAGGGGGCTGGATATTGGCACTGTTGGGATTGCACCTTACCTCATCTGTAGGCGGCCGGACGGTGATTGCCGTTATCGGGCTCGCGATCACCTTGTTCGGTATCGTTGTCATCCTGCCCTCTGCCTGCAACAAAAACGCCATCTGGAAGGCCTAACTTCTTTAGGTACGGAGCCAAGTACATGAAAAGACTTCGCAATAAGCTTCTGCTGTGCGCCATGGCTGTACTACTCTCGCTGGGCAACGTGGCGCACGCTCAAACCGGGCCCGCTGAGGCTCAGCTGAAGGCCGCTGCCGCCGCCGCACCCACGCCTGCGCAGATGGCGCAGGGCGATCCGGGCGGGACGATGACCGGTACCATCAACGATGTACCCGTCTCAAACCCCAAGGTGGGCGTTACCGTCGGTGACGTTGCCAACCAGGTTGGCCAGAACAAAATCGCCATCAACTTTGTCTGGACGTTGGTAACCGGCTTCCTGGTGATGTTCATGCAGGCCGGGTTCGCCATGGTGGAGGCCGGTCTTTGCCGCGTAAAGAACGCGAATCACACCTACATGATGAACTTCACCGTATATGCTTGCGGGCTGTTCGCGTATTGGTTGATAGGTTTCGCCATACAAATGGGAGGGGCCGCGGGCAACGGCAATCTTGGCGGTCTAGCCTCGTTGAGTGGCGAACATATGCTTACCCTTTTCGGTACGCATTGGGGTATCTGGGGCGAAAAAGGCATGTTCCTTTCAGGGCATACCTATGACGTTGGCGTGATGGTCATCTTCCTCTTTGAGATGGTCTTCATGGATACGGCACTGACCATTGTTACTGGTGCCGCCGCCGAGCGGTGGAAGTTCCTTACCTTCTGCGTTTCATCAGTTTTGATGGGCGCATTTACTTACCCACTCTTCGGGAACTGGGCATGGGGCGGCGGATGGCTGTCGGCTCTGGGCTCCAACCTCGGCCTTGGCCATGGCTATTGCGACTTCGCGGGCTCCGGCGTGGTGCATGCAGTGGGCGGCGTGACTGCCCTTGCAGTGGCTCTCATCATTGGGCCGCGCATTGGCAAGTTCAATAAGGACGGATCGAGCAATGCCATCATCGGCCATGACATTTCGGCTGTGCTGGTCGGTTGCTTCATTCTGGCCTTTGGCTGGTTCGGCTTCAACCCCGGCAGCACGCTGGGAGCTTCCGCGGCCGGTAACCTTCGCATCGGCACCATCGCAGTGGATACCATGCTTGCCGGTTGCACCGGAACCTTTGGCGCGATTCTCTATATGTGGATCACCAAGGGCAAGCCGGACGCGTCGATGGCGGGTAACGGCCTGCTCGCTGGGCTGGTTGCTATTACGGCTCCCAGCGGCTTTGTGAACACCGTAGGCGCGGCCATCATTGGATTGATTGCCGGCGTGTTGGTTTGCTACAGCGTAGCCTTCGTCGAGAATGTCATGAAAGTCGATGATCCGGTCGGCGCCATCTCCGTCCATGGTACTTGCGGCCTGTGGGGTGTTCTTTCTGTAGGCCTCTTTGCTGACGGCAAGAGCAACTATGGTGGTGCGTGGAACGGCGTGAATGGCTCGGTGACTGGTCTATTCTACGGGGATCCCAACCAACTGGTCGCTCAACTGATTGGTATCGCCACACTCCTCGGTTTCGTTTTCACCTTCAGCTTTGTTCTTAACTGGATCCTAGATGTTCTGGTGGGTCAGCGTGTTTCCGCAGAGGCCGAGGTGGAAGGTCTTGATCTTCCAGAGATGGGTCAACTCGGATATCCCGAATTCATCTTTAAACCCGAACCCAGTTTCCTCACCTTGGCAGAAGCGCAAGCGACTGCCTAAACCACAACCTCAACCTCCCTGTTCGTTCTCTCCTGAAAAGGGCAGGGTGAGCCAGCAAGATCTCACCCTGCCCCTTTTTTTTGAAGTGCCTGTTTCCGCCACGAAATGGACCGGCCTGGAGTACAAATCAATGACCACGATGACCATCAAGCTTTCTGCGCCCAGTCAGGAAATGGCGATCAGCTCCGCCTCGTCAGTGGCTATAAGCTTTCCACCATCCATCCCGGAGCCGGCGCGTGCGCAACTCCTGCGCATGTTTCGTGACCCGAACGTTCTCGAACGACCGGAGCGGAGTGAACTGGTGGCACAGCTCAAGGAGGCCGTAGCCCTCGAACCGCAGGCCTCTGAACTGCGCGTCTTGCTGGGAATGGCCCTATGCGTAAATTTTGACGGTCAGTCCGCTCTTGAAGAGCTTCGCGAGGCCTGCCGCCTGGCTCCCGACAGCTTTATTGCCCAACTCAAGTTCGGGGAATTGCTTATGCGCCTGCGCGTGTGCGATCAGGCTGCTGAGCGTACTCAACTTGCTGCTGAGCTAGCTGCCACTTCCCTGCAGGCCGAGTTGGCCCGCCGTCAGGCTACGACGATTCGGACGATGCAGCGCGAAGGGATTGAGCGTGGAGGATACGGGAAGCTGTTGAATGCTTTTCGCTTTGCGCATGTCTTTGCTACTCGCCGGAAAGCAGATGAGAAGGCTGTTGTGCTTAGTACACAGTAGCGGATTGCGGTTGCCAATGCTTTTTGAGGCAAAGGCTTTTCATCGTTGCGATGGCTTGACCTGTCTATGCGAGCATCGGGCCCACAGTGCTGAATCATTCCCAGTGGGAGCGGAACTGCTGTAATCCATGCCAGCTATTCTCCAACTCGCGTTACTGATTGCCGTGCTTCTGCCAGCAAGCAAAATTGTTGCGTCTATCTTCAGCCGCTTTGGAATCCCAGGAATCATCGGCGAACTGATGGTAGGCATCTTGGCCGGGCCAGGGGCGCTCAATATCATGCACCTGCGTATGTTTGAGGGTAGCCGCGCCGATAGTGCTTTCATGTTGCTTGCGCAGTTCGGAGGCCTGGTTCTGATGTTCATTGCCGGTTTTGAGACAGATATAGACCGGATGAAAGAAGCCGGTGGAACGGCCTTTCTGGTCGCGCTGTCCGGGGTTATCTGGCCATTTTTTCTGGGCTCCGCTGCCTGCCATCTGTTTGGACTTCCCTGGAACGTAGCGCTTTTTCTTGGGGGAGCACTGACGGCCACCAGCGTGTCTATTTCCGCGCGCACTCTCATGGATGCTGGGCGAATGTCGTCGCCCGAGGCCACCGTGATTCTGGGTGCCGCCGTTATCGATGACGTAATGGGTCTGTTTGTGCTGGCGTTTTTAACGGCTACAGCCAGTGGTGTGAACGTGGATTCCTTCGGCGTCGCACCTGCAGCTGCCGTCTGGATGCAGCACCACATCGGTTTTGCTGCACGTTTTCCGTTACTAGTTCGCATGGTGCTGATCGCCGTTAGCGTGGGTGTCTTCTTCGTAGTCGGTTACGGAGGAGCGAAGCGATGGCTAGATCCTTTGATTCTGCAGATGCGCCGTCTTTCCTCGGCTGAGGCCGTTACCAGTTGCGTCCTCGCGTTGGTGCTGATTTATGCTATCGGAGCTGAATGGCTGGGCTCCGTTGCCGGCATCACCGGAGCCTACCTGCTCGGCTACGTATTTGCGGGCTCAGAGTTCAAAGCCGACGTCGAGCGCACCTTCCATGCACTCGGCCACGGCCTGCTTATCCCGCTCTTCTTTGTCTCGATTGGTCTCACCAGCAATTTCCGCGCCCTCGGCGGGCATTGGATGCTGCTTGGGGCGATATTCGTGATTGCCGTGATTACAAAGATATTCGGCTGCGGGCTGGCGGCCATAGCCCGCGGCATGAGCTTTGTACGCAGCTTGCGGATTGGTTGCGGTATGGTTTCGCGCGGAGAAGTAGGTGTGATTGTCGCCGCCATGGCCGTACGCGCGAGGATTTTCACGCAATCGCAGGTGGCATTGATGGTAGCTGTGGTATTGCTCACGACCCTGCTGACTCCTCTCGCTCTGCGTGGCGCATTCCAGCTCCGCTGCCCTGAAGATGACGAGGATATTTCCGGTGGCGCGGCCAAGTACGACGAAATCGCCCCGCCTGTTCCGTCATACTCGAGCATCGAGTCTACCGATTTGAGCCAGACCGAACGTCCCGTTTCTCGGAGCCTCGCAGGGGCATAGGAAGGGTGCGGGATTTGCCAGGTGTGTTCCGGGTTCGCTTCCGCGCAAGAAAGACTGCATTCGCTAGCATCCGTTACCTGAAAATGCACTATCATGAGCGGCATGACGACATTAACGCTGCAAACGCGTTTGGCTGGTCTGGCGCTTTTGGTTGCCGGATGGATTGTCCTGCTATTCTCAATTGTCCTCTTGTCTACGCCGGTTTTGCGGTACGTCTTTGTCATCGCCGGCCTGCTGGTCGAGTTGCTCGGCCTCGCGATGGTCGGCTTGCACCATCGTTCTGAAACAGGAGGCCGAGCATGATGTACGCTGACGAGCCCATCGCCGTTCTCTGCATTGTGCTCATAGCGGGATTGCCGCTGGCACTGGCTGGACTAGCGCTCCTCAACACGGGGCTCGGCCGCTCGCGCAGCGCGGCGCAGTCCCTGCTCGGAGCTCTTCTGGCGGTATCCGTATCAGCCGTCGCGTTCTGCATTCTGGGCTTTTCCTTTGCCGGCTTCCAGGGCATGACGTCGTACTCGATGGTCCTCGGCTCAGCACGGCTCGACTGGATCGGCGGGACCGGGCTTTTTTTCAGCGGTTTGCAATGGGACGGTTCCCTGCCAGGTTATGCCGCTGCCTTTGAGATATTTGCTGTCGGTTTGGCTGCACTCATTCCATGGGGTGCAGGTGCGGACCGCTGGCGGCTGCGCGCCATCGGACTGGCCTCGGTTCTCATTGGCGGGCTTCTCTTTCCTGTCTTCACTCACTGGGTCTGGGGTGGAGGGTGGTTGTCTGCTCTTGGAGCAAGCTTCCAAATCGGGTCCGGTTTTCTCGACCCTGGCGGAGCGGCTACGGTACAGGCGTTTGGCGGCATCACGGCGCTGGTTGTTGTCTGGCTACTTGGCCCGCGGAGCACTAAATTTTCGGGTTCCGAGGCGCCACGGGCCATTCCCGGCCACCACATGATTTACGTCCTTTTCGGCTGCATGCTGCTGTTGCCGGGATGGCTCGCCTTCAACCTGCTCGGCGCCACGCTCTTTGCCGGCACCACGCCGCAGCTGCTGGTTCCGGTGGCGATCAATACACTGCTCTGTTCGGCCATGGCTCTGCTTGCAGCCCTGTTTATCACGCGCATTCGTTTTGGTAAGCCTGATGCCTCACTTTGCGCGAACGGATGGGTTGCCGGGCTTGTGACCAGCAGCGCCATTGCCGCCTATGCCTCCCCCGCCGCTGCTATGATCGCGGGCGCACTGATTGGGGGTGCATTGCCCTGGCTCGTCGAGCTCCTTGAGGTCTACGGACGCGTTGACGACCCCTCGGGGGCGATTGCTGTTCATGGCATCGCCGGCTTATGGGGCCTATTTGCGCTGGGATTCATGGGATCATTTCCGCCGGGACAAATGCTGGCGCAACTAATCGGCATCGGGACGCTACTAGGATTGGTGCTGCCGTTTGCTTACGGCTGCTTCTGGCTCGTGAACAAGGTATTCCCCTTCCGCACCACTCCGGAAGGCGAGCGTCTTGGCATGGACCTGCACGAACTCGGTGCTGGAGCGTACCCGGAATTTGTGATTTACGGGGATGATTTTCTGCCACGATGAGTCACACAAAAGGCGAGGGTTGAAATAAGCGCGACAAAACCCAAAATGTCGCAGTACCTTCACGTATTCCTTATGTCATTGCTGACTATACTTCAGCCATGCCAGAGCCCCTGCATGGCTAAAGTTCAAAAATCCGAATTGCCCGTGGCCGGTCGCGGGTCGATGACGAACCATTCATGACGACGCACACTGAAGTCGATGTCGGGGATACACTCGACCACTACCGCATTGATGCCGTGGTTGCCGAAACCGGCATGACGACCGTTTTTCGTGCGACCGATATGCAGAGTGGCCGGCAGGTTGCTATCAAGGTGCCGCACGCTTCCATGGAAGTCGATCCCGTTTTCTCCGAGCGCTTCAAGCGCGAGGAGGAAATTGGTACCTCCATGCATCACCCCAACGTGATGCAGATTTTCCCGCACCACGACCATTCGCGAACCTTCATGGTGATGGAGTGGGTGCCAGGCAAACTACTGCGGACCATTCTGAATGAGCAGGGCAAGCTGCCTCCCGAGCGTGCCATCCGTATCACCGTCGGCATTCTGCATGCGCTCGAGTATATTCACAATCACGGCGTGGTCCACCGCGACCTAAAGCCCGAAAACATCATGGTCGACGAACAAGACCATATCAAGCTCATCGACTTCGGGATCGCGTCCAAGGAAGGCGCCAAGCGCGTCACCTATACCGGCTACACTCAAGCGCTCGGCAGCCCTGACTACATTTCCCCCGAGCAGGTGAAGGGCAAACGCGGCGACGCCCGTTCTGATCTCTATTCGCTGGGTGTGATGCTTTACGAGATGCTCACCGGTGCAACGCCGTTTTCCGGGCCTTCACCGCTAGCCGTGATGAACGACCGGCTCATCAACCATCCCACGCCGCCGCGCGAGGTCAACCCGGGAATCAGCCCACACCTTCAGGAAGTTCTCTATCGTGCACTGGAGCGTGACCCGCACAATCGCTACCCCACAGCACATGCGTTTGCCTGGGATCTCGAAAATCTTGACAGAGTTGGCGTCTCAGAACGCGCGGAGCTGCGCGACTGGAAGAAGCGCAGCGCAGGGACCTGGCGCAAGGTGCTTTACTATGCCGTGCTGGCCATTATCCCGCTGGCGTTATTTGCTGCGATGCTGCTGCTCTCCGGCCGCCGCTAACGCGCAAGTCGAACGGATGATTAGATCTGTCCCCGCATCTTCATGGAATCCTCATGCCCTTGTCCATAGTGTCAGAGTGTGACCCCCACGTCGGGGCACAGCATTGGAGGAGACACATTCATGTCGAGCGAGTACCGTAATTTCCTCGCACTGAGTTATGAAGAACTGGAAGAGCTGAATCTGAAAGCCAAGGCTGAACGTCTAAGCCGCGTACCCGAAGATGAGGTTCGCGAAGAGCGCCTGAAATATCTCACCGACGAGAAGCGTATCAAGGCCGTTACTGTTCTGTTCAGTGACCTCGAAGGCCGCCTGCACCTGCTGGACTACGACAAGAAGTTCCTGCTCAAGAGCTACGACAACCTCACCTTCGACGGTTCGTCGATTCGCGGCTTTACCGCGCAAAAGGAAAGCGACCTGCGGCTGGGCATCGACTGGAGTGCCTTTTACTGGGTTCCAGCCGACGTTTTCGGAAGCGGGAAGGTGGTCGTTTTCGGCTCGGTCATCGACAAGAATGGCACCCCGTACTCCGGTGACCTGCGCGGCGTGTTGCAGGCATACGCCAAGAAACTCTTTGAGGAAAAGGGATATACGCTGAATGCCGCCAACGAGATCGAGGGCTTCCTGTTCAGTGGTGCCGAGGCCGAGCGAACCTTCCACCTGACCGGCAAATTCGAGTTCGTCAATACCGGTGGCTATTATCACTCCCTCCCGGGCGATCCGCTGCGCCGCTTCATTGACACCGCGGCCGAAGTGCAGCGCGCGATGGGTTTTCAGAATGAGAAAGACCATCCGGAAGTGGCTCCCTCGCAGTTTGAAATCAACTACGGCTATGGCGAAGTCGTAGCCGCTGCGGATCAGATCCAGCTTTACAAGCTGCTGGCCCGCCAGATCGCCAATAATATGGGCTATACGGCATCCTTTCTGCCCAAGCCGGTGGTTGGTGTCAACGGCAGTGGCATGCATACCAACCTTTCCGTTTCCAAGGATGGCGCCAACCTGATGTGGGATCCCGAGGGAATCGAGAAGATTTCGACCTTCGGCTGGGAATTCGTCGATCGCATCCTGTCGCATGCGCTCGATATTTGCCTGATTCTCAATTCCAGCGTGAATTCCTACCGCCGTCTCGATCCTCACTTCGAGGCGCCAAACCAGATCAAGGCCTCGGCCACCGACCGGGGCTCGATGGTCCGTATTCCTATTGGAAATTCGAAGTCCGCCCGCGTGGAGCTTCGCTCAGTCGCTCCGGATGCCAATCCTTACCTCACGCTCTACGCGGTCTTCAAAACGGGGCTGGAAGGCACGACGCTCAGCATGGAGGGTCTGCGTCAAGCCGAGCGTTACCTGCCCAGCGACATTCATGCCGCGCTGCACGATTTCCGCGCGTCGGAGTGGATCACGAAGATTCTCGGCGAAGACGTCAAGTCGCGCTACGTGGATCTCAAGCAGGCATCAGCTGATCGCTGCGCACGCTTGCTGGGCACTTTTGTGAAACCGGCTGAGGTGCAATACCATCATGAGGTTTACAATCAGGCGTTATGGAACCTCTTCTAGATTCATGATGCTTATCTAAGTGTGAAGCACCATGAGTGGTGCCAAAGCTGACGGGATCTGCGTTAGCCTGCAGGGCCGCCATCGAAGAACTCATCGATCGAGCGGTCTGTCCTCGTTCCCAACGAACCCCGGCCAGTTCAAGGCACGAAGGGCAAGAAGCCCCGAACATCCGTTCGGGGCTTTTGTAACAGGGACCGAACGCTCTTATTGCGTCATACCTGTACCGGGGTCGCCAGCCAGCGATTCGGCGAATCGATAGCCGACATAGGCATCTGTTAGCAAGTACTTCGGATTCGAAGGATCCTCCTCGATCTTCTTCCGCAGTTGACGGACGAAGGTGCGCAGATAGTCGATCTCCTGCCGGTAGTCGGCTCCCCACACCGTGGTGAGCAATTTGCCGTGCGTTACAGCGCGGCCTGCATTCGTCATCAGGTAATAGAGGATGTCGTATTCCTTGGGTGTGAGGTGAACCGGCTGCCCTGACTTATAGACCAGCCTGCGTTCCGGTAGCAGGCGAATGTCGCCGACTTCAAGCGGCGCGTTGTCCGGGCGATCGGGAGCCTTCGATCGCCGAATTGCAGTGCGAATGCGCGCCACGCACTCACGCATACTGAAGGGTTTGGTGATGTAGTCATCGGCGCCACGTTCCAGCGCGTCGACCTTGTCGTGTTCTTCACTGCGGACAGTGAGAATCAGGATTGGCAGGCGGGGATAGGCCGCACGAAGTCGTTCCAAGGTTTTTATGCCGCCAATTCCTGGCATGTTGAGGTCCAAGAGCACCACGTCAAAGGATTGCGAACGCGCTAAGTGCAGTGCTTCCTCGCCGCGCGAGGCTTCCACAGTATCAAACCCAAGCTCCTGCAGTGTGGTTCGTAATGCACGCCGTATGGCGGCTTCGTCATCCACCAACAGAATGCGTACTGTATTTTCGGTCATGAAGTGCACAACTCCTCGGTCTCCGCAGGCACGGAGGCATAAAAGGTGGTTCCGCGTTCGGCGTCGCTGGTCACCCAAACATCGCCACCATGTGCCTGTGCGGCGTGACGCGCAATCGAAAGCCCGACACCTGTACCCGACGCCCGCATCGAGGTGCCGGAAGCGCGGAAGTAGCGCTCAAAGATATGTTCCTGTTCCTCGGCTGGAATGGCAGGTCCGAAATTGTGCACCGAAAACAGCAGGGCGCCGGCACGCCGTAAGGCACTGATCGTAACGACCGTTCCTGCCTGTCCATACTTCCCTGCATTGTCGACAAACTGAGTCAGCATGGCCCTCAGCAAGCTGCGGTCACCGCACAACACGAGGTCTTCCGGGGTGACAGAGATGCTGACGCGCATACCCGTCAGTTGCTCACGCGCTTCTGCGATTGCCTCTTCAATGAGAGCGAGCGCAGAGATGCGCTCTGCATGAAGCGCAAGATCATGGGCTTCCAGCCGCGATGTCTGCAGAAGTTGAGTCGTGAGCTGGTCGAGCAGCTGTGTCTGTTCGTCGATCAGGGCAAGCAGGGAGCTCTGTGCAGGAGTGAAATTGCCCGTTTCCGCCAGTCCGGAACTGGCGGCGCGAATCGCGGTGAGAGGCGTCTTGTAGGCGTGGGCCAGATGATCGAGAACCGTGGTACGCAATTGCTCGGCCCGGCGGGCGCTTTCGATGCGGGTTTCATTTGCGAAGGAGTGGTATCGGTCGAAAGTAATCGCCACCAGCGCGGCCACGGCGTCTGCCGTGGAAGAGCTGGCTTCGCCCCGCAGCAGCAATGAACCAATGGGCAATCCACCGATTCGCAATACGCGCTGCCGTTGTCCGGTAACCGGCTCATCGCGCATGGTCTCAAATACATAGACATTGCGGATTTGATTCTCGACGGCCGGCCACCAGGTTCCCGCCTGGTAAGTTTCGTCAAGGTCCGCGTCGAAAATAGCCACTGCCTCGAGTCGCAGAGCCACCCTAATTCGTTCAGCAAGCTGCGCTCCCGGTTTGCGATGCAAATCGAGCTGCGTAGTGCTGGCGATCAGATGGCTCAGCGCGGTCAGTTCATGGGAGTCGGGTGGAAAATAATTCACCACGTTCCTCACTGGGAGAATTCTGGCGCTGCTCGTATGCCATCCTATATTGCCTTCATCCGTTCATTCTGGACTGCCGAAACGTCCGGCTGACCGTGTGTGCTGAAAATGACTCTGTATCTCTACAGGATTTCGGGCAACGGTGCCCAGTAATGCTTGGCCCGGTGGTACCACATCCTTTCCAAAGGATGCACAAGGATTTCTCAAATCACAAGGGATTTTTACTTCAGTATAAAAGGGCCTGTTGCGGCGGAAATCCCGGCGCCCTTAGGTATTCCTCATGGGTCGATTGCATTGATAGGAATAGCGTACGTTCACCGGAAGCCGAGGCGTCGCAAGACTTACCGGTGCTGATGAGCGAGGACACTGGATCGTGCTGGACATCACATACGGCGAGGCGACCGATGCAGGTCTGCGTCCCCGGAACGAGGACGCTACCTGTTCATTTGTTCCCCGCTCGCGCCGGGAGATACAGACACGCGGATGGCTGTTTGCATTGGCAGACGGTGTGGGCGGGCTGAACGCCGGCGGAGTAGCGTCCTCAAAAGCGGTGCAAGTGATTGCTGAGGGTTTTGCGGTCGCTGAAGAGCATACTTCGCTTTCGACTCTTCTGCCGCGTCTTATTCAGCATGCCAACGCCATAGTTTACGACGATACGCTGAACCCACAATGGCGCCATCAGCGCATGGCTACGACCGTGGTCGCTTGTGCACTGCGCTACGACCAGGCAACCATCGCGCATGTGGGCGACTCGCGGTGCTACCTGGTTCGCGACAGACATGCCGAGCTATTGACGCAGGATCACAGCTGGGTTGAAGAACAGCGGCGGCAAGGGCTGATTTCAGAGGTGGAGGCTGAAGCTTCTGAGTCGCGCCACATCCTCACGCGCACACTCGGCGTGGAGCGTTTTGTGGCGGCCGACTGCACAACGATTGCACTGCGGCCCCGTGACACACTGATTCTTTGCAGCGACGGTCTGTACGCGAAACTCGGCGGCGATGGTATGGCGCGCAGTGTTGCGGGGCACGAGGAGGATGCACCGGCTATCGCGCGAGACCTGGTGTGCGAGGCCATCGCTGCGGACGCCTCAGACAACGCAACGGCCGTGGTTGTGTGCGTCCGGTCCGTCGAGGCAATGGCTTTGTATCGTGGCCGCCCCTACAGTCGTCCAGGGACGTAGAGTGCTAGCCGGTTTGCATTCAGTCACTTCCCTTTTGCCGGCAAACAGGCTGAAATTGAGGCAAGGCTTTGCCTTCATGGCTTAGAATTGGAAGTCAATTTGCAGGTCAGGATGTTTCGCCGGCCCAGGAAGAGTGAGAACGAGGCGAGATCCGGTTGAGCCTGGAGTGAAAGGGATCGTTCACAAGCATGACAAGAAACAAGCGGAATGGCCGCGAACCGGAGCAACCGGTTACGCTCAAATCCCTGGCTGAATACCTTGATCTGAACCCGGCAACGATTTCGGTGGTGCTCAATGATGTTCCCGGCCGGTCGATTCCCGAGCCGACGCGCGAGCGTATTCGCGAGGCGGCGCGGAAGTTCAAATACCAGCCCAGCTTTGTAGCCCGGTCGCTGCGGAACCGCCGCACGCAGACCATCGGGATTCTCGTGCCGGTGCTCTCCGACGGCTATCACACTGAGGTGATGACCGGAATCGGGGACTACCTGCTTGAGAACGACTACTTCTATTTCATCGCTCACCATCGGCACCGCACTGATCTCATTGAGCAATACCCCCGCATGTTCCTGGGGCGCGGGGCCGAGGGAATTATCGCCATCGATACCCATCTGGAACACGACCTTCCCGTTCCCGCAGTTGCCGTGGCCGGCCACAAAACCATGCCGGGTATTACCAACGTGGTGCTGGACCACCACCGCGCGGCGGAACTGGCGCTCAAGCACCTGTATCAGCTTGGCCATCGCGAGATTGCCTTTATGCGGGGCCAGCCATACAGCTCTGACTCGGAGATTCGCTGGACGAGCACCGTGGCGAGCGCGGCTAAGCTTGGCCTTCATGTAAGTCCTGAACTGACGATTCACCTGGAGCGCGACATCAGTTCGCCGGAATTGGGCTACCCGCCGGTACGCAGGCTGTTGCAAAGAGGGCGACATTTCACGGCGATCTTTTGTTTCAACGATATGGCGGCCATCGGCGCGATGCGCGCCATTCGGGAGGCCGGACTGCGCATTCCCGAAGATGTTTCCGTTGTTGGCTTTGACGATATTGAGCATGCCGCCTTTCAGACGCCGAGCCTGACCACCGTGAGGCAGCCGTTGCACCATATGGGCAAGCTGGCTGCAGAAACACTGCTCAGCCAGATCCACTCCTCGATGACGCCACGTCCTGAGATTGCCGTGAAGCCTCAGCTCATGGTGCGCGAGTCCAGCGGGCCCAGCCCCGATGTTTCACGGTATGCGTCGAAGCAGAGAGCCAGGTCAACCCGGGCTGTTGTTTAATTTCAGGGTGGCATCTCTTCTGAAATACCGTCCGCGGCTTCCCATTTTCCTGCTCTACCTGGGCTTTCTGAGTACCGGGGCCATGACCGTACTGCTGGGTGCAGTGCTACCGCGGATTGCAGCCGAGTTCCATCTGACCGACAGCCAGTCGGGAACCCTCCTTCTGACCCTGTTTGCAGGGAGTTCGTCTGGTGCACTATTTGTCCGGCGCCGTTTTCCCCGCACCCTGGCGATTGGTTATTTGCTGATTCCCGTGGCCGGAGCCATGCTTGTGGCTGCTCCGCGTCAGATGGGGATCGCCGCCATTGCGATCTACGGCGTTGGACTGGGAATGGCCATGACCTCGACCAGCCTGCTGGTGGGACGGATGTATCCCGAGCGGCGCGGAGCGGCACTCTCGTTTCTGAATTTCTGCTGGAGCATCGGTTCCACCCTATGCCCGTTGGCACTGGCCAAGATCCACGGCCATGTGACGGCAGCGGGGCTCGGCATCGCCGTGGCGTTGATTTCGGGACCATTCGCCGTGCTGCCGCTTCTGGAGCGATTCGAGGCTCCGCCCCAGGTGCGGGGGAGGATGCGGGTGCTTGATACGGCGATCTCCACGGTCGTCATTTTCGCGATTGCGGGATTTCTGTATGTTGGCATCGAGACCGATGTTGGAAATTGGATGACTACCTTTGGATTACGGGCAGTGGACTGGAGCTTTACGAGCAGCAGCCTTGCCACTGCGTGTTTCTGGGGAGCGCTGCTGGCGGGGCGTGGGGTGGCGCCGGTCCTTCTCAACCACATGACAGATGCGCGCTTGTTTCGGCTGTCGGTATTTTCCCTGGTTGCGGGCGTGGTGATGCTGGTGTGGGCACACTCGCCGTGGCTGCTGCTCGCAGGCGCCGTTTGGACGGGCTTTTCACTCGGCCCGATTTACCCACTGGTGCTGGCATTGTTCATGGAGCGCGCCGGCGAATCGAAGCATACCGGCTGGGTTTTTACGGTTTCGGGCTTTGGCGGGGCCATCCTGCCATGGATCACGGGTATCGTTTCGAGCTCGGCCCATTCCCTACGCCTGGGGTTGATGGTGCCGGCTGCGGGAGCCGTTCTGCTGGTGGTTCTGACGCTGGGTTTCGGGCTGTCCTCAGTGCCGGAATCGACCCAGGTCGTGGCCGAGTAGGCGCAGATCTCTATAACCTCTCAGGACAGGGTCCAAAGCGGGTCAGCAGTTCATTGATCTGCGAGGGAACTTTGTTGTCCCACGTGGGTTCGGCATGCCTGCGCACACCGACGCTGGTTTCAGTCTCGGAATACACCCAGCTTGCCACCCGGTCCTCTGGTTCTGCGGCCCAGTCGTTGCCTCTGCCATGGACGCGTGTTGCCCCGCGTTCCCATCCACGCGGCGTAAGGTGCCATTCTGTCCATTCTTTTCTTACTGCCATAAGACAAGTTTATGGGATTGAGGCTATCTGGCCACCAGGAACGGGTTGGTCTTCCGCTCGTGGCCGAGAGTGGTTTCCGGGCCGTGGCCTGGGATGACACGCAGGTCGTCTGGCAGCACCAGGAGGCGATCATGAATGGAACGCAAAATTTGGCGCCCGTCGCCACCCGGCAGGTCTGTGCGGCCGATGGAGCCCGCGAAGAGCGTGTCTCCGGCCAGCAGCAGGTGGTCCGGGGCGAAGTAAAGGCAAATACTGCCCGGCGTATGGCCGGGAGTGTGAATGACTTCGGCGGGATGTCCAGAGATTCCGAGCGTCATGCCGTGCTCGGCGCTCTCATCCGGAGGCGCCACCTCAGGCGTGGTGATCCCCAGCCATCCGGCCTGTACGTCCATCAGGCGGAGTAGCGGTAAGTCATTCTGGTTGAGCAGGATGGGTGCGCCGGTCGCGCGCTTGAGCTGGAGTGCTCCACCAACATGATCGATGTGCGCATGGGTTACGACGATCTGCTTGAGGGTAAGGCGGTGGGCAGCAAGCCGCGAGAGGATTTCCGGCACATTATCGCCGGGGTCAATGACCATGGCTTCGCCGGTTGTTTCGTCGCCAAGCAGCGT
This sequence comes from Acidobacteriota bacterium, assembly GCA_021791875.1. Classification (GTDB taxonomy): domain Bacteria; phylum Acidobacteriota; class Terriglobia; order Terriglobales; family Acidobacteriaceae; genus Acidobacterium. The sequence goes on along the minus strand of JAJYVU010000019.1, from coordinate 16,832 downwards.
GCAGTTGCATTGCAGCATGCCGACGGGAAAGGTTTCGAGGACCATACAAATATTTTCCTCTGTTTCGGCTTTCACTGCTGGGATGATGGATCACTTTAGAGAAGCATCGGTACGGATGCCGAACGACGACCGGCTGTACTTCAAAAAAAATTGGGGTTAGCACCGCCTGGTGACAGCTGTTTTTCTTGTGCCTCTATTTTCAGAATAACAATTTGACTCGGAATTACCGGCAACAAAGTCCGCGTCTAGCAATTTTTGAGCCACAATTTTCGCTTTGTGTCGCGATGTATATTCGATAATTTCACAAACTACGTATTTTCAGATGGTTATCGAGGTGGTTTAAATGTCACACTTTACCGGAATCAAGTTGCGCAACAGTACTTGAGAAAGGGAGATCTAATCATCTGAAAAATCGGGAGATAGATTCAATTCCGCGGGAAAAGCACCGTTGGGGCGAGAGGAGGCTGACGACGAGCCATCCAGTGTCAGGAAACGCGAAGAAATGGCCGGGATGGACGGCGACATCGTGTTCACGAATGAGCAGTGCGGCCAGTTCCTCGTCGTCCATGAGAGCCGGGACCCGGAGGATGGCGTACCAGCCTGCCTCAACCTCGAGACGGCTGATGAGAGTGCGTTTGGCCAGCAGCTGGTCCAGCGTGGCGAGATTTGCGCGGCAGCGCGAACGGATCTGCTCCTGAATCAGATTGCGCCCAGCGAGCCAGGACGGAAGGGCGTGCTGGATGGGGGCGTTCATGGAGAGATAGGTGTCGGCGATGACCTCCAGACGGTCGAGAGCAGACTTCACTTCCCTGTCCGGCCCGAAGGCAGCGATCCAGGAGGCTTTCATTTGCGGCAGTCCGCAGATCTTGCTGAGGCCGCTCAGGACAAAGGTCAGGGTCGGATGATCGCCAGCGGCAAAGCTTTGCGGCTTTTGGCCGTCCAGGGGAAAGTCGAGGAAGACCTCGTCGACGATGAGGGCAAGGCCGTGCTCGGCGCAGATCTCTTCGAGCTGCGCCCGCTCAACAGCCGAGGTGAAATGCCCCGTCGGGTTGTTGGGATGGACGAGCGCAATGGCGCGGGTGCGGGGCGTGATCTGCTGCCGGAGCCCTGCCAAGTCGATGTGCCAGCCATGGTCGTAAAAGAGCTGGTAAGGGACAAGGCGGACGTCGCATATCTGAGCAAGGAAGTCGAAAAGGGGGTAGCTGGGCTGGGCGATGAGAACTTCGTCGTCGGGATTGCAGAGGAGGCGGAAGAGGGAGCTGTAGGCTTCACTGGTGCTGGTGGTGAGGAAGAGATGCTCAGGCGGGAGCGACGCGGAGTGAGTGGCGTAGTAGTCACAAACAGCCTCACGGGCATGAAGCATGCCGCGTGGATCGGGCTCGTAATAGAAGACAGCAGGGACCGATAACGCCGCCACAATTGCTTGTTCGTTGTACTGGAAGCCGCAGATAGTGGGGTTGGAGACTGTAAGGTTGCAGACGGCCTGGCCACTGTTACCGGCCTCTTCGAGCGCGCGGGCTGTTTCGGACATGGCCAGGTCCCAGTTTGTGCGACGGGCAAAGTTTACGGGCATGTATTCATTCTGCCCTGTCCTGCAGCGGATAGGAGAGTTGGTCCTGGGATGGCTTTTGCGGAAGGATTCACAGGGTGCTGGACAAGGAAGGCCGTCATAATAAGGACAGGAAGTGGATTCAGTTTGCTGGCCTGGCCTGACCGAAGGAGCGTGCATGGCGATTCGCGGCGTTATTTTTGACTATGGAATGGTGCTCAGTAACGCCCAGGATCCTGCAGCGCATCAGAGGCTGCTGGAGATTACCGGCCTTGGGCACGCGGTGTTTGAGGAGCACTACTGGCGGTATCGCCATGAATACGACCTGGGCCACCTGAACGGCGCGACCTACTGGCAGCGGATTCTGACCGACACGGGCGTGATGCTCGGGACAGATCAGATAGAAGAGCTGATTGAGCAGGATGTGCTGATGTGGGCGACTCTGAACGAAGAGATGCTGGTCTGGGCCGCAGCTTTGCAGGATCGGGGGATGCGGACGGCGATTCTCTCGAACATGGGCGAGGAGATGATGCGCTACGTGCAGCAGGAATTCGCGTGGCTGCAACACTTTACGCAGCAGACCTTCTCCTGCGAGTTGAAGATTGCCAAGCCAGATGCAGCAATCTACACGTATACCTGCGACAAACTGGGGATTGCCGCAGGCGAGGCACTCTTTATCGACGACAAGCCAGTGAATATTGAGGCGGCGCGGCAGCTTGGGCTGCACGCGGTCCAGTTCCGCAACGTGACGCAGTTGCGTCACGAGCTTGCGTCTGCCAACCTGTTGCCGGGCTGGCCATTGCCGGGTGACCGGCCAGCGGTTCAGGAGCGCATCGCGGCCAACCTGGATGGAATGGGGACCTGCTCCACAATTTCGACATTGAAGCCCTGAAGCGCGGGGACGTGCGTGGGGGTGTTGGAGAGCAGGCGGATCTTCTGGATGCCGAGGTCTGCCAGGATCTGGCCACCGAGACCGACCTGACGCAGGATGCGCTGGTGGCGTTCGCTGGATTCGGCGCGAGTTTCGTCTTTGCGATCTTTGGAGTGATAGACGATGCGTGGAGGATCCGTGCTTTTGTCAATGCCGAATCCCCTGCCCGTGTTGTGGAGGTAGATGAGTGCGCCGCGGCCTGCTTCGGCGATCATCCGCATGGATTCGTGCAGGACACTCTGGCAGTCGCAAACCGAGGCTCCGAAGATGTCTCCGGCGATGCAATGTGAGTGGACGCGGACGAGGACGGGTTCGGTTTCTTCTTCTTGAGGATGGGTGTGGACGTCGCCGCGGACGAGCGCGAGATGGCTTTCCTCAGCGCCGACTTCGCTCTCGTAGGCAATCATCCGGAAGTCGCCGTAGGACGTGGGGAGGGTTCCCTCGGCGACGCGATAGATATAGCGCTCGTTCTGGAGGCGGTAGCGGATGAGCTCGGCGACGGTGAGCATTTTGAGGCCGTGCCGTGTGCAGAAGTCGATGAGGTCCGGGACGCGGGCCATGGAGCCGTCGTCACGCATGATTTCGCAGATGACGCCGGCGGGAATCAGGCCGGCCATGCGGGCGAGGTCAACAGAGGCCTCGGTTTGTCCGGCGCGAACGAGGACGCCGCCCTTGCGGGCGCGCAACGGAAAAACATGGCCAGGCCGGGCGAGGTCGTGCGCTGTGGAGGCAGGGTCGATGGCGACCCGGATGGTGTGGGCGCGGTCGTGGGCGCTGATGCCGGTGGTAACGCCTTCACGGGCTTCGATGGTTTCGGTGAAGGCGGTGCCGAATTTCGACGAGTTCTGCTGCACCATGGGGTTGAGGCGCAGAAAGTCGGCGCGCTCCTCGGTGAGCGTGAGGCAGATGAGGCCGCGACCGTGGCGGGCCATGAAATTGATGGCCTCAGGGGTGACGAATTCGGCGGCGAGAGTCAGGTCGCCTTCGTTTTCTCGGTCTTCGTCGTCGACGACGACGATCATCCGGCCGGCGCGGACTTCAGCGATGGCTCCGGGAACATCCGTAAAGGGCGGCTGGGCGTGCATGACCATATAGTCTCGCACGGAATGATGTTTACGGCAGTGTTACGTGACGCAGACAGCAGGGTTTACTCTTCCGGCCAGTTAAGAGGGGCACGAGGATGTGGGTGTGCCCTACGATTTTTAGATCTTCTGACCATCGAATAGTAAGTTGCATAGAATCTTGATGTTACGTAGTGATTAGGCGTGTAAGCCTTTTGTTTCATATCAGTTACAGGGGGTGAGCAATCCTGCGCTTTTATGCGATCTATACGATATTAATCGTATAGATGGACGCTTTTCCGGTGATGCCTCCCGATGCCAGCATGTGCGCCTGAGGTTACGCTCTGCCGACCGGAGATTCCTCTGCAGGCGGCTGCTCCGAGGTGAGCAGATTCACTTTTACAGGCATCATTAATGTCTTGTAAGGTGTTGAAACTAGATGAGTTACGAGAGGGTATGGCTCGTAAGTCTTTTAGAATCAACACGAAGCTGGGGGTAGGTAATTCTGACTTGTCCGGGATGGATGAAGAGGGGGTGTGCGCAGTTCCCTTTTGCGATGCCCTAGATTCAGAGTAGCAGTTTGAGGGGTAATTTCCGGCAGGATTGTTGTGGAGATTTCCGGGTGATGCTGCCCATGGCGTATTCCTGAAACTGGTCTCATAAATCGCGTAGCGGCTTCGACGAAAAGCATGAGCCCCGCTTCGATGGCGGGTCTCATGCGAGGCCTCACCCGGCGCGGAGAGTTTATGAGACCAGTTCTAGTGTCGCAGTCTTCTGGCTCCGTCCAAATCCAATTCAATGAGAGTGATGGCCTGATTCAAGATCAGGCCGCAAAGCGACCCGGGAAAATAGCGGGCTCTGCAAAGCTACTGCACCTGCGCATGGAAAACCATCGAGGTTGCATCCTGGGGGTTTGCCACCGGATTGGAGGTGGAAGCGGTAAGAGTGCCATCGCTGTTGATCGTGAATAGATAAAGCGCATTGGTTGTGCTGGAACTAACCGAGACATAAAGGAATTTGCCGCTGGGATCTACATAGACACCGGTGGCATTCGTGAGCGGGACCGCGATATTGAGACTCACCGGGGTGAGAGTGACCGCTGCAGGGTCGTAGCTGAAAGCTTGCAGGCCGCCCGCACCGGCGGCGTAAACAAAATCAGCCATCGGATCGACGGCAACCGACTGCATGTTTCCGGCAAGGGCAGGCTTGGAAGATTCATTGAGATTTCCCTGGCCGTCGCTGACCAGCATGTGCAGATAACCGTCACCGCCAGCGACAAAGAGGAAGTTGCCTGTAGGATCAATCGCCAGTGCGAGGGGGGTGTATGTCAAAAGGACGTTCGGGGTGGCCGCCGCCCCTGCGGGCTGGATGAGCGAAATGCTCTGCTCGGTCTGATTGGCAACGATGAGATATCGGCCCGAGGGGTCCATGATGACGGGTCCGGCTCCGGCCCCGGCTGTGAAGGTGAGACCGGCCGAGGTCCAGAACCCTTTGCCGCTGTAGACGTAGACCAGACCAGAAGACGGATCAGATGCGTAGGCCTCATTTCCATTCGGATCTATCACGACGCCGCCGACCGAGTTCACGGTTCCGGTTGTGGACTTCAGGCTGATTGAATTGCCTGCAGCGAGATAGCCATCGAGATTGGGAGCGGCAGCCTGCGTCGCGAGCAGCAGGTAGGAGTCCCAGGGCAACATGGTTGCCGAAAACGGTCCGGTGTTGGTGGGTGCACTCGTACCCGCGGTCAGCGTACCGTCAGAATTGACCGTATAAGGAGTTTCCGCGTCATTCCCGGCAGAGGTCACATAGGCATTGGTCGTGGTCCATTGGACGGGTGTAGTGCCGCCCATCACCACCGTACTCGAGATATTATTTCTTCCGGCAATCTGTTGTTCGAATGTAACGCTGCCATTGGCGCCGAGCTTATAAAGCTTGAAACGATCATTGTCAGGCATAGAAGCGTACAAGTATTGCCCCGAAGGGTCGACTGCTATCTGATTGACCACCCCTCCCGGATTGACCGAAGCCGTCTGCGTGAGGCTGCCATCTGCTGCTATAGCATAAGCAGCGATTGAGTTGGTCTGATTCAAACAGCTTTCATAGGCGTGCGCTCCATCCGGAGAAATCTGCAGTTGAAGAGGATTTGTGCAGGGCGTTATCGTCGAAAAGGGCGATGCTGAGAGCGCGCCAGTCTGGCGGTTTACGGTGTATGCGGAGACCGTATTGCCATTCGCGTTCGCCACATAAAGGAAGTTTCCTGAAGGGTGGAACGAAAGAGCCCCCAAAGTCCCAGTTGGCAGGGGGAACGGACTACCGGTCAATGACGTCAACGCACCGGTAGTAGCATCCATGGAGTAGCCGTAAACTGAGCTGCTCCCTGAGGTTCCGCCTGGGATGTCTAATACGTCGACATAGAGGAACTTGCCCAGCGGATCGATCGCAAGGCTCATTGGAGAGTATGGAAAAGGGATGGTGTTGTCGAGCGTCAGCGATGCATCAGAATTGACGGTGAAGATCCCCAACTGATTGCCTGCGTTATCCAGGCCGCTGACCGCATAGGCGAACTTTCCATCCGGGGCAAACTGCAAGCATCCGAGAGCGATAGAAAGGTTGCTGGTAGTGGAAACGAAATTCAGTTGCCCTGAGCTCTGAGTGATGTTGTAGATGCTGATCTGGCCGAGGTAACCTGTGCCGCTGGTCGCTTTCACCTGCGTCGTAAGATAAGCCACTGTGCCGGAGGGGTTGATGCTCAGGCATCCCACTCCAACATTATTGAAATCGCCGGTCAACAGATATCCGGTGTATCGCGGCTGCCCGCTATTCGCATCAATCGCCAACCGGCTGATATCCCGCCCCGAATCACTGGTGACATAGAAATAACGTGGCGTCGCCAGCACCGTCAGCGCAGTCGAACTCGAGATACTGCCATCCGTCACGGTTACTGTGGTGTAGCCAGCGCTCAAGGGTGAAGCCTGTCCTGAGGCATTGACCGAGGCAACCAGCGAGTTGACCGCTGTCCAAGTCACCTGGCTGGTCAGGTCCTGTGTGCTCTTGTCGCTATAGACGCCGGTAGCAGTGAGTTGCAGGGGGGTAGAAGCGCCCAGCTGCATGGTGGCAGGCCCTGGCGTGATCGTAATCGACTCCAGAACGGGTGGGCCGACGGTGAGAGTGGCCGATCCGCTCACAGAGCCCGCAGTTGCCGTAATCGTCGCCGCGCCTTGCACGAGCGACGTTGCCAGGCCGGTGGAGTCGACCGTGGCAACACTCGAAGTAGCGGAGGTCCAGTTTGCCGAACTCGTAATATCGGATGTGGAGCCGTCCGTGAGGGTAGCCGTTGCCGTGAATTGCTCGGTCAATCCAGCGGCTACTGTAGCTGTTGCGGGAGTTACGGCAATGGAGACGACCTGGGCGGGTGTCACGGTTATGGTTGATGATCCGCTGATGGAGCCGCTCGTTGCGGTAATTACTGCCGTGCCAACAGATTGCCCCGTGACCCTGCCAGACGCACTGACCGTAGCCACGGCTGTGTTCTGGGAAGACCATGTAGCGGAATTCGTTAGGTCAGTAGTTGTGCCATCGGTAAAGATTGCGGTTGCCTGAAGTTGCTGCGATAAACCTGCCGCCAGGGAGAAACTCGACGGATTTACCGCGATGGTAACCATCTGGGCAGGAGTTACAGTCACTGTGACGGAGGCACTGATGGAGCCGCTGGTTGCCGTGACCACCGCGGTGCCCACAGTTTTTCCCGTGAGCAGGCCGGACGAGCTGACGGCAGCTACGGCTGTGTTTTGGGAAGACCAGGTGACAGAACTCGTAACATCTGACGTTGAGCCATCGGTAAATTTAGCGGTTGCCTGCAGTTGTTGCGACAGGCCTGCAGCCAGGGAGGGATTCGACGGAGTGACCGCGATGGATATCATCTGGGCTGCCGTCACCGTCATGGTGACCGAACCGCTGATAGAGCCGCTCGTCGCCGTGATCACCGCGGTTCCGGTAGATTGTCCCGTAACCAGACCAGAAGCACTCACCGTAGCTACGGCCGCGTTTTGGGAAGACCAGGTAACGGAATTCGTGAGGTCAGAGGTTGAGCCGTTCGATAATGTGCCAGTGGCGGTAAGTTGCTGTGTCAGTCCGGCTGCCACGCTGGGCGATGCAGGGGCAACCTGGATAGAACTTAGCGTCGGTGATGAAGTAAATGAGTTGCCGCTACCCGAACATGCGCTCAGGGCCAAGACAAGAACAGACGCGAAGAGAAACAGACGAAGACCAGCACAGCGAAACCGAGACATCACTATGGCGTCCATTACAGCGTTAATTTAAAAGGCACCTGTAGCGTAACTTAGGAGGTGCCGCTCGTCAAAGAAGAAATACTCTCATCTGCGGAGAGTTGCGGAAAGAGCAAATATGATCAACGCCTGATAGAACTAATCGGTAAATATGAAGACGTCCTAATTAGACTCCAGATTCAGCTTTATCACTGGAAGATATGGCGGCATAGTTGATTTCGTGGAATTCCAAGAAGTTTCAATCCCGGCCTAAGAATCATTCGTTTTCCGTATTTCGCTAACAATCCTCATTGAGTGGGAAGGGTTTCCGTGAGGGTTCGATTATCAGTTGCGGGATGTATGGGCGGCGCGGGCTCTTCGGAGTGAGTTTTTTATCTGATACTCTGCCGCTTTGGGTCTGGAACTGCGCAAATGAAAGGAACAGGCTGGTGGTGAGGAGATTAGCAACGGTGGTGGTGGTGGTGGTCCTGTTGGGAGCGAGCCGGGCGGAGGGTTTGGGGGCTCGGGCGCCGGAGTTGCGGTTCAGCAGGAAGCATTCCGAGGCGAGGCTGGGTGCGGCGTATCGGGCGGCGGTGCGGAATCTGATGGTGGTGAATACGGTTCCGATCAAGGAGAGCGCGGACGCGGGGAGCTACGACCAGGCGGGGCTGATTACGACGCCTCCGGGGACGTTTATTCGCGCGGGCGGCGGCTATGATCAGCCGTGGACGCGGGATGCATCAGTGAACAGCTGGAATGCGGGGAATCTGCTGGAGCCGGTGGTGGCGCGCAATACGCTGTGGGCGGTGGTAAAGCGCGAGAAAAATGGCCGGCTGATCGTACAGCAGGATAAGGAGTGGTGGGACCAGATCATCTGGGTGACGGCGGCGTGGAAGCACTACGAGGTGACGGGCAACGCTGCTTTTCTGGGCAGGGCTTACCAGACGGCGGTGGACACGCTACAGGCGGACCGCGAGAAGCACTTCAATGATCACTATGGGCTGTTTGAAGGGCCGGCGTTTCTGAATGACGGGATTGCGGGGTATCCGGCGCCACCGGCGGATGCGAAGGAGAGCCGGGGATCGTTCGTGCTGGATTACAAAGGCGCTGACAAGATGATGGTGCTGAGCACGAACTGCCTGTATGTTTCGGCGTACCGGAGCGCGGCGAAGATGGCGCGGGCGCTGGGACGGCCTGCGAAGGAAGTTGCGGCGCTCGACGGGCAGGCGAATGCGCTGGCGGCGAGGATTCGGGAGCGGTTCTGGATCGCGAACCAAGGGCGCTTTGGATATCTGATTCATGGAGTGGGGCCGCTCCAGGGGAAGCTGGAGGATTACCAGGAGAGTTCAGGGCAGGCATTTGCGATTCTGTTTGGCGTGGCGACGCCGGAGCAGGCGCATTCGATTCTGAGTCATGTGAAACTGCTGCCGCATGGGATTCCGGATGTGTATCCTTCCTTTGCGCGGTACAGCCTGGATCGGCCGGGGCGGCACAACGCGATTGTGTGGCCGATGGTGGAGGGCTACTGGGGGGATGCGGCGGCGCGTGCGGGAGATACGGCGGCATTTGCGCACGCGATGAGCGGATTGGCAGAACTCTCGGATGACTCGGGCGGGCATTTTTACGAGATTTACAACGGAGTGAGCGGGCGGCCCGACGGAGGGTGGCAGACGGGCCACCATTGGCAGTCGCAGCCTGACCAGACGTGGTCGGCGACGGCGTATTTGCGGATGGTGTATTTCGATCTCTTCGGGATGCGGTTCCATCCGGATGGGATTGAGTTTGCGCCAACGCTGCCGCGGGGCTGGGGCGATGTGTCGCTAGTGGGCGTGCATTATCGCGGGGCGGTGCTGACGATCCGGCTGAAGGGAGCGGGAGATACGGTGAAGAGCTTCCGGCTGGATGGCAGGAAGATGGCGAAGGCGATGATTCCGGGGACGCTCAAGGGGCCGCACGTGGTGGAGATCGTGCTGCGGTAAGACGGAGCGAGCGCAGTCGAAGCAAAGTGGGAAGAATTGGCCCGATGTGAGAGTCCGGCCGCGTATTGTTGTGATCGGGTAGGAGGCGGGATCACTCCCGCCGTCCTCCCACACCACGCGCCGTGCGGTTCCGCAAAGGGCGGTTCCTGTCTCTCGTTGCCGGAGTGAGGTTCGTTTCGTTGGCTATGCGCCCGCTGGTTTCAGGACACTTGCTGCAGCCGCCGGGCCTTCCACCTCCAAGTGAGTGCGCCCTGCCGGGCGCACCAAAAGGAAGCGGACCGGAGGTGAGTCCGGCCCGCGATGAGAGTGAGAGGCAGGGCGATCAGGCAGGTTTGCCGGCGGTGATTTTGCGGCTGAGGGAGTGCCACAAGGCTTCCATCTGCTCGAGGGAGCGGCCCTTGGTTTCCGGCACGGTTCTCCAGACAAAGAGAGCGGCCAGAATGCTCATGACACCGTAGATCCAATAGGCGAAACCGTGGTTGAAATGGCGCACAAGGAAGGGATTGCTGTTGAGAATGGGGAATGTCCAACTGACGAGATAATTGGCGATCCACTGGACTGCGACGGCGATGGCCATGGCCTTGCCGCGAATCTGGTTGGGGAAGATTTCGCTGAGGAGCACCCACGTGACGGGTCCCCAGGAAACGGCAAAGCCGGCGGTGTAGACGAGCATGCAGATGAGCGCGAGGACGCCCTTGCCGCCAAGCCACAACTCCGTACCGAGTGAGATCATGCTGACGGCCATGACCAGCGCGCCAACAATCTGGAGCGGCCTGCGGCCAAATCTGTCGACGGTGAGGATGGCGACGACTGTGAAGGTGAGGTTGACCGCACCGACAATGATGGTCTGGAAGAGCGCGGCATTAGTGGTGAGGCCCATGCCTTCGAAAATGTCAGTGGCGTAGTAGAGCACCACATTGATGCCGACAAACTGCTGGAAGATGGAGAGCATGACGCCGCTGAAGACCAGAAGCATGCCAAAGGAAAAGAGCTTGCCGGAGGCGTGCTGGCGCAGCGAGGCACGGATGTCGGCGATTTCCCTTTCGCCTTCTTCCCTGGAAACGAGTTTGGCGAGCACTTCGCGGGCACGGTTCTCCTTGTTCTTCATCATGAGGAAGCGGGGAGTTTCCGGGACGAAAAACAGGAGTAACAGGAACAGGGTTGCGGGAATGGCGCCGGAAAGGAACATGTAGCGCCAGCCGATGGTGTTGAGCCAGGCATCGCCGCTACCGGCTTTGGAGATTCCGAAATTGACGAAGTAAATGACCAGCATGCCGAAGATGATGGCGAACTGGTTCCAGGCGACGAGATTGCCGCGGACCTTGGGTGGGGCAATTTCGGCGATGTACATGGGCGACAACATGGAAGCCAGGCCCACGCCAATGCCGCCGAGGATGCGGTAAAGGACAAAATTCATCATGTAGCCGGGTCCGCCGTGGCCGATGGGGGCAAAGGGAAACTCGGGCGCGGAAGCACCAAGTGCGGAGATCAGAAACAGGACGGCTGCGATGACGAGTCCGCGTTTTCGGCCGATGCGGGTGCTCACCCATCCGCCAAGGAGCCCGCCGATGATGCAGCCGATGAGCGCGCTGGAAACCACAAAGCCGAGGAGCGAGCTGGCGGCGTTGGCCTGGGCGGGGTTGGCGAGGTTGGTGAATCGGGGATCGATGAAATAAGCCTTGAGGCTGCCGACGGCGCCGTTGATCACGGCGGTGTCGTAGCCGAAAAGCAGTCCGCCCAGCGTGGCAATGAGGGTGAGTAGAACGACATATCGATTCAAACGCGACATAAAACTCCTGAAAACTGCGCGGAAACTGAGGACAGCAACCCTGGAAGCATTTCAGCTAGAAAAAGCGATTTAGTTAAGCGACCGGGCGAACCCGAAGCTGGGTCCCTGACATGATAGCGTATTGGCGGGACGGTTGGACAAGGGGAAATAGAGATCGTTCCGCCTTGCGTGGAAAGGAACGGCAGACGCGGCGGGCCGCAGACGCAACCTGTTGCAGTTCGCTGCACTTCCGGCTGTTTCCCGGGGCGTCGCCGGTTGCCAGAGCATCTTCTGACGGCATCCATATTGGTAGCAGCGATAGTTCGGCGGCGTGTTCCGGGATGAAAGACGGAGATGGCCATGCAAGAGGTTCCTGACGGGCCGGGCAAGATCTTGCTGGAGGTTAAAAACTTCAGTGTGACGCTGGATCGGACGCCGATCGTGCGCAACGTGAACTTCCGCGTGCAGGAAGGTGAATTTGTAACGATATTGGGTCCGAATGGATCAGGAAAGACAGTGCTGGTAAAAGCACTGGTGGGCCTGGTGCCCTATGGCGGCGAACTGCACTGGTACAGGAAACCGAAGATCGGATACCTGCCGCAGGGACTGAATCAGATGTCAGTAAGAGACCTGCCGCTGACGGTGAAGGAGTTCTTTCGACTGAAGAAGGTGCAGGGCGCGAAGGTGTTGCAGTATCTCTCGCTTGTCGGGCTGCGGGAAGCCGTGCTGGAGCAACGGGCCGGCCACCTTTCGGGCGGAGAATTTCAAAGGATGCTGGTTGCCTGGGTGCTGGCATCGGGTCCGAATGTGCTGTTTCTGGATGAGCCGACCACGGCCATGGATGTGGCCGGCGGCGAGACTGTCCAATCGCTCTTGAGGGATGTCTGGCGCGATCAAAAACTGACGATCTTCCACGTAACCCATGACCTGAACATCGTGTTCGCGAGTTCGACGCACGTGCTTTGCCTGTCGAGGGTTGGAAAACCATGTTACGGCGTTCCGAAAGAAGTGCTGACCCCGGAGATTTTGAGGGAGGTCTACGGAGCGCAGATCAAATTTCACATTCACTGAGGTGCTCTGAGCGATGACTCACCAACTTCTTCTCAGCCTGACGAGCGGAGCGTTTATTGCTGGCGCAGCGGCGTACCTGGGTACCGTGATGCTGTCAAAGAAAATGGCCATTGTGGCGGGGCCGCTGGGACACCTTGCGCTCCCGGGCGCCGCACTGGCGCTGGTGTATGGGTTCAGCATCTCGCTGGGCGCCTTTCCTTTTGTGGTGGCCGGAATTGTCCTGATCTGGCTGCTGGAGATCCGGACAAAGCTGCAGATGGAGGCGCTGACAGCCATCGTGTTTGCGACCGGAGTTGCGGCTGCGTTCCTGTTTCTGCCGATTAACAAGGCGGAGGCGGCGTTGGTGGGTGACATTTCGAAGGTGGGGATTGCGGCTACGATTGCGACGATTGTGCTGAGCACGATCGTCTTTGTTGTGGTGAGGCTGTGCTACCCGGAAATCATGCTGATGAGTATTCACGAGGATCTGGCGAAGGCCGAAGGGGTGAGGGTCAAGCTCTACAATCTGATTTATCTGTCGGCGATCGCGATCATTGTGGCGCTGGGGGTGTCGCTGGTGGGAGGGCTGATGACGGCCGCGCTGGTGGCGATTCCGGCGGCGGCGGCGAGGAATTTCAGCAGAACATTGACGCAGTATGGATTTGCGGCGGGGGCCTTCGGCGTGATTTCGGCGATGGTCGGGATTTTCGTGGCGGCTTATTCCGGGCTTCCGGCCGGTCCGCTGGTGATTCTCACCAGTGCGGCCATCTTTGCTGTGTCAGTACCGGTAGCGAAGATTTGAGCCGCAAAGGAAAACGGGCCGGAGAATTTCCGGCCCGTATTTCCGGCCCGTGGTGCGAGAGGCTTGTTGGGATTACGAATGTTCGGCCATGATCTCGTCGAGCACCTTCTTTGAGGGGCGTGTGCGTTCCTCGGAGAGGGTGGCGAGCGGATCGTCGACCATGTTCAGCATGTCAGTGAACGCGGGCTTGTGCGGGTCGATGTAGAAGACGCCGGTGAGGACTTCCCCGTTGGCATGTGCTTCCATGAGAGCCTTGACGGCGGCGACGCGATCGGTCGGGTCGTAATCGTCGTGGAGCTTGCGGAGGCGCAGGTGGGAGCCGTCGTGCATTTCGACGTCGTAGGTGGTGCCGGGGTCGTAATCGATGGAGATGTCTTCAAAGCTGGGGACGAAGCCGGCCTCACTGATGGCCTCTTCGTGCTCCTGCATATACTTGTAGCTCTTGGTGGAGCCTTCGTGGTCATTGAAGGTGACGCAGGGTGAGATCACATCGAGCATCACCGTGCCATTGTGAGAGATGGCTGCCTTGAGCATGGTGAGAAGCTGTTTTTTATCGCCGGAGAAGGAGCGACCGACGAAGGTGGCGCCGAGTTCGATGGCGAGCGAACAGGTGTCAATGGGCGGCAGGTCATTGATGACGCCGCTCTTGAGCTTGGAGCCGATGTCCGCGGTGGCCGAGAACTGTCCCTTGGTGAGGCCGTAAACGCCGTTGTCCTCAATGATGTAGATGAGGGGCAGGTTGCGGCGCATGAGGTGGACGAACTGGCCGATGCCGATGGAGGCGGTGTCGCCGTCGCCGGAGACGCCGAGACCGAGCATGTTCTTATTGGCGAGCAGCGCGCCGGTGGCCACGGAGGGCATACGGCCATGGACGCTGTTGAAGCTGTGGGAGCGCGAGAGGAAATAAGCCGGGCTCTTGGAGGAGCAGCCGATTCCGGAGAGCTTCATGACGCGTTCGGGCTGGACGCCCATTTCGTACATGGCGTCGATGATGCGCTCGGAGATGGCATTGTGGCCGCAGCCGGCGCAGAGGGTGGTCTTGCCGCCGCGGTAGTCGAGGACCTGCAGACCCAGACGGTTGACTTTAGGAGTAGGGGCGGATGAAGTAGCCATGGATTAGAGTTCCTCCTGCTGGGTGTACTGCGTGGTGATGGAGCGGGCGTCGATGGGCAGTCCGTTGTAGTGAAGGATGCTGCGCAGTTTGACGATTTGCTCCGCCGGCAGGTCGAGCTTGAGCAGACTGAGCATCTGAGCGTCGCGGTTCTGTTCGACGACGTAGATGCGGTCGTGGGATGCGACGAAGTCGTGGATTTCCTTCGCGAAGGGATAGGCGCGGATGCGGAGGTAATCCGTCGCGACGCCGTATTCCTTCTTGAGCTGATCGCGGCTTTCGAGCACGGCGTAGTCAGAAGTGCCAAAGGCGATGATGCCGACCTTGGAGGTGCCGTTGGCGACGATCTGCGGCGCTGGGACCAGGGTGCGGGCCGTCTCGAACTTGTGGGCGAGGCGGTCCATGATGCCCTTGTAGTCTTCAGGGCGCTCGCTGTACTTGGCCTCGGCGTTGTGGCCGCTGCCGCGCGTGAAGTAGGAAGCCTTGGGATGGTTGGTGCCGGGCAGCGTGCGGTAAGGGATGCCGTCGCCGTCCACATCTTTATAGCGGGCAAAGCCGCCGAGGCGATTGAGGTCTTCGGCGGTGAGGACCTTGCCGCGATTGATGGGCTTTTCGGGATAGTCGAAGCGGTCGGACATCCAGTTGTTCATGCCGAGGTCGAGATCGGAGAGCACGAAGACGGGAGTCTGGAGCAGCTCGGCGAGGTCGAAGGCGGCAATGCCGAACTCGAAGCACTCCTTGACGCTGCAAGGGAGCAGTAGAACGTGCTTGGTGTCGCCGTGCGAGAGGACCGCGGTGCTGAGGATGTCGCCCTGCAGAGTGCGGGTGGGCAGGCCCGTGGAGGGGCCGACGCGCTGAATGTCAAAGATGACGCCGGGGATTTCGGCGAAGTAGCCGAGACCGGCGAATTCAGCCATGAGCGAGATGCCTGGGCCGGAGGTTGCGGTCATGGAGCGGGCGCCACCCCAGCCTGCACCGAGGACCATGCCGATGGCGGCGAGCTCGTCTTCCGCCTGAACGACAGCGAAGCTGGCCTTGCCATCGGGTTCGAGGCGGTATTCCTTGAGGTAATCGATGAGCTGCTCGACGACGGATGAAGAGGGCGTGATGGGATACCAGGTGACGACGGTGACGCCGGCGAACATGGCGCCGAGGGCACAGGCGGCGTTTCCGTCGATGATGATTTTGCCCTCAGTGAGGTGCATACGCTCGACGGAGTACGGATCGGTCTTGACGAGGGAGTTGGCGGCGAAGTCGTAGCCGGCCTGGACGGCAGCCCAGTTGAGGTCAGCGGCTTTCTTCTTCGTGGAGAACTGGCGGCGGACAGACTCTTCGACGACCGCGGGGTCGATGGAGAGGAGCTGCGCGGCAACGCCGACGTAGACCATGTTCCGGACGAGCTTGCGGAGGCGTGCCTCTGGGCAGACCTCGGCGGTGATTTGGTCGAAGGGCACCGGGTAGCAGATGACGTCGTCGCGGAACTGCCTGAGGTTGAGCTTCTCCTCATAAATAGCGACGGTGCCGGGACGCAGGGACTCGATGTCTTCCTGCGCGGTTTCGGGGTTCATCGCGATGAGGAGGTCGATGTCCTCCTTGCGGGCGACGTACCCGTGCTTGCTGGCGCGGATGGTGTACCAGGTGGGAAGGCCGGCGATGTTGGACGGAAAGAGGTTTTTCCCGCTGACCGGAATTCCCATTGCAAAGATGCTGCGGAGCAGAACGTTGTTCGCGGATTGCGAACCCGATCCGTTGACCGTTGCGACCTGCAGGCTGAAATCGTTAACGACTGGCTTATCGGAGGTACTCAGAGTATGAGTCGGCTCGCCCTGCGCGGACGGGGCGCCGGCGTTAATGGTCGCCATGTGGCGGATTCCCTTCACTATTGAACTGGAAGTAATCGGTTCTTCCTAGTCGGTCATTATAGCTACGGACTCAAACTGCCGGGAGTGACGCAGCTCACATGGAAGCAACCGCAAGGAGCCAGAACCTGAACCGACAACAAGGCTGCTCCGGTTCGCTTCTCAGGAGTAGTATGCAACAAATCAAGGATTTTTTCAGTGAAGTTAAGATGGCGTCATTACACATTTCGCCATGGTGCGGGCGATGAGTTGCGGATGCTGCAGAGGGCGGTGGATGAAGCGCGCAGGGGCGCAGCGAGCGGGGCGAAAGCAATTTAGAATCAGAATATGCTGCTCGAAGGCATTTTCCCCGCGATGACCACGCCGTTCTATCCGGACGGGCGCTGCTATTTCCGCAAACTGGAACACAACGTAGCCCGCTACTCGCGTACGCCGGTGGCCGGGATGGTGGTGCTTG
>JAJYVU010000018.1 GCA_021791875.1 Acidobacteriota bacterium | reverse complement strand
CGCACACTGTTCATCTGGGTGTTCCTCCTTGTTGGCTCCGGTTGTCTGCTTCAGCACAGCAACCGCAGCTTACAAGAATGGGGCGCCCTTTTATAATGCGTGGCCCACTCAAGCTTCTTTTTTGCCTGAGTGGGGACAGACACTCTCTATCGCCGCGATCGACTTATACCCAGCCGGCTGCTGCGGCCGACAGCCCCCTGATCCCTCCTCACGTTGATTCCCCGCAACCTGCGCGTCGGCCCCAGATCACGGCCGCCGCATTCCGCCTTCCCAACCTTCGCCTCCCGTCTGTATAACGTTTTCCTGAGGTCACAGCCCATGAACATGAACCGGCGTAATTTCGTTCTTGCCAGCGGAGCCACCGTCGCGTCCTCGCTCGCCCTGAACAATCTCAAAGCCTTCGCAGCCACCGCCGCACAGGACTCCAGTTCCTCACCCGGCCGGCTCCCCTCGCAGATCCTCTTCGGCGTCGACTACTACCCCGACCAGACCCCCGAGCGCCTCTGGCAGCAGGACGCCGTCCAGATGCAGGCCTTCGGCGTCACCAGCGTCCGCTGCGCCGAGTTCGCCTGGGCCCTCATGGAACCCTCCGAAGGCTCCTACCACTTCGACTGGCTGCACCGCGCCGTCGCTCTGCTCCACGCTCACGGCATCTCCGTCATCCTCGGAACACCCTCCGCCGCGCCCCCGCCATGGCTCTCGCAGAAATATCCCGAGATCCTCATGGTCAATGACAAGGGCATCACGCTCAGCCCCGGCGCCCGCCGTTTCACCTGCCCCACCAACGCCACCTACCGCCGCCTCTCCGTCAACATCGCCACGCAGATGGCCCGGCAATTCGCCTCCACCCCCGGCGTCATCGGCTGGCAAATCGACAACGAATTCACCCTCGGCTCCACTCCGCTCTGCTACTGCAAATACTGCCGCGCCGGCTTCCAGCAGTGGCTCCAGCAAAAGTACGGCACCCTCCAGAACCTCAACCGGAAATGGGGCACCGTCTTCTGGAGCAACACCTACACGGACTTCTTCCAGATTCCCGTCCCGCTGCCCTCCGGCGCGCCGCCCAATCCCGGCCTCGCACTCGACTACCGCCGCTACCAGTCCTACGCCAACGCCACTTTCCTTCAGGACCAGCTCGACGTACTCCGCCGCCTCTGCCCGCACCACTTCGTCACCACCAACAACGTCGGTGGCCTCGTCGACAACATCGACCTCCGCGAACTCTACCGCAACCTCGACTTCGCCTCCGACGACAACTATCCCGGCTTCATGTCCATCATGTCCGGCGAGCACGGAAAAAGCCTTCCACCTGCCGCTCTCGCCACGCCCGTCAACTTCATGCTCGACTACATGCGCAGCGTCAAGCGCGGCGAGCCCTTCTTCATCATGGAAGAGCAGACCGGCAAATCCGGCCAGCCCACCTTCTCGCCGCAGCCCGAGCCCGGCCAGCTCCGCCTCTGGTCCTATCAGACCATCGCCCACGGAGCCTTCGGCATCCAGTACTTCCGATGGGACACCACCACCTTCGGCGCCGAGGAATACTGGCACGGCATCCTCCAGCATGACCGCCGGCCCAGCCCCGGCTTCGACGAAATCAGGCAGACCATCCGCGAGCTCAAAGCCCTCGGCCTCGAGGCGCTCCACGCCCACTGCGACGCCGATATCGCCATCTGCTACGACTCCACCTCCGACTGGGCCCTCGACATCCAGCCCGGCCAGCCAAATCTCAAATATTCCAGCCAGATGCTCGCCTGGTACGGCCCGCTCGCGGCCACCCAGGCCGGCGTCGACCTCGTCGACGGCATCCACGACCTCTCCCGCTACAAGGTCCTCTGCGCGCCCGCCATGTACATCGTCTCGCCCGAACAGGCCGACGCCATCCGTGCCTACGTCCAGCAGGGCGGAATCTTCATCGCCGGCTTCCGCCTTGGCGTCAAGGATCCCTACAGCCGCATCGTCCGTACCCCGCTGCCGGGCCTCCTGCGCGACGTCATGGGTGCCGAAGTCTACGACTACGAACCCATCTACTCCCAGCCCCAGGGCGTCGCTTTCTCCGGACCGCTCGCCGGTCCCAATGCAAAATGCACCATCTGGGCAGACATCCTCAAGCCCGGTCCCAACGCCCAGGTCTTAGCCACTTACCTCGACGCGCAATACAAAGGCCGCGCCGCCATCACCTCCCACGCCTATGGCAAAGGCCGCGCCATTTACCTCGGTGCCGGACTCGAAGAACCCGCCATGGCCCGCGTCCTCATGACCCTCCTTGCCTCCGTCGGCATTCAGCCCCGCATCCACGCCGCTCCCGGCGTCGAAATCGCCTCCCGCAACTCCGGCTCCCAGCGCTGGACCTATATCCTCAACCACACCCCCGAACCCCAACCCGTCCACCTCGACCGCACCTACCACTCCGGCAACTCACCCGTCTCCGGAACCATCCACCTGCCGCCCTACGGCGTCCAGATCCTCACCAGCTGAAAGTCCTTCGCTCTCTTCAACGCAAAAGGGGCGCATTATCCGCGCCCCTCAACCTTCTTCCCGCTCGCTGCAGCTCAGCCCGCCGCCATCTTTTTCTGCTGCGACTCATTCCCCTGGCCCCTCCGCGCAGGTGGCGAAGCCAGATCCAGCGGCTCGCCCTCCACCGGACGGCTCACCCCCGGCTGCTCCGTCCATCCCGGCAGCCGCTGGTCGCCATAGATCAGCCGCGCGCCCGTCGTGAACATGAAGTACTGCCAGATCCACTGCAGGATCACCACAATCCGGTTCCTGAACCCGATCAGGAAGTAAATATGCACCAGCAGCCACGCCAGCCACGCCGGAAAACCCTTCATGTGCCCCTTGAACGGCCATTTGATGTCCGCTACCGCGGCCTGCCGCCCAATCGTCGCCATGTCGCCCTTGTCAAAGTACCGGAACGGCTCCCTTGCCTTGCCGGCAAGATCCGCTTCAATCATCTTCGGCACGTGGTCGCCCATCTGCATCGCCGGCTGCGCCACGCCCGGAATCTGCCTGCCGTCCTGCTCCAGGTGCGCCAGGTCGCCGCACACAAACACTTCCGGGTGGCCCTCAGGATTCAGCATTTGATTCACCAGCACCGCGCCGCGCCGGTCCGTTTCCACGCCCAGCTTCCGCCCCAGCGGAGATGCCGTCACCCCGGCCGCCCATGCCGTCACCACCGCGTCAATCCGCTGCTTCTCGCCCACCATCACGTAGCCGGCCCGAACGTCGGAGACGGTCTTGTTCGTGTAGACCTCTACGCCCAGATCCTTCAACTGGTCGGCTGCCATCTTTGACAGGTCTTCCGGATACGACGGCAGCAGCCGCGGACCGCCCTCGATCAGCAGCACCCGCGCCTTTGCCGGATCAATATGCCGGAAGTCGTGCCGCATGTAGTGCTTCGCAATGTCGGAAATCGCTCCCGCCAGCTCCACGCCCGTCGGCCCGCCGCCCACCACCACAAAATTCAGCGGCGGATGGCTCCCCGTTTCCAGCATCTGACGCTCTGCCAGTTCAAACGCCAGCAGCACTCTCCGCCGGATCTCGATCGCGTCCTCTACCGTCTTCAGCCCCGGCGCATACGGCGCCCAGTGGTCGTTGCCAAAATAGGAGTGCGTCGCCCCCGTCGCCACCATCAGGTAGTCGTAGTCCATCTGCGCGCTGCTGGCAAAGGTCACCCGGCGATTTTCCAGGTCAAATGCGATCGCCTCGTCCATCAGCACTTCCACGTTTCTTGCCTTGCTCATCATCGCCCGGATCGGGCTGGCAATATCGGCCGGCGAAAGCACCGCCAGCGCCACCTGGTACAGCAGCGGCTGAAACGTAAAGTGATTCCGCCGATCCACGATCGTTACGTCCACCGGCAGCTTCGCCAGACCCTTGGCCGCATGCGTTCCGGCAAATCCCCCTCCAATGATCAGGACGCGCGGCCTTCGGCCTTCGCGAATCGCGGGAATCTCAATTTTTCTTTCACTTGCCGGCATTCCGTTCCCTTTCTTCATACAGATGCATGCACGGCCCGCCGCGGGAATCACTCCGCAACAGAATATGCTCCACCCCTCCAAAAACCCCACACCGACACGGTTGCAAGGCACAATACGGGAAGCATCCCCACCATCCTGGGTGCTTCCTCAAACAGCCAGCCCGCTATCACGGCTGACAACAGGTATACCGTCAGTGTAACGGCCTGCATCGCCAGCCGCGCCTCGTACACTTCCTTCGAATCGCGCGGACCCAGCCGTTCTCCGGCAACCAGCCGCGTCAACCCAAGCACCATCAGCGTCCATGTACCCGTAATGTACGTCGTCACAATCCCCGGAACCCGCAGTTGCAGCATCGCCCCGCTCTGCAGCCCCATGCACATGGCCATCAGCGCCAGCAGTGCCTCCACCGGCACCTGCCCGCCCATCCGCCGCGCATACCATCCACACTCCACGCCCGCCATGCACACGGTCTCAAACGCAAGCAGCTTCGAAACTGCCCGCGTCCAGATCACATTTTGAAACCGAACTCCCCGCTTTCCCGTCACATAGGAAGCAATGGCCGCGCCCACTGCGTAGCAGCCAAGCGCCAGGGCCGGATGCACAATCCCGTTCAGCCTCGCAACCACAGGATGCGGCAGATTGCCATGCGGCAGAAAGAAGGAAATACCCAGCAGTACCGTGTTCCCGGTCATATTGGCCACAAACACCTTGCCGAAACCAAGGAAGCTCCAGGCATCCGAAGCTCCGGCGCTAATCGCCAATAAATACAGGAGGATAGCACGTTCAGCTCGGCTCACATTCGCTCTCCACCAGAAGTTGGATGCGCTTACAATCAATTCACCCAGTTGCAAACCGGCAACCGCTCATGACTGAACAGCCGCAGAATCCGAACTGGAAAGATCTCGTCATCTTCCACAACCTCGCCCGGGCCCTCACCTCATCGCTCGAGCTGGATTCTGTACTGCACACCATCATGGACCAGATGCGCCAGTTCTTCGAACCTGAAACCTGGTCCCTGCTCATCCTCGACGAAGCCCGCAAGGAACTCTATTACGCCGTCGCCGTCGGCCAGAGCGAAGCCGAGCTCCGCGATCTCCGCGTCCCGCTCGGCGAAGGTATGGCCGGCTGGGTCGCCCAGCACGGCGAAAGCCTCATCGTCCCGGACATCGAGCAGGATGGCCGCTTCCAGCAGGCTAACCCCGGCCGATTCCAGCTCCGCTCGGCCATCTGCATGCCTCTGCTCTCCCAGCAGCGCACGCTCGGCGTCATCCAGCTCTTCAACTGCCGCCTGGAGTCGATGACCGAGTACACCATCTCGTTCCTCCACATCCTCTGCGACTACGCCGCAATCGCCATCCAGAACGCCCGTGCCGTCGAGAAAATTCAGGCCCTCACCATCACCGACGACTGCACCGGCATCTACAACCAGCGCCGCCTCCAGCAGGTCCTCGATGAG
Organism: Acidobacteriota bacterium; assembly: GCA_021791875.1. Lineage (GTDB taxonomy): Bacteria > Acidobacteriota > Terriglobia > Terriglobales > Acidobacteriaceae > Acidobacterium. Next base: position 48,648 of record JAJYVU010000018.1, on the reverse strand, counting down.
CAGGTCCAGCGCTGCCGCCGCGGTAACAAGCAGTTCAGCGTCATCTTCTTCGACCTCGATCACTTCAAGCTCGTCAATGACCGCCACGGCCACCAGGTCGGCAGCCGCCTCCTGGCCGAGGTCGGCTCCTGCATGCGCCGCTTCGTCCGCCCCGCCGATGTCCCCTTCCGCTACGGCGGCGACGAGTTCATCCTGCTGCTGCCGGACACCAGCAAGGCTCGCGCCGAAGGCATCGCCCGTAATATGCGAGAGCGCCTCCGCAATGAGATCTTCCGCATCGACCCCGGCCTGCGACTCCACATCAGCGCCAGCTTTGGCGTCGCCACCTATCCGGAAGACGGCTTCACCGGCCAGGACATCGTCCGCGCCGCCGACGCTGCCATGTACACCATCAAAGGCACCACCCGCGACGATGTCGCCGTCGCCACCAGAATCAACCCCATCACCCGCTCCTGACCGTCCTCACCGTCCCGGCTCTACCGGCAGCCTCACCTGCTGATTCTCCGGAGCCGATGGGTTCACCCCGAAATCCCACACGTCCCGGTTCACTTCTCCCGCCGGCAGCAACTCCACCAGCGCATACTCGCCCGGAAACAGCGCATCCCTCGGTGTCACTTTCATCCAATGGCCGCCCGGCAGCAGCGTTTCCTCGGTCAGAATCCTGCCCCCGCTCGGATCCGGCTCGCTCACGTCGCGCAGTTGTTCCGCAAACAGAACCCGCGACGCGCCTTGCCGCACCACCCTCACAATCACAAACCGCGAGTGCGCCGAGCCGCCCATCCCCGGCTCCGGCGGCGGCACATTCTCTTTCACCACAAACGCATTCGCCGGCGGCGTCACCGGAGCCCCGTGCACGCTCACGTAAAACACCGGCTTCGACACGTGCATCTGCACCGCCGCGTCGACCCCTTGCATCTGCACCACTTCCCGGAACGCGTGCATCCGATACACATCCACCGCCTGCACGCTGTCAAACGGATTCTGATTCAGATCCCCGTCCGCCTGCTGCAAATGCACCAGCTCCGGCTCGCCGTGGTATATATCCAGCGCAAAGATTCCATCCTCATCCGGCAATCGCAGCCCCGGCTTCACATACGGCATCAGGTACTTCACCGCCGCGCGTTGCGACTCCTCTTCGCGCTCTATTTCCGCCTCTTCGCGCGCCGCCTCCGCCGGAGAAATATTCTCAAACTCACCCTCCCCGGCGCTCACCCCATGCGGGTGCTCGCGTTCCCACTTCTTGGTCGCTGCCCAGTCCACCATCGACGCCGGTATCTCCCGCCATGCACCATCCTCCGCGCTCAGATATCGCACGCGCCCATCCCGAACCTTGTACTTCACCACATCCCGATAGGTGCCATCCTTCAAAATCAGCCGCTTCTTCGTACGCGATACCCGCCCGTGTGCCGCCCGCCCGTTCCGCGCCACCGCGGCAAAAACCCGCGCCCCCGGAATCACTCCCATCAGCATGCCCGGCGCAGCCATCATCACCAGCGCCAGCAACCCCGCCGCCGCATTCTTCGCCCATCGCGCCTTCCCACGCATCGCCCTTTGCATACCCACATCCTAGCTCCGCTGACTCGCCGCCCCGTTGGCTTACTTCCCACCAAATCATGCAGGCTCCGTCTCACCCTCAGCATCCCCACATATCAGAAGCGCAATTTGCCTCAATTTGGTTATTCTCTTTGCATGCGTTTCCCATCTGTCTTGCTGCTCTGCGGACTCATCGCCGCAGCCCCTGTTCTCTCTGCTCAGCAAAGCTCCGCCGCGCCGGCACAAAGCGCTGCTCCGGCAACTTCGCAGACCACCCCTGCGCAAAGCACCACGACGCGGACACCCGCGAAGACAACCACGCCGCCGCTCCGCCTCGAATCCCTCCCGCCTGAGCCCCATTCCCTCACGCCCGCCCAGCAGAAGGCCCTCGAAACCCAGCGCGTTCTCAAGGCCGTGAATAACCTTGCGCGCAGTCAGGCCAATTGGGGCCCGGCCATGTCCACGCCCGGCGCATCGCTCACCCTCGTCACAAAGAACGAAAAATCTACCCAGGAAGGCACCCAGGTCACCTTCACTCTCCACGCCACCGGCTTCCAGCCCGGCGACTCCATCAAGCTCTTCCGCTGGCCCCTCAACTCAAGGGTCGAGCAGGTCGCCACCGGCCTCACCGTCGACGCCAGCGGCCAGGTCATCTGCCCGGAAATCAGCCAGGGTGACTGCCTCGCCTCCATGCAGCCCGGCGATCCGGTCCAGATCAAGGACATCGCCGCCCGCGGCGAGCCCCTCCGCGTCGCCATCGGAACGCCCGACGGCAAAAAACGCGCCGAAGTCACCATCGTTCCCTTCCCCCTTGAAGCCGCCAGCAACACCTGCAAATTAGAGGTTATCCTCGGCACCAGGAACGCCGCACTCGTCCTCCTCGAAGGCGTCGGCTTCCCCAAGAACCAGAAAGTCGATATCCACATCGTCACCTTCGGCAAGGACCACCCCGTCACCACCACCACCAGCGCTCTCGGCGGCCTCATCGTCGCCGTTCTGCCCGCCGTCACCGGCCACGCCAGCGGAACCACCACCATCAGCTACCACGGCGCCACCTGCTCGCCCTCGCTCACCTTCCCCTGGGGCGCGGACTCTTACCATCCTCTATAAAACCTTTTGAAATCAGGCCTCCCGCACGGCGGCGCGAAACAACTCTTTTTTTCCGCCGCCGTTCCTGCGATACTTGATCGTGCCTGACTGGTACCTCCAACCCATCCCACACAAAAAGGTGAAGCAATAATGTCCGCAAAGTACATCTTTGTGACCGGCGGAGTTGTGTCCAGCCTCGGAAAGGGTCTCGCAGCCGCTTCCATCGGCTGCCTGCTCGAAAGCCGTGGACTCAAGGTCAATCTCATGAAGTTTGACCCCTACCTCAACGTCGATCCCGGCACCATGTCCCCCTTCCAGCACGGCGAAGTCTTCGTCACCGACGACGGTGCCGAAACCGACCTCGACCTCGGCCACTACGAGCGCTTCACCCACGCCCGCCTCAGCCGCGACAACAACCTCACCACCGGCCGCATCTACGAGCAGATCATCACCAAGGAACGGCGCGGCGACTACCTCGGCAAAACCGTCCAGGTCATCCCCCACGTCACCAACGAAATCAAGAACGCCATGCGCAAGGTCGCCGCCGACGGCGACGTCACCATTGTCGAAATCGGCGGCACCGTCGGCGATATCGAATCGCTCCCCTTCCTTGAAGCCATCCGCCAGATGCGCCAGGAACTCGGCCGCGAAAACACCGTCTTCGTCCACGTCACCCTCGTCCCCTGGATCAGCGCCGCGCAGGAGCTCAAAACCAAGCCCACACAGCACTCCGTCAAGGAAATGCTCTCCATCGGCATCCAGCCAGACATCCTCCTCTGCCGCACCGACCGCAATCTCTCCCACGACATCAAGAGCAAAATCGCACTCTTCTGCAACATCGAAGAAAAGGCCGTCATCACCGCCAAGGACGTCGACTCCATCTACGAAGTCCCGCTCGTCTTCGCCGAGGAAGGCGTCGCACGCCTCATCCTCAAGTACCTCCACCTCGACGACGCCCGCGAACCCGACCTCACTCGCTGGATCGAACTCGTCCACCGCTGCTACAACCCCAAGGACGAAGTCTCCATCGGCATCGTCGGCAAGTACGTCGAGTACGAAGACAGCTACAAGTCCCTCAAGGAAGCCCTCGTTCACGGCGCACTCGCCGAACGCCTCAGGCTCCGCGTCACATGGATTGAAGCCGAAGGCCTTGAAGCACCCGGCTACGAGTCCCAGCTCGAAGGCTTTGACGGCATCCTCGTCCCCGGCGGCTTCGGCAAACGCGGCGTCGAGGGCATGCTCAACGCCATCCGCTACGCTCGCGAGCACAAGGTCCCATACTTCGGCATCTGCCTCGGTATGCAGACCGCCTGCATCGAGTACGCCCGCAACGTCTGCGGCCTCCACAACGCCAACTCCAGCGAATTCGACCCCGCTACCCCCCACCGCATCATCTACAAGCTCCGCGAGCTCACCGGCGTCGAAGAAATGGGCGGCACCATGCGCCTCGGCGCCTGGCCCTGCGTTCTCCAGCCCGGCTCGCTCGCCTACCAGGCCTACGGCGCCGCCGAAATCAGCGAACGTCACCGCCATCGTTACGAATTCAATCGCGAGTACGAGGCTGTCCTCACCGGCGCCGGACTCCGCATCACCGGCACCACCCCCGACGCCACCTACGTCGAAATCGTCGAAATCCCTGACCACCCCTTCTTCCTGGGCTGCCAGTTCCACCCCGAATTCAAATCCAAACCCCTGGAGCCGCACCCGCTCTTCCACGCCTTCATCACGGCCTCCTACAAAAACCGCCAGTTCCACCACAAAGAGGCTGAGGACGAATCCCCAGCCTCCATGCAAACCGCCAAATAGCCCTCACCCCACTCGCTGTTGTCATTCCGACCGAAGTTCGCTCACCAGAGGTGAGCGAACGAAGCGGAGGAACCGGCAGTTCTGCTCATCCTCCGCAGTACCATCACAGCGATCTTTCAATCCTCCGGTCCGGAACCAGCCACATCAGCGCTACCGCCACATAAAGCCCCAGCGAAACCCAATGCCACCAGAACGTAAACACAATCCCCAGCGCATACAGCACCGGCGATGCCTTCCCCTTCCAGTCCACGCCTATCGCCGCTGCAAGCTTTGACTCAGCCCCCTGCGAAGCAATAATCGCCCGCTGCAGGATCCAGTACGCCACCGCTGCCGCCAGCATCACCGCACCGTAGAGCGCCGCGGGACCGGCAACGAAGTCGTTCTCTCCCATCCAGCCCGTCACAAACGGGAACAGCGACAACCAGAACAGCAGATGCAGATTCGCCCACAGGATTCCACCCGTCACCCGCTTCAGCGTATGCAGCATATGGTGGTGGTTGTTCCAGTAAATCCCCACATACACAAAGCTCAATACGTAGGTCAAAAACACCGAAGCCACCGGCCGCAGCGCCGCCCAGTGATCCCCGCGCGGAACCTTCATCTCCAGCACCATGATCGTGATGATGATCGCCAAAACACCATCGCTGAATGCTTCAAGCCTGCTCGTACTCACTCGAAAACTCCTCTGGCAGCTCTCCATCCTACGGCATGACGGAACAGAAATCCCACCCCAAAGGGGTTGTCATTCCGTCCGCTGCCTGGCGCCCAGCCGGCTGCCCCACATCTCGATGATGCGCCTTGGAATCCAGGTCCTCAGCCATGGCTCCATCCATGGAATAGAGCATTTCCCTTATTGGTATAGACCGAAGAGAGAATCTCAATGCAGCTTTTCCGTTAAGAAAAGCTGCGCTTGGTTGATTTCAGAAAGTTCACAGTCATAGGGGAATTGCTTTAGAGCATTTCCCCAACTTTTTTGCCGGTAATTTCCCCCCGCTTCGATAAACTGGTAGTAGAGAGTGCAAAAAGGTCTGCCCACCGTGGTAGGCCTTTTCTTTTTCCGGCGCCTCGCCAGACCGCAGTCCCAAAAAGGAGAGCCCCCATGCCCGAGTGCCAATACATCCACCGCGGCTTCCACGCCGCCGCTTTCTGCCGCGAGTCCGCCCTGCCCGGCTCAGCCTTCTGCCACAACCACCAGAACCAGCCCCGCCGCGACCTCCGTCGCCGCAACGCCCGCCTTCGAGTCCTCGCCGCCGAAATCCCTGAAGCCTCCACCGAGCGCCTCATCGCCATCCTCTTCGAGCTCACCGGAGCGCTCCATCGCGGCACCCTCGCACCCCTCGCCGCGCAGTCTCTCTTCACCCCCATCGCCGAGCGCCTCGACAATCTCTACTACCGCCGCACCGGCGCCTCCGTCCCCGTTGAAGTCGATGTCTGGCTCTAGAGCATTTCCCCTATTGGTATAGACCGAAGAGAGAATCTCAACGCAGCTTTTCCATTAAGAATGGCTGCACTTGGTGGAATTCGGAAAGTTCACAGGAATAGGGGAAATACTCTGGCCGCTCCCGCAAAACCTTAACCTCCCCTTTAGAATCAGCGCTTTCCCCACAAAAACGACGGGGGTGAGCCAGTTTCGCAACTGGTCGACCTCATAAAATCAATCACTTCCCCACAAAAAGGAGGGGGGTAAATTTTTTGTTGGGAGGTACGGACTGGGGACATACCTGACATTTTGAACCGGGGAGATACCTGACACTGCAACGGAGCAGATGGAGTCACAACTTCTTCGCGCCCTGGAAAACGAGCAGTGTGATGGACAAGAAGTTGAGCTTTGTCTTTGAGTATGAACTGCATGAGCAGATCGTGCGGTACCTCTGCGGTTCGCTTGGCGCTCTTTTGCGGTAAATAACGTCTTCTGCGCGCAACGCGCGCACCCGCCTGGCCAGTTCCCCTACATCAGCTCTTCGATAAACGCCCGCGCAATCGCCGGATCGATATGGTCCGGCCGCCCCACCATCGGCCCGTCCTTCAGCACCGGCTCGGCCTCGTCCAGCGACGGCAGATCCGTGCGCTCGAAAAACTTTCCGATGGGGATCTCTTCGCCCCACAAAATCGACTTCTCCATCGCCGCCAGCCAGTCGCCCGAGTCATACGCAGGATCATCCTCCAGCTTCTTTACCCGCGGCCGAAACCACTGGAACGTGTTGTCCTTGTTGTAGGTCACACACGGACTGAACACGTCAATGAACGAGAATCCCTTATGCTCAATCGCCTGCCGGATCAGCCCCGACAGATGCTTCTGATCCGCGCTGAAGCCTCGCGCCACAAACGTCGCCCCGCAGGCCAGCGCCGACGCAATCGGATGAATCGGCCCCTCCACATTCCCGAACGGCGTGCTTTTCGTCTTCATCCCGATCTGGCTCGTCGGCGACGTCTGCCCCGTGGTGAGCCCATAGATCTGGTTGTCCATCACGATGTAGGTCAGGTCCACGTTGCGCCGCATCGCATGGGCAAAGTGGTTGCCCCCGATGCCAAAGCCGTCGCCGTCGCCGCCCGTCACCAGCACGGTCAGTTCGTGGTTGGCCATCTTCACGCCCGTCGCCACCGGCAGCGCCCGGCCGTGCAGCGTATGCATCCCGTACGTTTCGATGAAACCGGGAAAGTTCGACGAGCACCCGATTCCGCTGATCGTCACCACCTGGTGGTTGGGAATTTGCAGTTCCACCAGCGCCTTCTGCACCGCGGCCAGCACGCCGTAATCGCCGCAACCCGGGCACCAGTCCGGATCCACCCGGCCTTTGTAGTCAGCCATGGCCATCGGCCGCGGACCTTCTGTAATCGTCGCCATTACGATTCTCCTAAACCATGATTTCGTGCACTGGAACCGACAGCGTCACGCCCCCGGCCAGTTGCTCGCGCACCGCCTCCACAATGTGGTGCGGCATAAATGGTTCGCCGTCGTACTTGCGGATATGCCCGTCGGCGACAAAGCTCGTCTCGCTGCGCAGGTAGCGGGCAAACTGTCCGCTGTAGTTGTTCTCCACGATGATCGTCCGCTTCGCGTTCTTCAGTTGCTCCACGATCGCCTCCCCGTGCAGCGGCACAATCCAGCGCACCTGCAGTTGGTTCGCCGTGATGCCCTCTTCCGCCAGCAGGGCGCGCGCTTCTTCAATCACTCCCTGCGTCGAGCCCCAACCAATCAGCGTCACGTCTGCATCCGCCGGCCCCTGCAGCTTCGGCGGTGCAACCGCCGCGGCGATGCCATTCTCCTTGCGCATGCGCTTTTCCATCATCGCGCGCCGCTTGTGCGTGTTGGTGAACATGTCGCTGATGAGCACGCCGTCTTCGTCGTGCTCGTCGCTCGCCACCACGTGCGTGTAGCCCGGAACCCCCGGTATGGCGCGCGGAGAAACACCGCTCTCCGTGATCTTGTAGCGCTTGTAGCCGCCCTCGCCTGGCCCTCCGTTGGGCGACGTGATCATCTCCCCGCGATCCACATGGGGCGCGAAATCCAGAACCTTCGGATCCACGCTCAGTCGCCCCTCCGAAAGCAGAAGATCGGCCAGCACCAGCCCCGGTACCTGGAATTTGTCCACCAGGTTCCACATCTCGGCCAGCAGCGTGAAGCAGTCGGCAATGTCCAGCGGAGCCGCGATCACCCGCGGATAATCCCCGAATGCCGCGCCCAGCATCTGCCAAAGGTCGCCCTGCTCGGTCTTGGTCGGCACGCCCGTCGATGGACCCGCGCGCTGGCAGTCGATCACCACGATCGGAATCTCCGCCATCGCGGAAAGCCCCAGCGCCTCGCTCATCAGCGCAAATCCCCCGCCCGAGGTGGCGCACATCGCCCGTACTCCGGCCTGCGCGGCGCCAATCGCCATGTTCACTACGCCGAGTTCATCCTCCACCTGCCGGACCATGATGCCCGCCTCACGCGCATGCGTGGCCATCCAGTGCAGTACGCCCGTCGAAGGACTCATCGGATACGCGCAGTAGAACTTCACCCCCGCCGCCGCTCCGCCCATCGCCAGAGCTGTATTGCCGCTCAGCACCGCATAGCGGTTGTCGCTCATCGGCAGCGGACGCGCAAACGGCCGGAAGTTCTGCGTGGCATAGTCATACCCGGCGCGCGCCACGGCAACGTTCTCATCGGCCACCGCCGCAGCCTTCCTGCCAAACTGCTCCCGAATCACATCCTCCAGCGACTGGAATCCAATGCCCATCATGCTGATGGCCGCGCCGATGGCAATCGTATTCTGCGCCACCTTGTTGCGGCTGATGTCAGCCAGCGTCGAAACCGGCAGCGCGCAAAGCTGCACACCCTCCGCATGAGTACCCGGCTGGATCGTGTCCGCGTTGTACAGGCATGCCCCGCCCTCGCCCAGCAGGCCAAGATGGCGGTCCATCGTGTCCTGGTTCAGTGGGATCAGCAGGTCTATCCGATCCCCCATGTTCGTCACCGGATCGGCCCCGGTACGGATGGTGAGGAACGTATGCCCACCGCGAATGATGGACTGATAAGCGTTGTAGGCGTTGAGATGCAAACCTCGGCGGCTGAAGATCTTGGCGAAGATGTCGCCTGGAGTAGCGACTCCCTGCCCGGCGGCGCCGCCGATGCCGATGGTAAACGTATGGCCCATGATCCCCTCCCTTGGATAAGACGGGACAGCAAACAGCCTGAAGTGCGAACCAGAATACACCCGCGGAGGAACGAGTCAACAGGGGTGCCAGCCGCAATTCCGCCCAGACTCAGAACCCATCACCGCGCGGAACTGGAAAGAATCTCTCGAAACGCAATGGCAGGAGCTTCATGAAACGCATCGCTCTCTTACCCGGAGCGGGCTGGAAATCTCTGCGATGCAGTTCGAATCCGCCGCGCGCCTCGCCCTCCGGCCTCCAGGGTCTAAGATGCCCGGCCAGACCCCGTCAAACCGCAACGGCTCACACAGCAGCCTATCTTCCAGCTGACTCGCTGGCTCGCTTAGCTGCCGACTCGCTCACCAGCTCGCCCTTGCGCAGCCGGAAGCTTTCCCCGCGCCACACCACCGTATCGGACGCATACCCCCACGCCCACAACCCCAGCGCAATCACATCCCTCGGCCATAGCATCCACAGGTAGCGCATCACCTGCCGGTCGCCCAGGATCCCCACGCCAACCCCCAGCGCCATCCCCATCCGGGTCAGGAATACCAGGCTGAACAGCGCCAGGCTCACCGGGCTCGCCGCCGAAGCAATCACGTTCAGCGTCGCCCAAGCCAGCCCGTACGTCACAATCAGCCCGAAATAACCGCCCGGCCGCGACGCCCGCACCGTTCGCGCCCAACGCAGCTGGTGAGCCGCAAACTCGGCGAACTTGTACCTGGGTACACTCGTTTCCACCACTTCGTGACTCAAATGCACCCGGAATCCAGCCGCCGCGATCCGCGCTCCCAGCTCATAATCATCGGCAAGTTGCGTCACCAGCGGCTCGAACCCGCCTGCCGAAACCAGCGCTAGCCGCGAGAACGCCAGCGTCGACCCCAGCCCGAAACGGATCCCCCGCTCGATATAACGCGCCACCAGCACGCCCGGGAAAAAATCCGTCGAAATCCCCAGCGCCTCCAGCCGCGAACCAAAGCTCGCCTCAGACCGACCCCGGTACGGCGCCGTCACCAGTCCCACCCGCGCGTCGGCCATCGGAGCCATCATCCGCGCCAGGTACTTCGGCCCCACGGAAATATCACTGTCATTCAGGATGAAATAGTCATGCCGTGCATGCGGCAGCATCTGTACCAGGTTGCTCAGCTTGCCGTTCGGCCCCAGCTTTTCCGGACATTCAATCACGCGAATGCTCCGCTCCGGAAACGCCGCCTTCAGCCGCTCGATCGCCGCCACCGCTGGGTCGTCCAGGCTCGAAACCCCAAACAGAATCTCGTACTCGCCCGCGTAATCCTGCCGGCAATGGCTCGCAAACGCCTCGTCCATCGCCGGGTCAAGCCCCTTCACCGGTTTCAGAATCGTCACCGGCGGATGGAAATCCGCCCGTGCCGGCGCCTCCGGATTCAAAAACGACCGTGCCGCCCACAGCACGAACAGCGAATAACCGCACCCGGCCAGCGCCAGCACAGTCGTCGTAAACGCAACTATCTCAGCTATCGTAAGAGCGAGCATCCTAGCTCAGTGTACCGGGCCTCAGTGGACCGCCACTCGCCGCCGGTCACTCATATCGCAGCGCCTCAATCGGATCCAGCGTCGCCGCCTTCCACGCCGGATAAATCCCAAACACCAGCCCGATTCCGCACGACACCACAAACCCCGTCACCGACCACATCACAGACATCGTCGCCGGCAGCAGCAATCGCATCGCCAGCGTCAGAATCCCGCCAATCGCAATCCCGATCATCCCCCCCAAAGCGCACAGCGTCGTCGCCTCCACTGAGAACTGCAGCAGGATATTCCTCCGCGTCGCCCCCATCGCCTTCCGCACGCCAATCTCTCGCGTCCGCTCCGTCACTGAGACCAGCATGATATTCATCACCCCTACGCCGCCCACCATCAGACCCAGGCTCGAAATCGCCAGCATGAAGATCGCCAGCCCACCCGTGATCTCATTCCACAGCCGCGTAATTGCCTCCGGGGACGAAATCACAAAGTTGTCCGCCTGGTCCGCACGCAGCCGCCGGTCACGCCGCAGCACTGCCTCAATTTCGTCATGCACCAGCTGCTTCACCTTCGGGTTGGCGTACTTCACTTCAATGAAATAATCGTCCTGCTCCGGGTGCATCTTCCGGAACGTCCCCAGCGGAAACACCGCCTTGTTGTCTTCCGGATTCTTTCCCGATCCTCCGAAAACCGACTTCATCTTGTCGAAGACCCCGATCACCGTAAACACCTGCCCGTCGATCGTGACTTCCTTCCCAAGCGGGTTCTGCCACGGCTCGAAGAGTTCCGCCGCCGTGTCATGCCCCAGGATCACCACATTGCTGTGCCGGTCGGCTTCTTCCTGCGTAAACATCCCGCCCATCTCAAAGTGCAGGTCTTCGGTCCGCGCCATGCTGGTCGTGTGGCCCTCCAGGATGGTCCCGGAGACCTTCTTCGTCCCGTACTTCACGCCAACATTGCCGGGGGTAAACTGTGGATCATAGCGCAGCATCGAGTCCACCGCCACCACGCCCGGCTCCGCTGCAATCTGCGTCGCCTCTTCCGGCGTCAGCTTCGGCCGGTTCAGCACCTCCGGGCTCGGCATCGAGGTCTGCACCAGAGGCATCCGGTAAATCCAGAACAGATTCGTCCCAAACGAACTCACCAGCGACGAAACGTTGTTGTTCAACCCGCTGATAATCGACGAAATCGCAATCACCGTCGTCACGCCGATCACAATCCCCAGCACCGTCAGACCCGAGCGCAGCTTGTTCGCACGAATCGTCTCCAGAGCCATCCGGACCGATTCTCGGGCATTATCCATTCGCATCGCGGCAGCCCCTCACAGTTCCGAACGCAGCGCCACTATCGGATCCAGCCTCGCTGCGCGACTGGCCGGATACACCCCAAAGAAAATACCCACGCCGCCGGACACAAACAACGCCAGCGCCACGGACCATAACTGCACCGAAGATGGAAAATGAATGAACACCGTCACCAGCTTGGCCGCACCCACTCCGATCGCGGTCCCGATAATGCCGCCTATCAGCGCCATCGTCGCCGACTCCAGCAGAAACTGCAGCAGCAAATCGCTCGACCGCGCCCCCAGCGCCTTGCGCACGCCTATCTCCCGCGTCCGCTCCGTCACTGAGACCAGCATGATGTTCATAATCACGATTCCGCCCACCAGCAGCGAAATCGAAGTCACGCCAATCACCACAATCAGGAAGGTCGAGCTGATGCTCTTCCACAAATTCACAAACGCCTGGTTGGTGCTGATCGAGAAATCATCCGCCTCTCCCGGCCGGTCATGCCTCCGCACCCGCATGATCGTCTGCGCTTCCTCGGTCGCACGATCCAGCGGCGGACCCGTCGCGCCGGCGTCGATATACAGCGTTACGCTTTGCCCCGTCCCATACGTCCGCTGGAATGTCGTAATCGGCACGGATACAAAATTGTCCTGGCTCTGACCCAGTGTCGAACCCTGCCGCTCCGCCACGCCGATCACCGTGTACGGCTCTCCATCCACCCGAATCTCCTTGCCAAGTGGATTCACGCCCTTGCCGATCAGATCGCTCGCAATGTCATAGCCGATAATCGCCACATGCCGTGCAAAGGTCTGGTCTGCCGGCACAAAAGATCGCCCCTGCGCGATATTCAGATTCGCAATCTCCGGCATATTCCACGTCCAGCCGCGAATCTGCGTGTTCGTGCTCGACTTCTTCCCCGCAATCACCGGCCCGGTCGTCGTCAGCAGCGCACCTACCTTCCGGCATGCATGGCACAACTGCTTCATGGCTTCGTAATCGGCCATGGTCATGTTCTTGCGCTTCTGATATTTCAGATATTCCTTGTAGCTCATGATGACCTGCGGCTCTTTGCCCACAATAAATACGTCCGCCCCATAGCCATATACCTTGGTCGCCACGTACTTATTCACGCCGTTGGTCAGCGTAATCACCGCAATCACGGAAGAAACCCCGATGATGACGCCAATCAGGGTCAGCACCGTCCGGAGCTTGTTCGCCCATAGCGATTGCAGCGATATCTTCAGCGCTTCCCAGACTCTGATCACCGAATCATCTTCCTCGTTCGTCTTCCGTCGCCGCCTCGCGGCCACCCAACCCTGCAGAAAGCTTCCGCCGGCTCTCCCTCTATCTGCCCGCAGTTAGCCCATCCGGTTTGCCTGAAGTGTAACAAGGCATATCATGCGCTGCCCGCGCATTTTTCATCCGGCGCATCAGAACCGCGCGCCGCAATTTAAAAATGGAAAAACTCCCCGGTCCCTCAAAGCATACGCGCACCCCGCCGCCACGGTTCCGTCAATCTGCCGCCCGCACACCGAAATCGCTCCAAAACAATGGTGCCCTGCCGCTCCGGCTAAGGAACAGCAGGGCATTTCCGCAAGACGAGCCTGTAAGCCGGATTCTGTCGAGGACGGCCATTCCTCTAGGCGCCGCATCACTGCGCGCGCTCCAGCGACCTACCCGAAGGTTTCCGCCCACCCGGCCCAAAAGCCGCGTGGCAGCCCGCGTTGGCGCACCGGGCAGGTGCGCAGAACAGTCTCTCGGGCCGAACTGTTCTTCCCCTCCTATTTGGTCTTGCTCCGTGTGGGGTTTACCCTGCCCCCATGCGTTGCCGCCGGGGCGGTGCGCTCTTACCGCACCTTTTCACCCTTACCCCCGCCGCTTGTGGCCGCGAAGGCGGTATCTTCTCTGTGGCACTAGCCGTCTTGCAGCCTTCACGCTGCAATCCCGGACGTTATCCGGCACACTGCCCTCTGGAGTCCGGACTTTCCTCTCCCGCTCCGCTTTCACCCGGAATGGCAGCGGCCGTCCAGCTCGCTTGCTATCTATAGTTTACCGCTACTTGTCGCTGTTTCCGCCAAATTTCCCGGAACCCCCGCGCCATCCCCCGCGTAAACTCTTCTGCATACATAGAGGGGCCTGCCATGTCGAACGCTTTTTCCTTCCGCCGCAAGACCGCCATTTCCGCCTCGCTGCTCACCGCCAGCCTCTGCCTCGTCCTCACCGGCTGCATCGTCAAAGTCGACAAGCACGATAAAAACGGCAAAAAGCAGGACAACGTCAGCGTTGTCACCCCCTTCGGCGGCGTACACGTTCAGTCCAACCAGACCACTGCCGCCGACCTCGGCCTGCCTGCCTATCCAGGCGCCGCTGTCACCACTGACAACAGCAGCGACAAATCCGCCAACGTCGACCTCGGCTTCGGCCCGTGGCAACTGCGCGTCAAGGTCGTCAACTACACCACCTCCGACCCGCAGGACAAAGTCATCGCCTTCTACCGCAAGGCTCTCGGCCAGTTCGGCACCGTCATCGCCTGCCAGGGCGACTCGCCCGTCGGCAAACCCACCATGACTGACCAGGGCCTCACCTGCAAGGAAGACGACAAACATGTGAACGTCAATGGCAACAATAGCGATTCCGGCTTCAATCTCCGCGTCGGCTCACCCCACCATCAGCGCATCGTCGCCTTCAAAGACACCGGCGGCAACGGCACAAGGTTCACCCTGGTCGAACTCGTTCTGCCCGAACACTCCGGCAAACACGCCACGCCAGACTAAATTCCTCGCACGCACGCGATCCGGAAATCAGGCCCAGATCTGCCATCCAGATCCTCTATCCTGATCTCCGGATCGCTTTTTTCATGCCCCAGACTCTCCTGCCTCCGGCCCTCCTCGACAGGAACTTCTTCCTCGGCCCGCCCGACCGCGTTGCCCTCAGCCTCCTCGGCAAACTCCTCATCCGCAAGCCAGATGACCCCTCCGACGAACCCACGATCGGCCGCATCGTCGAAGTCGAAGCCTACTTCGGCGCCAACGACCCTGCCGCCCACGCCTTCGCCGGAAAAACCGCCCGCAATGCTGTCCTCTTCGGCCCGCCCGGCCATGCCTACGTTTACTTCATCTATGGCATGTATCACTGCCTCAATGTCTCCTGCGAGCCGGACGGCAAAGCCGGCTGCGTCCTCATCCGCGCCCTCGAACCCATCGCCGGACTCGCCACCATGACCCGCCGCCGCAACCTTCCTGCCAATGCCCGTCCGCGCCTGCTCGCCTCCGGCCCCGGACGCCTCTGCCAGGCCATGGCCATCACCCGCGCCAGACACAACGGCCTCGACCTTACCCTCGCCGGCTCCGCTCTCACCCTCGCCGAGGACGGCTTCTCCTCGCGCCGCATTGAAACCACCCCGCGCATCGGCATCCGCCACGCCGCCGACCGCCCCCTGCGTTTCACCCTTCGCGGCAATCCGTGTCTGTCGAAATAGCCCGGCAGCGCAGATCGTCTTATCGCTGGCAATAAAAATCCCTTATCGCTTCCGACCTGCGCTCTTCGCCTCCGCCGCCGCAAACTCCTCGAACGCCTTCGCCGGACCATCCGCCTGCGGCCCCGCCCGCCGTATCAGCGTAATCGGACGTACAATCTCCAGCCCCGTCACCGGCAGCGCTTTCACTGAGCCCATGCGCTGTTCCTTTTCCACCGCCACCAGCGACACGAATCCCGCACCCAGCCCCGCTTCCACGCCGGCAATAATCGCACCCGTCGTGTCCAGCTCCATCTCGATCTCCAGCCGCCCCATGCGCATCCCCGCGCGCCGCAGCGCCGACTCCACCACGCGCCGCGACCCCGACCCCCGCTCCCGCATCAGCAGCGGAATCTCCGGCAGCTTCTCCAGCGCAATGCTCTCCTGTTTCGCCCACGCGTGCGCTCCAGGCACAATCAGCGCCATGCGATCGTCCAGCAGCTTCTGCTTGTGAATTTCCGCGCTCGAAACAGGCCCCTCGATCACCCCGGCCAGAATCTCGCCACGCAGCAGCGCATCCACCGCCCACTCCGTATTCCCGCTGATCACCGAGATCGCCACCCGTGGGTGATACCGCCGGAACCGCGCCAGCATCCGCGGCAGAATGTACTGCGCCACCGTCGTCGAGGCTCCCAGCCGCAGCTCACCCGCCATCTCGCCCTGCATTGCGGCCAGTTCCCGCTCGGCCTCGACTGAAATCCCCGCCACCCGCTGCGCATAACGCAACAAGACCATCCCCGCCGGCGTCAGGCTCACCCGGCTCCCGCCCCGATCGAACAGCGTCACCCCCAGTTCCTCTTCCAGCGCATGCACCTGCTGGCTCACCGCCGGCTGCGTGATACTCAACAATTCCGACGCCTTCCGGAAACTCGCCTGCTCGGCAACAATGCGAAAAACCTTCAGCCGAAAATACTCCAGCATGCTACCCACCTCATCCCTGCATCCTAAAGGCACTTGGAAATATCTGCTATTCCGCCGCGCCGCGCATCTTAGTTCTGTTGAGCCGATAACGCTCTTCCATCCAGGTCTGCCCTTGTTCCTCAAACCGGATGAACCTAACGACAGTCGGCGTACCCCTCCCTCGGGTTTCTGCTCCCTGGTACGCACGCACCGGAGCGCAAACGCGCAGGAGGTGTGTCATGCCCTCGTTCCGAAGGCTCTTCCCGATCCTCATCGCATCCACTCTCATCGCGTCCCTGGCCTCCTGTGGCCGGCGCACCAGCGAACAGCACTACTACCTCGTCGCCAACAACACCCACCTCGCCTACTGGCAGTCAGCCGCTGCCGGACTCAAAAAAATCGCTTCCGAATCCGGCGTCCAGGCAGAAATGCGCGGCCCCGCCAACTTCGATCCTCAGGCCGAGGCGCAGGCATTTCGCGACGTTGTCGCCCTCAGACCCACGGGCATCATGGTTTCGGTTACCAGCCCGGCTCTGATGATTCCCGAAATCAACGACGCTCTCGCCGTTGGAATCCCCGTCATCACCGTTGACTCTGACGCTCCCCACAGTCGCAGGCTCTTTTTCATCGGCACCAACAACCGGGCCGCCGGCCGCCTCGGCGGTCAGGCTCTGGTCGATGCCCTCCACGGAAAGGGAAACGTGGTCATCTTCACCATTCCCGGCCAGCCCAATCTCGACCAGCGACTCGAAGGCTATAGCGACATCCTCGCCGCTCACCCTGACATCCACGTGATTGCCATCGACGACATTCACGGCGATCCCAGCATCGCCTCTGACAAAACCCGGCAGTACATGGCCCAGACCGGCAAAAAGCGCGTCGATGCTTTCGTCTGCCTGGAGGCCTCTGCCGGAGAACAGGTCGGCGCTGTCGTCAGCAAGGCCGATTCCAAAGACCGCCGCGTCATCCTCGCCATGGACGTGGACAAACCCACCCTCGACCTCGTCAAAAGCGGCGTCATCACCGCCACCATCTCGCAAAAGCCCTTCACCATGGCCTACATCGGCGTTCAGGTGCTCGAGGCCATTCATCACGATCCGCTGCCTTCGCTCACGCGAAATTACGAGCCGGATCCCTTCGCGCCCGTTCCCGCGTTCATTGACACCGGCTCGGCACTGGTCAACGCCCACAACGTCGATCTCTACCTGCACAACCTGCAAATGAATTCCACCAGGTAGCCCCCGCGTGGCCGTTCCCTCCAGGAACGGCCACACCGGACCGGCTGCAATCTTTCCCCGGCGCCGGCGGAAATGCTCTACACTTGCGGGCATGCAAGCCCGCCATCGCGCTTTTTGGCTCGTCTCAGCGCTGGTCCCCCTCCTCGCCTCTCCCGCCATCGCTCAACCCGGCCCTTACCTCGCCGAAAAACCCGTCACCGCCAGACATGCCATGGTCGTCACCGTCCACCGCCTCGCCACCGATGCCGGCGTCCGCATCCTGCGCGAGGGCGGCAACGCCATTGACGCCGCAGTTGCCGTCGGCTTCGCCCTCGAAGTCGTCTATCCCATCGCAGGCAACCTCGGCGGCGGCGGATTCATGCTCATCCACTTCGCCAACGGCAAAAATACCTTCCTCGACTACCGCGAGCGCGCACCCCTTGCCGCCACGCCCAACATGTACCTCAACGCCAAAGGCAACGTCATCCCGGGAGCCAGCCTCTATGGGTACCGTGCCATCGGCGTCCCCGGCTCCGTCGCCGGTCTCGTCTATGCCGAAAAGAAATACGGCCGCCTCGGCCTCGAAAAAGTCATGCAGCCTGCCATCCAGCTCGCCTCGCACGGCTTCCGCCTCAGCGCCATCACCGCCGCTCAGTTCCACGATTCACGGCTCTCCAACTACCCCGCTTCGTTCCGCAAATATCAGCGCAACGGCAACTACTACCGCGCCGGCGATCTCTTCCGTCAGCCCCGCCTCGCCGCCACCCTCCGCACCATCGCCGCTGACCCCTCTGACTTCTACCACGGGCCCATGGCCCGTCAGATCGCGGCCTTCATCCAGAAAGGCGGCGGCATCATCACCGCCAAAGACCTCGCCGAATACAAGGTCGTCGAGCGCACTCCCGTCTACGGCGCTTTCCACGGATACACCATCGTCAGCGCACCGCCGCCATCCTCCGGCGGCATCGTCCTCATCGAGGCGCTCAATATCCTCAACGGCTACAACCTCAGGAAACTCGGCGACCGCACCCCCGCCGAAATGCACCTCCTCATCGAGGCCTACCGCCGCGCCTTCATGGACCGCAATGCCTACCTTGGCGACCCTGCCTACGTAAAAATGCCCATCGCCGCCATGCTCAGCCAGAAATACGCCGACGCCTGGCGCGCATCCATCCTGCCCTGGAAAGCCACGCCGTCCAAAGACCTCCACCGCCCCGCAGGATTCCTGCCGCCACCGCCCACCATGAGCCAGGTCCGCCACGAGTCGCCGGACACTACCCACTACTCCATCATCGACTCCCAGGGCAACGCCGTCTCCGTCACCACCACCCTCAATGACTACTTCGGCTCCCGCGTCACTGTCGCCGGACTCGGATTCCTGCTCAATGACGAAATGGACGACTTCGCCTCCAAGCAAGGTGTCCCCAACATGTTTGGCCTCATTCAGGGACCGGCCAACTCCATTGCACCCGGCAAGCGCCCGCTCTCCAGCATGACGCCCACGATTGTCCTCAGAAATGGCAAAGTCAGTTATGTCCTCGGCTCCCCCGGTGGCTCCCGCATCATCACCACCGTCGCCAATATCTTTCTCAGCTCCGCCATTCAGGGCCTCAACATCCAGGCTTCCGTCGACGCCCCGCGCTTCCACATGCAGGACCTCCCGGACGTCGTCTACGTCGAACCCGGCTTCCTGCCCGCCACCCTCGCCAGCCTTCGCAAACGCGGCTACCACGTTAAGGTCCAGCCTCCATGGAGCGACGGGGAGTGCATCGCCGTCGACCCCAAAACCGGCGAACTCGAGGGCGGCCATGACTTCCGCATCGGCCTCGGCTCCGCCGCCGGTTATTGATCAATTCGCAATCGTTGCCTTAGCTCTCACGGTGCGTTAGGGTCAAAAGCATGGAGCAAGTCTGCCACCGGTGCGGGGACACCCTCGTTCCCGACGAGTTATATTGCCCGCACTGTGGCGCACCACAACTGCGCGTAGAAGAGAACGAGTCCATCCTCTCCGCCCAGGAAGGTTCCGTGCAGCAGTCCCTCGACCGGGCCGCGGACATCCTGCGCTGGCGCTCTGCCGTCAGCGCCGCACTCTTTGTCGCCGTGCCCACCGCGCTGCTCTCCACCGCCCTCAGCCTCGGCGCACTCTGGGTTTTCGCTGGCGGATTCCTCGCCGTTGCCGTCTACCGCCGCCGCACCGCCTCGCCCACCGACGGCCGCATCGGCTGGCGCATCGGCGGCCTCATGGGCATGATGGCGGCCGTTCTCTGGCTCGCCATGGAAGCCGCTTCCATGCTCTTCGAGCGCTTCGTCATGCACCAGGGCGCATCCATCGACGCCACCCTCCGCAACTCTCTCCAGGCAGCGCTTGCCACCATGAACCAGCAAAACCCCACCTTCGCCCATCAGTACCCCTGGTTCGCACACTTCTGGCTCTCCCCTGACGGAGTCGCTATCCTCTTCGTCACCGGCAGCAGCATGCTTGCGCTCAGCATGATCCTCTTCTCCGCACTGGGCGGCGCGCTCGGCGGCCACTACCTCCGCTCCCGAGCTCCGCAAAGCGGCGCCATCTAAAGCAATTCACACGTCCGCCGCGGCGGACGTGCAAATCCCTTTCGCGCTTTCACTTGCTCCGGTCTCTACCGCCTCGTATCATCCAGCTTGGAACCCTTTATGGCAGACACTCATCCCAATCTCCGCGTAAAGGGCCGCCTGATGTCAGCCTCCGAAATCCAACGGACGCTGGTTCGCCTGGCCCACGAAATCATCGAGAAAAATAATGGCGCCGAAGGCCTCGGCCTCGTCGGCATCAAGCGCCGTGGTGTTCCGCTCGCCCAGCGCCTCGCAGCCCTCATCGGCAACATTGAGAAGCGCCCCATCGACTCCGGCGTCCTCGACATCAGCTTCTACCGCGACGATCTCTCCACCTACGACACCCGCCCCGTCGTTCATCCCGGCTCCATCGGCTTCGACGTCACCGGCCGCAAAATCATCCTCGTCGACGACGTCCTCTACACCGGCCGCACCATCCGCGCCGCGCTCGACGCCCTCTTCGATCACGGCCGCCCCAAACAGGTTCAGCTCCTCACCCTCATTGATCGCGGCCATCGCGAGCTCCCCATTGAGGCTACCTTCGTCGGTCGCACCATCCAGACCACCGACAAAGAAATCATCGAAGTCAAGCTCCAGGAAATCGACAACGACGAGCAGGTTCTCCTCGTCGAACGGGTCGACTGAGAAAAAATGGCGCAAAAGAATACAGCACCGGCACGAAGCACACGCGCGTCTACCCAACCGGAATTCCATCCCGGCTCACTCGTCTCCGTGCGCGACCTAACGCCCGAACGCACCCGCTCTATTCTTCAATTGGCCGACACGCTCGAAGCCGAAGACACCTTCAAGCGCGCCAAGCGTCTGCTCAAGCGCCGCGTCGCCCTGCTCTTTTACGAGTCCAGCACCCGCACCCGTACTTCCTTCGAGCTCGCTGCCAAATCCATGAGCGCCGACACCACGCTCGTCAGCTCGCTCTCTTCCAGCATCGAAAAAGGCGAGTCCCTCAAGGACACAGGCATCACTCTCCGTTCCCTCGGCGCCGAATGCATCATCCTGCGCAGCCCTTTCTCCGGCGCGCCGTATCTGCTCGCCAAATCCACCGGCCTGCCCGTTCTCAACGCCGGCGACGGCATGCACGAGCATCCCTCGCAGGCCCTCCTCGACCTGCGCACCATGCTCCGCCACCTCGGCATCAAATCCGCAAAGCTCAACGAAAATTCTCTCAAGGGCCTCACCGTCACCATCTGCGGAGATATCTTTCACAGCCGCGTCGCCCGCTCTAACGCGCTCCTGCTGCCCACCCTCGGCGCGCGCGTCATATTCTGCGGACCAACCCCGCTGCTCCCTGAAGTCGCCGCCACCATCGGGCCCGGCGTCTCCATCGAGCGCGACTTCGATTCGTCACTCAAACAGTCACAAATTGTCATGATGCTCCGCATCCAGGCCGAACGGCTCGCCGGCCTCAGCCTCGACCTCGAAGACTACAAGCTGCGCTACCAGGCCAACGGCGAACGCATCGCCGCCCTCGCCCCCAATGCGCTCATCATGCACCCGGGCCCCATCATTCGCGGCATGGAAATCACCAGCGAAGTCGCCGACGGCCCTCAATCCGCCATCGCCGAGCAGGTACACCACGGCCTCTGCATTCGCCGCGCCCTGCTCTTCCAGGCGCTCTCTGGAGAACGCGCATGAAACCCATCCTCATTCGCGGCGGCTACCTCATCGACCCCGCCACCGGCCTCGACGCCCGCCACGACATTCTCCTCGAAGACGGCAAAGTCGCTGCTCTCGCCAAGCCCGGCAAGCTCAAGCACCGCAGCGCTCAAATCATCGATGCCTCCGGCCTCGTCGTCGCCCCCGGCCTCGTCGACATTCACGTCCACCTCCGCGAGCCCGGCCAGGGTTACAAGGAAACCATCGCCTCCGGCACCGCTGCTGCCGCCGCCGGCGGATTCACCTCCGTCTGCGCCATGCCCAACACCATCCCCGTCAACGACTCCCCCTCAATCACCGCGTGGATGCAGGCCCCCGAGCGCAACGCCGCCATTCGTGTCTTCCCCATCAGCGCCGCCACCGTCGGCTCCATGGGGGAAACCCTCACCGATTACGCCGCCCTCAAAAAATCCGGCGCCGTCGGCGTCTCCGACGATGGCAAGCCCATCCTCGGCGACGAAATCATGTTCGAGTGCCTCAAGGCCGCCGCGCGACACAACCTCCCCGTCATTCAGCACACCGAGGACACGCGCATGACCGCCGGCTGCTCCATGAACGCTGGCCCACTCGCCTTCCGCCTCGGCCTGCGCGGCATGTCCGTCGAATCAGAATCCTCCCTCGCCGAGCGCGACATCTCGCTCGTCCGCAAGGTTAAGGGCGCGCATCTCCACGTCGCCCATCTCTCCACAAAAAAAGCCCTCGACGCCGTCACCGCCGCCCGCGACGAAGGCCTCCACGTCACCTGCGAGGTCGCACCCCATCACTTCGTCCTCAATGAGGAACGCATCGGCGACTACGACACCAACGCCAAAATGAACCCGCCCCTGCGCGCCGAATCCGACCGCGCCGCCATGATTCAGGGCATTCTCTCGGGCCGCGTCGACTGCATCGCCACCGACCACGCGCCCCACGCCTGCCACGAAAAGGAGCAGGAGTTCGAACGTGCACCCAACGGCATCACGGGACTCGAAACCGCGCTCGGCCTCACTATCTCTGTCCTGCACAAGCAGCACGGCATGCCGCTCTCCAAACTTCTCGCCATGCTCACGCATCGCCCCGCTCAGGTCCTCTCGCTCGCCGGTCGTGGAACCCTCGCCGTCGGCTCCTGGGCCGATGTCGTCCTCTTCGACCCCGCGGAAAAATGGACCTTCCACGCCAAAGACTCGCGCTCCAAATCCAAAAACACGCCCTTTGACGGATACCCCATGCTCGGCCGCGTCCACACCACCATCAGCGAAGGCCGCATCGTCTTTGAGCGCTAGCTCAATCGAAGCAGTGCGTCATCCCGATACAACCCCTGCTGGAAGAAAATGTCCGCATCACAAATAAACTGTCGTTCTGAGCGCAGCGAAGGACCTGCAGTTCAAACACCGCACTGAACTTAGCCGAAGAAAAGCACCGCTAGTTCTTCGTCTTCTTCTTCTTCCCCTTCTTGTGTCCCCGCGGAGGCGGCTGCGCCACCCGCTTCGCAAACTCCGGCACCGCGTCTTTGTCGAACCGCTTCGAACGCCGCTCGCTCTTCTTCGGATTCGCAGCCTTCGCCGGCCGCCCCGGTTTCGTCACCTTCGCTTTCTCCTCTTTCATCTCGCGCCTCCGTTCTGTCTTCCCGCCATTCTTCTTCGCCTTGCGCTGCGCCAGCCCCGCCGCAGCCTCTTCCTCGTCCAGCAGAATCGAAAACTGCAGCCGCTTCTCCACCGCATCCACGCGATCCAGCAACACCCGCACCGGCTGCCCGATCCTGAACTTCCGCCCCCAGTGCGCCCCGATTATCTCCCGCGTATTCTCCCGGTAAGTGTAGTAATCCCCATCCAGCGCACCCAGCGTCTGCAGCGGAACCAGCCCCTCCACGAACAGATCGTTCAGCTCCACAAACAATCCGTACTTCGTCGCGCTCAAGATCA
The DNA here is from genome assembly GCA_021791875.1 of Acidobacteriota bacterium. Classification (GTDB taxonomy): domain Bacteria; phylum Acidobacteriota; class Terriglobia; order Terriglobales; family Acidobacteriaceae; genus Acidobacterium. The sequence continues at coordinate 24,998 of JAJYVU010000018.1, read as the reverse complement.
GCGCAGCGAAGTCCTCGCCCACGCGATCGCGCATGAATTTCAGCTTCTTCCACTCCATCAGCTCGCGCTCTGCCTCCGCCGCGCGCCGCTCCGTGTCGCTCGTCTCCTGCGCGATTCCCTGTAGTTCCACCTCATCCAGCGGAGCAGCCTCCCGCGCCAGCTCCCGCTCGCGCGCATTCGGCAGCTTCCCATGCCGCGCGCTCGGCCCGTGCGGATCACCCGCGGCCACCACCCCATGCCCATCCACGCCCGCCGCCAGCAGCGCCTTCGTCACCCGATGCACAATCAAGTCCGGATACCGCCGGATCGGCGACGTGAAATGCGTATACGTCGGCGCAGCCAGCGCAAAGTGCCCCTCGTTCTTCTCGCTGTAGCGCGCCTGCTTCAGCGAACGCAGCATCAGGTACGCCACAATCCGCTCCTCCGGCTTGCCCGCAATCTTTTCCGCCAGCTTCTGATACATCCGCGGGCTCACCGCAATCTCTTCGGCCACCTCATGCACCCGCGCCGGCTTGCCTCGCCCGCGCTCATCGCGCCGTTCGCCCCGCGTCCTGAACTGCTTCACCGGCAAATTCCCCACGCCCAGCGAATACCCAAACGACGCCGCCACTTCCTCAAACTCCACCACCTTGCGCGCCTCCGGCTTCTCGTGAATCCGGTACAGCGACGGCGCCTCCAGGTGTTCCAGCCAGCTCGCCACGCACTCATTCGCCGCCAGCATGAACTCCTCAATCAGCCGGTTGGCCCATCCCCGCTCAGCCCGCGTCACCCCCTGCATCACGCCCGCTTCGTCAAACTCAATCACCGCTTCCGGCAGATCAAAGTCAATCGAACCCCTCCGCTCACGCTTCTTGTTCAATATCTGCGCCAGCCGATACATCCCATCCACTTCCGCCGCCACGTCCGGGCACTCCGCCCGCACCGCTTCATCGCCGTCGATCATCGCCTGCACCTGCGTGTACGTCAGCCGCCGCGCCGAGCGAATCACACCCTCCGTCACCTCGTAGCCCAACACCACGCCATGCCGGTCGATCCGCATCAGGCAGCTCAGCACCAGCCGATCCTCGCCCGGCCTCAGGCTGCAGATGTCCGTCGAAAGCTCCTGCGGCAGCATCGGCACCGCCCGATCCGGAAAATATACAGACGTTCCTCGCAGCCGCGCCTCCAGATCCAGCGCCCCTTCCGGCTCCACATACTGCGCCACATCCGCAATGTGCACGTGAAGCTCCCAGCTTCCGTCAGCCTGCTCCCGCGCCAGCACCGCATCGTCAAAGTCCCGCGCGCTCTCGCCGTCAATCGTCACAATCGGAAGCTCGCGAAAATCTCTCCGCTCCGCCACCACCGCTTCATCCAGCCGCGCGACCTTGCGCGCCTCGGCCAGCACATTCTCCGGAAAAATCCGTGGCAAATGATGCTTGCGAATCATCATTTCCACGTCCACGCCAAACGCGTCTTCCTCGCCCAGCACCTCCAGCACGCGCCCCCGCGCCGGACGCGTCGCCGTGGGCCATTCGGTGATCTCGACATCCACCACCAGCCCTTCCAGGTCTTCGTAAACGCTCGCGCGCCGCGCTTCCTCGCCCAGCACACGATGCACGCTCTCCTGCGCCGCCTCCGGCAGCGGCTCATCCCACGGAATCACCACCACCCCGCTCATCCGCTCATCAAACGGCTTCACAGAATGCCCGTCGATCCGCGGCTCGCGGACCAAGCCATACTTTCCCCTGCGTCCATGACCTTCCCTATCCAGGTCGCCGTAGTGAAAAGTCCCCACCACCGTGGGATTGCTCCGCGTCAGCACCCTCGCAATGCGCCCCGCCTGCCGGTCGTCGCCCGGCCGCTTCGGAAACACCTCCACCAGCACCTGGTCGCCCTGCATCGCAGTGCCAATCTCATTCGGCGGAATAAAAATATCCCCACCCCCCGCCGCAACCCGGTCATTCGGGCGCACGAATCCAAAGCCATCCCGATGCATATCCAGCCGCCCGGCCACCAGGTTGTCCCGCGATTGCGCGGCACCGGCCAGCGCCCATTGCTCCCGGTCCACCTTCACCAGCCGGCCCGCCGCCGTCAGCCGCGCCAGTTGCTCCAGCAGCAAACGCCGCTCCCGTCCGCCGCCCAGCCCGAATATCCGCACCAGGTGCTTGTATCCCGCGCGCTGTCCCGGCGCACGCTCAATCTGCCGCAACAACTCCCGATCTGTCATCCTTCTCCGATCCTCACTCAGATTCCGCCCAAATACATCAACCATTCATGCCCTGACAACCTGAACACGCCACGACCGCTGATTCTTCAAGAAATAGCCGCACTGCGCTCCATCGGCCTGCCCGCATCAGAACCAAAACCTTTGACCCTGATGATTCCCCCGCGCATTTCGCGGATTTCCACTTTTGCCCTTCCTCGAATTGGCTATTAAGATGCAGACAACGATCGCAATCGCCCTCGGCGGTCCGGCAAAGCCCTGCTCCCTTGCATCGCTTCCTTGCACTCTCCGCCGTCATGGGCCAACTGCTCCCCCAAGCTCCGGTTGTTGTGCCGGTAAAGTCATTAGGATAACGAAAGGATCATCACGCGATGTGGAAACCCAATCAGACCGGCAACCAGCCTCAGAACCCCTCCCATGAGCCCGTTCGTCCCACGCCCCCTGCGACGCCTGCCTACGAGCCTCCACGTCCCGCGGCGCCTGCCCAGCCGGTCATGAATTCCGCCGACCAGGCCACCATCGGCAAGAGCCTCGTCATTAAAGGCGAAGTCACAGGCTCTGAATCCCTCTTCATCGACGGCAAAGTCGAAGGCTCCATCACGCTGCCCGGCAACCGCGTCACCGTAGGCCGCAACGGCAATGTCGCGGCCAACATCACCGCCCGTGAAATCGTCGTCCTCGGCAAAGTCCGCGGCAATGCCAACGCAAGCGACCGCGTCGATATTCGCAGCGAAGGCTCCCTCATCGGCGATGTCTCCGCCCAGCGCATCTCCATCGAAGACGGCGCCTACTTCAAGGGCGGCATCGACATCCGCAAGTCCGGCAACGAAAAATCCGCGAATTCCTCCGCAGCCGCTGCATCCAGCTCAACGTCCACATCCGCTTCTGCGTAAATATTGCTGGTAATTCTTACCAAAAGGCTCCGGCACTCCGGAGCCTTTCGCATCTTCCCCTTGCGACTTCTTAAAGCTGACGCACATCGAATCCATCATGGACGTTCCCGCGCATCTCTTTTCGCCTCTTACCCTTGCCGGCATCACCCTTCCCAACCGCATCGCCGTCTCGCCCATGTGCGAGTACTCCTGCGAAGACGGATTCGCCACCGACTGGCATCTCGTCCACCTCGGCAGCCGCGCCGTCGGCGGCGCCGGACTCATCCTCACCGAGGCCACTGCCATCTCGCCCGAAGGCCGCATCTCTCCGCTTGACCTCGGCCTCTGGAAAGACGAGCACATCGCCCCGCTCGCCCGCGTCGTCGACTTGCTCCATGCCCACGGCGCCCGCGCCGGCGTTCAGCTCGCCCACGCCGGCCGCAAAGCCAGCATGAGTCCGCCCTGGGAACATCACCGCGTCGTCCCGCCCGCCGAAGGCGGATGGACCGACATCGTCGCGCCCTCTGCCATCCCCTTTGCCGACGACTTCGCCACGCCCCACGCCCTCGACCCCGAAGGCATCACCCGCATCAAAGCCGCCTTTCGCGACGCCGCCGTCCGCGCCCACCGCGCCGGCTTCGACGTCGTCGAAATTCACGCCGCTCACGGTTACTTATTGCACGAATTCCTCTCGCCCATCAGCAATCACCGCACAGATGAGTACGGCGGCAGCTTCGAAAACCGCACCCGCCTCCTCCTCGAAGTCGTTGACGCCGTCCGCTCCGTCTGGCCCGCACACCTGCCGCTCCTGGTCCGCATCTCCGCCACAGACTGGACTCCCGGCGGCTGGGATCTCAACCAGTCCGTCGATCTCGCACGCCTGCTCAAAGCACATGGAGTCCATCTCCTCGATGTCTCCAGCGGCGGCAACGTCGCCACCGCGCAGATTCCCGTCGGCCCCGGCTATCAGACCGCCTTCGCCGAGCGCATCCGCCGCGAATCCGGCCTCGCCACCGGCGCCGTCGGCATGATTACCAGCCCTGCGCAGGCCGACCACATCCTCCGCAGCGGCCAGGCCGATCTCGTCCTGCTTGCACGCGAATTTCTCCGCGATCCCTACTGGCCGCTGCACGCCGCACAGGAACTCCACCAGACCACCACCTGGCCCGTACAATATCTGCGCGCTGCGCCCCGCGGCAGCGAGCCGCGACAGCCAATCGAATTGAAGAAATAAGTGACAATCGTCACCGTATCTGACCTATACTCTCCCTAATGCAGGCGCAGGATGGACGCTCCGCCCTGCGCCGCGGAGATACATGGCGAAACAGGCGTCACAACACCGGCTCCCGGCGAGCCCGATCATTCCGGACAAGCTCTACTTCCGCATCGGCGAAGCCGCACGCCTCTGCGGCGTGGAAGCATACGTCCTGCGTTTCTGGGAGAAGGAATTCCCGCAGCTTCGCCCCACCAAGGGCGGCACCGGACAGCGCCTCTACCGCCGCCGCGATGTCGAACTCGCCCTCCGCATCAAGCAGCTCGTCCACAGCGAGGGCTACACCATCGCCGGCGCGCGCCAGCAGCTCGCTCAGGAAATCAAGGAAGGCCGCCGCAAGGCGCAGCCCGAGCTCATCCCCATCAGCAGCGGCAAGCCCAGCGCCAAACCCTCACAGGTCGAACTCCGCCTCCAGCGCCTCCGCCTCGAACTCAAAGATCTGCACAAGCTGCTCTCCACGGAACCGTCTCCGGAACTCACCCCGGCTCCCGCGCGCCCTCGCACCACCGAGCGCAATCGCCCCAAGGCACCGCTGCTCTTCGAGTAACCGCGCTCAGGCGAGCGCGCCTTTCGCCGTCCCCGGCAAAATCTTCGTCCGCTTCAACACCTTTCGCGTCAGACCCGTCAGCGGAACTTCCCCCAGCTCGCGCAGCTTCACCCACTGCAGCGATCCGCGCGGCGCTTTCAGCGTTCGCTTTTCTTCCCACGGAAGCTCGTAAATTGTCACGTAGTAGTTCGTATTCGTGATCGCGTGCCGCACCGTCAGCACCACCGATTCATCCGGCAGTCCGCCCTCCGGCGCCGCGGGCAGCTCCCACATGCCCGGCATCTGCGACTCATCCTCGCCGCGCCGCCGCAGCAGAACCTCCGTCTTCGGACCCCAGTTCCTCTGCATCAGCACATAGGCCACCTGCCGGCTGCGCATCTGCTTCGCGGGACCCGTCTCATGCTCCCCCTGCGTGCTGCAATGCGTGCGCACCGGGCACTCCCCGCATTGCGGATTTCGCGGCAGGCACACCGTCGCGCCCAGCTCCATCATTGCCTGGTTAAACTCGCCCGGCCGCTGCGAATCCAGAAACCGCTGCGCCGCTGTCCGCAGTGCTCCCACTGCCGGTTTGCCATTCCCACCTGCTTCGGCAAGCTGCGGCCCGCACAGCCGCAACAGAACCCGCTCCACGTTCCCGTCCACCACCGGTACCGCTTCGCCATGACTGATGCTCGCCACCGCCGCCGCCGTGTACTCGCCAACTCCCGGCAGCGCACGCAACTCCGCCGCCGTCTCCGGCATGCGCCCGCCGAACTCGGCCACAATCATCCGCGCGGCCTTGTGCATCATGCGCGCCCGCCGGTAATACCCCAGCCCGCTCCACTGCGCCAGCACGCGCTCTTCCTCGGCCTCCGCCAGCGCCTCCAGTGTTGGAAATTCCCGCATAAACCGCCCGAAATATTCCACCACTGCCGCCACCCGCGTCTGCTGCAGCATCACCTCTGATACCCACACCACATACGCATCCCGCGTCCGCCGCCACGGCAAATCGCGCGCATTTTCGCCGTACCAGCCCAGCAGTGCCGCCCGAAGCTCCACTACATCCGCACTCATTCCCTTGTCTGTTTGCATAAAGGCCCGCCGCCCGCGCACTCGACGGCTGATTCCAACCCCTCCCCATACTCCTGTATCCGAATCGTCCACTTGCGTTTCTAATGGAATGGGAGGCGCTTATCAACTCGAAATCCACTTCCACCTCCGAACTCGGCGATTTTCTCCGCCGGCTTCCCAAAGCGGAACTCCACCTGCACCTCGAAGGCACCGTCACGCCGGAAACCCTCGTCGATCTCAGCCGCCAGCCCGGCCGCACCCCTCTCACCATCGAGGCCGCGCGCGCCCTCTACAACTACACCGACTTCACCGGCTTCCTCATGGCCTTCAAGGCCATCTCTGAGCAGCTCCAGTCCGCCTACGACTACGAGCTCATCACCTGGCGCATGCTCCAGGACCTCGCCCGTCAGGGCGTCGTCCACGCCGAAGTCTACGTCTCCGTCGGCGTCGTCTATTACTGGCGCCGCGTCGAATTCGAACCCCTCTTCGAAGGCATGGAACGCGCCCGCATCCGCGCCGAACGCGAACTCGGCATCACCCTCTACTGGATCTTCGACGCCGTCCGCCACTTCGGCCCAGAGCCCGCCGCAAAGGTCTTCCGCAAGGCCGCCGAGCTCCGCGCCTCCCACCCCTCCATCATTGGCATCGGCATCGGCGGCGACGAGCGCCGCACCGGCCCCGAGCCCTTTCGCGAGCTCTACGCCGAAGCCGCCGCCAACGGCCTCCGCCTCACCTGCCACGCCGGGGAAACCGCCGGACCCAAAAGCATCTGGGGCGCCCTCAACATCGGCTCCGAACGCATCGGCCATGGCTTCTCCGCCATCCACGACCCCGAACTCCTCGAAATCCTCAGCACCCGCCAGATCCCCGTCGAAATCTGCGTCACCTCCAACGTCCGCACCGGCTGCTGCCCCCTCGCAGCAGACCACCCCGTCCGCGAATACTTCGACTCCGGCCTCATGGTCACCCTCAACTCCGACGACCCCGCCCTCTTCGGCTCCAATCTCCTCGAGGAATACATCCTCGCCGAGCAATCCTTCGGCTTCACCCGCGACCACCTCCGCGAGCTCGCCGCCAACTCCATCGAAGCCAGCTTCCTCCCCCCCGAACAAAAGCTCCTCTGGCTCCATCGCATCGAAAACCATGAATAACCCTTCATCCGTCCCATTACTGTTCTGGTTTCCACTGCCGATACAAGAAGACAGACGTCAAAATAAGTGGGTTATCATGAAACCTAGGGGGATCATCCCCGGGAGACACACGCCGTGACCGCTTCAGACAACACCAGAACCTGCGACAAAGGCTGCCCCGTTTTCCGTTACGTCGGCTGGACCTCGGTAGCCGTCGGCGTGGCGGCCCTCGGCGTCTACATCGGACGCGAACTCCGCGTGCGCTACAAGTTCAACCACCGCACCCCCTCGGACTTCTACTCCCACGCCGGAGACGAAATGCAAACCGAGTTCGGCGTCGGCGTCTAGCCCCGCCCTGCCACCGCACCACCAAAGTTCCCGCGAAACACGCAGCCCGCTGCGTGTTTTGCCGTTTAGCAGCCAACCCCTCGCAAATCTTTGGTGAAAACCTCCCCTACCTCAACCTGGGTCATTTCGACCGCAGCGCCAAAGGCGCGCAGCGGAGAAATCTGCGGTCCCGCCCTTCACTCGCGGGCTACGCCGGGTGCCCCATTCATGCGCGCGCCGTTCGCGCTTCATTGCTGGTCGTGCACTCATGGGCAATCATGCTAGGATGCCCAATCATGACCGGAACGCATCAACATAGTGCGTTAGCCTTGGCTGAAATCCCGACCGGCAGGATTTGTTACGTGTGGGGCATCCTGTTCCCTCTGGTATATCTCCTGTTCATCCGTCGAACCAGGCAGGACCCGTTTCTACGGTTTCACAGTGTGCAATGTCTCCTTCTGGCTGCCATGCCTGTACGCCAACCCCCACACAATCGAGATGCAACGCATCATTGACGCCGTCTCGCTGGTCTGCTTGCTTGGCTGGCTGACTTGCCTCTTTCGGGCGAAAAAACCGCGGCATCTTCATCTCCCAATCATCGGGATTATTGCAGAACGTCTCGCAAGGATGTGAATTTGTCCGGATGCCCCACCCTCGCGAAGCTAGGGTGGGCCTTTTTGCCCGCAATCGAAGCCACAACCCCCAATTCCCCCCACCAAGCCAGAACAGGATTGGCGCGCAAAACGCGCGTCCGCCTGGACGGCCAGTCCCGGCAAGCACTGGCGCATCCACCAGTGAGAAGATACACTCAGGAGTCTCTCTCGGGTCTTGCCCATGCTGAAGGTCATCTCTACCCACGTTTTCCTCCGCCAGCGCCTCCATCCCGGCCTGCTCGATCAACTGGCCCGCGCCGGCGCACAGGGCGTCGAACTCTTTGCCGCCCGCCAGCACTTTGACTACACCAACCGCCAGGAAGTCCGCGACCTCGCCGTATGGTTCCGCTCCAATCCCCTCGAGCCCTTTTCCATGCACGCACCCCTGTTCCCGGATCGCGACATGGGCCGCGGCGGCGCGCCTTCCGTCAACCTGCTGCACCCGGAAAAATCCCGCCGCATCGACGCCATGGACGAGATCAAGCGCTCCCTCGAAGCCGCCGAGCAGATTCCGCTCCGCTTCCTCAATCTCCACCTCGGCGACCCGCACGAAACTTGGAACGCCCGCGCTCTCGAGCACTCCATCACCGCCCTCGAACACCTCCGCGCTTTTGCCAACCCCCTTGGCGTAAAGCTCCTGGTCGAAAATCTCCAGAACGAAGTCACCCAACCGGCCCATCTCAAGGAGATCCTCACCATCGGCCACTTCAAGGACATCGGCTTCTGCTTCGACACCGGCCACGCCCAACTTGAAGAAGGAGTCGCTGCCACCTTCGCCGAAATGCAGGACCTCGTCCGCACCGCCCACATCCACGACAACCACGGCGAAAAAGACGAGCACCTCTGGCCCGGTGAAGGCTCCATCGACTGGGACGACACCATGCAGCTGCTCCACGCCGCGCCGCAAACACCCGCAGGCATTCTCGAAATTCACTACAACCTCGACGAGCCCATCGAAACCATCCTCGAAAAAGCCCAGCGCGCATTCGAAAAATTCTGATTCAAAAACGACACCATGGCAAACGAAACCGAATCTGTTACCAATCCACCCCTCGCCACCATCGCCCGCATCGGCGAGCATGAAGGCCAGTCCGTCACCCTCCAGGGATGGCTCTACAACCTCCGCGAAAGCGGTAAGCTCCTCTTCCCCATCTTCCGCGACGGCTCCGGAACCATCCAGGGCATCGTCCCCAAGGCCGCCGTCGCCCCGGAAGTCTTCGAGCGCATCAAGGGCCTCACCCAGGAATCCTCCGTCATCGTCACCGGCAAGGTCCGCGCCGACAAGCGCGCCCCCGGCGGCTTCGAGCTCGACGTCGAAAACCTCGAAGTCATCCAGCGCGTCCCCGAAGATACGCCCTTCCCCATCTCCCTCAAAGAGCATGGCACTGACTTCCTCATGGAGCACCGCCACCTCTGGATTCGCTCCCCGCGCCAGTCCGCCATCCTCCGCATCCGCGCGGAAATCATCAAAGCCGCCCGCGACTTCCTCGACGACAACGGCTTCCTCCTCACCGATCCGCCCATCCTCACCCCCGCCGCCTGCGAGGGCACCAGCACGCTCTTCCCCGTCGAATACTTCGGCGACGAAGCCTACCTCACCCAGAGTGGCCAGCTTTACATCGAGAGCACCGCGCTCGCCCTCGGCAAGGTCTACTCCTTCGGCCCTACCTTCCGCGCTGAAAAATCCAAAACCCGCCGCCATCTCACCGAGTTCTGGATGGTCGAGCCCGAGTGGGCCTTCGCCGACCTCGACGACCTCATGGGCCTCGCCGAAAATTTCATCAGCTTCATCGTCCAGCGCGTCCTCACACGCCGCGCCGCCGACCTCAAGGCCATCGGACGCGACATCTCCAAGCTTGAAACCATCCAGGCTCCGTTCCCGCGCCTCCGCTATGACGACGCCGTCCAGATGCTCAACGACGCCCACGCCAAAGGCCTGCTCGAAAATCCCTTCGAGTACGGCAACGACTTCGGCTCCCCCGACGAAACCTACATCTCCTCGCAGTTCGACCGCCCCGTCATGGTCCACCGCTACCCGGCAGACGTCAAAGCCTTCTACATGGAGCCGGACCCCGACAACCCCAAATACGCCCTCTGCGTCGACGTCCTCGCTCCCGAGGGCTATGGAGAAATCATCGGCGGCTCGCAGCGCATCGCCTCCTACGAACTCCTCAAGCAGCGAATCGAAGATCACCACTTGCCCATCGAGGCCTTTCAGTGGTATCTCGATCTACGACGCTACGGCTCGGTCCCCCATTCCGGCTTCGGCATGGGCATCGAGCGCGCCGTCGCTTGGATCTGCGGCCTCGAGCACGTCCGCGAAACCATCCCCTTCGCGCGCACCCTCAATCGCATCTATCCGTAATTGAAACTGCAATGGTTACGATCATGATCGTTCACCCTCACATTGACGGCCACGCCTTCGGATTCAGCGTAGCCCTCGCTTTTGGCTAGCGGCCCATCCACCTGCCATCCCCGGCGGGAGCATTTCCCCCTGCCCGCTCCCGCCCGCCGCAGCCCCAAAAGCCCAGGGTGCCAACAGCACCCAACCAAGGATCCGCCATGTCAGAAGCCACCGAGAAACTCGCCGCCGCCAAATCCCCCGTCACCGGACTCACCTCCGGCCCCATCTACACCGGTACCCAATCCCTGCCCACCCGCAAAATCCAGCTCATCGGCGTTCCCCTCGACCTCGGCGCATCCCGCCGCGGCGTCGACATGGGACCCTCCGCCGTCCGCGTCGCTGGCCTGGAAGCCCGCCTCGAAGCCCTCGGCCACCAGCTCATCGACGCCGGCAACATCGACGTCGAAATCGCCGAAACCCGCCACGTCGGCGAAGAACACGCCCGCTACCTCCGCGAAATCACCGAAACCTGCACCCGCGCCGCCTCCATCGTCTCTGGAGCCCTCGAGCAGGGCATGACTCCGCTCATCATCGGCGGCGACCACTCCGTAGCCGCCGGCAGCGTCTCCGGCGTCGCCGACTTCTACCACCAGCAGAATCAGCGCATCGGCCTCCTCTGGATCGACGCCCACGCCGACATGAACACCCCGGAAACCTCGCCCAGCGGCAACGTCCACGGCATGCCCCTCGCCGCCCTCCTCGGCCTCGGCCCCGAGTCGCTCGCCGGCATCTGCGGCTGGAGCCCCAAAGTCCTGCCCGAAAACACCGTCCTCATCGGCGTCCGCGACATCGATGCCACCGAAAAGGAAAACCTCAAGCGCGCCGGCCTCACCGAGGTCTACACCATGCGCGACATCGACGAGCGAGGCCTCCGCACCGTTATGGAAGAAGCCCTCCGCGCCGCCGGACGCGGCACCGCCGGCTACCACGTCTCCCTCGACATGGACTGGATCGACCCCGAAGACGCACCCGGCGTCGGCACCCCCGTCCGCGGCGGAGCCACCTACCGCGAAGCCCACCTCGCCATGGAAATCATCGCCGACCACGGACGAATGCTCAGCTTCGAACTCGTCGAAGTTAACCCCGTCATCGACGAACACAACCGCACCGCCGACCTCGCCGTTGAACTCATCTGCAGCGCCTTCGGCAAAAAAATCCTGTAAGGTTGAACCGCTGAAATTAGCAGTAGAAGCGCGCAGTCAAAATGAATTTGTCATCCCGACCGAAGTGCGCTCGCGTCAAGCGAGCGCGCGAAGCGGAGGGATCTGCGGTTTTTTGAATGAGCCCCAAAACAGGTAATGAAGACCACAACGCTAAAAGCCGCACAAATCCGATGGCTACTTCTCGCGATACTGGCAGGCGCAACTTGCGGCATGTGCCACGCCAGTACGCGACTGGTTCGCGTCCTTCATAAAGAGCTGCATGTCCCGGGCTGCTCGCAGCCCGTCATGCTTACTCTGCAAAAGGAAGTAAATTCAGACGACATTCAGCCGGGAACTTTCGATCACATCCTCCTCAAGCCTGTTCATGGACGCCTGTTCGAATACAAAACCGACACACCGCAGATACGGCCGCTCACGTCCAACCCGTACGAATACCAGTCAAAGAAGCCCCCGACACTCCCCGGCGTACGCGTTGATCCAAGCGGATTATTCCTCTGGTCTACCTCTCTCTATCCCAAACACCCATTACTTCTATTCCTTGGCTGGGGCTATGCCAGCGACCCCGGCTCGCTCCTCATCCTTGGCTTCCGCTCTGGCTGCACGCCCTACAAAGTCCTCAACCTCGCAACCTACAACTTCTACGGCATCCAAAACCAAAACCGCCAGCACCTTCTCATCGGAGACCCTACGATGAGTCAGACCATGGCAGGCGCAGACGGCGCATGGCTCAAAGGCAAACCCTACGCCACCACCTACGATCCCTACTGGATCTATCAACTTCCAGTAAAGTCAGGCGCTCCGGCGAGTTATTCCCTTGCAGAAAGTCGCAAATACAACCGCAAACACTACTGCTGGGCTGGACAGAACTCGATTGAATCTCTCGCGGTCATCTACAACCTGCCCGGGCATAAAAGCTTGGTCTGCACCACCGCAAAACGAGCCCTGCAGCTTGTCCCTTGAAGTACCGCCGACCTCGCCGTAGAACTCATCTACAGCGCCTTCGGCAAAAAGACCCTGTAACCTCCGTAACGCCGAAGAGGACTCCAGTCCCCCTGTTTCCGGCTATACTCGACTTATGCCGACCCGCGCTTCCAAATCGACGAACGACCTTGGCCTCATGACAGCGGCTGAGCGCAAGGAAGTCGAAACCTTCCGCAAGGCTGCCCGCAAGGTCACACGCGAAGCGACCCGCTCCCGCGAGTCCGCGATTCAGTTTCTGATTGATGCTGGCATCTTCGGCAAAAACGGCAAGCCTAAAAAGTATTTCCGCGCTAGCTAAATCGTGCACAAGCTCTCGGCTTCGTTCGTCCTCGCCTATCACGGCTGCGACCGCGTCGTCGGTGAAAAGCTCCTTCAGAATGAACCCTTCCTCTACAGTCAGAATGACTACGACTGGCTCGGCGAAGGTATCTACTTCTGGGAAGCAAACCCTATGCGCGGCTTGGAGTTCGCGCGCGAAGTGGCCCAGCGGGAACCAGACCGCGTCATCGAGCCCTTCGTTGTGGGCGCAATTCTCGACCTCGGCCTTTGCCTCGACCTCACCACCAGCGCGGGCCTTCAAATGGCACGGGAAGCTTTCGACCAACTGACCAATCTCTACAGCGCGGCACAAGAATCCTTGCCACAAAATCGTCCAGACAAGTTCCTGCATCCTCTCGACTGCGCTGTAATCAACAACCTGCATCGGATCCGTGCCACTACCAGCCAGCCACCCGTAGACACAGTCAAAGGCATCTTTCAGGAGCCGCCGCAACTCTACCCCGGTTCCGCATTTATGCGAAAAAACCACATCCAGATAGCCGTCAGAAATACCGACTGCATCAAGGGCGTCTTCCGCGTTCCAGATAACCATCTCGATCTGAAATCCTAGCCCCCTTCACCCCATCAAACCCAACTCCCACGCAAAGTTGGTGCCAACCCAATCCCCACCCCGCTACAATCTACCCATGTCCGATCGCATGTCCCGTACCCTCGCCCAGAGCGACCCCGTCGTCGCACAGGCCATCGACCAGGAAGTCCTTCGCCAGCACGAAGGCCTGGAGATGATTGCCTCGGAAAACTTCGTCTCCCGCGCCGTCCTCGAAGCCGCCGGCTCCGTCTTCACCAACAAGTACGCCGAGGGCTACCCCGGACGCCGCTACTATGGCGGCTGCGAATTCGCCGACACCATTGAGAACACCGCTCGCGACCGCGCCAGACAGCTCTTCAACGCCGAGCACGCCAACGTCCAGCCCCACTCCGGCTCGCAGGCCAACGCCGCCGCCTACATGGCCCTCATCCAGCCCGGCGACACCATCCTCGGACTCGACCTCGCCCACGGCGGCCACCTCACCCATGGCCACAAGCTCAACTTCTCCGGCAAGCTCTACCGCGTCGTCTCCTACGGCGTCCGCAAAGACACTGAAGTCATCGACTACGACCAGCTCGAAGCCCTCGCCCTCCGCGAGCAGCCCAAACTCATCATCGGCGGCGGCAGCGCCTATCCGCGCACCTTTGACTTCGCTCGCATGCGCCAGATCGCCGACAAGGTCAACGCCTTCTTCCTCGTCGATATGGCCCACTTCGCCGGACTCGTCGCTGGCGGCGCGCACCCATCCCCCGTCCCCCACGCGCACATCACCACCACCACCACCCACAAAACCCTCCGCGGCCCCCGCGCCGGCCTCATCCTCTGCGGGCAGGAGCACGCCGCAGCCGTCGACAAGGCCGTCTTTCCCGGCCAGCAGGGCGGACCGCTCGTCCATATCATCGCCGCCAAGGCCGTCGCCTTCCATGAGGCGCTTCAGCCCGACTTCGCCGCCTACGCGCATCAGATCGTCTCCAACGCCAAGGCCCTCGCCGCCACCATGGCCGAAAACGGCTACCGCGTCATCTCCGGCGGAACCGACACCCACCTCATGCTCATCGACGTCTTCGCCAAAGGCATGCTCGGCTCCGAAGCCGAAGCCGCTCTCGGCGCCGCCGGCATCACCGTCAACAAAAACGCCATTCCGTACGACACCAATCCCCCGCTCAAGCCCTCCGGCATCCGCATCGGCACGCCCGCCCTCACCACGCGCGGCATGAAGGAAGCCGAAATGCGCCAGATCGGCCAGTGGATCGTCGAAGCCCTCGACCACCGCAACGATCCCGCCACCCTCGCGCGCATCCGCAACCAGGTCCTCGAGCTCGCCAACCACTTCCCCCTCTACAACTGGCTCCGCCACGACTCCACCGTCCTCGCCGGCTAAGGCACCGTTTTACCCAAGATCTGGGTGCCCCTCGATAAGGACAAAGGCTTTGTCAAGGCAACACTTTCGCCTCGCGCATTTCGAGGAGAAAGTGTGGGCCGAATCGTCCGAAGGACGACCTGCTACTCCCACCACCGGCTGCATCACGAACCTTCCCCATCCCTCTACCCCTCCGTTCTCCAATGTGTTATCGTTCCCATACTCGGGATTGGCCCACCTCCAACCCCATGAAATCCTCTCTGCACCATAACTTCTTTCACTCTCTTTCAAGGATCACGCTCCATGGCTCACCGCACACTCACCCGCATTGCCCTCGCCGCTCTTGCGGCGGCGCTCGCCTGCCCGCTCGCCCTCGCCCAGCAAAAGCCCAACACCCTCACCCCTCAGCAGAAGCAGGAAGGCTGGCATCTCCTCTTCAATGGCAAAAACTTCGACGGCTGGCACTCCTATGGAGAAAAAGGCATCGGCAAGGACTGGTCCATCCAGCACGGCGCCATCCAGCTCAAAAAACCGCCCCATGCCAAATTCGCCGACTACTCTGACATCGTCACCAACGGCGAGTACACCAACTTCGACCTCAAAGTAGAGTGGAAAGCCAAACCCTGCATCGACAGCGGCATCATGTTCGACGTCCACGAGTCGCCCAAGTACAGCCAGACCTACGAAACCGGCCCTGAAATGCAAATCGCCGACCTCGCCTGCACCGTCCCCGACAGCCGCACCCTCTACCAGCGCTCCGGAGACATGTTCGGCCTCATCGCCGTGCCCTACGAGTGGGTCAAGCCCGCCGGCCAGTGGAATCAATACGAAATCAAGGTCGACCACGGCCACGTCCAGTTCTTCACCGACGGCCACAAGGTCGTCGACACCCAGCTCTGGACCCCCGAGTGGAAACAGCTCGTCGCCCACAGCAAATTCGCCGGCTGGCCCGGCTTCGCCGCCTACCACACCGGCCACATCTCGCTGCAGGGCACTGAGGACAAGGGACCATCCCAGGTCAAGCTCTGGTTCCGCAACGTCATGATCCGCAAACTTCCGTAGCCCCCGCGCCAGTCCTGCCTCATGCCCACCAGCGCGAGGCAGGACTGGGCCAGAAACTCATCGCTTTCAGTGGCGCGCGAAGCGCGTGTTCGCCTGGATGGCAAGTCCCCTTGTTAAACTGAATGTTCCATTCTCTTCTGCACGGAAGCCCATCTTGCCTACAAAAAGCGCCAATACCTCCGCCAAAGCCGAATCCGCCCCCGCCAAAACGCGCAAGGTCACTTACGCCGAGGCCGGCGTCAACCTGTCTGAGGCCGAGCGCGCCAAGCAGCGCATCAAGTTCCTCGCGCACAAGACCTTCAACCGCCGCGTCCTCAGCGACATCGGCTCCTTCGGCGGTCTCTTCCAGCTCGACAACAAGCTCAAGGATCCCGTCCTTGTCTCTTCCGCCGACGGCGTCGGCACCAAGCTCAAGCTCGCCTTCCAGATGGGCATTCATCACACCGTCGGCGCAGACCTCGTCAACCACTGCGTCAACGACATCGCCGTGCAGGGCGCCACCCCGCTCTTCTTCCTCGACTACCTCGCCACCGGCCGCCTTGAGAACACCGTCATCGAGAAAGTCGTCCAGGGCCTCGCCGAAGCCTGCAAAATCAACGGCTGCGCCCTCATCGGCGGAGAAACCGCCCAGATGCCCGGCTTCTACTCCGACGGCGAATACGACCTCGCCGGCTTCATCGTCGGTGTCGTCGAGCGCGAAAAGCTCATCACCGGCAAAAGCATCCAGAACGGCGACGTCCTCATCGGTTTCCCCTCCACCGGCCTGCACACCAACGGCTACTCGCTCGCCCGCAAGCTCTTCTTTGAGGTCGCCGGCTACACGCCGGACCAGTACATCCCCGAGCTCAAGGACAAGGCCGGCGCCGCCCTCATGAAGATCCACCGCAGCTATCTGCCCATCATCCGCAAGCTCACCGCCAGCTCGTACACCACCGGCATGGCCCACATCACCGGCGGCGGCATCACTGAGAATCTGCCCCGCATCCTGCCCAAAGGCCTCGCCGCCCAGGTCGAACTCGGCTCCTGGCCCTCCCTGCCCGTCTTCGACCACCTCCGCGAACTCGGCCAGATCGATCCCGACGAAATGCTCCGCACCTTCAACCTGGGACTGGGCCTCATCGCCGTCATCCCTGCGGAAAAATTCAAGCGCCTCAAGTCCAGCTTCGACCGCGCCGGCGAAAAGTTCTACCAGATCGGCCGCATCGTCAAAGGCGACCGCCGCGTCATCTACCAATAAATCTTCCCGCATAAAACGAAACGGGGAGCGGCATCAGCCGCTCCCCGTTGTGCTTGCCCTCCTAATCGCGATCCCCTTCCCCATTGCGATACACGGAGCGGTATCCATTCTGGAATGCCTTGCGGTAAGCACCCATCAAAGGCGGCGGCACAGGCGGCCTGCGGAACCAGGGATGACGATCCACATCCGGTCCCATCCCGCGCGCCCTGTCCCTCCGCGCCGCCATCACGCCATCATGGAAACCCTCATGCCGCGCATGCTGGTATGCCGGAGGAGGTGGAGGTGGACCCGGCGCATAGTACGCTGGATGCCCGCACCCGGCCAGCGCAATCAAACCCATCATCAGCGACACTACAAAGACCCGTTTCATCTTCACCCTCAAGAGCAGAATTTTTACTACCGCTGCATGGACCCTCCCTCGCTCCATCAGTTGCTCTTCCCCGCACACTTTTCCTGCGCATTACACTAACCTCATGACTCGTCTCGGCATCCTGCTCTCTGGCCGCGGCTCCAACTTCCTCGCCATCGCGGACAACATCGCCGCCGGCTCGCTCACTAACTGCGAAATCGCCGTCGTGATCTCCAATAAGGCCGACGCGCCCGGCCTCGACGCCGCCCGCAACCGCGGCCTCACCGCCGTCGCCATCGAAGCCAACGGTCGCAAGCGCGCCGAGCACGATGCCGAAATCATCGCCACCCTCCGCGCCCATCAGGTCGACTACGTCATCCTCGCCGGATACATGCGCCTGCTCTCGCCCGGCTTCATCCAGGCCTTCCCGCAGCGCATCCTCAACATCCATCCCTCGCTGCTCCCGGCCTTCCCCGGCCTCGACGCCCAGCAGCAGGCCTTCGACTACGGCGTCCACGTCGCCGGCTGCACCGTCCACTTCGTCGATGAGCAACTCGACCACGGTGTCATCATCACCCAGCGCACTGTCCCTGTCCTCGACACCGATGACGAGCCCACTCTCGCCCGCCGCATCCTCACCGAGGAACACATCGCCTACTCCGAAGCCATCGCCAAGGTCATCTCAGGGAAATACGAAATCTCCGGCCGCCGCTACATCCGCAAAAAGTAATTGACTTAGTTACACACCCAGCCGGGTGCCCCATTCATCGCGGTCGTATCGCGATGAGTGGGGTCTGCGCTTCATTCACACACCCAGCTTCAGCGCCGCGTCCGCCGTCAACCGCTCGTCTGCAAACTTCCCCGTCACCAGCTTCGGCCAAGCCGCCGCCGCAATCATCGCGGCGTTATCCGTAGACAGCTTCAAACTCGGAAACGCAATCGGCAACCCCTGTGCCCGCGCCTCGGCCGTGAAGTGCTCCCGCAACTCGCGGTTCGCCGCCACCCCGCCCGACACCAGCACGCTCGCCGCACCAAACCGCTCCGCCGTCTGGAACGTCTTCCGCCGCAAGTCCTCCACCACCGCCCGCTGAAAGCTCGCAATCAAATCCAGTGTCTCCTGGTCGCACAGCGCGCGCACCAACTCCAAATCCCGCTTGGGACTCGCCCCCGGCATCGCCGCCAGCGCCGCCCGCCGCTGCGCAATCCGCTCTTCCATCCCATGCACCTGCGTGTAGCGCAGCACCGCCGTCTTGATCCCGCTGAAGGAAAAATACGTCGCCTCCTTCGGATCCAGCGCGCCCGCTTCGCCCCTGCGATGCGCCTTGGCTTTGATCTGCGCAAACGAAAACGGCACCGCCCCTGCGTCGCCAAACGGAGCCAGCGCATCCAGCCACGGCCCGCCCGGATACCCCAGTCCCAGCAGCTTCGCCACCTTGTCGAACGCCTCGCCCGCCGCGTCGTCCACCGTGCGCCCCACATTGCGGTAGTGCCACGCACCATTTTGTTCCTGTGCCAGATACAAATGCGTATGCCCGCCAGAAACCACCAGCGCAAGAATAGTCTGCCCCGCCTCAAAAGGCTCCCCGGGTGCCCCATTGCCGGGCCCCCCACGAACAGGTCCTTGTTCGTGGGGTGGATACAAGCCTGAAGTTGGCTTGTGTGGGATTTGCGCGTCCGCCCGTGCGGCCAGCACTTCCAGCAGCACCGCGTGAATATGCCCCTCCAGATGATTCACCGCAATCAGCGGCTTCCCCAGCCCGAACGCCAGCGCCTTGGCATAACTCACGCCCACCAGCAGCGCCCCCGGCAGTCCCGGCCCCTCCGTTACCGCCACCGCGTCCAGATCTGCAAACGCCACGCCTGCCTCGGCCATCGCCGCTTCCACCACCGGAACTACCGCCCGCAAATGCTCCCGCGAAGCCAGCTCCGGAACCACCCCGCCAAACCGCGCATGCAGCGCAATCTGCGACGCCACCACATTCGACAGCGTCTCCCGGCCGCCCCTCACCACCGCCGCCGCCGTCTCGTCGCACGAGCTCTCGATGCCCAGAATCAATCCCTGCGGCACCCTGCCCCGGCCTTGTTTCACTTCCGTCACAATCTTCCTCATCTCTCATTCTATTGACCCTGCCCGCTTCCGGTGCATCATGAAGGGTAGAGCCAGCCCGCATGCCATCGCCCGACGCCATCCCGCCATCCCCAGCCTTCCAGGCCGCCGGCCACATCGTCCGCCGCCTGCGCAACCTCGGCTACCAGGCCTACTTCGCCGGCGGATGCGTCCGCGACCTCCTCCTCGGCCTCACCCCCAAGGACTACGACGTCACCACCAACGCCCGCCCCGGCCTCGTTCTCGATCTCTTCCCGCAAACCTTCGCCGTCGGCGCCCACTTCGGCGTCGTCCTCGTCCGCCAGACCATCGACGACCAGCCCATCCTCACCGAGGTCGCCACCTTCCGCAGCGACGGCGCTTACCTCGACGGCCGCCACCCCTCTGAAGTCACCTTCGCAGACCACCCCCAGGACGACGTCCGCCGCCGCGACTTCACCATCAACGGCATGCTGCTCGACCCCCTGAAACTCCCCGCCACATGGCCCATCCCGCCCGAAGCCCTCCAAGCCGCCCTCCTCGACTACGTCCACGGCCGCGAAGACCTCCAGGCCGGCATCATCCGCGCCATCGGCGACCCCATCCTCCGCTTCACTGAGGACAAGCTCCGCATGCTCCGCGCCGTCCGCTTCGCCGCCCGCTTCGGCTACACCCTCGACCCCGCCACCGCCGCCGCCATCCGCAGCCTTGCGCCCGCCATCGCCCAGGTCAGCCGCGAGCGCGTCCGCGACGAGCTCACCCGCATGCTCACCGAGGGCCACGCCCGCCGCGCCTTCGAACTCCTCGACGAAACCCGCCTGCTTCCCGAAGTCCTCCCTGAAATCGACCGCCTCCACGGCGTCGAGCAGCCCCCGCAATACCACCCCGAGGGCGACGTCTGGATCCACACCCTGCTTCTGCTCGAAAAACTCCCCGCCAACTGCTCGCCCACGCTCGCCTGGGGCGCACTCCTCCACGACATCGGCAAGCCCGCCACCTTCCAGCGCGCGCCCGACCGCATCCGCTTCAACGGCCACGTTGAAGTCGGCGTCAAAATCGCCGCCGAAATCTGCCGCCGCCTCCGCTTCTCCAATGACGAAACCGACCAGATCCTCGCCCTCGTCGACAACCACATGCGCTTCGGCCATGTGAAAGACATGCGCGAGTCCACCCTCAAGCGCTTCTTCCGCCTGCCCCATTTCGACGAGCACCTCGCCCTGCACCGCATCGACTGCCTCTCCAGCCACGGCGACCTCACCCTCTACGACTTCGCCCGCAAGCGTTTCGCCGAGCTGCCGCCCGAGTCCGTCCAGCCCAAACTGTTACTCACCGGCCGCGAACTCATCGAAGCCGGCTACCAGCCCGGCCCGCGCTTCAAAAAGCTCCTCGCCCTCGCTGAAGACGCCCAGCTCGAAGGCCGCATTCACACCCTTCAGGAAGCCCTCGACCTCGTCCGCTCCACCGAATCACCCGAACCCACACTCTGACCATCCTCCCCTAACCACAACCATTCCTATACCCTCCAAAAGCAAACCACTCACGACAAGCCGACTCCTCGGGAATACTCCGGAAACCATTGTGGCGGTCATACAATGTGATCGTGAAAAGCATCGAGAACGCATCCAGTTTCGAGTGGATTAGAACAGGGCGGCAGCCGTTTCCGCCTGTCTATTCCCCAAATAGCGGTGTGCCCCTGGCCTGCGTCATTCCTTTGCAATTCGAGCGTTATGCAAAAATCCTGCACCGGCTGGATGCAGTTGAAGACAGAGTCGATCATTCGCTATCCAAAAAGGAGCGTGCAATCTTGCATATTCCAGATTGCGTTTCGATCAAGAACTTGGTTGCCTCCAGGCCAATAGGATCAAGAATCTTCTGGAAGGAAGCCGCACAAGCACTTGGGGTGCCCTATTCACAGGAAATAACGCACGCCTGGTTTTCGAGAGCACTAGAGCTAAATCCGCTATGCTGGCCACGATTCATTGCTGGGCCGGCAGACGGTGCTTTGGACTTCGATGAATGCCGTGAACTCGCATCGATTCTTGTGAAGAGTACATCGGAGCACACATGTAGCTTTAGACTTCCTGAAATTCCATACCTAGGAACGGACCAACGGCTGCTATTTGAAGGACCGCTGGAAGATGTCCCCGAGTTCTTCGCAAATTACCAATTCGGCCCGGAGTACTGGTGGCCACAGGACCATCAATGGTGCGTCTGCTCGGACTATGACCTTACATTCACGATTGTGGGCGGACCTTCGCAACTGATTACTACACTTCTGAAAAGTCAGGTGCTTGAATGCATTGAGATCAGCCCTATGATTCGGGTGGATGACGCAGCCCCGCCGCCGCGTGGCTCCTACGAAGCAAGTGTGTGAGTTGCACTCGCACTGAGATACGGAGTGGTGTTCCGGCAAATCGTCGCACGGATGCTAATTCCAGAATACTGGCCAACTGGGTGTGCCATCCTTCACACCTTTTCTGTGCGAAGAGTAGGAATGGAAAGCCCAAGCCCGAATGGGTCATTTCGACCGAAGCGCGCAGCGCGAAGTGGAGAAATCTGCGGTTCCTTCACCACCCCAAAAAACTCCCCTCAAAAACAGACCAGGGAGCGCCAACGCGCTCCCTCATACGGTCCTTGTGCGGATTACGGCTCAGCGCATCGGAATCCCGCAGGCCGTCTCCAGCCCGCAAAAACTCACTGCGCTTCACCCTTTAGTGGCTGTCGCCGTCATGGTCCACATCGCCGGCAGACATCTGCTGCCCCTGCGGGCTGATGCTCGCCTTGTCGGGTTGAAGGGTCGCCTGCTGCGTCTGTGTCACAGCAGCCATCTGCTGGCTCGCGGAAATCTGCGATACGGCATTCGCGCCAGAAACTGGAGCAATCATGGATTGCACCTCCTGCCCCTTACATCGGTTCCAACCGCAAACCCTTGAGCCAAAACACTCAACATGTCGCAATCGTCATTTATGACATTCGCATGCCCGAGCACAAAAGAAAGCTTGGCAAATCAATAAAATTGTCATCCCGACCGCAGCGTCAGGGGCGCGAAGCGGAGGAACCTGCGGTATTTATCCCTTCCGAACACCCCCCCGATAGGTCATTCTGAGCGGAGCTTGGCCGCTCGCGGACAAGCGAAGTCGAAGAATCTGCAGTTACAAAAGCTGGTAAGCCAGACGCCCCCATCAATCGGTCCTTTCGAGCGAAGTCGCAACACCGGGGTCCCCACGAACAGGTCCTGACTCGCGGGGTAGCAAGGCGCCAAGTCGAGAAATCTGCGGTCCCCTGCCCTCAATGTAGCCAGATGCAATCCATTCCCTACAAGCCGACTTTTCGGGAGGAATGCCCCAATAGTTGTAACCGATGCCTTTATTTGGGGCGAGGATCAGCCGCGGACCCAGCGGTTCTGAGTGTGTGTGTCGGAGAACGTCATAAGCGCATTTCCCGCATCGTGACTTCAATCCCGGGTCTCAAAAGCGGGACCCGCGGTCCCAGGCGCTTGTGGATGCACTCCACAAGTACTTTGATGGGAATCCGAGGTCTGGCGGAACATCGTAACGAATCCGCTGGGCTTGTTGTGCAGAGCAGCGGCGGAATCGTTGCGACCGCAGCGGAACTGCTCCCTTCGGGAGTCCTATTTTTCGAAAATCCAAACCGGCGGAGACGAAGCGGCGCCCGAGGGCACGTTCACGGCCCATCCCACCAGCGCATAGCCAGCGGTGGAGTCTGAGTACTTAGGGGATATGAGGATGGGGCGAGGAAGAGTATCGCCCTGCACCTTGGTCCCCACAAGAATGTACCCGTCGGGACCGTTGCCGCCGAAGGCCGTGAGGATGTAGCCCGAGGACGAGAGAGATTTCGCGGCGGGACCAATGTCATCGTACGGAACCGTTTGGACTTCGGTGTCGTAGGCGGTGTGAGCTTCCGAGGTCCATCCGTATGACAGGAACACAACATCGCCCGCGGCATCGTTGAAGGAAATGGCAGTCACCACGCGGCCATTGGCACCGTCATCGGCAATTGCCGCCGGCAAGTCCTGCAGCGAAGCGGTTTGGTACTTCATGTCGAAGCCCCCGGCCGGGCCCTTCACCATCGAATCGCCAAAGACGTCCTCATCGGTCTCAATGTCCAGGGAGGTTACGACGATATTTCCTGCCGCGTTTCCACCCAGCCACTGAAAAGGGGGGCTGTCGGGGCTGAGGTCAGTTGCCAGCTTCTCATATGTATCAGGAACGTACTCGGTCGATACCGGCTCGCTCGTTGGAGAGGGCCAGAGGTCATAATCCCACCAGCAATCTTGAGCGACACCGGTCACACACTGGCCAGGCCCCATGCGCAACGGGCTTCCAATGGCCGCTGGATAGGAAATCCCTAACGGATAGATGAGCTGGATGGGGACCACATACCCTTGGACTGCGCCCGCCGGCGAGTCCACCTGCTGGAACCTCAGATCACCCGCCAAAGGCGATCGCGGGCCTACAGTCAAAGTAGCGGGCACACTGGTGATCGAGGATTTTCCATACGACACGATGACGGCGTAGGTTGTGCCCGTATCGGAAGCCGTCACAGGCGGGGTGGTATAGGAAGATTGATTTGCCCCGGAAATCGCGACGCTGTTTCTCTCCCATTGATAGCTGAGCGGGCCCGGTCCCCTGGCGAAGACTTCAAACGTGGCTGTCTGGCCCAACGGCGTCGTGACGTTATTTGGCGGGCCATAAATTGTCAGCTTCGAATTGGAGCCTGTTAGATTCTGCGAACTACCACACCCGAAACCCGAAAGCAGCATGCCGGCCAGAAGAATCGAACATGTATACCTGCCGAAGCGGGCGCGAACCTGATAGCTCATGGCACTACCGAATCGAATACATCTTTCAGAATCGAACCACGAGGCGTGCCTCGAAGATCGGCAAAACCCAAACCGGATAGTATGGCCCCGCCAGCCGGCAAAATCCAGCAGTTCCTTGGGGCATTTACCTGGGAGTGACGGGGTGGATGCGTTGAGTCAGCCTATCTTTACTCGATCTCAGGCATCGGGCTCCCGAGGTATGTGTCGTCCAAAAGCTCGCGCTTCGAAGCGCGGAGTCCTTCCGAGAGTCTCTGGGCTCCATTTAGTGCATTGGTTGTCCGTTCGTTCCTACCAAAAGGGCCAAGGCACTCATCTACAACGATTTGTGCGCGCCCGAATAGGATACGTATCGGGAAACGGGGCAGCCTTCAGCAATATACCCCCCAACCCATCCCGCCTTCGCGCTCTTGGCGCCTTCGCGGTAGATTTCCACCCCCAAATCGCCGGGAATTACCCCGAAAATTGCTAGAAAGAAACAAACTTCCTTCTACGCGGCTTTGGGAGTGAGATGGACATCGAAGCCGAAATTTTCCAGACGGTGGATGAGGCGTTGGATGTGCCTGGTTCTGGTCCGTTCGTCGAAGTGATTG
>JAJYVU010000085.1 GCA_021791875.1 Acidobacteriota bacterium | reverse complement strand
GTTCATGGCCTCGGCCAGCCAGCCTTGGATTCACCTCAGCACCACGTCCGGAACTGTCACCACAGGGAAACATATCTTTGTCAGCATTGACTGGACGAAGGCTGCTGAAGGCCGCAATGACGGCTCTATCACGATTCGACAGACGAACGGCCCGGCCGTCATGGTCAGCGTGCGCGCCTTCGACCCGGCGTTTCCCGCTCGCGACTCTGTGCAGGGTTTCGTGGAAGCCCACAAATATGTGTCGATGGACGCCGCGCATTTCACGGGACGCACAAGTGTCGACGGAGTGCATTGGGTCAACATTCCGAACTACGGCGAGACGCTTTCCGGCATGACGGTACTTCCTGTGACCACCGCAAGCATTCTTCCGCCCAAGCCCGCTCCCACGCTCGACTATCGCATGTATTTATTCGACAGCGGCAAGTGCAGTGTCACGGCTATCCTTGCACCTACGTTGAATTCCCTTCCCGATCGCGGCGTACGCTACGCCGTTTCATTTGACAATCAGCCGCCCACGATTGTGGATGCCGTTGCAGACCACACTTATGCAGCCTGGGCAAAGGCCGTCAGCGACGGAGTGCGCAAGGTCACGACCGTTCTGAATGTGCCCTCAGCGGGCTATCACACGTTGAAGTTCCGCATGGTTGATCCAGGCGTTGTACTTGAGAAGCTCGTCGTCGCCTTCCCAAATCCAGACGCGCCACACTTTCCTGGGATGGTCGTCCGAAAAGTGCCGGCTCCACCCTCCAGCTATCTGGGCCCTCCGGAGAGCTACTTTCGCCGAACCATAACTCAACACAGGCAATGACACGCATGCACGACGCAAACCTCTGAGGAACACGAAGGGACAGTCACTGTGAAATCGAGGCCAAAGCCTAATGCCCCGCTGAGCCGGAGATAAGGCCCGTTCACGCCGTCCTGCCGCGCAGCATTCCCTCTGCAACGGCTGGCCTGACACTCAGGGATCGAGATCATCAAGTTATAATTCCTTCACTTTATGGATATTCTGCAGGTTGCCAAACGAGCAGGAGTTTCTACCGCTACCGTCTCGCGTGTGATCAACGGCTCATCGAAAGTTCGCGAAGAGACCTCGGAACGCGTACGGCGGGTGATCGCGGAGCTGAATTATGTACCCAACACCAGTGCCCGCAACTTGCGCATAGGCCGCAGCGAGCTGTTTGGACTCATCGTTTCCGACATCAAGAACCCCTTTTTCCCGGACCTGATCGATCATTTTGAGGAGCTTGCGGCCTCCCAGGGCATTGACGTCATCTTTACCCACACCAATTACGACAGCCATCGTCTGGCCACGTGCGTACGCCGCCTCGTGGAGCGCAATGTGGACGGCATTGCCGTCATGACCTCTGAGGTGGACGAGCCGGCGATCGAACTCGCTACCCGCCGCCGTATTCCGGTCGTGCTGCTGAATCAGCCGCTCTTGAAATCAAAATACGGGGATGTCTCGGTGGACTACTCCCGTGGCTATCGCGAGGCCGTCGAGCACCTCAAGCAGCTTGGGCATAGGGCGATTGCGTATCTGGCTGGACCCTCGGATCTGAGTTCCGTCCAGCGCAGGCAGAGGGCGTTTCAGGCAGCTGCACGAAAGTCTGGAATACAAATCGCGGAAGAGCACTTTTTTGCGGGCAATATGCGCGTGGAAAGCGGGCGCGAGGCTATGGAAAAGCTCCTCCGCACTGAATCTCGTCCCACCGCCCTGGTTACCGCAAACGATGTGATGGCGGTTGGAGCCTTACAGGGTGCTATTGCTGCGGGGCTGCGCGTGCCGGAAGACATTTCCATCATCGGCTTCGACGATCTTCCGATCGCGACGATGATGCACCCTGAGCTCACGACCATTCATCTCTCGCGCCACGAGATCGCGGCAGAGGCATTCTCGCAGCTGGTCCATCTGCTTCATAAGGACGGTCCGGCCGCTCCACGCCGGGAATCGACGATCCGCCCGCGCCTCATCATACGCGGTTCCACGGCTCCGCCGTCATCGCAGTTCAAGCGCCGTCATCGCACTGCCGGGTGACGGCTGTTCCATCCTGAGAGGACTTCTGGCTACAGGCGCCGGAGTCGGACGAAATTCCGCCAGGCACGATCTGCGGATGTTTCAGATGCCCTCACCCATCTGCACATAATCGCGCATCTGGTTCCGTTCCTGCCGGTAGCGGATTCTTTCCAGCTCTTCTGCCGTCAGCGGGTGCTGCTCGTGGATGCGCGCCTGTTCGCCGCAGAGTTCATGGATGCGGGTTTCCAGCTCTTCCACGCGTTGCGAGAGTGCGATGACCGCATCGGACAGAGGGTCCTTCACGTCGCGGGGATCGGTAATCAGAACTCGCTTGCCCTCGCGATAAATGATGTGAGCCGGCACACCCACCACCGTCGAATTGGGCGGAACATCCTGCAACACGACCGAACCGGCGCCGACACGCGAGTTTTCGCCGATCGTAATGTCACCAAGAATGTTGGCGTTGTTGCCGACAAACACGCGGTCGCACAGCGTGGGGTGCCGCTTACCGCGCTCCTTGCCGGTGCCGCCGAGCGTCACGCCCTGATACAGGGTCACGTCATCGCCTATAATCGCGGTTTCGCCAATCACGACCCCCATGCCGTGGTCTATGAACAGCCTGTGTCCAAGCTGCGCCGCTGGATGAATCTCAATCCCGGTGGCGAACCGCACCAGCTGCGCGATGACGCGCGCCGGCAGGCGCAAACCCGCGCCCCACAGCGCATGGGTGATCCTGTGGCCCCAGACAGCGTGGAGCCCGGGATAGCAAAGCAGCACGTCGATCAAAGACCGGGCAGCAGGGTCCCGCTCCCTGACTGAGCGTATGTCTTCCGCTAACCGTCCCATGCCAGCAGTTTTCTCCTTTTAGACTTCCACCGGTTCGGTCGGCAGCGCGAGTGCCTCCTGCCGAAGCGAGTCAAACAGCGTGGTCGAAAGGTAGCGTTCGCCAAAGCTGGGCAGGATCACCACGATCAGCTTGCCTGCGTTTTCCGGCCGCTTCGCCACCTCTACGGCTGCCCACACCGCCGCGCCTGAGGATATTCCGACGAAAAGCCCTTCTTCCAAGGGCAGACGGCGCGACATGGCAAGCGCGTCCTCGTTGGAAACCTGCACGATCTCGTCGATCAGCTTCGTATCCAGAACGCCCGGAACAAACCCGGCTCCGATTCCCTGAATTTTGTGGGGACCCGGCTTGCCGCCACTCAGCACGGCGCTGTCCGTGGGCTCCACCGCCACGGTACGGAACTCCGGCTTGCGCTCCTTCATGTATTTGCTGATGCCGGTCAACGTTCCGCCGGTGCCGACGCCGGAAATGAGAATATCCGCCTTGCCCTCCGTGTCATTCCAGATTTCAGGACCGGTCGTGGCATAGTGGATGGCTGGATTCGCAGGATTATCGAACTGCTGGAGCATGTAACCTTCCGGCGTGCTTTTTAGAATCTGCTGCGCCTTGGCGATGGCGCCTTTCATGCCGAGCGGCCCCGGCGTAAGCACCAGTTTTGCGCCGAACGCCAGCAACAGTACGCGCCGCTCCATCGACATAGTGTCCGGCATGGTCAGAATCAGCTTGTACCCCTTTACCGCAGCCGCCAACGCCAACCCGATTCCCGTATTGCCGCTGGTCGGCTCCACCAGAACCGTTTTCTCCGGCGAGATGCGCCCTTCGCGCTCGGCTGCCTCCACCATCGCGAGGCCGATTCGATCCTTCACCGAACTCATGGGATTGGCGCTTTCCAGCTTCGCAACCACCGTTCCCGCACAGCCCGCGGTCACACGGTTCAGTTTGACCAGCGGCGTTTTCCCGATCAGATCCGTTACACGCTCTGCGATGTGCATCGTTGCAATCTCCTCACCTCAACAGTATGGCAGGTATGCCCCGCACAACAGAGTAGCGCACCCAGGGTGTCACAGGCTCTTGACGCATCCCGTAAGCTGTTAACAGAACTGAAGAAAAGCACAATCGGAGTCCGCGCCCCCACGCGCAAGGCAAATTCGTGGTCTCTGCTTGCCGGTTTTGCAGAACCAGCCCAATACAAACCTGATCCACCGACGCGGGACTGAGGGCCGAAATTTCCTGTCCGGGTCAAGCGACCAAGTGAGGCATTCTGCGTCTAACAGCTAAATGCTCTAAGCGGAATACGGAATCAGATCAAGGCGTGCAGTGCGCGCTCAAGTTGCCAGCGAACGGGGGGCGAGAAAGGTACAGATATGGGCAGAAACGTTGTTGATGGCCTGCTGCCCAATGGCGATGCTGAGCCTTCTTTTATCAATCTTTTAACCGTCAATCGACTAGAAATCATGAACCATCGATCTGTGGTATCGCCGGTTTGCCAGCGCGAATTCACCTATGGTGAATGGGCCGCTATAATTGAGATGACACCGTAATAAACCGTTTTCACGTATACTTTATGGGATACCCCGAGAAAAGCAGACGCTCCGTGAGGCGCCTTTGCCGATGCTTCCCTCTACTATTGTGGGTGGCACTGGCCATCTCGGTCTTTGCCTGGGGACTCCAATACAAGCTTTCGCTGTACTCCCCTGCGATTGCGGTTTCATGCCGTGTTCCGATCGTTAAGCTGCTTTCGGATGATCAGGTGGGCGCCGAATCTGGCGAGCATTCCGCCAGCCCTTCCGGACACGGCATATTGCCGGTGCAACTCGCGTTTCACCACCTGGCAATATCCTCCGATATTGCCGATCACCAACTTGCCGTGGCTCGAAGGCTCGAACGCCACGAACCTGGTATCACCCCTCCGATATCCCCGTTTCTTCTGGGACTCGCGTCGTCGTTTCTACGACCCCCTCCGCATGTCTTCCCAATGGATGCGCTCAAGTACTGAATAAGGCCCGGCTGCATACCACCAGCCAGTGGTCGAACTCTATGCCCACCCTGCCCAGGCCTTCCCAGGCCGATGCACGGTATTTCCGGAATAGGTGCGTCACATAATGATCAAGAAACGTACGATTTGGATAGCTGTCGGCGCAGCGATTGCTATTGCTCTGCTTGTAGTTCTTCGTCCTCACCGTGAGCAAAAGGTAGAGGCAGCACAAGGTCCACCCGCGGCCGAGGTGGCACAGGTACAGAGCGGCTCCATTTCCCAGGTACTGACCATGGCCGGGCAATTTCAGCCCTATCAGGTCGTGCAAATCCATCCCAAGGTCTCTGGCTTCATTCGCCACATTTACGTCGATATCGGCGATATCGTCACCAGAGGCGAAACCCTGGCAGTGCTGGAAGTGCCGGAGTTGCAGGCGCAATTGCAGGGCACGGCTTTTGCGGTGAAACAAACCAGGGATGACGTCGTGCGCGCGCAAAATGAAGTTCAGCGCGCAATCTCCAGACACGCCGCACTGCACGATGAGTATGTGCGCCTTGCGCGAGCGTCCAAAGAACAACCGGGGTTGATTGCCGAACAGGAACTCGACGACGCGCAGGCGAAAGATCTCTCATCCGGCGCGCAGATCGATGCAGCCAAGTCTGCGCTGGCAGCCGCAGAGCAACGGGCTGAAGTCGCCAAATCCAATTATCTGCGGGTACGCGCTCTTCATCAGTACACCGACGTGATTTCACCCTTCAACGGCGTTGTCACCTGGCGTTATGCGGACACGGGTGCGCTGATTCAGGCGGGCACGACTTCGAACACGCAAGCTTTGCCAATCGTCACAGTTTCTCAATCTGATTTACTTCGTCTGCGTGTTCCGGTTCCGGAAATGGACGTCCGCTACGTGCATATCGGCGAGCCGATGCAGGTCACGGTCAGCGCAGTCGGCCGGTCCTTTGTCGGCAAGGTCGTGCGATTCACTCGCAACGTGAGTCTGCAGACACGGACCATGGAGACTGAAATTGACGTGTGGAATCGGCATCTCACGCTCGATCCGGGCATGTATGCCAACACCGAACTGCAACTGGCGCAGGCAAACAACGTTCCTACCATCCCGGTGGGCGCTATCATGCTGCGCAACGGAAAATTCGAAGTCGAGGTACTCGACAGCACCAATCATGTCCACATTCGCCCTGTGCAGATCGGTCTGCAAGGATCCCTGCTGGCACAGATCAAGCACGGTCTTAAACCTGGCGATCGCGTCATCATTGCCGCTCAAAGCAAGTACCAGCCAGGGGAACTGGTTACACCCGTCCTGAAGAAGGAACCAACCAGCGAGGTCTATCGCGAAAGCAACGGCATGGTCGATATGGCCGCTCAGCAGGGAGGCCAGAGCTAATGCCGAAGTTTGCTCTGAAATACCCCTTCTTCATCTTGATGGTCTGTTTCGTGAGCATCCTGGTGGGGGTGGACAGTATCATCAGCATGCCCGTCGACCTCTTCCCCCACATCGACATTCCGGTCGTTGTTGTGGCTACCTTCTATTCCGGTATGCCGCCGCAACAGATCGAAGGCGATATCACCGATACCTTTGAACGATTTTTCACGTACGCCCCCAACATCTCCCTTATCAGATCTCGATCCATGTTCGGCGTTAGTCTGATCAAGGTATACTTCCGCCCCGGAACCGATCCGAATGCGGCGCTGAGTAGTATTTCGAATCTGGCGATGGCGGACTTGCGACGATTACCACCAGGGACGCTGCCACCCGTGGTGCTCGGCATGACTGCAGCCGACCAGCCAGTTTGCCTTGTGACTCTGAGTGGTAAAGGCCTGAATGAAACTCAATTGAAGGATTTGGGGCAGTTCACCGTTCGCGATCAGCTCGCCAGCGTCCAGGGGTCATCCATCCCAGACCCATACGGCGGCAGATACCGGCAGATCAACGTCTATATCAATCCCAAAAAACTGGAAGCGACCAATCTTTCGGTCATGGACGTCGTCCATGCGGTCAACGATTCGAACCTCATCCTGCCCGCGGGCGACGTTCAGATCGGCAACAAAGACTACAACATTTATTCCAACGCGCAGTTCCCCACGCCCAGGGAAATCAACTCGCTGCCGCTGAAGTCGGTGGGAAATTCGTCCATTCTTGTCGGAGATATTGGTCACGCCAAAGATTCGGGCATGATCCAGACCAATATCGTGCGAATTGACGGACAGCGTTCGGTCTACATCCCCATCTTCAAACAAGGTGGCGGCGGCAACACGATCACGATCGTGGACGGCATTAAGAAGGTCGTGAAGCACATGATGGATGTGCCGCAAAACCTGGATGCAAGAGTCGTCTTCGACCAGTCTCAGTTCGTGAGAATGGCCATCAAGCAGTTGCTTCGCGAAGGCGGCATCGGTCTGTTCCTTACTGGATTGATGATTCTGCTCTTCCTGGGCAATGTAAGAGCCACGATCGCTGTTCTGCTGTCGGTGCCTCTGTCGGTGGTCTTGTGTTTGATGATCGCACACCTCCTGGGCGACTCCATCAACACCATGATCCTTGGCGGATTGGCGCTCGCCCTCTCCCGTCTCATCGACAACGGCGTCGTTGTGCTCGAGAACATCTTCCGCTACATGGAACGAGGTGAAACCCCGCGCGTTGCGGCCGAGGCCGGCGGGACGGAAGTGTCCCTGGCCGTGCTGGCTGCTACCGTGACCACCTCGATCGTGTTCTTTCCTGTGGCAACGTTGAGCGGCGTGAGCAAGTACATTTTCACTCCGCTGGCACTGGGCGTCGTCATCTCGATGTTCGCCTCCTATGTGTTTGCTATGACGGTGGTGCCGCTCTTCTGCGCCACTTTCATCAAAATCGACCATCACGCGCATTCCACCGTTGAGGTGCAGGGCCCGGCAAGGAAAGTCTCGTTCTTCCAAAGAATCGTGAACGGATTCAACTACTACTTCGAGCGTTTGCTGGAATGGTACGAAGTCTGGGCGCGTCGCACCTTGAAGAGACCGGGGCTTACGACAATCGTGATCATGCTCGGCGTGATTGTGATAACGGCAGCAGTCTTTCCGTTCTTGGGTCAAGCGTACTTCCCGCGCACGGATGCCGGTCAGTTTGTCATCCGCGTGGAAATGCCGAATGGCACGCGCATTGGCGTCAGTAATAATTACATCGCGCAACTGGAGCAGAATATCCGGGATGTGATACCTAAAAAAGACATCCGCATCATCGTCTCGAATATCGGTGTTTCCGGCGGTCCGTCGACGATCTACTCTCCAAACTCTGCTATGGATACGGCGTTCGTCGAGGTCAGCCTTACTTCGGCGAGAAAGCACAGCAGCTTTGTGTACATGGCTCGCGTGCGCAGGCGGCTTGCGGAGAAGATGCCGGAACTTACAACATTCTTCTACAGTGGCGGCCTCGTGGAGAGCGTTATCAATCAAGGTTTGCCGGCTCCGATGGATGTGCAGGTGATTTCAAACAACATGAAAGGGGCATACGCTCTGGCTCAGAAGCTTGCGGCGAAGATTCGCACCCTTCCCAACGTCGCCGACGTATACATTCCGCAGAACTTTGACTATCCGGGGCTCCAACTCAATATCGACCGTGAGCGAGCCAGTTTGATTGGATTGAATACCAAGCAGGTCATGGACAACGTGATTTCCGCGTTGACCTCGGACTCACAGATCGCTCCCAGTTACTGGATTGATCCCAAGACCGGCAATAACTATATGCTGGCCGTTCAGTATCCGATGAAACTTATCACGCACATGAACATGCAGGATCTGATGACTATCCCGCTCCGGTCAAAAACGAGTAAGCTCTACACTCCTCTTGACTCAGTGGCGACGATTCACCGAATCAATACACCGACCGAAGTGGATCACTACCAGTTGGAGCGCGTCATCGACATCTATGTCTCAACCAAAACAGAAGCGATCGGCAAAACGGGAGCGCAGATTCAAAAGCTCCTCAACGGCATGCACACCGGGCGAAATACCCGCCTGGATATCCGCGGAGCGATCGTAAGCATGAAGAAGGCATTCAAAACCTTCGGAATAGGTCTGGTCCTCGCCGTGGTTCTGGTGTATCTGGTGCTGATGGCGCAGTTTGCCTCGTTCGTGGATCCGTTCATCATTCTAATGGCGATTCCGCCGGGCCTGGCAGGCGTCGTGCTCACACTGGTGCTAACGGGAAGCACGCTGAACCTGATGTCGCTCATGGGAACCATCATGATGACTGGCATCGTGGTCTCCAACAGCATCCTCATCGTCGACTTCGCCAACATCATGCGGAAGGGCTTACCGCTGATGGAAGCTGTCGTGCAGGCCTGCAAGATGCGTCTCAGACCGATCATGATGACCTCTGTCGCAACTCTGCTCGGCATGATTCCAATGGCTCTCGGCCTCGAGGCAGGCAGCGAGCAATACGCTCCGCTCGCACGCGCCATCATCGGCGGACTTGCCGTATCAGTGGTTGTCACGATGTTTGTGGTTCCCGCGGTCTATCTGTTGATTCACGCCCATGACGACCAAAAGGAGACTCCGAGCGTGGAAGATATCCAGGGTGAGGTGGGAGCATGAGGATCATTCGTAGCGTTGTTGCTTCGGTTGCTCTCATGGCTTCCATCTCCGCCATGGCGCAATCCCCGGGCCTCACTTCATTACCCCCCGCTCCGTCGATTCATCTGACGCTGAACTCTGCGCAGATGGGTAATGGGGCGGGCATTCCCAGTCAGGGTGGCATCCCCACCCTGACGCGCCATCAGGCTGAACAGATGGCGATCCGCAATAATCCCAGAATCAGTGCAAGCCGCCTGCTCGCGCTGGCGCAGCATCAGGTAGTCCGCGAGGCTCATTCTGCGGATTTGCCCTTTGCCGAGGAAGACACGACCGCCATGGATGCGCAGGAGGGGGGCCGGTTGTCCGCCGGTGATCTGTCTTCGTCGCGAATGTTGACCCATGCCGGAAGCGGATTGGTGCTGTCTCAGCTGATTACCAACTTCGGCCGTGTCCACAACCTGGTGCTCACCCAGAAACTTGAGCAACAGGCCATGCAGGCCAACGCGATGGCAACGAACCAGGAAATTGTTCTGTACACGGATCAGGCGTTCTACAACGCGCTGACCGCTGAGGCAATTTTAAAGGTCGCCAAACAGACAGTTGCAACTCGCACGGTGACAGAAACGCAGGTCCGGGAACTGACGCAGAACAAATTGCGCTCGACCCTCGACCTGAGCATTGCCGAGGTCAATGTTTCAGAGGCAAAACTGATGGAAATCGATGCAGAAGACAATGCCGCTTCCACCATGGCGACTCTGGATGCCATCCTCGGCCTCGACCACAGCCAGACCTTCCGTCTGATCGACAATCCAGCCACTCCAGGCGCACCGCCGTTGGACTCCAAAACGCTGGTGCAGGAAGCGCTGCATCAGCGGCCGGACCTCCAATCCCTTTCCTACAGCACGCAATCGGCGAAGAAGTTCGCTCGCGCACAGTGGGATCAACTCCTGCCTTCCATAAGCGTCCTGGGAACCGTCGGGGCAACACCCGTGCGACCCGACCAATACTACAACTCCAACTGGTGGGGCGCGATTGGAGTCAATCTGAACATTCCGATATTCAACGGCTTTCTTTACACCTCCCAGGCCAAGGAAGCCGAGTATCACGCAAAAGCGGATGCAGAATACGAACGCAACCTGCGTGATCGCATTGTCAGGGATGTGCACATTGCATGGCTCCAGACACAGGCGGCCTATCAGAAGCTGGGCGTCACCGCGCAACTCGTCAAGGAGGCGGACATGAGCCTTTCGCTGGCGCAAACCCGCTATCAGCTCGGGTTGAGCTCGATCGTGGAACTGAGTCAGGCGCAACTGCAACAGACCACGGCG
The DNA here is from genome assembly GCA_021791875.1 of Acidobacteriota bacterium. Classification (GTDB taxonomy): domain Bacteria; phylum Acidobacteriota; class Terriglobia; order Terriglobales; family Acidobacteriaceae; genus Acidobacterium. Next base: position 2,894 of record JAJYVU010000085.1, on the reverse strand, counting down.
CAAATCGAATTCACCAACGCCCACTATGAGTACCGGCTTGCGCTCGCAACGTTGCGTTACCAGATCGGGCAGAATCCGTAATCCAAACCTCTAGTACATTGCGAGGCAGCCCCCATTTCGTGGGCTGCCTCGTTTTTTTTTGCTCCCGCATGGTCATTCAATCGAGGTAAGATCGGACACACCCTATTTGCTCGGCCCCAGTCATGGACGGGCCAGAGCATTTTCACTGAGGATGTAGGGAGAACAAGGAAGTTGGCGTGGACGTTCCATCAAAGAACGGCCGCACCGGATCGATCGAGGACGCCTCATAGCATCAGTGAAAATGCTCTAAAGAGCCCAGGAATGAGTGAATTGCTCGAAGCTCACGCATCAAATCCATCCAATCAAGACGTCATCCGCCGGGTGCTCAGGCGCCGCGACCTGATCCTTTTCGGCCTGGTGATCGTAGGTCCGACAGCCGTCTACCCGGTTTACGGCATTATCCAGACGGTTTCGCACGGCCAGGCGGCACTGAGTTACCTCGTCGCCATGGTGGCCATGTTGTTCACCGCTACCAGTTACGGCAGAATGTCTGCTGTTTATCCGTCGGCTGGTTCAACTTATACCTACGTTCAACAGACGTTTAACCCGTACATCGGCTTTCTTGCCGGCTGGGCAATGATTCTGGACTATTTCCTGCTTCCGCTCATCGGCATCATTCTTCCCGCCCTGACCGCAGCACGCCTGGTTCCATCCATCCCTTATTCTCTCTGGGTGATTTTCTTTACCGCTGGAATCACGCTCGTCAACGTGCTCGGCATCCGCACTCTGTCTCATGCAAACACGGTCATGATGGTCGCCATGACGGCATGCATGGTGCTCTTCATCGCACTGGCCATCCGTTATGTGGCCATGCATCACGGCGCGGGCGCGCTGGTGTCCGTGGCTGGGATCTACCCGCCGCACCACTTCTCGGGCGGCCCCATCATGCTGGGCGCATCCATTGCGGCACTTTCCTATATCGGATTTGACGCCATCTCAACCCTCGCCGAAGACAGCGTAAACCCGGAGAAGGACATCGGGTTTTCCACGGTCATTGTCTGCATCATTCAGACCGCGATCTGCGTTGCGACGGTCTACTTTGCCGCCCTGGCGTGGAACGATTATCACAGCTTCGCCCATATCAACACGGCGATCCTCGACATTGGCCGCCGCATCGGTGGCCAGATCATGTTCCTGATTCTGACGGCCGTGCTGGTGGTTTCCGGGATTTCTTGTGCTCTGACAGGACAGGCCGGATCGTCACGCCTTCTGTTTGCCATGGGCCGTGACGGGGTGATTCCGCAGAGATTGTTCGGCCGTCTGCACCCCCGCTTCGGGACGCCGACCCGGGCCATCTACATCACCTCCGGAGCACTGCTGATCGCGGCACTCCTGTCGAGCTACCGGATCGCGGTCGAAACGCTGAACTTCGGCGCCTTCGTCGGCTTCATCCTGGTGAACCTGTCGGTCATTCAGCACTTCTGGATCACGGGCAAACAACGCTCCGGACGCACCCTGCTGCATAACCTGCTGATGCCACTGGCCGGCGCGGTGGTGTGCATCTATGTCTGGTTGAATCTCAGCATAGAAGCCAAAACGGCCGGGTTCATCTGGCTGGGGATCGGCGTCGTCTACCTAGCGGTTCACACCCGCGGATTCAAACAGGCTCCCAGCATGTGGCGCGGCATCGAATCGAAATGAATGTGGCGGCAATTGGCGGTTCAGAGAGATTCGCCTATTCCCAGTACACTCAAAGAGCCCGCCCCTAAGCTGGAAGCAGGCCCAGGCCTGGTCGGCGCGGCAGTACCAGCTTTCCGTTTTCCACCATGGCGCCCTTGCAGGGATCATTCGCGATCAGCAGATTGCCATCCAGATCGGCGTAATCCGTCAGCGGAGAAAGATGGGCGGCCGCGGTGATCGCGCAGGAGCTGGAAACCATGCAGCCCAGCATCGTTTTGAAACCAAGCGCGCGCGCCATTTGAATCATCTGATAGGCGGTTCCGATGCCTCCCGCCTTGTCGAGCTTGATGTTCACCGCATCAAAGACACCGACCAGCGCGGGGATATCTTCCGGATGCCGGCACGATTCGTCCGCCATCAGTGGCAGGCTGGAGCGCTGATGCAGCCAGTGCATATCTTCGATCCGGCCGGCTGGCATCGGTTGTTCCACAAACTGGACCCCCTGTTTTGCAAGCCAGTCGATCTTGCGCGCAGCTATTTCGCGGTCGGTCCAACCCTGGTTCGCGTCCACGCGCAACGGCTTTTGGGTGACGCTGCGCACGGCTGCAATCATCTCTTCATCCGTGTCCAGACCCACCTTGATTTTCAGCACGGGGTATTCTTCCGCTTCACGCACTTTCTGCCGGGTGACATCCGGCTTATCAATTCCAATGGAAAAAGAGGTGATCGGCGCGTCATCGGGATCGAGCCCAAAGTGCTCGTACAGGGGAATGCCGAGTTTTTTTCCCACCCAATCCATCAGGGCGATGTCGATGGCCGACTTTGCCGCCCACTCGCCGGGAACGCGCGCACCAACCTGCGACATGAGTTTTTCAAACTGCGCCGGGTCGGAGGAAGACAGCAGCGGAAGCACAGAATCCACGGCTTGCCGCGCGCTTTCCGCACTCTCCTTGTAGCTCACAATCGGAGCGCCTTCACCCATTCCCTCGATCCCGTCATGGTCGAAATGGACAAACAGGGTGTCGCGCCAATCGCTGGCAGACATCGTGGTCGTCCAGGTATGGCGGAGTTTCAGGCGGATAATCTCTGTCGTTACGGAACTGCGCTCTCCCGTGGAAGCAGTTCCCGGAGTCTCACTTGGCGGACTCGCGGGCAAACCGTCAGTCCCTCCCGGTTGCGCCGGATCCGGACGG
>JAJYVU010000084.1 GCA_021791875.1 Acidobacteriota bacterium | reverse complement strand
AGCCGAACTGCCTCAAGCTTGAACTCGTACGTGTAGGCCTTCCTTGGTATCCGCTCCATCTGATCCGCTCCCTCGTTATCTTCTCAGAGCGCTATATGGAGTACGTTTTGAAGGGGCAAGCTCACCTTGTTCTTGAAGCATGGCACCAAAGTCGATGTTCTGAATGAGCATCTCAAGATTGTGCAGCGCCTGAAAGTCCCCGCTGATACAGCGGCTTTCTTCAGCCCTGCACTGTATAAAAATGTCGTTTTGGTCGAAAAGCGACTAGCGAATCAGGAAGCAGTGATCCATTTTCTTGGGAACAAATTTAAGAACAATCATCCACCGATCTCTCTCCCTATATGGAATTACAAGCGATCCGTCATTTCCCCTCCCGCGGTGATTGCTCCCCAAAGTCCGTTCACCTGCAATTACTCGATATTCTGGCAGGAGCCACCGTTTCGGATTATGCATGTGCTGAGTCAGGACACGTGCTGGTCTCCGGTCGGGACCGCTGATAACAAGGCGCTCTTCTTTGCGCAAGCGAGTAAAGAGCTGCACGTTGAAGGACCGTCCGGAAAGAGCTTTATTGTTTCTGGCCTTCCCTTTGGTCCCGGAGCGGTCAGGGTGGCGGCGGTCGCTTCGGCAGATCCGACCCGCGTGATATTGAAGGAAAGAAGACACCCGGGCTGGTTAAAACGCCTTCTGGGCATACGCCACCCCTATAACCAGTTCGCCGGGATTGATCTTGCCTCGAAATCAGTCGTATGGAAAGCTCGAGGTTCGCCTCGCCTTCAAATGGCGGTCAGCCAGGACGGAGGGCAAGTGGCAAGTTGGAGCGGGAGCAAGGTAGTGATAGTTCCCTGGACTCGCGGAACCGCCCCACGAAACTGAGCGGCGGTGCGCCTTACCTCACCCCATCTCCTAAATCCTTAGTTGACAAACCCCGCCCATCCGTCCTAATCTCCTAACACGTTAGGAGATCGCCCCATGGCCAGCCGCCAACCCGAAACCCTCACCAAGCTCGAACTCCAGATCATGCAGGTCATCTGGCGCCTCGGCTCCGCAAATGTCAGCGCCGTGCAGGCCAAACTCGAACAGCCCCTCGCCTACACCACCGTCCAGACCATGCTCAACATCCTCCACCGCAAAGGCAAGCTCCGCCGCAAACTGGAGGGCCGCGCCTACGTCTACAGCGCCGCCGTCACAGAATCCAAGGCCACCGGCAGCGCCGTCCGCGACCTCGTCGACCGCGTCTTCGGCGGATCTACAGAAGCTCTGGTGATGAGCCTCATCAAGAACCACCAGATCGACGCCAAAAAGATCGCCGAACTCACCCGCCGCCTCGAACGTGAACAGCTCGAACGTGGGAAGGAGGACAAATGAACCCCGCCATGCTCCTCTTCAACTACCTCCTCAACGCCTTCTGGCAACTCCCGCTCGTCTTTTGCGCCGCCTGGCTCGCCGTCCGCCTCACGCGCCACAACGGCCCGCAATGGGAACACTGCATCTGGGTCGGCGCGCTCTTCACCGAGCTGCTCCTGCCCTTCGGCCAGCTCAATCTCAAGTTAATCGCGGCATATTTCCTCTCGCTCTTCGCACCCGCCGCCCCATCCGCCGCCGCCTCGGTGAGCATCTCCACCGGCCCGGCAGCCATCGCTGCGCCGGCATGGCAGCTCTCGCCCTTCCTGATCACGTTTGTGCTCGCCGCTTATGCCGCGCTCATTCTCTACTTCACCGGCCGCCTTGTCTGGCGCCTTCTCAAGACTTCGACCATGCGCCGCAACGCGCACACCATCGCATCGGAAGACTACCCCGTCCTCCACAATTTCTTCTCCACGCGCCGCGCGCCGTTGCAACTGCTCGTCTCGCAATCCGTCTCCAGCCCCGCCATCATCGGATTCCTGCACCCCGCGCTGCTGCTGCCACCCGGCTTCCTTGATCGCACCGCCGCCACTGACCTCCAGGCCGCGCTCGCCCACGAATTCGCCCACCTCCGCCGCCGCGACTACGCCAAAAATCTCTTCTATGAAGTCCTGACTCTGCCCATCACCTGGCATCCCGTCATTTGGCTCACCCGCGCACGCATCGCCGAATCCCGCGAAATCCTCTGCGACCATCTCGCCGCCCACATCACGTTCGGCCCCCACGACTACGCCTGCGCACTGCTCCGTCTCGCCTCCCAGCAATCCATCCGAAAGCCCCAAACCATCCACGCCATCGGCATCTTTGACACTCAGTCCCTCGAAAGGAGAATTATGAAACTCACACAGTCACAAATCCGCAGCACAGTCGCGCGCCGCGCCGTCACGCTCGCCGCCTGCACCATTCTGGCCCTCGCCACCGGAGCCTTTGCGCTCGGCCTCCATGTTGATGCCGCTTCGGCATCGGCCCACAGTAAGCAGTCTTCATCCAGGCCCGTCCATCTCGCCGCAGGCGTCATGGCCGGCAACCGCATCTCCGGCGCGGCTCCCAAGTACCCCGTCGAGGCAAAGAAAAAGCACGTTCAGGGCACGGTGACCCTTGCAGCGCTCATCTCAAAAGAAGGCAGGATACAGCACCTCACAGTCATCTCCGGCCCCAAATTGCTGCGTAACTCCTCTCTCAAGGCCGTTCGCACCTGGCGCTACAAGCCCTACACGCTCAACGGCAATCCCGTCGCCGTAAAAACTGAGATTCACATCGTCTACAGCCTCGGCAACTAGGTCGCAAGAGCAGCTCTGCAAACCAGCGGGAACGGGCGCCGGTTCCGGAGCGTAGCTCAACAGGAGATGCAAAATGGATCGGGCATTCATGCAGTACGTCCTCAACGCGGCATGGCAGCTTCCCGTACTCGCTGCTGGGGCGTGGCTGCTCGTGCGCGTCGCGAGGCCCGCGGCAGTCGGGCAGCACCGCATCTGGACAGCGGTGCTTGCGCTGGCTGTATCACTCCCGCTCTTCGGAGTGCTCCCCCATGCGCGTGCGAGCTTTGCCGGCGCGCGCGGGGATGGAACTCCGGCAGCCAGTTGGTCGGCTCAAGCATCAACCGCAGGCGCCGCGGTACAGACTCTTGCAACGCAGGCCCCAACGCGCAACCCAACGCATGCGCCGCGCCCTGATTGGCTCACAAAGACCCAGACGGCCTTCGCCTCGCTGCACTTCACGCGGGAAATTGAGATCAGCCCCCGCACAGCAGAGTGGGTCACCAGCATATTCCTGATCGTGCTGTTCATGGGTCTCATGCGAATCGCACTCGCATGGAGCGGCGCCCAGCGTTTTGCGAGAGCCTCACGCGACGCAGAGTTGACGCACCCCGAGCGCGCGCTGGTAGCCGCCTGTGCGCGCAGAATGTCCATCAAAGAGCCGGAGATTCGCGTACTTGATAACGACACGCTCGCTGGCCCCGTCGTGGTCGGTGCCGCTCGCCCTACATTGCTATCCCCGGCGGGCTTCCTGCGCGGCCTGCTCGACTCCGGGCGCGAAGACGAAGCAATCGCGGCTCTCTGTCATGAAATGGCGCACATCCGGCGGCATGACTACGCCGTGAACCTGCTCTGCGAAGTCATGGCCGCGCCGCTCAAGTGGCACCCCGTCACCTATGGAGTCGAGCGGCAGATTCACCGCACGCGCGAAATGGCCTGCGACGCGGCGGCCGCGCTCGCGATGAATTCACAGATGGAATATGCACGCTGCCTGGTGGGGCTCGCCGAACGAATCGCAGCGGGACAAATTGTCCACCAACCCGGCGTCATAGGCCTGTTCAACGGAAACGCACTGGAGGAAAGAGTCATGCAATTGATAAACAAGCAAACACGAATGAACGTACCCGCAAAGATAGCTCGCAGCCTGGTCGGCGTAGCAGCAATGGCAGCGGCACTGGCGCTGGTCACGATGGTGCATGTGGTTCCCGCCAGGGCACAGGCCCCCGGCACGGTTGCCAAAATCTCACAGGCAGCACCTCCTGCGCCAGCCCTGACCGCAACACCAGCGGCGGTCGCCGCCCCCAATCCTGTGGTCGCCGCCCCGGCAAAGCCAGCTCCTGTCGTACTCCCTCCGGTTCAGCCCCAGCCTCTCGCGGAGCCGCAGGCGGTCCCCGCCCCGGGAAATGCGAAGATTCACCGCAACGAAGTCATCATGAGCAGACATGGAAAGCTGTACGCCTGGATCGATGGCCACCGCCGCGAATTGACCCCCGCGGAACGCGCCCGCGTGGAAAGGCAATTGCGAGAGGCCCAGAAGAAAATCGCGGCGGCAGAGGCCCGGATTCACATCAGGCAGCTCCGCATGCAGATCGCGCAAGCCCGGCGCGCGGCACAGCAGGTTGACTTGGCAAAGATCCAGAAGCAGTTGGAAGAGTCTCAAAAGAAAATGCAACAGCAGGTGGCCGAAGCGCAGAAGCAACTGAACAGCGCCAGGATGCAACAGCAGATGGCCGAGGCGCAGAAGCAACTGAACAGCGCCAGAATGCAACAGCAGATGGCCGAGGCGCAAAAACAACTCTCTGAGGCAATGGCCCGCCTGAACAGCCGGCAGTTCAAAGAGCAAATGCAGCAGGCCGTGCGCGCGGCCCAGCAAGTGGACACGGCCAAGATCCAAAAGCAGATCGACGAGGCACAGAAGCAGCTGCAGAAGCAACTGAATGAAATGAAGAAGCAGCAACTCGAAAGCAGCCAGCCGGGCACCAGCCACCCATAAAGCAATCAGCTCCTCAAACGCACAAAAGCCCGGCATCCCGCCGGGCTTTTTGCTTACGGAACCATCACAGTTACACGTTGATCGCCAATCCCTCCACGCTCCCAAAACCGTCCAGCATCGCCTCGGCCAGCGTCGGATGCGCGTGAATCGTGAACATCATCTCCTCCACCGTCGCTTCCAGCTCGATGGCCGTTACGGCCTCGGCAATCAGCTCGGTCGCCTGCGGACCAATAATGTGCACGCCCAGGATCTCGCCATACTTCGCGTCGGCCACCACTTTGATGAACCCGTCATGCTGGTGCACAATCGACGCCTTCGAGTTCGCCGTGAACGGGAACTTGCCCACCTTCACCTGCAGGCCCTTTTCCTTGGCCGCGGCCTCGGTCAGCCCCACGCTGCCAATCTGCGGCTCGGTGTAGGTGCAGGCCGGGATGCGTTCCTTCTTCACCGGCCGCGCATACTTGCCCGCAATCTTGCTCACCACGACCATTCCGCACATCGCGCCCACGTGCGCCAGCTGCGGCAATCCGGCCACAATGTCGCCAATCGCGTACACGCCCGGCTCCTCGGTCTGCATCCATTCGTTCACCTTGATGAACCCGCGCTCCGGCTTGATCTTCGTCTTCTCCAGGCCCACGTTCTCCGTGCGCGGCGCGCGGCCCACGGCCACCAGCACCTTCTCGGCTTCCTTCACCACCTGCTTGCCATCCGACGCCGTAAACGTCACCTTCACGCCCGTCTTGGTCTCTTCCACCTTCTCGACCTTCGCGCCCGTGTGCGACTCAATCCCGCGCTTGCGGAAGACCCTCGCCAGCTCCTTGCTCACTTCCTCGTCTTCGTTCGGAACCATCCGCGGCAAATACTCCACAATCGTGATCTCCGACCCGAAGCTCCGGAAAATCGACCCGAACTCCACGCCTACGGCGCCCGCGCCAATCACCACCATCGACTTCGGAATCGCGCCGATCGCCAGCATCTCCACATTCGTCAGAATCTTGTCGCTGGCAGTCAGCCCGGGCAGCATCTTCGCGTCCGAGCCCGTCGCCACAACCACGTTCTTCGCCTTCACCGTCTCGGCCTTGCCCTTGCCGCTCGTCGTCACTTCGATGGAATGCACTCCATCCTTGGCCGGCCCGGTCAGTTTCCCATAGCCCGCAATCACCGTGACCTTGTTCTTCCGCATCAGGAAGTCCAGGCCTTTCGTATGCTTCGCGATGATCTGGTTCTTGCTGTCTAAAATCGTCTTCCAGTTGATCTTCGGCTCGCCCAGCCCTTCCAGGCCGAACGCCTTGGCGTCCTTCACGTAGTCGTAGATCTCCGCGTTGAAAAGCAGAGCCTTCGTCGGGATGCACCCCACGTGCAGGCACGTTCCGCCCAGCTTCGGCTCCTTTTCAATCAGCGCCACCTTCAGGCCAAGCTGACCGCCGCGAATGGCTGCCGTGTATCCGGCGGGACCGCCGCCAATAATCGCAACATCATAGATCGTTTCTGCCAAGGAATTGCTCCATTTCTGCCAGGAATTGTGATTGGAGACCCAAACACTCTATTGTACGCATCGCGCCCGCCCCAATTGCCACTCCCTGCCGCCGCTGCTCGCCTTATGCCGCATAAGAATTTGTGAATTCCATCGACACCCGTTCTTCCCTAAGGTCAAAGTATGGCTTACGCGAACCCCGATCCCAAAACCATCGCCATCATCGGCGGTGGCGTCAGCGGAACTCTCACCGCATATCACCTCGCACAGCGGCAGACCGGCGCGCGCATCATCGTCATCAATCAGCAGCCTGCCTTCGGACCCGGCCTTGCCTACTCCACGCCGAGCCTCCGTCACTTGCTCAATGTTCCCGCCGGAAAAATCAGCGCCCTGCCCGCCGAGCCCGATCATTTCCTCCGCTGGCTCCGCGCCCATCACGACCCCTCCGCCGCACCCGACACCTTCGCGCCCCGCGCCGTCTTCGGCCGCTACATCCAGCAGATTTTCTCCGAGGCCAAGGGCGTCGAAACATGGCATGGCCTCGTCGTCGACTACCGCCCAACACCCGAGGGCGCCAGGCTCACTCTCGAAGACGGCCGCAAGCTGCACGCAGACCTCACCGTTCTCGCCGCCGGAAATTTCGATCCCGCTCCGCTGCCCGGCGTCGCGCCCGAGGCAGAACTCGCCGGCGTCTATTGCCACAATGCCTGGAAAGCCGGCGCCTACGCCGGCCTCGATCCCAGCGCCCCCGTCACCGTCATCGGCACTGGCCTCACCGCCATTGATGTCCTCCTGCGTCTCCGCGAAACCGGTCACCGCGGCGTCATTACCGCCGTTTCCCGCCATCGAGTCTTTCCTACGCGACACGCGCCATACACGCCGCTCGCCTCCAGCGCCATCCCCTTGGACACCCCCGCCACCTGCGTCGCCTACCTGCGCGCCCTGCGCGCCGCCATCCGCAATGGCGCCGAATGGCGCGCCACCGTCGATAGTCTCCGCGCCACAACCAACGACCTCTGGCTCCGTCTGTCGCTCCGCGAGCGCAAACGCTTCCGCCGCCACCTCCAGCGCCGCTGGGACATCGTCCGTCACCGCATGGCTCCGCCCATCGCGGAGATCATTGAAGCCGAACTCAGCGCCGGAACCCTGGTCGTTCACAAGGGCCGCGTCCACGGCGTCGCTCTCGAGCACGGCCAGGCCCTCGTCACGCTCGAAACCCCAACCGGCCCGGCCTGCTTCACCACCGCCCGCGTCATCAACTGCACCGGCCCCAGCCTCGACTACCGCCGCGTCCACTCCCCGCTGCTCAAAAAGCTCTTCGCCCAGGGCATCGCCACCGCAGGACCGCTCGGCGGCGGCCTTCGCACCACCCGCGACGGCGCCCTCATCGATAACCTCGGTCGCGCCGCGGACAATCTCTTCACCCTGGGCCCCAGCCGTCTCGGTAACCTCATCGAATCCATCGCCGTCCCGGAAATCCGCCAGCAGGCCGTCGACCTGGCCCAAACCCTCGCCGCGGCCCTCAACCGTACAACTTCTCTCGAAGAAGTGGAGGAGATCGCCAGCTGAATCTGATACCCTGCTGCTGTAACACGCAAATGCCGGCCATGCTCAACCGTGGGAACACAAGCGCCACTCCCGCTTCCGCCGGCAATCAACGCAATCCGAAGATGCCGCCATGCCCGTTCCATGGAGTCCACATGGAAGTCATTCGTAGTCCACTTTTCCAATAGCATTAAAATTGGCAGCAATGGGAGCAGTTGTAGCGAGCCCCGAATCGAACGTTCAAGAGCAACATGCACGGATCGAGGCTCTCACGGGCCTGCGTTTTTTTGCCGCAATATACGTGGTCTTATTCCACCTGTATCTACGCGACTTTGCAGCAAAATCAAAATCCCTTGACGCTCAGTTCCTCTCTCACGGATACCTCGCAGTCTCCTTCTTCTTCATCCTCTCCGGCTTTGTCCTTACCTGGAACTATGCGGATCGATGGAGCGCGGAGTCCTATCCGCGATTCCTCGTTGCAAGGCTCGCCCGTATCTATCCCGTCTATCTTCTCGCCCTCTTCATCCAGATCCCCTTTTACGCGCCTCGCCTCCATCCCTGGCCTGTGATCGCGGTCCTCTGCATGATTCAGTCCTGGACCACGCTGCCCTCGCAACTTCCCTCTGCCTGGAATTTCCCAGCCTGGACCCTCTCGATCGAATGGTTCTTCTACCTGTGCTTTCCACTCCTGCTCTTCGTAGTCACAAAAATAAAGCGCCGAACCACCTTCATCATTCTCATTGCGCTTATCAGCCTCGCCGTCGCCGGACCGCAAGCGGCCATCGGAGGCCGTCTGTCCTGGTTCACCCGGCACATTCCCCTGCCTGTCATGCGCCTGCCCGAGTTTCTCCTCGGCATGTTGCTGGCCAGGTCCATGCCCCGCGCGCAGCCGCCCTCGCAACTCAGCATCAACAGAACCACCTCCGCGTTGCTGCTCATCACGGCACTGCTCCTCACTTTGAACCTTCACCGCTTCGTGCTCCTCGTGGAATGCACGTTTGCCGCGATCCTCTGGCTGCTGACCTTTCGAGAAAGCCACCTCAAGCGCTGGCTGGAGTCGCGCCCGCTCGTGCTCCTCGGCGGAGCCAGTTACGCCCTCTACATCCTGCAGGACCCCATCCACAACTGGCTTGACCGATGGAACGCGGCTTACCTCCACTGGCCATACATGGACCAGTTCCTTTTTCCACCCTTGCTTGTGGCTCTCTCGGTCATCGTGTTTCGCTACTACGAGCAGCCGGCCCGCAGGAAAATTCGCTCGCTCGCCAAACGCGAATAATCAGAGTCAGGATCCAAGCGATCCAGGCGAACAAAAAGGCCATCCCACCGGGATGGCCTTCAGTCTTTGCGCCGCAAGGCGCGACTAACCTGGACGGTCAGTCCCCCATGACAGGCTCTTCCGCCTTGGGAGCCACCGGCTTCGCGGGCGCGATCGAGTCGATGGAAACAATCCCTTCCACCGGCTTCTCGCCCAGCACATGCTGGCGATACAGCGCCGCCATGCGCGCATTCTCGGCATCCTGCTTCAGCTTCGCTTCCCGCGCGCGCAGCTTCTCTTCGCGCGAGTTCTTTGCGATGCCCAGCTTCTCGAATGTGTCGTTGGCGGAAGCATGCACGTGCTCTTCGTTCAGGACCAGTTCGTGCGTCCCTTCGTTCATGCCCACGTTCTTGCCGCCGGCGAAGATCTCATGCCGCCCATGCTCGTCGTACCACTTGGTCAGCGTGGCCGTCATGTGCATCTTCTCGATGATGTTCCGCCAGCCGATGCCCGTGTTGTACGCGCAGAAGCTGATCTCGCCTTCCTGCGTCGCATAAGGAATAATGCACTGCTCCGTGCGCCGGAAGTCGTAGTTGAACAGATCCTGGAACCACATGCCCGCGATGAACAGGAAGTTCCAGCGGTCCGCGCGCCGCTTCTGGATGTCGGCCATCGTGCGGTCGCCCGTCACGCTGCCGTAGTCGTGGCCCGTCACGCCGAAACACTTGTCGAACTTCTTCAGCATGTCCACAATTCTGAAGTGCGTCGGCGACTTCCGGGGATCGTAGTTCCGCAGCAGAGCCAGCGCAATGCCGAGGCCGGAAACCATCTTGCCGCGCGCCGCGTCGTTGATCTTCGCAACGTCTTTCGCCAGGCGGTCGGCGTTCAGGAACGCCGTCACAGGCACGGCTTCCTTCGTCTCCTTGTCGATCATCAGCGCCATGCCCACGCCGCAGTTCGGATGGCAGCCGCAGCTCAGCTGGCCCCACTCCGCGTTCGGCCCGTGCACCAGGTCGCCAAAGTCCGAGAAGGTGCTCATAAAGCTGATCGGGAACCAGTCGCGTTCCGGCACGCCCAGGCCCGTCTGGTTCTTCACGTCGTGCGCCATGTGGCTCAGCGTGTAGCGCTGCGCCATGCGCCGCTCATCCGTGATGTCCTCGTCGCGGCCCGTGAATGAAACCGGCTGGAAGCTGATGAAGCTGATCGTCTTCGGATTGTCCAGCGCGAACTGGACAATGCGTCCCACCTGCTCATTATTGATGCCGTTGATAATCGTCGTCACCGGGACGATGTCCACGCCGGCCTCGTGCAGGTTGTGGATTGCCTGCAGCTTCACGTCGAACAGGTTCCCCACCTTGCGGTGCGAGTTCGCCGCGTTGCCGATGCCGTCAAACTGCAGGTAGGCATACCGCAGACCCGCTTCGGCAGCCGCCCGGCAAAGCTCCTTCGACTTCGCAAACTCAATGCCGTTCGTCGCCGCCTGCACCGAGTTGTAGCCCACCTTCCGGGCATAGGCAATCGCGTCCAGGAAGTAAGGCGAAAGTGTCGGCTCCCCGCCCGAGAACTGCACAGACATCTGGCGCCGCGGCTTGATCGTCATCGCGTTGTCCAGCATCGTCTTGATCTCTTCCCAGGTCAGCTCATGCACAAATCCCACCTGGTTCGCATCCATGAAGCACGGATCGCACATCATGTTGCAGCGGTTCGTCAGGTCGATCGTCAGCACCGAGCCACGCCCGTGCGTCACCGTCGACGTGCCGTGGTTGTGCAGCTTCTCGTCGTTGTGCGCGCGAATGTCGCGCCCCGGGAACACTTCCTCCAGGTGGCGGAAGAACGCCGTGTCAATCGACATGATGTCTTCAAAGTGACCGTGCTTCGGGCAGTCCTTCACCATCAGGATCTTGCCGTCCCGCTCGATGATCTGCGCCTTGATCTCGCCCACCTTCTCATTCAGGAGGATCTCGTGCGGCAGCTTGCCGTCCAGAATCTGCTGGCGAATCTCAGGCACGCACTTCGGACACAGCGAGTCCGTCGTACGAGGCCAGCCCAACGGCGGCTTCTCCTTCTCATACGACTTCAGCAGCGGCTTGTCCGACCATTTCGGCGTGAACGACGGGTTGGGGTTGATGCTGTTCAGCTTCTCATAAACTAACCACGCACCCTGAGCAGCAATCGTGACTGCGCGCTCGGCATATTTCACAGCTTTTGACATACTTCAAAATCTCCTGGTCTTTGAGAACGTTGCCTGCGCTCTTGGCGCCTCTGCTACAGCCAGCTTTTCCGCTCCGCGGCCCAACTCCTCAGCGCAAGGTCGGCTACGGATAACCCCTTGTCGGGTGGCCACTTAAGCATTCTAAGAATAGATGCATCCTTTCCGGACTGAAACCTTCCTGCAGCCGAATTGCGAGAATTTGCAGCCGGTGGCGAACTACGCATCTGAATGGCAAGCTACTTTTCCCCGGAAATCACTCGTACCTGCTCCGCACCATCTCGTCTTGGCCAGGAACTGGGCAAAGAAAAAGAGAATTCACGCAGCCGGTAACGCGCAGCCCTCAGCCACGATCGCTCTCAACGCTCACATCGACGGCGGCTCGCCTACCGTCGTCGCCACCCGGTTGATGATGTTCTGGAAGAATACGATTCGCACGTTGATGTGGCTCGCCACCTGCGGCACAAATTCGTTGATCAGGTTCCCGATCGGGTCGGTCGCGTAATCCAGCCCCACGCGCTCGGCCGAATGCAGCCAGCCCTGGTGGCGAAACGGCACATACGTCACCGCCACGCCTTCCTCCGCAATCGTCCCTACCACGTTTGAGTAATTCATCATCGGCGCTCCCGTCTGGCTGTGCGTCCAGAACACCTGCGTCCCGCAGTGCACCAGCCTCCGCAGCAATGACCGGTTCGGCATCCGCCGGAACCCCGGCTCCTGGTGATCGAACGACGGAATCAGAAAGGTCCCGAAAAACTCATCCGTCATGTTCTCTGCCAGGGAAACCCCGGTCGCACGCGCCAACCCCGGCATCCCAGGCCCGTATATCGAGTGCGAATCGCTCCCCACGATAATCGCCGCACTCCCCAGCACGGAGAGCAGATTGAACGGGTCCGCCACGTCCTTCGCCGCCAGGATCCCCAGTTGTCGCGACGTGTAGATGTGATACGTCTGCGCCTGCAGGTACATCCGGAATCGGTCTTCATTCCTCGCGCAGCAAAGCCCTCCGTGCTCGTTCTGCAGACTGCACGCACCCTTCGTGCAGGGCCTCGGTCTCCACGCAGGTCCTGCCGGCAGCCGTCCATTCTGCGTCGCGTCCTGCTCCGCCATACGCAGTCCCTGCGGCACAGGCGCATCCGGCAGGGCTGCCACCCGGCTACTTCGAGCCGCCTGCGCCATCAGCCACGGCGCCGCCCACAGCAGCAGCCCCAGCAACAAAAATTTGTTCCGGACGCCCAACCGTAGCCATCCCCCCCCATCCCCGTATTGGAGCCAATGCGTACTCACACGCTTTCAACGGCTTAGAGACAGAATCGCCATCCCAGAGATGTATTCGCTGCATTTCAGCCCCGTCTTCGCGGGGTAATCGCCTCGGCACATGCTCCCCAGCCGCGATTGACCTTTGCTTTCCCGCTCCCGAATACTGAACCCATAGTTTTGGAGTTGGTTACCATGACGGACCAGAACCCGCAGCAGCCTCCCAGCCCGCTCGAAGACCTCGCCCGCCGCGTCGGCACCATGGGCGGCGTCGCCGAGGCCGAAATCCGCCGCATCATCGCCTACCTCAACGACGAGGTCGTTCCCGGTGTCCGCAAGCAATCCTTCACGGCCCTGCGCCGTGCCGGAGAACAACTCACCAGACTTGCCGATGAACTCGAAAAAGGCCCCAAGCGTTAGCAGATTCCGCCTATGACTCGATCCCGCGCCGCCCTCCCCGTCCTGCTGCTCTCCGCCTCTCTGGTCGCCGTCACCGGATGTGCCCGCCGCCGCGTCGCGGCCTACACGCCTCCTCCGCCGTCGCCAACCGCGAACACACCCTCTTACAACACCTACCCGTCACAGCCGGCCTATCCGCCAAAGCCCCTGGCCGGGCTCACCGCCGACCAGCAATACGTCGAATCCCACCGCCCCATCTACACTGAGGTCGGGATCGCCAGTTGGTACGGCCCCCTGTACAACCACCACCAGGCCGCCGACGGCAGCGTCTACCATCAGAACGAGCTATCCGCCGCGCACCGCACCCTCCCGCTCGGCTCCATCGTCAAGGTCACCAATCTCCGCACCGGACAGTCCGCCGTCATGCGCATCACTGATCGCGGACCCTTCATCCCCGGCCGCATCATCGACCTTTCCGCCGCATCCGCCCGCGCTGTCGGCATCTATCGCGCTGGCCTCGGCCGCGTCCGCGTCTCTGTCTACTATTCGCCTGAGCCCCTCGACTATGGCGGTGCCTGGGCCGTCCAGATCGGCGCCTTCCAGAGCAAACGCGCCGCCGTTCACCTCGAGCACCGCCTCCAGCGCAGGTACCGCTCGGCCAGCGTCATCGAATTCCGCGGCCCCACCGGCGACTGGGTCCGCATCCGCCCCTACGACGGCAACCGCAATCTCGCCATGCAGATCGAACGCACAGTCCACCCCTCGCAGGGCGCGGCATTCCTCGTCCGGCTGGATTAGAGCACTTTCACTACTGTAGGTGTAGGGGAGAACAGGGAAGTAGGCGTGGACGTTCCATCAAGGAACGGCCACACCGGATCGATCCAGAACACCTCAAAGCATCAGTGAAAATGCTCTAGCCCGCATTTCTCACAGGTGCTGATTCCGGTGCGTGATTAGGGACGTGTTTTCGTTTGCCGGTGCTTTTTGAGCAGTAGCGAGGGCCAGATAGTGTGTTGAG